>DASPHC010000009.1:0-46842 GCA_035629865.1 Thermoanaerobaculia bacterium | reverse complement strand
CCGTACGCGCCGAGCGAGAGCAGGACGAGCGCGCCGAAGCAGGACAGACCATGAACGAGCTGCGCACCGACGGGCAACGCATTCGTCGGCGCATCGCCCGTAGGCGTCGCACCCGAGGGCAGGAAGAGCCCTACGACGAGGGATGGTACGAGCGCGAGCACGAAAGACACGCCGGCCGCCTGCCGGAGCTTTGCGCCGAAATGGGTTCCGGTGATCGGGAGACTCAGGGCGAAGCAGGCCGCACCGAGCGCGAAGAGGAGCGCGATCATCGCCGTTCCTCGCACATGCTCCTGACTACCAATTGACTACCGAGGGTGTCTTTACAGGGGTTATTTGGTCTCACGACGGGACACTCCGTCCTAGGCCCCGGAGTAACCGGAGTCGTCGTCAACTGTCTCAGGTGGAAGGGGTTGTATGCGGGAAGGTGATGCTGTCTCAGCGTGGGTTCGAGGCCCAGTCGTATGCGGATCGTGGCTTGCCAAGGTTGATGTCGCCGGTTCGAGTCCGGTTTCCCGCTCCAATCGAAACCAATGAGAAGGGCCGCGAGAATTCGCGGCCCTTCGTGTTTCGGCAGGTTGCGGGCGCACCGGCTGGTTCCGATACGCCCCGGTTTGCTCGCCGTCTATGGCAGGTCACATCCTCCCTGGGACGCCGTGATGCTGCCTTGGACGTTGAGGCCGGTGAAGATGCCGAAGTCGTGGACGTCGACGCGGACGCAGTTGCGGCCGGCGGTGAAGAGGCCGTCGCCGGCGGCGCCGCTGCGCCGCACGGTCAGTGGGACGACGCTGTTGAACGCCCCACCCGGTCCGGCCAGGGTTTGCCCGTTGAGGAACACGGTTGCCTCGTTGTCCGCCCGGAGCTGCAGGTCGAGGATGACGTCGCGAGCGTCGGCGCCGAGGCAGAAGCAGCGTTCGAACGAGATCGTGTTCACGCCGGGTAAAGAGGCCCCGCGGTTGGGATCGACCGAGATCCAGCGCGTCAGCGGAAGCGGGTTGCTCCAGTTCGGATGCGGCGAGATCATGACTTTGGCGGGACGCTCCGGGGCCGGTGCGACGATTCTCCAGTCGTCGTCGTCCGTGCCGCCCGGCATGAGCGTGCCAGTCGTCTCGTCGTAGCCGGTGTTGAGTGAGAGGTCGACGGCGGGCGATTGCTCGCACTCGTCGGGGATGCCGTTGTCGTTGTCGTCGGCTGCCGCGCCGGCCGCGATCTCCTCGGCATCGAACACGCCGTTGCCGTTACAGTCCCGCGCGATGGAGACGCCGGTGACCACGATCGACGGAATCTGCGCGGCGCGCAGCTCGAGCGTCTGCAGCGACACCGTCCGGCCGCTCGATTCCTCGGGGGTGATGCGGATGCGATCGCCGATGACGACCGATCCGTCCGCGAGCTCCCATGCCGCCGGTATGCCGCTGTCGAGTGTGAATGCAATCGTGCCGGGGTTCCCGGGAGTTGGCGACGGGACGAGCTCCGCGCCTGCCGCCACCGGCCAGATGACGATGACGTTGATGCCGGCCTGCGAGACACCGCCGCCGACGGGCTCACCGTTCCGGAACACTTCGACGCGGTAATCGCGTGCGTTGTCGATCGACGAGGTGATCTGGTAGCGGCCGGGGAGGACCTGGGTGACGCGCACGTTGCCTTCGACTTCTTCTTCGTCGCCGGCCGCACGCAATTCGATGAAGGCGCCGTTCGGGAGCGTGCCCGCGGCGTCGAGCGGACGCCAGGCGAGACCGGCCCGCTGCGCGCCGTCGAGATCGAGCGACACGCCGTCGTCGCCGCTCGAGCCGATGTTGCTGATGATGAATCCTTCGTCGAGCCTCGCCACCTCGGCGACGCCGAGGGTATGGACATTGTCATCGACGTCGATCGTGCACTCGGGCAGCCGGAAGCATCGGACGATCGAGCAGCAGTGGTTGAAGTCTTTCTCCTGCAGACTGAGGCCGAGGCACACCTGATTGCCGGCCACTGCCTGCGGGCCGCTGAGGGTGACGGTCACGGGGCCGATCGTGCCGCCCTGACCGGCGGGTGCGACCGGGTTGATCTCCTTCGTGACCTTGAGCGCCGACGGCAGGACGGGCGTCACGTGGTCGACCGGCGACACCGGGACGACCACCAGGTTCTCCACGAGATGGTCGGAGAGGTTCCGGAGCGTGATCGTGTAGGTGAGCGGAGCCGGATTCGGGAACGAGCACGCCGGCGCTGCTTCGCGGATGACCTGTGCGCAGTCGCACGGGGGAAGCTCGATGGTGATCGGAATGGCGCAGCACTCCGCGAGTGCGCCGTCGTGGAGCGAGGCGATGAACGTCAGCGGTCCCGGCTGAGCGCCGCTGAAGACGACGCTGTAGGTCTGCGACAGGTTCGTCACGGCCGGGATGAGCTCGAGGTGCTCGTCGTTCACGGTCACGGGGAACGGCAGTCCGGAGAGGAAGAGGTGGGCCACCGGCCTGCCGCTCAGATTCCGGAACTTGAAATTCCAGACATAGTTGCCGGTCGGCTTGCCCTCGCGGTCGACCTCGCAGCTGACGTCATCGGTCACGATGCGGAGGCATGACTCGGGGACGAGCTTGTTGCGCGCCGTCACCGGCCCGCCTTTCTCGCCGATGGCGATGACTCCGCCCGCCGGCATGTAAATCGGCGATCCGGACCACGCATAGCCGGCCGGCGCCGCCGGGATCGTTCCCTCGGTGACGGTGCAGGTGCTGTTCGGCGGAATGTCATTGACGGCGACGAAGCCCGGCGACGGCCAGTCGACGGTCACCGACTTCTGGTACGGCCCCGCGGGCGTCGTGCATTGCACGTTGAACTGGAATTTCTCGCTGTAGCCGGCCGGGGCGCCCTCGACCTCTTTCCGGACGATCAGTCCCGGCGGGGATTCCACCTGCGCGCAGGCCGAGGCTTTGGTGAGCGCGTCCTGGTCGCCTTCGAAGTAACTGAGCGGCGGGAAGGGATCGAACGTGGCGTTGGTCGAATTGCAGTAGGAGCCGAGGACCGTCGGCGCGTTTGCGGTGATGACGACGGTCGTCGTCGCGCCGGCGGGGATGGGATTGAGCGCTACGTTGACGTTCGAGCCGGAGCCGCTGCTGACCGCGCAACCGGCCAAGCACGACCAGGTGACGTTCGTGAAGCTCGGCGGGACGTTGTCGTGAATCGTGATTCCCGAGACCGAGCCGGTCTTGGCGGCGTTGGTGACGGTGAGTGTGAAGGTCACGGCCCCGCCAGCGACGACGTTCGGGCCGACCGTTTTGCCGACGCTGACGGCGACGCAATTCGGCAGCTGGACGCTGGCGGTCTTCTCCTTGTCGGGCGTGTTGTAGTTCGTGTCGAAGGGGCCGCCGAGGTGCATGAAGGCGGAGTTGACCAACTGCGGCTTCCCGTCGCCCTGGCAGAAGGCGTCGTCCGCGCGCGGCTTGCCGAGGGTGATGGAAACGTCGCAACCAATCACGCCGCCGGGGCCGAACACGGCACCGGCGGAAGTGGAAAAGTCGAGGAGCCGGATTCCCGCGCGGCGCGGCGCGGTGTATTTGACCTGGCCCAATGCGGAGCCCTGCATGGCCGGCCAGTTGGAGGGAACGGTGACGTTGCTCGCCGTGCAACTGTACGAGTATTGGACCGGCACGTCGCCGTAGACGTTGCTGTCGAGTGAGAGGGCGTCGATCATCGTCCGCACCGTGACCGGCTGGGTCGGGGAGGTGTTCCTGAACTCGACCCGGTATTTGACAGTCGCCGGATACAGCGAGAAGGACGTAGGCCCTTCGGTCTGCGTTTTCACGACGTCGATGGTGCAGACCGGCAGCAGCGGCATGAGCGTACTGACGGAACCGGTCTTGCTCACCGGCCCCGTGACCCACACGTTGTTCGTGATCGTGCCGTTCTCCGTGATGAGAGAGCATCCGGCGTCGTAGCGGATGTCATAGCGGATCTTCTGCTCCGCGCCGGGAGCCAGCGGGGCAAAGAGTGCGGATCTATTGAACAGCGTAGGCGAAGAGATCGACGGCACGATCAGGCCCGTCGAGGTTCCCAGCGTGGCGATGCAGGCCGGCGTACAGACGATGTTCGTTCCCGCCGGTGCGAACGTCGCGGTCACCGGCGGCGTCTTGGTGGCGCTGACCCAGTCCACCAGTCCGAGGCCCGTCAGCGTCTGGCTCGACGTGTTCGTGATGGTGACCTCGTAGGTGAGGGGAGAGCCCCACGCGGGGGTGCTCAGGAGTTTTTTGGTCACCGTCACCGTGGGAGCCGGGGGCAGCGAAACACAGCCGGTCGGCGGGACACCGGTGATGGTGACGTTCACGCTGGACTTGTTGTTGGCGTTCGAGGATCCGGTGTCGCCGACCGACGAGGTTCCATTGGAGTAGGTGAAGAAGGTCTCGTTCGTCAGCGAGTTGTTCTGCGAGGGAGAGCAGGCAGAACTCGTGGTGATCTCGGCGTCGAAGGTGATCTCGAACGACGCGCCGGCCGGCAACAGGCCGAGGGAGGTCGAAGGATAGCCGAGTGACGCGACCGTCCAAGAGTTGCTCGGATAGAGGCTGTTGGAGCTCAAAGTCGTGACGCCCGCCGGGCAATCGACGCCGGCCGGCGCGGTGCAGGTGATGGAAGGCACTTTGATGCCGACCACGATGTCATTCGTCGACGGCGTGCTGAGCGTGTCGTGCAGCCGGAACCGCGAGCCGAGGGCGACGTCGGTGGAGTGATTCGCCGCGGGGAGCGACTCGTTTTTCACCACGATGCGGAACGTGACCGTATCGCCGGCGGCGATCGTGGCCGTCGATCCGAACGTGCCGCCGTTCTTCGGCTTGACCTGTTTCGTGACCGAGAGATCGACCGGCAGCGCGGTGATCGTGACGATCATGTTCAACGTCGTCGGCTCGCTCGTGGAGTCGCGCACCGCGTTGAACGTGGCGGTGAAGTTGCCGGCCTGCGTGAAGAAGCCGTCGATGACGATGAGGACTTTGTCGTTCGCGCCGCTCAGCGGCCCGATGTTGAACGCGGGGAGCGAACACCCGGAAGTGAACGGGGTGCCGTTGGCAGCTCCGAGGGGAAAGCCGATGCATCGCGTTCCGGTGGGAACGAAGCCTGGTGGCGGCGTGATCGTGACGGTGACGGGACTCGAGCTGGTGTTGTTCGACGTGACCTGGATGCCGTACACGATGTGAGCCGGCGTCCCCACCGGGATCGGGCCGGCATGGCCGCCGGTGTCGTACGCCAGCGGAATCGTTGCCGGCGAGGTGTAGAGCTTCAGGACCTGGTTTTTCGTGAAGACCTCCGCCTCGGCGTTGAAGGTCGCGACCGCGGCGATCAGGATGAGGAAGGCGGCCCGTGCCGATCCAATGATGGCTGTCATGTGCGGCTCCTGTTCTTTTCCGGTGCGTCGGTGCAGGGACGGCACGACTGCTGTTTTTCGCGCCGCGTCTGCGCCCGGTGCGCTTAGACGGACGCGCGAATGGGTTTCCGGCAGCGATGTGAAGATCCGCCCCGGACAGGCTGTATGTCTGCCCGCGCCCGGCCGGTAAACCACAACTTACGGCCCGCGGACTGAGGGGTTGGCACCAGTTTCTGCCGAGCGGGTCGACGTGCGACGCAAGCGTTTCGTCGTGCGGCGAAAGCGTTTCGTCCCGCGACGAAAACGTTTGGTCCTGCGACGAAAGCGTTTGGTCCCGCAACGAAAACGTTTCGTCGTGCGACGAAAGCGTTTAATCCCGCGACGAAAGCGTTTGGTCCCGCGATGAAAACGTTTAGTCCTGCGATGAAAACGTTTAGTCCTGCGACGAAAACGTTTGGTCCTGCGATGAAAGCGTTTGATCCCGCAACGAAAACGTTTAGTTGTGCGACGAAAACGTTTCATCCTGCGACGCAAGCGTTTCGTCTAGCGAAGCAAGCTTTTTGTATCGCAAAGCCGACACCTCAGATCCGGCCGTGAGGGATGCTCTCCTCACGTACACTCCTCTGCTTGAAACGGATACTCCTCTACGGAACGATCGTGACCCTCGTCTCCGCTGCCATTCTCCGGAGGAAGACGCCGCCGGCGGGGAGGCCGGCGACGGCGATGGCGTAGCGGGAGCCGTACGGTTGTGTCACCCGCGGCGCGATGCTGTAACGCCGCGGCAAACGGACTTGTGGATGTCTCCTTGCGGACGCACTGTGCGAGGCAGGGAGACATCTCATGCTGTTTGCGAAACTGATCATCGCTCTTTTGCTTGCCCTCTCGCTCCTGGATGAAGGAGGGATGATGGACCCGAACGGCGGCGGGGCGATGGACCCGAACGGGACCGCGAGCGATTACACGGCCTGCATCGATCCGAACGGATGACACACCGCTCCGCATGTGTGTCGGCGGCGGGGCGATGCTGTGACGCCCGGGTCAACGGCCTTGCGCATTGGCCGCCGCCGACCGACGGTGGGTACCAAGGAGTCTTCCATCATGCGTTTGTTCACGGTCTTTCTCTTCCTGGCCGCGTTCTACAGCGGGATCACGACGGATGACGGCAACGGCTTCGATCCGCACGGGACGCCGCGGACGACGGCGGCGCGATGCGACGACGGGAGCGGGCTCGATCCGCACGGCGGTCCGCGGTGCCCAACCGCGTCGCAGGCCGACGCCGGCTGGGGAATCGACCCGAACGGCTGACGCGCACGAGGGAGGACGGGAGGCCGCGTCTATGGAGCGCCGGTCTTCGACCGGCCGGTCCGCCGACCTTCGGTCGGCAGTGTGACCGAGGCGAGAGCTCCCCATCCCACCCATACTGCCGGCCGAAGGCCGGCGGACCGGCCGGCTGAAAGCCGGCGCTCCTCATCCCGCCACCCGCGTTTACACTTATGCGCATGGAACAACTGCGCGGCGCGGGCGGGACCGAGGGCGGGCTGGGGACGTTTGCGATCGGGTTTCTGATGGCGGTGGCGGGAGCGTACCTGCTCACCAACCAGGTCACGGTGTCGAGCGGCGGGTGGAGCCTCGGCGGTTACAGCGCCTTCGGACTGTCGCTGCTGCCGTTCGTCGTCGGAATTGCCTTTCTCTTCTTCAACGGCAGCTCGATCGTCGGCTGGGTGCTGACCGTGGTCGGGGCGCTGATCATCTTCCTCGGCATCATCACCAACCTCCACATCTACTTCCGGCCGACGAGCCTCTTCAACACCATCTTCATGCTGGTCCTCCTCCTCGGCGGGATCGGGCTGGTGGCGCGGTCGATACGGCCGGCTGCGCGCTGATCTGCTGATACGGATATCCTTCAACGTCCATGGATGGCGGTTCGGAATCCAGTCTCGCCCCCGGCTCGGTCCTCGACGGCAAGTACGAGATTCTCGGCCTGCTCGGCGCGGGCGGCATGGGGGAGGTGTACAAAGCGCGCCACGTCCACCTCGGCGCGTTCCGCTGCATCAAGGTGATGAAGGCGGCGCTGATGGCGGACGAGACGTACCGCCAGCGCTTCCTGCGCGAGGCGCGGCTGGCGACGCAGATCCATCATCCGAACGTCGCCGTGGTCCATGACTTCTCCGTCCTCGCCGATTCGAGCTTCATGGTCACGGAGTTCATCGACGGGACGACCGTGCGGCAGTGGGGAGCGGCGAACGGGCGTTTCCCTCTGACTCTCGCGACGGAGGTGGCCATGCAGGCGCTGGCGGGGCTGGATGCGATCCATCGCCGCGGCATGCTGCACCGCGACGTCTCGGCCGACAACGTCATGCTGGCCTTCGACGCCGACGATCACCTGGTGGTCAAGATCATCGACCTCGGCGTGGCGAAGGACGTCACGGTGGCGAATCCGTTCGACACCACGCAGGCCGGCGTCTTCATCGGCAATCCGAAGTACATGTCGCCCGAGCAGCTCGGCGAGCTGGAGGAGGAGGAGTCGCTCGACGCGCGCGCCGATCTCTACTCCCTCGGCGTGGTGCTCTACGAGATGCTCACCGGGGTCCCTCCGTTCGTGGCCCGCACGCCGAACGGTTACATCGTCAAGCACCTCACCGAGCCGCCGCGCTCGTTCGCCGAGGCGAATCCCGGCCTCGACCTGCCGGCCGGTCTCGAGCAGGTGGTGCTGCGGACGCTGGAGAAGAACCGCGCCCGCCGCCATGCGAACGCGCGCGAGCTGGCCGAGGCGCTGACGCCGTTCGCGTCGAAGGCGCCGCGCGCGTTCACGCGGACGAATGTCCCGTCGGGAAAGACGGCCGAGGCGGAGCCGCCGACGGTGACGATGGAAGCGGACCAGGCGTGGGCGTTCGCGCTGGCGGCCGACAACTACGCGGCGTTCCGCGACTTCCGGGCGAAGTTCCCGAAGCACCACGCCGAGGAGGCCGAACGGTCGCTCGAAGAGAGGATGGCCTTCGACAGCGCCGCGGCGATCGACACCGAGGAGGCGTGGGACGGTTACCTCGAACAGTGGAGCCACGACCGTCACGCCCAGGCGGCGCGCGAGCGGCTGGAGTCGGCGCGCATCCGCGAAGAGACGGCCTTCAGCGTGGCGGTGGAAGTCAAGAGCGCTGCCGCCTGGCAGGCCTATCTCGACGAGTTTCCCGGCGGCGCGAACAGCGCGACGGCGGAGCGGCATCTCCGCGAGGAACTGGAGTTCGTGGAGGCGAAGGCGGCAGACACCGTCGCCGCGTGGGGCCTGTTCCTGCTCAATCACCCCGCCGGGCTGCGCGAGCACGACGCCCAGACCCGCCTTGCCCAGATGGAGGCGGAAGACGAGCACGCGTGGAACGAGGCGGCGATTGCGAATACCGCCGAGTCGCTGCAGGCGTACATGCGCGCGCAACCGTCCGGCCAGCACATCGCCGACGCACGGCGGGCCCTGGCGCGCCTGGCCATCGTCGAAGGCGACTTCGACGCTGCATTCGAGGCCGGAACCATCGCCGCGTGGGATCACTACCTCGCCACCCATCCCGGCGCCCCGCGCGCGGACGAAGCCCGCCGCTGCCGCCAGGAAGCGGCCGAGTTCGAGCTTGCCTCCAGCGTCAACACGAAAGTGATGTGGCGCGCGTTTTTGAAGGCCTGGCCCGATGGGCGGCATCGGCTGGACGCGGAACTGCGGTCGCGGTAGTTGCCGGACGGCGACCGATCGTTGTCGCCACGGTCAGCATGACGCGACGAAGCCGTGAACGGCATTGCCGCACCGCACCGTGCGACGCATCGTGGAAACGACGAAAGGAGTTTCAACGATGCAAGTGCTTCAGGCCCTGTTGTTCGCTACCACCCTCATCGCCGCCTCCGACGACGGAGCCGGACTCGATCCGCACGGCAGCATCGGCAAGCAGTTGCCGGTGTACGACGCCGGTTGTTCGATGGACCCGAACGGCTGTTCCGACGGCCGCAATACGCTCGCCTCCGATGAAGGCGTGGGCATCGACCCGTTCGGCCGCCCGCGTCCCGCCGCCGACAATGACTACAGCGCCTGCGTCGACCCGAATGGACGCTGCCGCGGAGTGGCCGCATCGGACGAAGGGAGCCACCTCGATCCGAACGGCCGGCCGAAGCCGCGTCTGGTCGCTGAGGACAAGGGCGCAGGCGTCGATCCCAACGGGATCGTGCGGCCAAAGCAGCCGCTGGCGCGGGACGCCGGTTGCGGCATCGACCCGAACGGTTGTCCCGACGGCCGCGACGGATTCACGTTCGACGATGGGCCTGGCCTCGACCCGGACGGCCGTGCGCGCCCTGTTGCGGACGGAGACAAGGGTTATGGGGTCGATCCCAACGGGATCGTGCGGGCGAAGCTGGCCGCCGGGGATTACTCCGGGTGCATCGACCCGAACGGACGGTGCCGGGGGTGAGTGGGTGATGGGACTGATGGGACTGATGGGACCTATGGGACGAATAGGACAGAGGCGCGCGCCATCAGTCCTATTCGTCCCATCAGTCCCATTTGTCCTATCGGTCCCATCACGCTCGCCAGATCCACGGCCGCTGCGCATCCGCCACCGGGCGGAACGCATCTTCATAGTGGCTGACGATGAAGCGGCGGCCGGTCCAGCGTAAGGAGAGGATGTCGTAGCGGAGCTGCGCTTCGGGGTGTTTGGCGGCGTATTGGTCGCCGAGCTTGATCATCCGCTCCCGTTTTTTGCGATTGACGGCTTCGTGGCCTTCGCCCGCCACGTCGCTCTGGCGGGTCTTGACCTCGGCGATGACGACGGTGGCTCCGCGTTTGACGACCAGGTCGATCTCTCCGGCGCTGAGGCGGAGGTTGCGCTCGAGGATGGAGTAGCCCCGCAGGCGGTAGTACCAGGCGGCGCGGCGCTCGCCCATCCGGCCCAGCTTTGCGACCGGGATTCTCCAGGGCCCGCAAATCGAACGGAAGAGGGCTGAGAGGATGCTCACTTCCGGTGAAAGTGCCGCTCGATGTCGAGGTGTTTGATGTCGACGATCACCGGCCGTCCGTGCGGGCAGGCGAAGGGGTTGGACGACTGGAGGAGCTCGGCGACGAGGCGGGCCATCTCTTCTCCCGACAGCGGCCGGTGGACTTTGATCGCCGCCTGGCAGGCGAGGGAGGCTGCGATGCGCTCGCGGACGCGGGTGACGTGCGACGACTTCTCTTCGAGCGAGGCGTCGATGAGCTTGCGGAGGAAGGTGTCGACGTCGTTGCGCAGCAGCTCCGGCGGGACGGCGGAGATGGCGAAGGCGTTGCCGGAGAAGCGCTCGATGTCGAAGCCGACTTCGCGCAGGTCGTCCATGTGCGACTCCAGCACAGCACACTCGGCGGCGCCGGTCTCGTAGAGGATCGGCGTGAGAAGCCCCTGGGAGACCGGCTGGCGCGCTTCGACGCGGGCGAGGTAGCGGTCGTAGAGCACGCGCTCGTGCGCGGCGTGCTGGTCGACGAGGCGCAGTCCGCCCGGCGTGTCGAGGAGGAGGTAGCTGAGGCGGTACTGGCCGATGATCCGCCCCTGCAGGTCGCCGAGCTGCGGCGCCGCTTCTTCTTCGACGAGCGCCGCCGCGGTCCTCGCGTCGGCGCGCGTGCCGGGGACCGGCGGCTGGAGCGTTGGCGGCTGGACCAGCGCTTCTCTCTGGAAGAGCGGCGTGAACGCGGGCGTCCAGCGCGGCGACGGGTCGTCGTAGCGCTGCGGGGGAAAGAACGTGGCTGATTGTGATGGAGCGGCCGGCGCGGCATCGCGGATCAGCGCGGCTCCTTCGGCGCCGCCGCCGAGGGCGCGCTTCACGGCCTGCTCGACCGCGACGTGGACTTGCGACGAATCACGGAACCGCACCTCGGTCTTGGCGGGGTGGACGTTGACGTCGACCAGCTCCGGCGGGACGTCGAGAAAGAGGACGATGGCCGGGTGGCCCTCAAAGTCGAAGGCGTCGCAGGCGCGGTTCGCGGCGTGGGTGAGGACGCGGTCCTTGACCAGGCGGCCGTTGACGAAGAAGAACTGGTTGCGCTTCGAGCCGAAGCGGAGGCGCTGGGTCACGAAACCGGCGGCGCGGGTGGCGCCGATCAGGGCGTCGATGTCGGCCAGGCTCTCCGAGGCATCGCTGCCGATGATCTGCAGGACCCGCTCGCGTCCGGTCATCGCCGGCGGGAGGTCGAGGACGACCCGGCCGTTGTGCTCGAGCCGGAAGGCGCGCGAGGGGAGGGGCAGGGCATAAGAAGAGAGGATGGTGACGATGGCGCGGAACTCCGCGTCGCTGCTGCGGAGGAACTTCCGGCGGGCGGGGACGTTCTCGAACAGCTCCCGCACCGAGATGGTCGTGCCGCGGTCGCGTGCGGCGGGGCGGACGGTGCGGTTGCCGGTGAGCGGATCGCATTCGAGCTCGACCGCGGCGCCGCTCTCGTCGTCGGAGCTGGTGAGGGTGAAGCGGGAGACCGAGGCGATCGACGGCAGCGCCTCGCCGCGAAAGCCGAGCGTGCGGACGCGGGTCAGGTCGTCGAAGTCGCGGATCTTGGAGGTGGCGTGGCGCTCGATGGCGAGAAGGGCGTCCTCCTCCGACATCCCGCAGCCGTTGTCGCGGACCTCGATCAGCTTCTTGCCGCCGTTCTCGAGGAGGACGTCGATGGTGGTGGCCCCCGCATCGATGGCGTTCTCGACCAGCTCCTTGACCACCGAGGCCGGCCGCTCGACGACCTCCCCCGCCGCGATCTGGTTCACGAGATCGGACGGGAGGACGTGGATGCGGGGCATCCGAGGATTGTAAGGCAGAGGGCAGAAGGCAGAAGGCAGAAGGAGAACGAAGAACACGCAACCGACTCCTTCGGCCTTCTGCCTTCTGCCTTCTGCTTTCTGCCTTTCCCAGCCGGGCATAGCCGTTGCTGGCTTTCGCCTTCGTGCGCCGCGCTCTTGCCTTTCTCGGTTTCTTTGCCGTCATCGCCCTGGCCCTGACGCTGCTGTATCGCGTCTACCTGCACCACGAGGCCGCGGAGCCGTACGGAACGGAGGAGATATCGGTGGTCGAGCTGCGAGAAAATATTTCTTACGGCATGCGCTAAACTGTTCGCGTACCAGCATCAACGAATGTGGCACGCGAGGTGCTATTCCCTGCGGCAGGAGATAGCAAATAAAATGACCCGAACGCTCAAAGCCGTTGCCTTCGCCGCGATCCTGATCGCCCTGACGCCCGCCGCCGCTGCGGCCGCTCCCGAAGCCACCGACCTCACCAATGCGTTCGTGACCGCCGGCGCCCCGTCCATCGAGCGTCTGCAGGTTTACGAGATTGCCGGCATCGTCATCATCCGCGGCCGCGCCGCACAGCAGAGCCAGGCCGAAGAGCTCGGCCGGGTCGCCCAGAGCCTCGGCTACGCCCGCGTCGCCAACCTGGTCCAGATCATCGAGCACCGCGACGGCGAGATCGCCCGCCAGGCCGAAGTCGAGCTGACGGTCAACCGCTCGCTCGACGGCTGCAAGTTCCGCGTGACCAGCGAACAGGGCGTCGTCCGCGTCGCCGGCGAAGTCGTCCACGAGCTCCAGAAAGATGTTGCCGCACAGGTGCTGCGCAACATCGACGGCGTCCGCTCCGTCGAGATGAAGCTGACGAAGTTCTAATCTCCTACACACTTCCAACGAACGGAAAGCGGGCCGCGAGGCCCGCTTTTTTGTTACCGCACCGTCCGAATCGCGAACCGGATCTTCGTTCCCCCGTCGATCGTATCCGGCTCGACCACCGTGTGGGCGACGAGCACGCTGAGGAAGACGTCGTAGTCGCCGAACCGGATGGCCGACTCGGTGCCGAGGCCGACGTCGGCGACCGGGTCGGAGAGTTCGCCGGTCGTGAAGCCCACCACCCCCGCGCCGACGTAGCCGATGGCGTAGAGAGTGTTCCAGTAGAGCGGGCCGACTTTGTAGTCGCGGTTGCGGAAGACCGGCACGAAGAACTCGTTGCTCATGTGGAGCTCGTGGGTGCCGATCGACTCGTCGTTCGAGGAGACCGACTTCAATGCCTCGCGCCCTCCGAGACGGAACAGCTCGTACTGCGGGATCGCGTACTTTTCCCACTCCGGGACCGGATCGAGATCGCCGTCGCCGTCGCGGTCGCGCGGGACCGGCGGAGGGTCGGCCTCCCCGCGGGCCAGGAACGAGCCGAGGTGGACGCGCGTGAAGAGGAAGGAAGTGTCGGTGATGTCGTACCGGCGCAGCCCTTCCACCTCGAGCTTCGTGTAGCCGTAGTCGGCGGAAAGGACCGTCGCCGCCTGGGTGATGGCGGCGGCGAGGCCGGTGCGCTGCGGACCGATCTCGCGGAAGGCGGTCAGCACCGGCGTGATCCGGCCGCGCTGCTCGCCGACGATGGCGTTCATCCGCTCGTCGAACTGCGTTCCGTACTGGTAGCCGACCTTCGCGTAGATGTTGCTGGTCTGGTTGTCGGGGCGGTTGATGTCGCCGAAGGTGAGCTGATCGTTCTGCAAAAGAAAAAAATACCGATGGTCGTAATCCTTCGGGACGCCGATCAGCAGCAGCCCGCCGCGGACGCGCTCGTAGTCGCGGTCATTGCTGTTCTGCAGGTCGGGGAACTCGATCGAGTCGAAGACGCCGAGGCGGTAGGTGTAGTTCCGCGCGTAGTACTTGTAGCGGAGGTACGTGGAGATGTCGCCGTTGACGAATTCGTAGTCGATCTGGCTCTCGAAGAGCACGTTCCGAATGAGCTTGCGCAGCCGGACGCTGGCCTGCCCCTCGGGGAGGTAAATGTTGACCGCAGGGAGGTTATCGCGCCGCTCGTACGAACTGGCGGCGGCGTCCGACAGCACGCCCGGCGTCGCGGGCGCGGGGGTGGTCGTCGGCTGGGGTGGCGGAGGAGTCGGCGGGGGTTCGGTTTGCTGTGCTCCCAGCGGGGAAACGAGCGTAAGAATTACCGCCACAACGGCAGCCATATGCGTTTTAACCATGTCGATTCCGGTCCTTTTTGAGCGGGGACACTTCTATCACCTGACTCAAGCTATGGTAAAGTCAAGCACTTGAAGTCTTTACGGGTAAGACTCTCGATCGCTCTGGCACACGTTTTGTAGCGGCGCGGGCATTGTAGCTGCGGACCGTGACCGTGCGAAGTAGTTTAGGAGGTGTGATCTTGATGCGTAATCGGCATCGTTTGCTGTTTCCACTGCTGTGCTTTCTGATCTTCGGGGCGACTCTCCTGCAGGCGCAGGACACCATGTCCACCGAGATCACTCGCGAGGACCAGCTCCGGTTCTTTGCTCCCACCCATTCGGGACAGACCGGACTGTTCGAGACCGTGACGGCGGATACGCTCCGTCAGGGAGACTGGTCGTTCAGCGTCTATTTCAACGACTGGGATCTCCTCGCCGGAGAAGCTCGTGACTTCGCGCCCCCCTCGGCGCGCGAATATCAGGACATGAGCTACGACCTCTACCGCCTCAGCGGCTCGGTCGGCGTTGGCATCACCGACAGGTGGGAAGTCAGCGCGATGATCCCGTGGGATCGCATCGTCAGCAATGGCGGCGATCGCGTCGGCTTCATCAACGGTCATCTCATGGCCGGCGAGTTTACTGAAACCGGTCTGGGCGCGATCCGCCTGGCCACCAAGTTCGGGCTGTCTCCGACGGACGCCCCGACCCGTTTCGCTATCTCCGGTATGATCGACCTCCCTACCGGTGACGACGAGAGCGGTATCGCTTCGGGCGGCACCGACTTCGGTGTCGGCGGACATGTGACGAGCGGCATGTTCTCCGGCGCGCTGAAGTACGTGGCCCGCGGCGATCACGAAGCCGACACCCCTCTCGAAGAAGACATCTCGCTGGCCAATGAAGTCCGGCTCGACCTCGGTATCAATAAACCGATCGCCCTGTTCGGAACGACGAATTGGGTCAGCGAGCTGAACACCGTCTTCTACACGGGCGGCGATCGCACTCCGGACGCGCCGATCTTCCTGGTGAGCGGTCTGCGCCACTGGTTCGGTACCAGCGGCTGGGCTCTCAGCGCGGCTGCGCGCTGGAACGTCGCCAAGTTCCTCGACAACAACGACGAGTGCCGCTTCACCGAGCTGGACGACTGCGGCCTGTCCGGCCTGGTCGGCCTGACGTTCGCTCCGTTGCACCTCGCGGCGCCCGCACCGCCGCCTCCGGCCCCGGCTCCGCTTCCGCCGCCGCCGCCGCCGATCGAGTCGGCTCCGGTTCCGCCGCCGACGCCTCCGGTTGCTCCGCCGCGCCAGCCGCAGGAGCTGCGCACGGACGAGATTCACTTCGAGCCGGGCTCGGCCCGCCTCACCAATATTGCCAAGGCCATCCTCGACGAAGTCGCCCTGCGCATGAAGCAGGAGCCTTCGGCGACGGCTCTGGTCATCGGCTACACGGATGACCGGGAGAACGCCGGCCCGAACCGTGACCTCGACCGCCGCCGCGCCGAGGCCGTACGCGACTACCTTGTTAGCCGCCACGGCATCGACCCGTCGCGCATCACCGTCGAAGGCCGCGGCACCTCGGATCCGGTGGGCGATAACACGACCGCGGAAGGCCGTCTGCGCAACCGTCGCGTCGTGATCCGTCTCATCCTGCCGTAAGCAGTAACGTTCGTTTCATTCACAGCCCCCGCGGTTCCCGCCCGCGGGGGCGTTTTTTTTGCTGTACGAAAGGTCCATGCGCCGTTCTGTCTCTGTTGTCTTCCTCTCTTTGCTCGCCGCCTGCGCCACCACCACGCCGCAGGCACCCCCGCCGCCGAGCGCCACGACCACCAACACCACCCCGGCCGCCCAGCCTGCGCCGGTGCGCTCGACCAACGCCATGACCCCGGCGGCCTCATTGCCGCGGACCATTGCCGAGCCGCGTATCCGTGTCGGCCTCCTGAGCGACCAGTCGACGGTGACCTTCCCTCGTACTGCCGACGGCTACTACGTCGTCACCGAACAGGGGCCGTCGCTGCTGAAGCGCGGCTTCACCGCCACCGCGCCGCTGGCCAACGCGCCGGTACGCTACGCCGTGCAGGTGAGCGCGATCTCGGACCAGTCGAGCGCGAACGCGCTGGTGGAGAAGATCCGCACCGAGACCGGCCTCCGCGTCGATACCGTCTTCGACGTCGCCAACGGGCAGTACAAAGTCCTGGCGGGCGACTTCGAGACCTCCGAGGCGGCCACGCCCATCCGGGCGAATCTCACCGAGCGCGGTTACGGCAAGGACCTGATGGTCGTTCGCCGTCCGTCCGACCAGCCCTTCGAGAAGCGGATCGTGATCCGCGATGACGAAGGCGACCAGCACACGCTCGAAGGGCCGTCGATCCAGGTCGTCCCGGCGACCGCCGACACGATCGGCATCGACAAGCAGCCGTACCGCGGCACCGCGCGCCTCTTCATCAACGCCCGCGGGCTGCTCAACATCGTCAACGAGCTGAATTTCGAGGAGTACCTCTACGGCGTCGTCCCCGCCGAGATGGGTCCGTCGATCTACGACGAGGTGGAGGCGCTGAAGGCGCAGGCGGTCGCCGCGCGCACGTACGCCTTCCGCAACCTCGGCCAGTTCGCCTCCGAGGGCTACGACATCTGCCCCGGCCCGGCCTGCCAGGCATACAAAGGCTTCGCCGCCGAGCACGAGCTGTCGACGCGTGCCGTCCGCGAGACGGCCGGACTGATCGTCACACACGGCGGCAAGCCGATCGACGCGCTCTACAGCGCCACCTGCGGCGGCGAGACCAGCGACGTCAACACCATGTTCCCCGGCCGGTCCGAGCCATACCTGAAGCGGGTGAGCTGCGTGGAGCTGGACATGCTCTCGCTGGCCGGCCGCGCCGACAGCGGCCTGCTCACCGAGCAGCAGGTCGACGCGCGCCTCTTCTCCGCGCTGGCCGGCGTCCCGGCGACCTCGGAGAGCTGGAGCGCACGCGACGTTTCGGGTGCCGTCGTCGCGGCGATGCGTCTCGCCGGCGTCACGGAGACCAACCAGCCGCTGCCGGCTTCCTCACGCCGCGGCGACGTCCTCGAATACCTCGCGGCGATCATGGACCTCGACCGTTATGGCCGCACGCTCACCATGCCCGAGGACCGGACCTACTGGTTCCCGCAGAGCGGCAACGCCGAGGGGGTGCCGTTCCTGGTGGCGTCGTTCCTCACCAAGTACGGCATCAACCCCACCCAGTACATCGACCGCGTCTCGCTCGCCCAGCCGATGCCGCGCGAAGAGCTCTACGCCCTGCTGCTCAACTGGGTCCGCGAGCACAGCGTCCTCACGATCGGCGAAGGAAAGATCCACCGCCTCGACGGCCGGAAGGTGACCCTCAAGCAGAAGGGAGAAGTCACCGCCCATACCCTCCCCGTCGGGATCCCCCTCTTCCGCAAGCTCGGCGACCGCTACCAGGAGTACAAGAGCGTCCCGATCCTCGTCGGCGACCGGATGACCGTCATCCTCTCCCCCTCGAAGAAGCCGGTCGCCGCGATCGTGCAGGCCAACTACGACGGCGCCTCCTTCGACCGCACCTCCAGCTTCGCCAACTGGACCCGCAGCTACCGCGCCGACGACCTCGTCCCGACGATCAACCGCCGCCAGCCGATCACCCAGCTCGTCGACCTCCGCCCGGTCACCGTGGATGCCTCACAGCGCGTTGCGGAGATGGAGTTCACCGCCGAGGGCGGCCGCAAATTCGTCCTGCGCGGCCTCCCGGTGCGGTGGTCGCTGAACGTGCCGGACAACCTCTTCGTGTTCGACAAGACGAAGGACCCGGACGGCATGGACCGTTACACGTTCTACGGGAAGGGCTGGGGGCACGGGACGGGGATGTGCCAGGTGGGGGCGTACGGCATGGCCTTCCGCGGATGGACGTTCGATAGGATTCTGCGGCACTTCTATACGGGGGTGGAAGTGGTGCCGATGCGGTAGGGGGCTTGCGTCTCGCCGCCAGGGGACGTGTCCCAAACGGCGGGAGACTTCAAGGTCCAATCGAGGGGCGGTAAGCAGGACGCATTCGGAGAGGCAACGCAGATCCGGCGCCTCTCTGCTGCCGTAGGCAGCAAAAGATCTGTAGGCCCGGCCTTCAGGCCGGGTACACCGAGCGCCCCGCAGGTAAGCCCGCGTAGCGGGCGACAGAAAAGCCGGTCCGCACATTTCTCGGCTGTCGCCCGCTAAGCGGGCTCGAAGACCCATCCACGCTTTACCCGGCCTAAAGGCCGGGCCTACAGATCTTTTGCTGCCTACGGCAGCAGTGAGGGATGACGGGATTCGTTGATTTCGAAATGCGTCCTTTTCGATCCCGTGGAGGCTGAGTGGGGTCAAGAGGCCGTGAGTGGGATCACAGCTCCGGTTTTCTTGGCAAAAAAGAAAGCTCTGGCCCCCACTCATTCGGGGGAAGATGACGGCGGCGATTGCGGCGGGGGAGGTGGAGGTGAACGAGGGCGGGCTCGGGAAGTGGGTCTGGCGGGCGGAGCTGATGGCGAAGGCGCTGGAGGTTTGGCCGCTGGAGGCGATCGAGGAGTCCTCGGCGCGGAGGCCGGGGCGGTGCTCCCTTCGTCGATCCGGCTGACCGATGTCCATCTCCGGCTGCCGAGGTATTACGTGGCGATGCTCGAGCATCTGGCCGAGCGGGAGCGGACGTCGGTGAGCACGGTCCTCACCCGGGAGCTGGACGGCATCGACGGCGTCTACGCCGAGGAGTTGACCTGGTCCGTTGCCGGGTTCGAGGCGGCGTTGCAGTGGCCGGACGCCGAGGCAGCGCAGCCGCCCTGCTGAGAGGCTGTGAAGACATCCAGAGCGCCCGCGTTGCGGCGGGATGAGGCCATCTGCTTCGTTGCGCCTCCTGTCCGATGGTCCCACATTGCATCGTCGTCGCGCCTCGCAGCTGGCCTCTTCGCGCTCACAACCCGGGGCGCTCTGGATGTCTTCACAGCCTCTGAGGAACACATAGAGCAACGCTCCGAGCGTCGCGAGGAACCCTCAGAGGGTCGGGAATGATGGTCGGGAATGTCGAGATCAGCACTCGCAGTGTCGCGAGCGACATTTCGCCACGAGCGTCCGGGCTGATGATGCGAGTGTCTCGCGGCAGCGATGTCGCGCCAGAAGAAAAGCTGCGTCAGGAATGGAGCGGTGACGGTGAACGACAGAGCGGTCAGCATGACGCAGACGGTGACCCCTATGTGATTGCGGCGCACGTTCGCCTGCAGCCAGCCTCGCATGCCACTCTTCGGTTCTCGCCCGCGCCCGCACTCGTGTGCGAGGTGTCGTGCATGACGAAGGTGGCGTCGAGGCTTTGCCGGCGATAGTCAGCGCGATCCCGCCCAATCAGCGCGGCCGCGTAGGCCGCCCAGCCGCGGGCGGTGGTGTAGCTGGGATACGCCCAAGCGATCGCGTCGCAGAAGGCCACCGCGGCGACGTTCAGCATGGCGGCGAGACACAAGATGATCGATATCCGCTGTACCACGGAACGAATTGCAGGCAGATTCAACACCGCGATCTCAACCGTAGGATTCGCGGAAAACGCGGACGAATTCGCGTTTGCGGAGCTTGCCGCCGCGTGTTTTTGCCTCGACACTCACCCAGTCGCAGATTTCTTTCACGTCGGACGGTGCGTTCAGCTCGAATTGCTTGAAGTGCAACTCTACCGTTTCGAACCCGTCGTATCTGCGAGCAGACGGTCGGATCACACAGCCTGACGCAAGAATCGCCCCTTCGACGGTGACCGACTCCGGCAGGATTTGCTCGAGAGTACCGGATTGGCCGCGGTTCGTCAGAACGAGGTAACGCGGCCCTTCCTCCGGGATCCTGATCCGGTGCGACGCGACGATCATTAGGTCGTTTGCCCAGTGCGTATTTTTCAGCGACTCGTAGGCTCGGAGAGCTTGGCGGCATTCGTCACAGAGAGCGGCATGCCTTCGAGCGACTGGTTCGATTCGCCTCCCTTCCACGAGCTCGGCAACCTGGTTTACCGACAGGCAATCCGCAGTCCATCCAAGTGGACAGTTGAAGAGCTCGTCCGCGGTCTGGCTGGCAAGAAACTCGTCGATGTCGAAAGAAGTCTGCTGCTGCAGAAACTGCCTTGCCCGTGCTCCGTCCGTGAGGCTGACAGGCGGGACCGGAAGCGTTTTCTTTCTCCGAAACAGATTCCGAATCATCGTCATCTCCTCATTAAATACGTCCGGAGGCGACGATTCCTTACATTTTTGGTTACTGCTGAGCCGGAGGGGGCGCTCCAAGGAGTGCTCGTCATACCTCTGATACGCACGAACGAGGTGATTCCTTACGCGCCCCGGCGGAGAATCTTTCGCAACCTTTCTACCCCCCTCGCATATTGGGTATAGATCGATCCAAGACTGAGGTTGCGTTCGCGCGCGATGTCGGCGAGCGATAACTCCCGATAGATCAGCATCTTGAAGATCTCTCGGTATGGCTCGCCCAGCTCTTCGATCGCTTGACGGAGCAAGGCCTGCTGCTCGTGAAGGATTAACTGCGCATCAGCGCCGGGTGCGGGAGTACCTTGAATCGCGCTGAGCAGAACCGATTCGTTTCGGCGGTGCCTGGCCTCTTTCCGCGCGAGGTCGATCGCCCGGCTTCGCGCAGCTGCGAGGATGTAGTTCAGCAGATGCGGGTTGTCGCGCGGCAACTCGCCTCGACCGGCGCGTTCGAGCAGAGAGGAAAAGACATCGTGGACGACGTCCATGGCCTCATCACTCGAGAGACGATAGCGACTCACGAGGAAGAGGACCACCCGCGTAGCGTTTCGCTCGAACGCCGCTGCAATCTGCTCTCTCTCTGTCGACACGCATCCCTCGATCTGCTGGCTAGCGGCGCATGTGCCGCAGATGCTGCTTACGGTAGTTCGATGCGAACGCGATTGCTACCTGGCGGATGCGTGTATGGAGGTCGAAGACAGCCGAGGGGATATCTTCCCAGAGGTGATAAACGTGGACGATGCACAACACGGCGATCGCATCCAGCTCGTCGCGCAAATAGTCTCGTTCGAGCGTGGAGCGAACGGCCCGCTGCACCTCCCGGACGTAGGACCGGGTGGCGAACCGTTCCAGTGCCTGGGAGTCGTTGTCGAGACATCCCTTCAGGAGCGCCTGCTCCCGTGACACTCTTGCAGTTGTCCACCACCACCTCATAGCTGACTGCCGTGCCGCCTCAACGCTGCTTCCGTCGCCGCCCGGCCATTCTCGACCAAAGTCCTCTTCGTCGCGAATGGTATGTGGAAGTCCGTGGTGGTGACACCGGCGAGATCCGGACGGACGATGCAGACGCGTTTCATCTTTTCGGGTTCAAGAAGATGTTCGGTCAGACTCTCGATCTGGCGCAGCCAGAAGTCGGCTGAACGGTTCAGCACGAGCAGGGGTCTTAGGACGGCTGTCAGTGCGCTATTCGGCAGGCCTTCGGACTCTCCGCGATACGTGACCGATGATGCGATGGTCAACGCCTCGGGATGGTCTTCCGCCGAGAGGTCGAAACGGCAGTTGCCCGTGACTCCACCGTCCCAGCATAGAATCCTTTGGCCGTTGTAGTCGACGATTTCCTCAAGGAAGAGTCCCTGAATGGACATACTCGCACGCACTGCCGCGCTCACAAACGTCGTTGGCGAGTGGCGCTTGCTGGCGATGACGCTTTCGCCGTTTTTAGCGTTCGTGATCGTGATGTTCAGGTCGAGATCGAGGTCCTGAAATCGGACAGAATTCACGCCACCTGGTGCCAGCAACTGGGTTCCAAGCCACCGTAGAAACTTCTTGCCGCTGACGAAGCCTCTCCGGAATGGGGAAAGATTGATATCCGCGAAACGGAAGAAGGACGTGTCCAGCAGGAGATCCTTGACCGAGGCAGCAGCCTTCTTCTGCGCGACGAGCCGCGGGTGTTGGGCGTGATCAAACGTGAGGTGGTACGCGAAAAGTGCTCCGATGATGGCGCCGATACTCGTGCCATAGACGGCGACGATCTCGCACTCCCGCTCCGCGACCGCCTCGAGAACACCGAGATGGACGAAACCTTTCGCACCGCCTCCGCCAAGCACGATGCTCACCTTCTCCGGACCGGATGGAGAGCTCATCTGAGATAGGAGTGACTCAGACCGGCGTTTCCTTACCTGACGCGCCCGACGGGAAGCATCCAACCATGCTCAAACCCGACGTCATCCACCGCATCCGAATCATTATCCTTCAGCAGCGTCCGCACATCAGTATCGCAGAAGCGACGGTGTTGTTGAGGGAAGCGTGGTGGGGTCAGGAAGCGTGGTGGGGTCACACCTTCGTTCTTCGGCCGAAAAGCGAAGGTGTGACCCTTGGGTGTCCCGAGTGACCTCGTCATGCTGGCAGCTGGGTGACCTCGTCACGCTGACGCTTGCGCCATTGGGTGTGACCCCTGAGTGTCAGTGTCTCCCGGCACGCGGACGGCCGAGCCGGAGACGGCGGGAACGCCGCGGGAACGTTCGGCACAGCTCCGGAAGACCTCGGGCACGTTGCCGGAGATGTCGGCGACATCTCCGGCAACGCTGATCCGCCCAGCCGGTGACGCCTGGACGTCACGGAGCCCCCCGGAACGTCTTCCGGAGACATCCGGCACATCTCCGGAGACGTCGGAAAGGTGTTCCGCCACGTCCGCAACGTCTCCGGCCACGTCCCGGACGTCTCCGGCCACGTCCGGACATCATCAGAAGAGGTCCGCGACGTCACCGGATACGTCCCCGACGTCACGGGTACACGACCGCAACGTTTTCAGACACGTCGGAAACGTCATCGCGACCTTCCGAACGTCTCCGGGTGTGGTGGTGACGTGGCTGACCACGTTCGCGACGTCTCCGGCCATGTCCGCAACGTCACCAGCCAAGCCCGCAACGTCACCAGCCAAGCCCGCAACGTCGCTGGCCACGACCGTGACGTCTCCGGTCACGTTGCTCCGCTGAGCCGGTGAAGTCCGGAACGTCACGGTGAACTCCGGGATGTGGTCCGGTGACGTCCGGAACACCGTTGGCGACGTCGGGAACGTGGCCGGCCACGTCCGCAACGTCACCGGCCATGTCCACAACGTCGCTGGCTACGACCGTGACATCACCCGGCCACGTTGATTCGCTGAGCCGGTGAAGTCCGGAACGTCAGGGCGACCTCCGGAACGTGGTCCGGTGACGTCCGGAACATCGTCGGCGACGTCGGGAACGTGGTCGGGCACGTCCGCAACGTCGCCGGCCACGTACCGAACGTCGCCGGCCACGTCCCGACATCGCCAGCGACGTCCGCAATGTCACCGGGGATGTGCCGGACGTCACCGGAACACGACGGCAAAGTCGTCAGCCACGTCTGAAACGTCGTCGCGACCTTCCGAACGTCACCGGGTGGTGGTGTTGGCGTCACCGGCCACGACCGCGATGTCGCTGGCGACGACCGCAACGTGGCTGACCACGACCGCGATGTGGCCGGTCACGACCGCGATGTGGCCGGTCACGACCCGCGACGTCGCTGGCGACGACCGCGACGTCACCGGTCATGTCCGCAACGTCGCTAGCCACGTCCGCAACGTGGCTGACCTCACCGCAATGTCGCTGGCCACGTCCGAACCACCACCCTGCGACGGCACGAACACATTCCGCATAAAACGCCTTCTCGCGTCCGGACGCCTTGGGGCAAATGGCAATGCTTTCGGGCGGAATCGGCGATACTTCGCTTGGCGTGGTGAAGCGCGGCGAGGCTGTCTTTCCTGATGTCGGAGGCGGATGCGATGAGCAGGAGGTACTTTTCCCGCGCCTCGCGGTATCGCTGCAGGCGCTGCAGGAGGATGGTCGTGGCCACGATCGTGGTGACCCCTTACGGCGGGACGCCGTCCGCCGGCGAGACGCCGCCGGACCAGCCGACGCGACGTCGGCGCTCCACGTATGACGACGTTCAGCGTGAACCGGGCGTCCGCGTGGAGCGCACGCGTCCTCGCGGGCTGGCCCGGCGGCGTCTCGCCGGCGGACGGCGTCCCGCCGTAAGGGGTCGTTCGTGGCCTTCCTCGGCGGGAAGGACGTAAAGAGCGGGACCATCGAGCTGCCGCAGCCGAGGTTCCTCAGGGTCGAGGCGAAGGGACGCGTTCCACAGGAGCACGCCGTAGGGGCGCGAGCGATGAACGATTTGCCCCACGAACGTCCCTGAGACCCTCAGATTCGACCCTGACACTTCAGATCTGATCCCTGAGACCCTCAGATTCGACCCTGACACTTCAGATTTGAACCCTGAGACCCTCAGGTTCGACCCCTGACACTTCAGATTTAACCCCTGAGCCCTCAGTTTCGACCCCTGAGGGATTAAGGTTTAACCCCTGAGCCCTCAGTTTTGACCCCTGAACCCTCAAATTCGACCCCTGAGGGGTTTAAGGTTTAACCCTTGAACCCTCAGATTCGACCCCTGAACCCTCAGATTTCATCCCTGAACCCTCATTTTTAATCCCTGGCACCTTGCATTTCATCCTGCACCCCTCGGCTGCGAAGCCGAAGGGTTTCCGGCTGAAGCCTCGGGGATGGGGACGCCGGGAATGAGGGCTCGCGATTCAGGCGCTCTTCCGGCCGCGCAACTCCATGAGCTCCTGCAGCGAGTTGCCGAGGCCTTTCAGCAGAAGTGTCGGATCGCGCCCGCCAGCTCGTGAACCGCCCTACGGCTCCCGTCCCAGAATCAGCGTCGCCAGTGCCACCGCCACCCGCCGGTCCAGCGCGTCGTTCGTCACCTCGAGCACGTCTACGCGCTTTTCCTCATCCGGGCGGCGGACGATCTGGCCGACCGGGAGGCCTCCGTGGGCGATGTGGATGTTGGTCTCGAAGCGGCGGCTGAATTTGCCGAGGATCTTGCGGACCAGCGCGCGGCCGAGCGATTCCTCGGTGGCGTCGCCGATCGGGCGGCCGTCCTGGGTGATCGTCCAGCGGTTGCGGCCGATGCGGGAGAGGAACGTTTTGCGCAGTTCGGCGATGGTGGCGCCGTTCGGCGTCGCCACGACGTAGGCGGTAGTCGGGAAGACCGACTGTTGCGAGAGCGTGAGCGCCGGATGGTGCTCGTCGTAGAGCGTCACGTTGACCCGCGGGACGAGGAACGCGATCGACATCGCGAAGATGATGGTCAGCACCAGCGCCGCCGCCGCGCGAAGCGGGGCCTGTTCGGCAACGAGGAACAGGACCGCCGCCAGTCCGGCCACCGTGACGATCCCGGAGACGAGCGCCGCGACGATGCCCACCACGCTGGCAAAGCTGCGATATGAGAGAAGCACCTGCCCGCCGTCGTCGCGGATCGAGGCGACTTCACCCGCCCGCAGGCCGGTGGTGAAGCGAAAGCGGGTCTGGGCGAACGGTCCGGCGATCTTCGGGACGGGCGGTGGTGGCGGAGGAGGGGGTGGAGCGGCCTCAGGAGCCGGAGCCGGAGCCGGCGTCGGCGCCGGCCGCGTCTGCAGCGACGGCGGCAGCGGCTCGGTCGGAGGCTCGTGCGAATCCTCTTCGCTCACTCCACTTTTTTTTTTACGTCCGAGACGTCGACCTTTTCGTGCTGCACGGTCGAGAGCATCTCCAGCGCGCTGAGGTCCTCGGTCGGCGGCGGGACCGGCTGGTCGAACGGTTCGGCGGCGGCCAGCGGCGCGGCATCGGACTCGGTCGGCAGCTCTTCGGAAAAGCGGCCGTAGGTGTTCCCCATGCGCAGCCGGGCCCCATGCGTCAGTGGGGCGACACGGATGCGCTTGCCGTTGACGTACGTTCCGTTCGCGCTGGCGAGGTCGTGCAGGACGAAGAACCCCCGCTCGAAGACGATCTCGGCGTGATGCCGGGAGACCTTCGGATCGCGCAGGATGATGTCGTTGCCGGGATCGCGTCCCAAAGTGAACGGGCGATGCGTCTGCAACCGGTAGCTTTTCTCCGCGCCGTCGAGGCCGACGAAGAAGATTTTGGCCATTCGCGGGCGATTCTAGCTTACTTGTGGCAAGGCAGTACTCGATTGGCTGAGGGCGGTCGCAGAGCGCATGAGCGCCGCGGTGTCGGATGCGAGGCGTCGCGACGAAGCGATGCTGGGACATCGGTGAGGAGCGACAACGAAGCAGACGGCGCCGCGCCGCCATGCGATCTGCGACCGCCCTCAGCCAATCGAGTACTTAATGCCGGACACCCGCGAGGCGGTCGCGGCCGATCTCCGAAACCAGCTCGTCCACGGTGAGCGGCTTGGTCAGCCACGAGCGGATCCGGTTGGGCAGAGTGGAGGGAGCGGGCTGGCCGCTGATGACGATGATCTCGATCTCCGAGGCGCCGTCCTGGCTGCCGAGACGCTCGACGACCTCCCGGCCGTCCATGAGCGGCATCATCCAGTCGAGCAGGATGTAATCCGGCCGTTCCATCATCACCCGGTCGACCGCCTCGGCGCCGTTCGCGGCCAGTTTGACCTCGAACCCACGCTGATTGAGTCCGATAGCGTACAGCCGTCGTACATCTGCGTTGTCCTCCACCAGGAGAACCTTCGGCTTGCCACCCATGAGTCGGGGAAAACTGCATTTTCCCCGCCAAGGGAAAGGCAGGAGGAAGGCAGAAGGCAGAAGTCAGAAGGCAGAAGGGGGGCGGGGGCCACTTCTGCCTTCTGACTTCTGCCCTCTGCCTTCCGGTGATATCCTCCCGCCGCCCGTCAGGCCCCTGTTATGAATGTAAAAAAGCGTTTGTTGGATGGCGCGCGGATGAACCGCGCGATCCGCCGGATGGCGATCGAAGTCGTGGAAAAGAACCGGGGGCTGCAGGACCTGATGATCGTCGGGATTCGCAGCCGCGGGGTTCCGATCGGGGAACGGATGGCGCGGGAGATCGAGCAGATGGAGGGGCAACCGGTCACGTTCGGCATCCTCGACATCACCCTTTACCGCGACGACCTCACCACCATCGCCCCGCAGCCGGTGGTCAAGCCGACCAAGCTCCCCGAGCCGATCGACGGCAAGAACATCGTCCTGGTCGACGACGTGCTCTTCACCGGCCGGACCATCCGCGCCGCGCTCGACGCCCTGATCGACTTCGGACGGCCGAAGCAGGTCATGCTGGCCGTCCTGATCGACCGCGGCCACCGCGAGCTGCCGATCCACGCGGACGTCATCGGCAAGACCGTCCCGACCGACGCGGACGAGGTGATCAAGGTCAAGCTCGTCGAGACCGACGACGAGGATGAAGTGTTGATCATGGAGAGATGAGAACCGCCGGCTCCGTACTCCGCTCCAAAGACCTCCTCGGCATCGAGCCCCTCACTCCGGAAGAGATCGAGCTGATCCTCGACACCGCCGAGGGCTTCAAGGAAGTCAGCGAGCGACCGGTCAAGAAAGTGCCGGCCCTGCGCGGGCAACTGATCATCAACCTCTTCATGGAGGCGTCGACGCGCACGCGGGTCTCGTTCGAGATCGCCGAGAAGCGCCTCTCCGCCGACACCCTCAACTTCTCCGCCTCCGGCTCCGCCGTCGAGAAGGGGGAGACCCTCATCGACACGGCCGACAACCTCGTGGCCATGCACCCCAACATGATCGTCATCCGCCACAAGCATCCCGGCTCGCCGAAGATGCTGGCGGATCGCTATCCCAATATCGCCGTCATCAACGCCGGCGACGGCGCGCACGAGCATCCGACCCAGGCGCTGCTCGACGCCTTCACCATCCGCGAGCGTCTCGGCCGGCTGCAGGGCGTGAACGTCTCCATCGTCGGCGACATCAAGTACTCGCGCGTCGTCCGCTCAAACATTCACCTGCTGACCAAGATGAAGGCCAACGTCACCGTGGCCGCGCCGCCGACGCTCCTCCCGGTGGACATCGGGAAGATGGGCGTCCGCGTCGTCCACCGCCTCGACGAGGCCATCGAAGGGGCGGACGTGGTGATGATGCTGCGCATTCAGCTCGAGCGGCAGGGAAAGCTCAGCTTCCCCTCGCTGCGCGAGTACTACAACACCTTCGGCCTCACCCGCGAGCGCCTCCGCCGCGCGAAGAAGGGGGTGCTGGTCATGCACCCCGGCCCGATGAACCGCGGCGTCGAGATCGCCTCCGACGTCGCCGACGACCCGAATTACTCGGTGATCCTGGAGCAGGTGACGAACGGGGTGGCGGTGCGGATGGCAGTTTTGTATCTGCTCGGTGGGGCGAGGGAAACGGAGTAACCGGAAGCGATGAAATGCAAAATGCAAAATGCAAAATGCAGAATGGAAAAGGGAAGCACGGTCGCCTCTTTTTCCATTTTGCATTCTGCATTTTGCATTCTGCATTTCGGTTCTAACTCATGAATCTCCTCATCGCCAACGCCCGTGTCATCGACCCGTCGCAGGAGCTCGACGCGACGCTCGACGTCTTCATCGAGGACGGGTCGATCGCGCGCGTCGACAAGAAGATCAAAGCCGCCGCGGGAGTGGAGACCATCGACGCCTCCGGCCTCGTCCTCGCTCCCGGCTTCATCGATCTCCACACCCATCTCCGCGAGCCGGGGCAGGAGCATAAGGAGACGATCGCCACGGGAACGCGGGCAGCCGTCGCCGGAGGCTTCACCGCCGTCTGCGCGATGGCCAACACGGTCCCGCCGAACGACGAGCGCGCGGTCACCGAGATGGTGCTCGCCGAGGCGGCGCGGAACGGGCGCTGCCGGGTCTACCCGATCGGTGCGGTCAGCAAGGGCCTGAAGGGCGAGGAACTGGCCGAGCTGGCCGACCTTCACGCCGCCGGCTGCGTCGGCGTCAGCGACGACGGGAAGCCGGTCTGGAACGCCCAGTTGATGCGCCGCGCGCTCGAGTACTGCTCGATGCTCGGCATGCCGCTGATCGCCCACGAGGAAGACGCCAACCTCAATGAAGGGGGCGTCATGCACGAGGGCTATTACTCGACGCTCCTCGGCATGCGCGGCATCCCGGCGGCCTCTGAGGAGACGCTCGTCGCCCGCGACGTCATTCTGGCGCGGCTCACCAACGCCCACGTCCACATCGCCCATCTCTCCACCGCCGGAGCCGTCGAGGCGGTCCGCCGTGCGCGTGCCGAAGGGGTGAAGGTCACGTGCGAGGTCACCCCGCACCACATCGCCCTCGGCGACGACGCCGTGCAGTCGTTCTCGACAAACCTGAAGATGAATCCCCCGCTGCGCAGCGAGGCCCACCGGCAGGCGCTGCTGGAAGGGATCGCCGACGGGACCATCGACGCCATCGCCACCGATCATGCCCCGCATCACTTCGACGAGAAGAACGTCGAGTTCGACCTCGCGCCGTTCGGCGTGACCGGGCTCGAGACCGCGTTCGCGGTCTGCAACGAGCACCTCGTGCGGACGAACGTCATCGGCCTGCCGCGCCTCATCGAGCTGCTCTCGACCTCGCCCGCCCGGATCTTCCGGCTCCCCGGCGGCACGCTGCGCAAGGGAAGCCTCGGCGACGTGACGCTGCTCGACCTCGACTCCGAATTCACCGTCGCCCGCGACTTCCACTCCCGGGCCGCCAACTCGCCGTTCGTCGGCCGGACGTTCCACGGCCGTGCCGTGCTGACCGTCGTGGGCGGCGTCATCCAACACGACGGCCGCATCGCGGCCGCGCCGCTGAAAGCGGCCCGAAAGAAGAAATGAGCGACGCCAACATGAAGCGGATCGTCATCGTCGACGACTCCGCGTCCTACTGCGATCTCTGGTCGAATTTCCTCGGCGAGCGTTACGCCGACGTGGCAAAGGTCGAGACCTACAGCCACCCCTACGACGCCCTCCCGAAGATCGACGCCTCCATCGACCTCCTCATCGTCGATCTGGAAATGCCCGGCATGGACGGCAAGAAGTTCGTCGACTACGCCCGCCAGAAGGGACTCCCGGCCCGCCGCATCGTGGTGACGTCTTCCCACTCCGCGGACGAGCTGCACCAGCGCTTCCGCATCGGCGAGACCATCGCCGTGATCAACAAGACCGAGGCAAAGCAGCAGGAAGCGTTTTTGATGATTCTTGATTCGATCATGAGGAGATAGAACTGTTGTCGGTTGTCAGTTGTCAGTTGTCTGCCATTTCTCGCCTGGACGATGAGCAAGCCGAGAAAGGTCAAGGGCCCGTTGCTGGCTCTCGGAATCAGGCCCCCGCAAGCCGAGGAATGACCGATAACCGACAACTGACAACCGACAACAGTTTTCTGACAACGCTGCGCTTTATAATCGCGCCGTGACGGTCGCTCCCGAACCCCAGCAGCAACAGCAGGCGCCGTCGTTCTCGCTGAACGACCTCCTGATCTACATGTCGAAGCAGCAGGCGTCGGATCTTCATCTGAAGCCGATGCGGCCGCCGCTGGTGCGCGTGCATGGGAAGCTGATCCCGATCAAGACCGACGCGCTCAAGCCGGCGGATCTCGAGAAGATGCTGCTGCCGCTCCTCAACCGCACACAGCGGGAGAAGTTCGACGCGCAGCAGTCGGTCGACTTCGGCTACGGCGTGGCGGGTGTGGCCCGTTTCCGCGCGAACATGTACATGCAGCGCGGGACGGTGGGGGCGGTCTTCCGCCGCATCCCCATCCAGGTGCAGGGCATCGAGACGCTGGAGCTGCCGCGCGCCGTCACCGAGCTCACCGAGATCCCCGACGGCCTGGTGCTGGTCACCGGTCCGACCGGCTCGGGCAAGTCGACGACGCTCGCGGCGATGATCCTCGAGATCGCCGAGCGCGAGCCGCTGCACATCGTCACCATCGAAGACCCGATCGAGTTCCTCTTCCAGGACAAGGTCGCGGCCATCTCGCAGCGCGAGGTGGGGACCGATACGCCGACGTTCAAGGAAGCGCTGCGCAACGCCATGCGCCAGGATCCCGACGTCATCATGGTCGGCGAGATGCGGGACATGGAGACCATCCAGACCGTGCTCACCGCCGCCGAGACCGGGCACCTGGTGTTCTCGACGCTGCATACCAACAACGCCGCCCAGACCCTCGACCGCATCATCGACACCTTCCCGCCCGAGCAGCACAAGCAGATCCGCGCCCAGATCTCGCTGGTCCTGCGGGGGATCATCTCGCTCAAGCTGGTGAAGACGAAGGAAGGGCGGATGACCGCCTCGGTCGAGGTGCTCAAGAACTCGCCGCGCATCGCCAAGCTGGTCGAGGACGGGCACACCAAGGACATCCACGAGGAGATCGAGAGCTCGGTCGGCCTCTATCGCATGCAGTCGATGAATCAGTCGCTCATCGCGCTGCTCGTTCACCAGAAGATCAGCTACCAGGACGCCATGGCGCTGTCGAGCGACCCGGACGATCTGTCGCTCAAGCTGAGAAAGCTCTTCCCGCAGATCGAAGAGCGCGTGCGCCAGGGAGGAGAGATGGCCCCCAGTTACTCCGATTTCTCACAGATCACCGAGTTGATGGACATCAAGCGCCTCTATGAGGAGCAGGAAGTGCAGTGGCGCCAGCGCCTGGCCGACCGCGACGAGCAGATCGAAGGCCTCCGCCACGATCTCGAGTTCGTGCGTAGCCAGGTCCAGACGAGCCAGGGAGGCGACCGCCAGAAGGACGAAGAGATCGCCCGCCTCCGCAGCGAAGCCGAACGCCTCCGCGCCGACGCCCAGGCCAAGATCGCCCAGCTCCAGGAGCGGATCAAGGAGCTGAACCAGAAGCTCATGGCGGGCGGTCCGGCGGTCCGGAAATAGTGATGTCTACCAAACCTTCGAAGTCACTCGAGAGCTTTCCCAACCCCAACCCCCAGCGCGACTACGAGATCGCCTTCGAGGCGCCGGAGTTCACCTGCCTCTGCCCGATGACCGGGCAGCCCGACTTTGCGACCATCCGCATCCGCTATGTGCCGGACGAAAAGTGCGTCGAGCTGAAGTCGCTGAAGCTGTATCTCTGGTCGTACCGGGACGAGGGGGCGTTCCACGAGGCGGTCACGAACCGGATTGCCGATGATCTGATCGGCGTGCTGGAGCCAAGGTACCTGATGGTGGAGGGGGACTTTTACGTGCGCGGGGGGATCTCCACGAAGGTGAAGGTGGAGCACCGGAAGAGCACCCCCGCGTTGTCATCCTGAGCCGCAGGAATTCGCCCACGAAGCCGGAAGCATGGCGGCGAAGGACCCCCTCCGACCGGGCGCCACGCGTTCAACCGGAGGGGGTCCTTCGCCGCCATGCTTGCTCTTCTTGCGGCGATGCCTGCGGCTCAGGATGACAGTGAATTTTCACCCCCGCCGCATCCTCCACTGCTCGTTCACGTACTCCCCCAACGACGCCGTCCCCCCGCCCACCCACTCCGTCAGCGCCTTCACGCTCACCTCATCCAGCCCTCCGATGATCCCCAGGCTCGCCGATTCGGCGATGCGGGCGATCGGTTTGTCGAGCTCCGCGATCGTGCGGGCCGAACGGGCGATGGTGCCGGCGAGGTCGAGGTCGAGCTCCATGGCGATCATACGGGAGGCGATCAGGGTGAGGAGGATGGCCGCGTTCCAGTTGGTCCGCTCCTCCCACCGCGGGGGGACGATGAAGTCCGCGAGCTTGCGCTCGTGCGCGAGGGCGGCGATGTGACGCTCGGTGGCGACATGGACCGGCTCGAGGGCGCCGTGGAAGAGCATCTCGTAGCGGTCGTCGTCGGCTTCGAGATTCATCGACTGCGCGAGCGCCTGCTTCGCCGTCGGCTCCGTATCGACCGCGATCGGCGCGAGGAACGCCGCGCCATGCTCGCGCGCCGCGTCGGCCAGCGCCTGCAGCGGCTCCAACTCCGTCGTGACCGGGAAGAGCACCGGCACCGCCACACCCCACCGCAGCTTCTTCTCCCGTGCCTCCGCGAACAGCTCCTCGAGTCGCGGCAGCTCCAGCGGCCAGGCCGAGATCACCACCACCGCCTCTTCGTAGAGCCGCTGCGGCAGCGAGCCGCGGGTCGACACGAGGTGCACCGTGGCCCGGCGCGTCTCTTCGAGGAACGCCAGCGCCTCCTCCCCGCGGCGGAACACCGTCTCCGCCGCCTCAGCCGCTTCCACCAGCACCGGCTCGGCCGGCATGCGCGTCCGCTCCAGCTCATCGCGCACCGTGTCGCAGACGCCCACTTCGAGCTTCTCCGCAGCCGTGGCGCGCAGGGCGAGGTAGTCGATGGCGATCGGGGCGGCGCGCTTCGAGCCGTAGGGCGACAGCGCGGTCGCGCACCAGAACGGCGGCTCCGGCGAAGCCGAACGGCGCACGCGCAGCGGTGCGGCTTTGCGGTAGAGGATCACTTCGGCAGGTAAGGGGCGACCAGACTTCGGACGTACTTGGCGATCATGTCGAACTCCAGGTTCACGCCGTCGCCGATGTTGGCCGTGCCGAGGTTCGTGCGGCGGAGCGTCTCCGGGATCAGCGCCGCGCCGAAGCTGCCGCCGTCGGGGTCGACGATGGTCAGCGACACGCCGTCGACCGCGATCGAGCCTTTCGGCACGACCAGGTCCCCATACTCCGAAGGCACCGACCAGCGATAGACCGCAAAGTCGCCCTCGTGGGTGATGGAGATGAGCGTGCCGACCGTGTCGACGTGCCCCTGTACCATGTGCCCGCCGAGGCGGTCGCCGACAGCCAGCGCCCGCTCGGTGTTGACCCGCACGCCTGCTTCGAGCGAGCCGAGGGTGGTGCGGGAGAGGGTCTCGTCGGAGATGTCGGCGAGCAGCGATGCGTCCTCGGGGAGCACGGTCAGGCAGACGCCGTTGATGGCCAGGCTCTCGCCGCGCATGAACGGCGCGCTGTCGGTGGTGCGGATGTGCATCCGCGCGCCGTTCGGCCGGCGCTCGAACGATTCGATGGTGCCGCTGTGCTGGATGATTCCTGTGAACATGGTGGTGGCGTCAACTCGGGTAGGCAGTGATCATCATGTCGCCGCCCACCAACTCCACCCGATCAAACCGAAAGCGGTATGCGTCTGTCAACCGGCTCACCGCTTCGCCGCTGAAGATCGAGGGCGCATTCGCCCCGCCGACGATCAGCGGTGCGACGAAGAGGATCATCTTCTGCCACAGCCCGCGGCGGATGATCTCCGAGTGCACGACCGCGCCCCCTTCGACGAGAAGGGAGCGAATCCCGCGCGCGTAGAGCTCCGTCAGGACGAGCCCGAGGTCGAGCCGTTCCTCGGTGCGAATGACTTCCAGGTCGCCCGTCGAAGGGACATCCGCGGAGGTAAAGAGAATCGTCCGCCCGCCATCGGTGAGGATCTGCGCGTGCGGCTGGATCTCGCCATCGCCGTCCAGCACCACCCGCGTCCATGGCGTCGCCTCGCCGGCGAGACCGAGCCGCCGGGTGAGGCGAGGGTTGTCGTGCTTCACCGTGCCGCTGCCGGCCAGGATGGCGTCGTACTCCTCGCGCAGTGCCAGGCTCTTTTCCCGCGCCGCTTCCGCGGTGATCCACTGCGACTCCCGCGTCACCGTAGCCAGCTTCCCGTCCAGCGTCATCCCCGCCTTCACCAAGACGAATGGCAGCTTCTGCGAGATCGACCAGACGAACTTCTCGTTCAGCCGCCGCGCCTCTGCCTCGAGCACGCCGGTGACGACTTCGATGCCGGCCGCGCGCAAGGCCGCAATCCCGCGTCCGTTCACGACCTCGTGCGGATCCTCCATCGCCACCACCACCCGCGCCACTCCCGCGTCGATGACCGCGCCCACGCACGGCGGCGTGCGGCCATGGTGCGAGCAAGGCTCGAGGGTGACGTACATGGTGGCACCACGCGGGTCGTCGCAATGGCGCAAGGCCTCCACCTCCGCATGCGCCTCCCCGGCGCGCCGGTGAAAGCCCTCGGCGATGATGACTCCGTCGCGCACGATCACGCACCCGACCATCGGATTGGGGGAGGTCGTGTAGCGGCCGTTTTCCGCCAGCGCCAGCGCGCGGCGCATGAACTCATGATCGGACACGCGGGAGATTCTATGTTGCTGGTTCCTGGTTGCTTGTGCTTCCTTGGCTCCGGCCCAGGCGCTGTCTCACAAGCAACCAGCAACCAGCAACAAAAAGGGCCGGAGCATCGCGCTCCGGCCCTTCACAACAAAGTATCGTTCGTGCGTTTACGGCACCTGCAGAATCCGATACGTCGAAACCGGGCCCCCGCTGCGCTCCGGAGTCGTCACGTACATCCGGACGCGCTGGCTGGGGCGAAGGTTCTCGGTGGCGGCGCGGAACTGGTCCACGTTGCTCACGCTCTGCCCCTGCACCTCGCTGATCACGTCGCCTTCGTTGATGCCCGCCTCGCCGGCCGGCGAGACGTTCTTCACGTCGGTCACGACCACGCCGCGGGCGTCGTCCGGCAGGCTGTGGATGCGGCGCAGCTCGGTGGTGATGTTCGACACCGAAAGCCCGAGCCTGTCGCGCACCGGCGCGGCAGCTGCCGTCTCCTCTTCCTCCGCCTCCTCGCCGTCGACCGGACGCGTCGCGGTCTTGGCGGTGACGGTCTGGCTCTTGCCGTTGCGGATGAGGGTGATCTTCACCTCGGTGCCGACCGGCAGGTAGGAGATGGTGTCGATCAGCTCGCGGTTGTTGCGGATCGGCTTGCCGTCGATCTGGACGATGACGTCGCCGTGCTTGATACCGGCGCGGTCGGCGGGCTTGCCCGGGTCGACCGACTGCACCAGCGCGCCGCGCGCCTCGGGGAGGCTGAACGCTTCGCGCGTCTCCTCGGTGATGTCGGCGATGCGCATGCCGAGGTAGCCGCGGGTGACCTTGCCGGCTTTGAGCTGCGGCAGGAGGGTCCTGGCGGTATTGATCGGGGTGGCGAAGCCGATGCCCTGCGCGCCGCCGCGGATGGCTGTGTTGATGCCGACCACCTCACCGGAGATGTTCAGGAGCGGGCCGCCGGAGTTGCCGAAGTTGATCGCGGCGTCGGTCTGGATGAAGTTCTCGAACGACGAGGTCTCGGCGCTCAGGCCGAGCGAGCGCCCCTTTGCGGAGATGACGCCGACGGTGAGGGTGTTCTCGAACGTGAACGGGTGGCCGATGGCGATCGCCCAGTCACCCTTGCGGATGCGCTCGGAGTCGCCGAGGCGGATCCAGGGAAGCTCCTGGCCGATGTCGATCTTCAGCAGGGCCAGATCGGTGGCCGGGTCGCGGCCGACGATCTTCGCCTGGATGGTCCGTCCGCCGCTGCCGTTCTCGTCGGCGCCGTAGTGGACTTCGACCTTGGTGGCCCCTTCGATGACATGGTTGTTCGTGAGGATGAATCCGTCCGGCGAGACGATGAAGCCGGAGCCGCCGCTGGTCTGGCGCTGCTCGTCGTCTTCCTCCGGGCGCTCCTGTCCGCGCCGGCGCGGGTCGCGCGGGTCGGGGAAGAAGAAGTCGAACGGGTCCATGCCGAAGTTGCGGCGGCGCTGTTCGCTGGCGCGAACGATCTCGGTCGAGCGGACCGAGACCACCGCCGGCATGACGCGCGCGGCGACGTCGGCGAAGGACGGGATGGTGACGGCCGGAACGGTGACTCCGCCCGGCTGCTGCAGGGACGCGGTTTGCGCTTTCGACGTCCGCATCAGACCGAGGTCGGCGCTGACGAGAATCCCGAACGCCACCGACGCGATGACGATGGCGATCGTCGAGAGGATGCGCTTGGTGGATGCATTCATAGGTTTTACCTGACTCCTCCTGGGGGTGGTACGGAATGGGACCCTGTGCATGCCCCCGCCTGCACCACAAGTGCCAGCGGGGGGACAGGATTCCCGCACTCGTTGAGACGCTTGGAGTACCGGAATGTTCCGGTTATGGGCGGTTACGTTTCGTCAAACGGGTTCGTGACCGCGCCGTAACGAAAAACGGCCTCGCACCCTTGCGGGGCGAAGCCGTCGATCACCAGGAGAGATTCGGTCTTCGTCAGACGACGCGTTTTCGGCCGACGATCAGGCGATAGATGAACAGCAGGACGATCGCACCGATGATCGAGCCGATCCAGCCTGCCGCCTGTTGCTCTCTACCGAGCAGAGTCGTTGCCAGGAAGCCGCCGACGAACGAGCCGGCAACACCGAGAAGCATCGTAACGATCCAGCCACCCGGGTCACGCCCCGGCATGAGGAACTTGGCGATCGCGCCTACGACGAGACCGAAGAGAATCCATCCGATGATATTCATGCGCTTTCCTCCACTTGTTTGACGCGGTACTGTTGAGCAACAGGCGCGCCAGACTCGGGTCCGGTTGCCGCGGGCGCGGCTGGGGCTGCCACGGTTGGGCGGGTCGATGGGACCTATGGGACTGATGGGACCCATGGCCGCACACCCCCTCCTATTGGTCTCATTCGTCCCATTTGTCCCATCAGTCCCAGTGGTCTCACCCTCCCTCATCGGATACTCTTCGCCCCAATGAAACGCATCGGCATCCTCACCGGCGGAGGGGACTGTCCCGGCCTCAACGCCGTCATCCGGGCGGCCGTGCGCACCCTCGTGCGTGACTACGACCTCGAGGTCGTCGGCATCCAACTCGGCTTCGAAGGCCTGCTCACCAAATCCATCGTCCCGCTGACCCTGGAGAGCATCCGCGGCATCCTCCCGAAGGGAGGCACACTCCTCCGCACGACCAACCGCGGCAATCCCTTCGAATACCCCATTCCCGGCGGCGGCACCGAAGACCGCTCGGCCCAGGTCATCGCCAACATCCACGAGCTCGGGATCGACGGTGTCATCGCCATCGGCGGCGACGGCACGATCAAGATCGCCCAGCGGCTCTGCGACGCCGGCATCCCGATGGTGGCCGTCCCGAAGACCATCGACAACGACCTCGCCGCCACCGACTACACCTTCGGCTTCCACACCGCGGTGGCCGTCGCCACCGACGCCGTCGACCGCCTCCACACCACGGCCGAGAGCCACGACCGGGTCATGATCCTGGAGGTCATGGGCCGCAACGCCGGCTGGATCGCCCTCTACTCCGGCATGGCCGGCGGCGCCGACATCATCCTCGTCCCCGAGATCCCCTACCGCCCCGAGGTCATCGTCGAGACCATCCGCGGGCGGCAGTCCGAGGGGGCGAAGTTCGACATCATCGTCGTGGCCGAGGGAGCCAAACGGATGGGAGGCGAAGAGGCCTACCTCGACAAGGCCACCCGGCGCCTCGGCGGCATCGCCTACCAGGTCGCCGCCGACATCCAGCAGAACATCGACCTGGAGATCCGCGTCACCGTCCTCGGCCACGTGCAGAGGGGCGGGTCCCCCATCGCCTTCGACCGCATCCTCGCCAGCCGCTTCGGCAAAGCCGCCGCGGACCTCGCCGCGAAAAAGCAGTTCGGCCGGATGGTCGCCGTCCGCGCCGACGAGATCATCTCCGTCCCCATCCGCGACGCCGTGTCGCGCCCCAAGTACGTCGACCCGGACGGGCAGGTCGTCGAGGCCGCGCGCAGCCTCGGCATCTCGTTCGCCGATGGAAGATAAAGGAAAACGAATGGCAGAAACTCTGGTCAGCTACCGCGTCGAGCGCGGCGTGGCGATCTTCGAGCTCAACGATCCCCCCGCGAACACCTATACGTACGAGATGAACCGCGCGCTGGATGACTGCATCCTGCGCGCGCGGATGGACGACGAGGTGCACGTCATCGTCCTGCGCGGGTCGGGGGAGAAGTTCTTCTCCGCCGGGGCGAACATCAAGATGCTCTCCGAGGTCACCCCGGCCTTCAAGTACTACTTCTGCCTGCACGCCAACGAGACCCTGAACCGGCTCGAGCAGACGCCGAAGCTCGTCATCGCCGCCATGAACGGCCACACCGTCGGCGGCGGGCTGGAGATCGCCATGGCCGCCGACATCCGCATCGCCCTCCAGGGAGGCGGCAAGTGCGGGCTCCCCGAGGTCGCCCTCGGCGTGCTGCCGGGCACGGGCGGCACGCAGCGCCTTTCGCGCCTGGTCGGCAAGAACAAGTCGATCGAGCTGATGATCGAAGGAAACCTCTTCACCTTCGAAGAAGCCGAGCGCCTCGGCATCGTCAACCACGTCTGGCCCGCCGAAGAGAATGGCCGGAAGTGGTGGGACCGGGTGATGGAGTACGCCACCAGCTTCTGCCCCCCCAACAAAGCCTCCAAAGCCGTCGGCCGCATCAAGCGCGCCGTCCAGAGCGGCTGGGAGCTCCCCATCGAGTCCGGCCTCGCCCTCGAGCGCGAATTGCAGCAGCAACTTTTCCAGAGCGAGGATGCGAAGGAAGGGCTGGACGCGTATAACGACGGGAAGCGGAAGCCGAACTTTTCAGGGAAATAACCAATGCGCTATCGAAACCTCCACAACACCAATCTTCAAATCTCCGAACTGGGCCTGGGCACCTGGACCTTCACCACCGGCTGGTGGGGCACGTACACCGACGCCGAGGCCGAGCGGATCGTGCGGGCGGCCGTCGCGCGCGGGATCAACTACATCGACACCGCCGACGCGTACGGCAACGGCCGCGGCGAGACCATCCTCGCGCCGGTGCTGAAAGACCATCCCGACCTCGTCGTCGGCACCAAGTTCGGCTACGACTTCTACAACTTCCCCGAGCGCCCGCGCGGCCAGCGCGAACTGCCGCAGAACATGTCGCCGGAGTTCATCCGCTTCGCCTGCGAGCAGTCGCTCAAGCGCCTCGGCACCGACCACATCGCCATCTACCAGCCGCACAACCCGCGCGTGGCCGTCCTGCTCGGCGACGAGCATTGGGAGACCCTCGAGCGCCTGAAGATCGAAGGAAAGATCTCCTCCTACGGCCCGTCCCTCGGTCCCGCCATCGGCTGGCGCGACGAGGGAATCTACGGCACCGCCGTCCGCCGTGCCCCCGTCACCCAGATGATCTACAACATCCTCGAGCAGGACCCCGGCCGCGAATTCATCCTCGCCGCCGAGCGCGGCCCCTCCTACGCCGGAGTCCCCGAAGCAACCGCAGCGCAGACTGGCAAGCGCGTCTGCGACGTCTCCTCCGCCTTCGACCCCTCCTTCCGCGCCTGGAAAGTCGACCCCGGCCCGCAATTCCTCATCCGCGTCACCCACTCCTCGGGGATGCTCGAAGGCAAATACACCCTCGACACCAAATTCGACGAGAGCGACCACCGCTCCCACCGCCCGCGCTCATGGCTCGTCGAAGGCGTCCAGAAAGTCGAGCGCCTCAAGCCCCTCTGCGAAGCCCGCGGCGTCACCGTCGGCGAGCTCGCCCTGCTCTGGCTCTACGCCCACCCGTCGATCCTCAGCGCCCTCCCGAACATCTACGACGAAACCCAACTCGAAGAATTCGCCGCCGCCTCGGAGCACGCGCCGCTGAATGACGCGGAGATGGAAGAGATTCACGAGATGTATGTGCGGGGGTTTGATGTGGTGCCGTATGTGGAGGAGCCGGCCGTCGCCGGGTGATGAGTGCGGAACGACAAGCGATGAACAGAGGCCGGTTGAGCGATCTGGATCATCGTTCATCGCTCGTTACTGCTTCTTCTCGCGCTCGAAATTCTCCACTTGGTAGAGTTGTGCCGCGGCGAGTTGGCGTTCGCAGCGCGGGCCCGTTTCTGGACCGAAGAACATCGTTGGTCGCCGCGGCTTCGCGTTGTACACTTTGTCCCACGATGAGCGATGAACTCGAGAAGCTGCTTGAAGCTGCCAAGTACCGTCCGCTGACACGATCCGAACAGGAAGAGCAGCGTCGCAGTTTTGCCTACGGTAACGCCAACATCGAGAACTCGCGCGTGACCCGTGAGACGGTTGATCAGCAGGCCGAGGAGCTTAACGAGAAGCGGTAATGACGGATCGGCACAGCAGAGCCGACGAGCCAGAGATCGTCGTTGATCCCGTCGAGCGGGCTAAGTTAGAAGCACGGAACGCGCTTGAGCAGTTCGACGCAGTGATTGCCGTTGTTGAGGAATTCACGGGCCCGGAACGTCGACCATTTCGGCTCCGGGCGTCAATCATCCTTCAATTACAACGAATCGCACTAAAGGGACTGAGTGCTTACGCGGGCGTTTTCCGTCCGGCCGGTGTCGATATCGGTGGCAGCCGGCACAAGCCGGTGGAAGCTTATCTTGTGCCGACGCGCATAGAGGAAATGTGCGACTACGTAACCGATAACTGGTCGAAGCCGCCAATTCATCTCACCGCTTACGTCTTGTGGCGGCTTAACTGGATTCATCCGTTTACAGACGGAAATGGCCGCACTGCGCGTGCGGTTGCATATCTCGTGCTGTGCGTACGTCTCGGGTATCGCCTGCCAGGAACGAAGACGATCCCTGAACTGATCGCTGCGGATAAAGATCCGTACTATGCGGCGCTCGAGTCGGCTGATGCCGGAGATCTATCAGTGCTCGAGAGACTACTAGCGGCCTTGCTTGCGATGCAACTCTACGACATCCATCGCGTCGCCATTGAAGGAAATGGTGACCCCGGGTCTGACGATCGCACCTTCCATTGAAACGGTCGTTTGCCCGACGAACGAACCAACTTGTAAGTCGGTTCGGCTGCGTAGCGCGCAACATGCTCCCGATCAGGGCGCTCGCCGCCTGAAAGGTCGATCCGGGCCCCCGCAGTTCCTCATCCGCGTGACGCATTCGTCGGGATGCTCGAAGGCAAGTACACGCTCGCCACGAAGTTCGACGAGAACGACCACCGCTCGCACCGCCCGCGCGCCTGGCTCGTCGAGGGACTGCAGAAAGTGGAGCGCTTCCCGCTGTGCGAAGCCCGCGGCGTCACCGTCGGCGAGCTCGCCCTGCTCTGGCTCTACGCCCACCGTCGATCCTCAGCGCCCTCCCCAATATCTACGACGAAACCCAACTCGAGGAATTCGCGCCGCCTCGGAGCATGCGCCGCTGAACGACGCGGAGATGGAGCACATCCACGAGATGTACGTGCGGGGGTTCGATGTGATGCCGTATGTGGAGGAGATCGCGTCGGTGTGACTCGGCTGGCCGTTCCCATCGCCCCGTGCATGGGGCGGGCGCGCCTGCGGCGCGCCGTACGGACCGCCGACGTCTTCGTCGGCCGGTCCGCCCGCGTCCTCGCGGGCACGCTCTCGCGCGACACTCTCCCACTTGCCCAACTCGGCGGCGTCTCGCAGCCCTCCGACCCGGCGGCGAGACGCCGCCGTGCCCACGAAGACGTGGGCGGACCGGCCGACGAAGACGTCGGCGGTCCGGCGCTCCGCGTGACGCAAGCGTTGGTCTTGCGGGATCCTCCTTAGGGTCAGAGCTTCGTTTTTCGTGTCCGACGGAGGAGGAAAGCTCGACGCCATGAGGAGTCCTCCCCAGTTCGGCGGCCGATGCGTGCCGGCCCGCCGGAGGCCTCCTCGTCGTTTCTCCGTGGCAACATTTGTTAGCATCCCCGCATGACCGTCGAAGCAACCGCCGACCAGACCCTCCAGACCCGCCTGTTCATCAACGGCGAGTTCGTCGATGCCCGTTCGGGCGAGACGTTCTCGACCACCAACCCGGCCACCGAGGAGAAGATCGCCGACGTTGCGTCCGCGGGGGTCGAAGACGTCGATGCGGCGGTGAAGGCGGCGCGGGCGCAGATGGAGCCGGGGTCGGAGTGGCAGAAGATGAAGCCGCGCGACCGGGCCAAGGTGATGTGGCGGCTGGCCGATATGCTGATGGCGCGGGCGGGGGAGATCGGGCGGATCGAGACGATCGACAACGGGAAGCCGATCTTCGAGTCGCAATTCGTCGATACGCCGTCGGCGGCGGAGTGTCTGTATTACTTCGCCGGCTGGTCGGGGAAGAATACCGGGGAGACGATTCCCGTGGCCGACAACGCCTTCACCTACACGCTGCGCGAGCCGATCGGCGTCGTCGGCGCGATCACGCCGTGGAACTTTCCGCTGATGATGGCGGTCTGGAAGATCGCCCCGGCGCTGGCGTGCGGCAACACGATCATCTCCAAGCCGGCGTCGAATACGTCGCTGTCGCTGCTGAAGTTTGCCGAGTATGCGCGCGAGTGCGGCCTGCCGGCGGGGGTGCTGAACGTCATCCCGGGCCGCGGGAGCGTGGTCGGGAACGCGATCGTCGACCATCCGGGCATCGACGCGATCGCTTTCACCGGGTCGACGGAGGTGGGGAAGGGGCTGATGGCGCGCGCGGCGAAGACGCTCAAGAAGGTGTCGCTGGAGCTGGGCGGCAAGTCGCCGAACATCGTCTTCGCCGATGCCGACCTCGATGCCGCCGCGCGCGGTGCGCTGAACGCGATCTTCTACGGCAAGGGCGAAGTCTGCGCGGCCGGCTCGCGGCTGCTGGTCGAGGAAGGGGCGCACGAGGAGTTGATGGCGAAGGTCTCTGACCGCGCCTCGAAGATGGTGGCCGGCGATCCGCTCCACCCGAAGACGCGTCTCGGCGCGATTGTCTCCAAAGAGCAGATGGAGTCGGTGCTCTCGTATATCGAGGCTGGCAAGAGCGAGGGGGCGAAGCTGCTCACCGGCGGCGAGCGGGCCGATATCGGGACCGGCAAGGGCTATTTCCTCCAGCCGACGATCTTCGACGACGTGCAGCCGGAGCACCGGATCGCGAAGGAAGAGATCTTCGGGCCGGTGCTGGCGACGATCCGCTTCAAGGACGCGGAGGATGCCGTGGCGAAAGCCAATGCGACGGTCTATGGACTCGCGGCGGCGGTCTGGACGAAGGACGTCTCGAAGGCCCACCGGATCGCCCGTTCCATCAAGGCCGGCACGGTCTGGGTGAACACCTACAACCTCTACGACCCGGCCCTGCCGTTCGGCGGCTTCAAGGAGTCAGGCTTCGGACGCGACCAGGGACGGGATGCGCTGGAGAAGTACACGCAGACCAAATCGGTGTGGGTGAACTTGTAGTCTCGATGCGCCTCCGGAGCCTGGCGCTGCCGATGCTGGCAGCGCTGGGCGCGGTGGTCCTCGCTCTCGCGGCCGGGAGCATGCGCCACGACTCGGCGACGGCCGACGAGGCGGCGCACATCGCCAGTGGCCTGATCAAGCTGCGCGAAGGGCGGCTCGATTTCTACAGGACCCAGGCGCCGCTGACGGAGGCGATTGCGGCGTTTCCGCTGGCTGTGGGCGGGTACCGCGTTTCCGATGAGTGGCGGCAGTTCGGGAACCGGCCGTGGGTGGCGGGGCACATCCTGCTCTACCGCTCCGGGTATGACGCCCAGCGGGTGCTGACGCTGGCGCGGCTGCCGGTGATCGTGCTGTTTCTCTGCCTCGGCGTCGCGGTGTTCTGGTTCGTGCGCGATGTGACGGGGAGCGTGTTCTGGGGGCTGGGCGCGTTCATCCTCGCCGGGTTCTGTCCGACGCTGCTGGCGCACGGGCGTCTGGCGACGGTGGACATGGGTCTGACGTTCTTCGTCTTCGTCGCGTGTGCGCTGTTTCTGCGGCTGCTGCGGAAGCCGTCGCGCGGGGTGGCGCTTGCGCTGGGGGTGGCGGTCGCGTGTGCGATTGCGTCGAAGGTTTCGGGGGTGATTCTGGTGCCGTGGTTTGGGGTGGTGCTGGGGGCGTGGGTTTACAGGACCAATAGGACAAACAGGACTGAGAGGACCGATAGGACCGCGGTGATCGATGTCGTCCCGAGTGGCGAGGGAGGGATGTGGGTGGTAGGGGAGACGCAGCGTGGGCGTGATCGATGGATCTCGCTGCTCATCGCAGCCGCCACCTCACTCCTCGTTTTCTGCGCCATCTACATGGCCCTCGGGCGCGCGTTCGATCCCACGTTCCCATTCCGCGAGCTCCTCAACGAAGTGCAGGCCGTCCGCGCCTTCTACGCCGAGCGGCACGTCCTCCCGCAGTTCCTCCTCGGCGAGTTCTCCGCGGACGGCTGGCCGCATTACTACCTAGTCGCCATCGCGGTGAAGACGCCGCTCGCGGCGCTGCTGCTCTTCTGCCTGATCCGCACGCGAAGCTTCGAAATCTTTGCGCTGCTGCTGTTCGCGGCACTCTTCCTGCTCGTGTCGGCGTTCTCCAGCCTCAACCTCGGGATCCGCCATATCCTCCCGATCTATCCCTTCCTCTACGCCGCCGTGGCCATCTCCCTTGCGGATGCACGACTCCGCCTTCGCTTCCTCGGCGCGCTGCTCGTCTTCGCCCACGCCCTCACCGGTCTCTTCGCCTACCCGTCCTACATCAGCTACTTCAACCCGCTGATCGGCAGCCACCGCAATGCTGACCGCGTGCTGATCGACTCGAACCTCGACTGGGGGCAGGACCTCGTCCGCCTCCGCCGGTGGGCCGAGCAGAACAACGTCCAACGTCTCCGTGTGCACTACTTCGGTGCCGGCAACGTCGAGCGCGAGCTCGGTCCCCGCGGCGAACGCTGGAGCGCTCTCCGCCCGCAGCCGCTCCCGCAAGGGTGGTTTGCCGTCAGCCGCCACTTTTACCGGCTCAGCTTCCACCCTCGCGCGCGGATGAACTACGATACCTATCTTGCCCTTTCGAAAGCGCACTATGTGCGCACGGTGGGGGGCTCGATCGACATCTATCGTGTGGACTGACGGAGCGTGAGCGGACGGATTCTCATCGCCACCCAGGGCTGGAACTACGCGGCGTGGGTGGGGCCGTTCTATCCGCGGGGGACGCGGCCCGCCGAGTTTCTCTCGACGTACGCGCGGGCGTTCCGTGCCGTGGAGGTCGACTCCACCTTCTACGCCATCCCCGACGCGAGGGCGATGCGCGGATGGGCGCAGCGTACGCCGCCGGACTTCACCTTCGCGCTCAAGATGCCGAAAGAAGTGACACACGAGCTGCGTCTGCGCAACGCGGACGATCTCGTGCGGGCGTTCCTCGACCGGGCATGGGAGCTGGGACCGAAGCTCGGGCCGATCCTGCTGCAGATGGGTCCCGACTTCGCGCCGGCCGAACTGCCGGCACTGGAGGATTTCCTCCCCCGCCTGCCGCGCGACCTGCGCTTCGCCGTCGAGTTGCGCGACCGCCGCTGGATGCGCCCGGAGACGCTGCCGAGACTCCTGGAGCTGCTCACCGCGCAGGGTACCGCCCTGGCGCTGAGTGACGCCCGCTGGATCCCGCGCGAGACCATGATGGAGCTGGCCGGGCGTCCGACGGCGGACTTTCACTACGTGCGCTGGATGGGTCCCGACCGTGAGATCACCGACTACTCCCGCCTCCAGTTCGACCGCTCGGAAGAGATCCGCGCCTGGGCTGAGGTGCTGAGGCTCGTCGCGCACACGAGGGACGTGTACGGCTTCTTCAACAACCACTTCGCGGGGCACAGCCCCGCGAACGCGCGCGAGATGCAGCCCCTGCTCGGGCAGCAACCGGTCGACCCTGCGTCGCTCGGCCCGCAGACGTCGCTGTTCTGACGGCTCGTCGAGCTTGCCTCCGCAACCGCACGGGCGTATCTTATCTACAGGAGCGGTGACCACGGGTCCCAGTACCGGCGCCGAGATCTTTTGTGCCGGGGCGTCAGGACTGCTCATCGAGCGAAATCCCGTTCACGGGAGCGCCAATCTCAATTGTCGGCGCCGCTCCTCTTTCCCTCTTTCTGTCATCCTGAGCCACAGAAATTTCCCTACGAAGCGGAACGCATGGCGGCGAAGGACCTGGGCGGGTGGGGGAGCGCTGCGTGCCCCCGCCCCCCAGATCCTTCGGTACGACAAGAAGCCTCGGGAAGGAGGAAGTCGAAAGACGAAACCTTTCGAAGAGAACCTGACAGGTCCAAGTCCTGTCCAGCAAAGGGTGGCGCCCGGCTGGAAGCGAGTGTTGCGCCTCAGTGGGGTGACCC
>DASPHC010000008.1:0-8841 GCA_035629865.1 Thermoanaerobaculia bacterium | reverse complement strand
GTGGTTGGTTCCTCGGGGTTCCTCGGGTTCCTCGGAGCTCCTCGGGGGGGGTGGGAGCGCAGTGATCGTGTTCTTCCGCTTGCGCGGTGGCGGCGCCCCCGAGGGACTCCGAGGAGCTCCGAGAAACCCCGAGGAACTGGTGGGCGGCGGCGAGGATCAGGACGAGGAGGAGTTTCACGGGCGTTCTCCGCGGGCGGCGATGAGTTGGGTTGCCAGGCTCGCTTCGGGGGCGAGGCTCGGGTGGGTGGCGGCGAAGCGGTTCAGGGCGGCCAGGATGCCGGCGTCTTCCGCGGAGCAGATCCGGCCGAGGGCGCGGATGGTCTCGACGTACACGGTCGTCGCCTCGGCGGGGGGAAAGTCGGAGTCGTAGCGGTCGAGCGAGAACTCCTCGCCGGCGAAACGGTCGGCCAGCGTGTCGAGCAGGTACGACGCCAGCTCGCGGCCGCGCGGTCCGAGGGAACCGGCGGCTCGGACGGCGGCTCCGACTTCGAGCGCGGTCATCCGTTCGTCGACGTGGGCGAGGATGTCGAAGAGCGCCGGCATGGCCGACTCCGGATAGCCGATCTCGCTCAGCGTGACGAGGATGTAGGAGCGCAGGCGGATGACCAGGGTCTTGTCGCGGTCTTCGTAGAGTCTCGACCGGTGGGGGAGGAGCGCGCTGAGCGTCTCCGCGGCGGGGGCGGCGTCGTGACGCAGGGCGCGGAGGGCGTCGAGGGCGGCGGCGAGTTGGAGGTGGTCGGTGTGGCCGTCGGCGTGGGTGAGGAGGGTGAGGGCTGAGCGGAGGTTTTGATCGGAAGAGGCGGAGCCAACACTGTCATTCTGAGGCTCGGCCCCGCGCGAGTCGCGAAACTCGCGGGAGCCGCCGAAGGCGGCGAAAGATCTGTAGGCCCGGCCTTCAGGCCGGGTATGAGCAGCGTGCGCCACGTGAGCCCGCGTAGCGGGCGACAGAAAAGACCGGCCGCGCGTTTCTTGCCTGTCGCCCGCTACGCGGGCTCGCATATCGACCCGCGTTTTACCCGGCCTGAAGGCCGGGCCTACAGATCTTGAGCTGCCTACGGCAGCAGGGGTCATGACCAGCAGGATCGCCAGCATCCAGCCCGGACTAAAAGACCGGGCCACATTCATCTTCCTACCTGCCCTCATAGTGTTTCTGAATCTCCGGAAACCCCTGCTTCAGATACACCAGCGTTTCCGCGGTCTGCCTCAGGATCTTCGGCGGGAGATTCCGTTCCTTCGCGAACCGTTCCACCGCCTCCGCGAAGCGGATCTGCTCGCGGGCCGGGACGGAGTTGTAGTTCATCCGGCCTACGAATGCCTTCATGGCGGCGAAGCGGACGTCGGCGTCTTCGCGAACGTTCTCGAGGAGCGGCAGCGCGTACGCCGCGAACCCCTGGTCCTCGCGCGCCAGTCCGCGGAGGGCGTGGAGGCGGACTTCCTCGGCGGTGCTCGCGCTCGTGGCTAGTTCCACGATCCGCGGCCGGCTCTCCGGATCGAGAGCGAGCGCGCGTGCGGCGCGGCCCTGCACCGCCGGATCGCGGTGCGACAGGAACGGCCGGAGTGCGGTGATGTGATTCACCGGGCCGTTCAGGTCGAGCAGCTCGATCGCATCCGGGATCGGGATGGGGATCCCGCTTCCGCGGCGCAGGCTCTCGTCGAGCTGATTCACCGCGACGGCGTCGTGGTTTGCGGCCAGCGCGCGGAATGCGGCGAGGCGCACCCGGTCGCGCGGGTCTTTGAGGAGTTTGCGCCAGATGGTCAGGATGCGCTGGCGCACCTCCGGCGGGAGCCGGAACGTGATCCGCCGGTTCAGCTCCTCGGTGAGCTTCGCGTCGAGCTCCGCGCCGCCGTCGTTCGGGTCGTCGAGGATCTTCAGGATCGTGTCGAGCCACTCGCGGCTGAAACGATGGTGGTGATAGAGCGCCGCGAAGCGGATGGCGTCGCTCTCGGCGCGGTCGGCACCGACGGCGAGGAGGAGCGGGAAGGTCTTGTTCTCCGGCCAGCCGAGGAGCCTTGCCGCGCGGAGGCGCTCGGTTTCCGGCCGCTGCCGGTCGAGGAACGTGGCCGTGGCGGCGCGCTGCTGCTCGGAGCCGCGCTGCGGGCGCGCCGGCTGGGCGGCGAGGCTCAGGCAGAGGATCGCCATGACGGTGAGGGGGATCAGACGAATCATCACTTTGGATCGCATGCGCCTACTCCTGGTACGGCACGTCGTCATAGCAGAAGCCCAGCCCGTCCGCCGGCTTGAACCTGCCGAGGTAATCGATCATGTGGGCGTTGTGCGGAATCGTCGGCACGGCGGGCCAGAGATTGCGGATCACCGAGGCCGGGAAGGCGGTGCCGGGGACGACCGGCGCGCTGTCCGGAGAGTTCTCGTCGGCCGGGTCGGGAGTCGTGTTCGGCGGACGCTCCGCCACCGTGAACGGAGTGCCTCCGGTCGTCCCGTCCCACGGCCAGAGACCGTCGTCGAGGAACGCGCCTTTCTGCCGGTGGTCCGCATCGGGGATGAAGAGGCCCGGCGCCGCGGCGGTGCCGTTGTTGTCGTAGTGATGCGGGAACGGGAAGGTCAGCGTGTCGCCGACGGGGAGGCCGAAGGCATCCTTCGCCCGCTGCCAGAACGCGTACTCGCGGTCGATCTGTGAGTGCAGCAGATAGAAGAGCGGGTCGGTCGCGGAGCGGTTCGGGTAGGTGAGGTTGCCGCCGCCGCACGGCCAGCCGTGGGCGTTGTTGTGGGACGAGCGCTCGACGTCGTCGCAGAACGAGTCGGTGAAGAAAAAGTCGGAGGAAGAGAAGCCGTAGTCGTTCCATTCCGCGACCATGTCGTCCAGCGGTTTCATGTACCCGTCCGGATCGGCCGTGTGGTCGATGGTGCTGCGCCGCAGCTCGCCGCTGCTGAAGGGGAGGTCGGTGTTCCAGCCGTTCATCGGATTGGCGGGGGAGAAGTCAGGCTCGGCCAGGAAGCCGCCCACACCCGGCGCGCCGATGAGGTCCTCGCTGAAGACATTCGGCGCAGCGGCGTCCCAGTCCCAGTAGTGGAGCGCGACGGTCGGCTCGAGCTTCTGCAACTCGCGCTCGACGTGCAGGAGCATGGCCCGGTGCCACGTCAGAAACGCCGGCTGCATGTGTCCCTCGTCGCCGGCCAGCGACGCCAGGCGGTGCAACTCCTGGAATTGCACGTAGTTCGTGCCGCCCTGGTTGCGGAACTTCCGCCAGGCGAAGAGGAAGCGGGCCCGCTCGCCCGGCGTCAGGTTGTTCGCGTTCTTGCGCACCCGCACCATCAGCGCCTTGGTCCCGGCGATCGGGCCGGCCGCATTGCCGACGTGCGCCTCGATGATCGTGTCCTTGTCGTTCGTGCTCGGTGTCCCGTGCTTGCCGGCGATCACGAACGGCACCCAGGCGCCGCTGCCCGGGAGCGTCAGCGCGAGCGTGTTCGCGGTCGCGGTGGTGTTGGCCGGCCAGGGTTCCGCATGTGCGGCGAAGAGCACGTCCCCGCCGAGGGGAATGCCGGGAGTGTCGTTCGTCAGGACGATGTCGACGTCCGCGCCGGGGGTGACGAGACGCGCGCGGCTGACCGTGGGCGCCCAGGTGATGTAGTCGTCGGTCGGGTTGTCGCGCGGGAAGGCGTCCGCCGGGAGCTCGTTGATGCGGATCTCAACCTCGGGGAGTCCCTGTTTGATCACGATCGCATGGCACGGCGTGTACGGTTCATCGGGCCAGAGGTCGTCTCCCTCGGGGATGGCCGTTCCGGTGTTCACGACGGTGTTGACGAGCGGGTTCCCGACCGGGTCTTCGACGATCATGTCGCTCAGGATCTCGTCGGTCACCCCGTCCATCAGCTCCAGCAGCACGTTCGTGTTTGCCGGGAGCCGGTAGGCGGCGTTGTCGGCGTCGTCGAGGGGGAGGATCGGCGTCTGCCCGAACGGCGTCCCTCCGGAGTGATAGCGGATGCGCAGCTTGTGTCCGACCGGGATGCCGCTGAGCGTGACCTTCAGGCAGGCCGCGTCGAACTTGGCGATGTCGGTATTGATGAACGAAAGGTGATTGACGGTCCCGACGTACGCATTCGACGCGGCGTCGAACGTCGCGTCGCCGTTGTGCTTCCAGTAGCCGTCGCTCTCGTCGTAGTACCAGAAGCGCGCCTGCGGATTGGCCGGTGCATGCGGCCGCATCCCGGGGATGACCGGCAGCGAGATCTGGCCCACCGCGCCGCTCTTGAGTTGATAGGTGACGCTTCCGGTGGCGTCCGTGAACTGGACAAAGACCGCGCCATAGGAGACGAGGAAGCCCTCGCGTGTGCCGTCATCCGACCGCACCGCCCAGTCGCGCGGACCCTCGCCGTTGCCGACGTCGAGCGTCGCGATGGCCGCCCGCACCGGACCGGCGGGAGGATTGCCCTGCGGATCGACGAGGGAGTTCGGCGGAATGGTCAGCCGCGTGCTCCCGATGCGCGCCACCTCGGGGCGCCGGTCTTTGAGCGTGATCTCGCCGGCCGGATCGACCGTCTCGACCTGCGCCCGGATCAGCCGCCACCTCTGTTTGGTGAGCGCCTTCCGCGAGAGCTGCGACAGGCCGGCAAAGCCGGGATGGGAGATGTTGAGGACGTAGCTCTTCGCCCCCGGCACGGAAAGCTCGAACGCGCCGTCGGGCCGACTCTTCGTCGCCTTCCCGTTCACCGCGACGCGGGCATTCCCGATCCCGGCGCCCCCCTGATCCACCACCCACCCGGAGAACACCGCCGTCCCCGTCCCCATGGTCGACTTGCACCCTGCGGCCAGGAAACCAACCGCCAGAAAGAGCACTCCCCACACATAGCGCTTCATAGAACCGTCCCCGTTCGCGAGATGAGGCTGTTTGATGAAGGAGTGATCGGGGAGGGGGTTTCCCTACCCGGTGGGTCCATGGCGGGGCAAACCCCGGCGGCGAGACGCCGCCGCCGGCGGGACGCCGCCGGACCAGCCGACGAGGACGTCGGCGCTCCCGGCGCCGGACCCCAGTCGTGGCGAGCGCCGCCCGGACTAAAAGTCCCAACGGTCTTCAATGAAGCAAAACCTTCCCCTCTCCGTCATCCTGAGCGGCGGGTGGGCGAGTGTGAGGGAGCGAAAGGATCGGTACGGCGAAAAGTGATCCGATGAGCACTTGCTGCCGAGGGCAAGGTTGCACGAATCTCACTTTTCGTCGCCCAGATCCTTTCGCTCCCTCACACCCACCCACCCGCCGCTCAGGATGACGGAGAGGGGTAGCCTCCGCTTCACTGAAGACCGCTGCTTCGCTTGGAAAGAGTGCGGTCCGTGCATGGAGCGCCGGCGTCTTCGCCGGCTGGTCCGGCGCCGTCCCGGCGGCGGCGGCGTCTCGCCGCCGGGGGCCTCCGGGCGCACGCACACCCCCGCTATACTCCCCCTCCCTATGCAATACCTCCCCAACGACATCGAACCGAAGTGGCAGAAGAAGTGGGCGGACGCCCGGGTGAGTGAGATCGACGTCACCGCGCCCGGCGACAAGCTCTACATGCTGAACATGTTTCCCTACCCCTCGGGCGACCTGCATGTCGGCCACGGGCGCAACTACATCCTCGGCGACGCGGTATACCGCTACTTCCGGATGCAGGGGCGGGCGGCGCTGAATCCGATGGGGTGGGATGCGTTCGGGCTGCCGGCGGAGAATGCGGCGATCAAGAATCAGACGCATCCGCGGCCGTGGACGCTGGCGAACATCGAGCGGATGAAGAAGCAGTTCGCGCGATGGGGGATTCTGTACGACTGGTCGAAGGAGATCGCTTCCTGCGAGCCGGAGTACTACAAGTGGAATCAGTGGCTGTTCCTCCAGCTCTACAAGCGCGGCCTCGCGTACCGGGGGACGGCACCGGTGAACTGGTGTCCGCAGGATCAGACGGTGCTGGCGAACGAGCAGGTGGTCGACGGGCGCTGCGAGCGTTGCCGGGCGCTGGTGGAGCAGCGGGAGCTGTCGCAGTGGTTCCTGAAGATCACCGACTATGCCGACCGGCTGGACGCCGGGCTGGATACGCTGGAGCACTGGCCGGAGAAGGTGAAGCTGATGCAGCGGAACTGGATCGGCAAGTCGCTCGGGGCGGATGTCGATTTCCAGGTGCCGGTGCTCGGGAAGGCGCTCCGGGTCTTCACCACGCGGCCCGATACGATCTACGGGGCGACGTTCATGGTGCTCGCTCCGGAGCATCCGGACGTGCCGGTGCTGATCGGCGATCATCCGGACCGGGAGGAGATCGAGGGGTGGATCACGACGGTCCGCAATCAGTCGGCGCTGGAGCGGCAGGAGAGCGGGAAGGAAGGGCGGTTCACCGGCAAGTACGCGGTCAATCCGTTCACCGAGACCGAGATCCCGATCTGGCTCGGCAACTTCGTGCTGCCGCAATACGGCACGGGGGCGATCATGTCGGTCCCTGCGCACGATCAGCGCGATTTCGAGTTCGCGAAGCAGTACGGGCTGCCGATGCGCATCGTGGTTGGGCCGGCGTCGGGTGTGTGGCTGGACGTGAATGATCTCGCCGAGGCCTTCACGTTCAAGGACGAGACGGGGGTGAGCGTCGACTCGGGGCCGATCACCGAACTGACGGTGCCGAAGGCGATCGAGAAGATCATCGAGATCATCGAGGAGAAGGGGATCGGGAAGGGGACCGTGCGCTACCGCCTGCGCGACTGGCTGATCTCGCGGCAGCGCTACTGGGGGACGCCGATCCCGATGATCTACTGCGAGCAGTGCGGCCTCGTGCCGGTGCCGGAGGAGCAGTTGCCGGTGGAGCTGCCGCTCGACGTGCCGTTCACGGGGCGCCAGGGCAACCCTCTCGCGAAGCATGAGGCGTTCGTGAACGTCGCCTGCCCGCAGTGCAATGCGCCGGCGCGCCGTGAGACGGACACGATGGACACGTTCGTTGATTCGTCGTGGTACTTCCTCCGCTTCATCACGCCGGACGACAGTACGAAGATCTTCGACTCGGCGCTGGTGGACCGCTGGCTGCCGGTCGACCAGTACATCGGCGGGATCGAGCACGCCATCCTGCACCTGCTCTACGCGCGCTTCATCACCTGCACGCTGCACGACATGGGTCTCCTGAATTTCGAGGAGCCGTTCACTCGGCTCTTCAATCAGGGGGTGATCACGAAGGAGGGGTACCAGGATGCGAGCGGCTCCTGGGTTTCGCCCAGAGAGGTGGAATGGCGGGACGGGAAGCCGTTCCGCGGGGAGGAGCCGCTGACCGCGGAGGTGACGAAGATGTCGAAGTCGCGCCTCAACGTGGTGCCGCCGGACGAGCTGATCGCGAAGTTTGGGGCCGATACGGAGCGGGTGTACACGCTCTTCATCGCTCCGCCGGAAAAGGAAGCGGCCTGGTCGGATGAGGGGGTGATCGGGGCTTATCGATTTCTGGGGCGGGTGTGGCATATGGGGGTGGCGCTTGCTGAGGGCCGAGGGCCGAGGGCCGAGGGCCGAGGGGAGGCGCCGGCTGCGGTCGTTCGCAAGATGCATCAGACCATCGACGCCGTTACCGGTCGCATGGAGAGGTTCGAGTTCAATACTGCGATCTCGGCGTTGATGGAGTTTTCGAACACGCTGGGTGAGGCGGTGAACGCAGGTGGTGGCGGGGAGCTGCGGGAAGCGTATGAAGCGTTGCTCAAGCTCCTCCATCCGTTTGCGCCGCATGCCACCGAGGAGCTTTGGGAGATGCTCGGGAACGAGGCGTTCGTCCTGACGACGCAGTGGCCGGTGGCGGACCGGGCGCTGATGCAGGAGGACTCGGTCACGATCGCGGTGCAGGTGAACGGGAAGCTGCGCGGGCAGGTGGAAGTGCCGGCACCGGCAGTCGAGGCGACGGTGTTCGAGGCGGTGTTCGCGAATGAGAAGATCCGCGCGTGGGTTACGGACAAGCAAATCGTGAAGCAGATCTATGTCCCCGGAAAACTGGTGAACCTGGTGGTGAAATGATGAAACGCCTTGTCGCTGTCGCGTCGATGTTGTTGCTGGCCGGTTGTTTCGAGATCGACCAGTCGATCAACCTTCAGAAAGACCTCTCCGGAACCGCGGACTTTCACCTCGGCGTCGACCTCGAGCCGATGGTGGTGGTGATGGCGCAGTTCGCGAAGGAGATGGAAGGGAAGAAGGGTCCCGTCACCGCCGAGGAGCTGGCCAGGGCGAAGGCGGACTTCAAAAAGTCGGCGACGAAGAAGACGGACGAGAAGGAGACCTCGCGCGCGGACATCGAGAAAGGACTCCCCGAGGGAGTCAAACTGCTCGACTACAAAGCAGTGGAGCGCGACTTCGGCGTCGCCACCGACTTCAAGTTCGGCTTCGACCGCATCAGCCGCCTGATCGGCGTGAAACTGCCGTCGAAGGGCGGCGGCGACCCGACGAAGCAGAACATCATGGAATCACCGTTCGAGGGGCTCGAGCTTTCCGAGAAGGGCGACACGATCACCATCCGCTCCAAGCCCCAGAACCCGGCGGAGTCGGTGAAGGAGCAGGCCGCCGACGCCCCGAAGCTCGACGCCGCGACGGAGAAGCTGGTCCGCGACGCCTTCGGCAAGATGCGCGTGTCGTATCGCATCACCGCCCCGTTCACCGTCGTCTCGCACAACGCCACCCGCCGCGAGGGAAACACGCTGGTGTGGGAGTACGACATGGCCGCGTTCGAGAAGATGGCCAAGTCGGGGAAGGTGGATGACGGGCAACTGCGGGTGACGTACAGGCGCTGATCTTGTTGTCGGTTTTCAATTGTCATCCTGAGCCGCAGGCATCTTCCTACGGAGTGGGAAGCACGGCGGCGAAGGACCTGGGCGGGAGGGGGAACGATGCACGCTCATCCCACCCCCACCCCCCCGG
>DASPHC010000007.1:0-17732 GCA_035629865.1 Thermoanaerobaculia bacterium | reverse complement strand
GGCGAGCGTCTCGCGCTCGGTCGCAGTCCCTCGGACGCCGAGGTTCTCGAGCAGGCTCGCTCCCGCTTCCTTCGAGAGATAGGCGAGTTTCCACTGCGGGGCGGTCGTGTTTCGGAAGGTGTCGAGATCGGGGATCTCCTGTCGCGTGGTGACGACACAGAGCCCGCGGTTGCGCGCGGCCAGGCCGCGCAGCAACGACGTGAGCGCCGGATCGCGCAGCTCGCCCGTCTTCGCATCCTGCAGCGGCTCCAGGCCGTCGAGGATCAGCAGCGTCCGGTGCTGCGCGACGAGTTGCGCGAGTCGCTCGCCCTTCGTCCAGCCGTCCGCCGCGCTCGCAGCCAGCTCGGCATCGCCGAAGAACTCGAGCGCCGTCTTCAGGAAGACATCGCTGCTCCCCTGGCGATAGAACGACCAGTCGAAGTAGCGCTCGATGTCGTTCATCTTCGTCGCCGCCCAGTGCGCGGCGAGCGTCGACTTTCCGACGCCGCCGAAGGCGACGATCGTCACGACGTTCTTTTTCGTGTCGCCGCTCCATGCCGCATCGAGCATGGCCAGCTCGCGCTCGCGGCCGATGAGGAGCGGCGCCGAGGGCAGTCGTGAAACCGCGATCATCGCTGGAACGAACGTCGTCAGCGCCGGCCGCGCCGGGAGCGACACGATGGTACCGAGATCGGGCTTCGTGCCGGAGGGTTGTCCGGTCAGATCGCGATAGAGCGCTTCGTATCCGGGATCGATGAGGTCGAACCGCGAGATCCCGTAGTGCGCATCGTTGCGGATCCCGATGGGGATGTACTCCGTCGTCGCACCGTCGAAAAGCACCGGGATGAACCGCTCGTTGTACTTCGCACCGTAGATGTAATTGTGGATGATCCGCCCTTCCCACCACACGCCGCGCCCCTCGTCCGCCGGCACCTGGTTCCGGACACGATCGTGATACGTCTTCGTGCAAATCATCAGCACGTGGCTCGAGACCTCGGGGCGCAACTGCTCTTCGCACCATGCCGTCCAGCCCTGCAGCGGGCGTACGTGATACTGATCGAGCTCCGCGTCGACGCCGAGGCGGCGCAGCGCGTCGGCGAACCTGAGCACGCGCTCGCTATGCTCCGCCGAGTCGTGGCTGTAGCTGATGAAGACCTTGGCCATGGCCGGGATGGACCATGAATACCATCAGGGCGGCAAAACGGAAAGACTTGCAAGTACGGTGTCGGTGATCGGTGTCCGGTTGGCATCGAACGTTATCCGTTGTCCGTTGTCCGTTATCGGTCAGGCCTCGGCTTCGGTTCAGGTTCGTGGACGAAACGAGTTTTGATCTCGGCGAGATTACGTGTGATCGCAATGAGACGACGCGGGGTTGCAACGAAACTACGCGCGGTCGCAACGAGACAACGCGCGGTTGCAACGAGACGACACGCGGTTGAAACGAAACGACTTGTAGTTGCAACGAGACGACTTCTGGTTGAAACGAAACGACTTGTGGTTGCAACGAGACGACTTGTGCTCTCAAAGAGATGACGTCTGATCTCGGTGCAACGTCGTCTGATCTCGTTGCAACGTCGCTTGATCTCGGTGCAACGTCGTTTGATCTCGGTGCAACGTCGCTTGATCTCGGTGCAACGTCGCTTGATCTCGTGGCAACGTCGTTTGATCTCGTTGCAACGTCGTTTGATCTCGTGGCGATGTCGTTTGATCTCGTGGCGATGTCGTTTGATTTCGATGGAGATGACGGTTCACATCGACGATGGAGGGTGGTGACACCGACGTTCTTTTCTGTCGCCCGCTAACGCGGGCTTGCCTGGTGGGCGCCTGTTGAACCCGGCCTGAAGGCCAGGTCTACAGATCTTTCGCCGCCTTCGGCGGCTCCCGTGTTCCCGAAAGACGGTGTCCGGTTGCCGTCAACGTTGTCGGTTGTCCGTGATCTGCCAGTCGTAGGCTTCGGTTGAGCTTCCCGCGAGTGCCGTCCAGGCGAGAAATGGCAATGGCAGACAACGGATAACGGACAACGGACAACGGATAACCTCACCGCGACACTGGCCACCAACCTCCGGGATCCGCCACCGCGCTGCGCGCCGGCTACATCCCCATCGGGTGCCAGACCGTCTTGCTCTCCTGGAAGTCGAAGATCGCGTAGGGGCCCTGGGAGCGGCGCTGATCGTCCCAGCCGAGGGCGGGGTCGAAGTGGACCACTCTCTTCACGTTCTCGGCGGCCGCTTTCTGGGTGGCGGCGATTGCCTCGGCCGGGACGCCGGTGGTGTCGAGGGCGTTGACGTCCATGTGGGCGGCGAGCCAGGAGACGAGCTCGCTCTTGAGGCCGGAGATGAGGTTGATGACGCCCGCGGGGACGTCGGAGTTTTCGAAGACTTCGGCGAGGGTGATGGCGGCCAGGGGCTGCTTCTCCGAGGTCATGGCGACGACGGTGTTGCCGCCGACGATCACCGGGGCGATGCGGCTGACGAGGCCCAGCAGGGCCGGCTCCTCCGGGGCGATGACGCCGACGACTCCGGTCGGCTCGGGGAAGGTGAAGTTAAAGTACGGGCCGGCGACGGGGTTCACGGAGCCGAAGAGCTGGATGTACTTGTCGCTCCAACCGGCGTAGTAGACCCAGCGGTCGATGACGGCCTCGACCTCGCGCTTCGCCTCGGCGGCGCCGGAGCCCTGCCGGCGCAGCTCGTCGATCAGCTCCCCTGCCCGCGATTCGCAGACTTCGGCGATGCGGTAGAGGATCTGGCCGCGGTTGTAGGCGGTCTTTCCGGCCCAGCCGCCCTGCGCCTTCCGGGCGGCGACGACGGCGTTGCGCAAGTCTTTCCTCGAGCCGCGGCAGGCGTTCGCGAGCAACTCTCCCCCCTTGCCGCGCACTTCGTAAAAACGGCCCGACTCCGTGCGCGGGAACTCGCCGTTGATGTAGAGCTTGTAGGTCTTGCGTACGTTCAGTCGAGCCACTTGTTCGTTCCTCGGGTTCATCACGAGAGATTCACGTACGCGCCCAGCCCGTGCAATCCGCCCTCACGTCCGAAGCCGGATTCCTTGTATCCACCGAAGGGGCTGGTGGGGTCGAACTTGTTGTAGGTGTTGGCCCAGATGACGCCGGCGCGGAGCTTCGACGCCATCTTGAGGATGCGCGAGCCTTTCTCCGTCCAGATGCCGGCGCTGAGGCCGTACGGGGTGTTGTTCGCCTTCTCCAGCGCCTCCTCGGGCGTCCGGAACGTCAGGACCGAGAGCACCGGCCCGAAGATCTCTTCCTGGGCGATGCGCGACGACTGGGAGACGCCGGTGAAGAACGTCGGCGCGAACCAGTAGCCGCGAGCCGGAAGGGCGCAGGCGGACTGGAACATCTCCGCCCCTTCGTCGACGCCGCACTCGACCAGCTCGCGGATCTTCTCGAGCTGGGCCGCCGAGTTGATGGCCCCGACGTCGGTGTTCTTGTCGAGCGGATTGCCGACCCGGAGGGTCTGGATGCGGTCGCGCAGCTTCCGGAGGACCGGCTCGACGATCGACTCCTGCACGAACAGCCGCGATCCTGCGCAGCAGACGTGCCCCTGGTTGAAGTAGATGCCGTTGATGATCCCCTCGACCGCCTGGTCGATCGGCGCATCCTCGAAGACGATGTTCGGGGCCTTGCCGCCGAGCTCCAGGGTGAGTTTCTTCTTCGACCCGGAGATGGCGCGCTGGATCCGCTTGCCGACCTCGGTCGACCCGGTGAACGCGATCTTGTCGACGTCTTCGTGCGCGACCAGCGCGGCCCCGGTGGCGCCGGCGCCGGTGATGATGTTCACGACGCCCGGCGGCAGTTCCGCCTCCTGGATGATCTCCGCCAGCATCATCGCCGTGATCGGCGTCGTCTCGGCCGGCTTGAGGACGACCGTGTTGCCGGCCGCGAGCGCGGGAGCGATCTTCCAGGCCGCCATCAGGAGCGGGAAGTTCCAGGGGATGATCTGCCCGGCGACGCCGACCGGCGTGACGACCCGGTTCGGGAACGCGTACTCGAGCTTGTCGGCCCAGCCGGCGTAATAGAAAAAGTGCGCGGCCGCGAGCGGGACGTCGATGTCGCGCGACTCTTTGATCGGCTTGCCGCCGTTCATCGTCTCGACCACCGCCAGCGCGCGCGATTTCTCCTGGATCAGCCGGGCGATGCGGAAGATGTACTTGGAGCGCTCGGACGGCGAGATCTTCCGCCACACCTTGTCGTAGGCCTGCCGCGCCGCACGAACGGCGTTGTCGACGTCGACCGCATCCGCCTCGGCGATCTCCGCCAGCGTTTCCTCGGTGGCCGGACTCAGCGTCTCGAAGTACTTCTTCGAATGCGGCTGCACGAATTTGCCGCCGATGAAGAGCTCATAGCGCGGCTGGATCTTGACGTGGTCGGTCGACTCCAGCGACGGCGCGTACTCCCAGAGGACGGAGGAGCTGGCGGGGCCGGGCGTGAGGCGGTCGCGGGTTTCGATTTCGGTAGTCATTGGTCTTCAAACCTGAATGCAAAATGCAGAATGCAAAATGCAAAATGGAAAACGCGTGCTCGCCTCTTTTCCATTTTGCATTCTGCATTTTGCATTCTGCATTTCGCTTTCTAATCCATGGTGAAGTAATCACCCGACTGGTACGCCCCGGTCCGCTCCTTCCGGAGCTGCATCAGGATGTCGTTGAGCAGCGACGACGCCCCGAGGCGGAACATGTCGGGGTTCATCCATTCGGGACCGAGGGTTTCGTAGAGCAGGACGAGGTATGCGAGGGCGAGCTTGGCGTTCGAGATCCCGCCGGCCGGCTTCATCCCGATCTTCTTGCCGGTCGCATGGTAGAAGTCGCGGATGGCCTCGAACATCACCAGGGTCACCGGCAGCGTGGCGTTGACGCCGACCTTGCCGGTGGAGGTCTTGATGAAATCCGCCCCGGCGTACATGGAGATGAGCGACGCCAGGCGCACCTGGTCGTAGTTCGCCAGCTCGCCGGTCTCGAGGATGACTTTCAGGTGGGCGGGGCCGCACGCTTCCTTCACCTCGGCGACTTCGTCGAACACCTTCTGGTAGTTGCCCGAGAGGAACGCGCCGCGGTCGATCACCATGTCGATCTCGTCGGCGCCGGCGGCCACGGTGTCGCGCGTCTCCTGCACCTTGATCGAAGTGAACGTCTGCCCGCTCGGGAAGCCGGTGGCCACGGAGGCAGTATTGATGTTCGTCCCCGCCAGTGCCTTCTTCACGAACGGCACCATGGTCGGGTAGACGCAGACCGCCGCGACGTGCGGCACCGTGGGGTCGGAAGGATCGGGACGGATCGCCTTCTGGCAGAGCGCCAGCACCTTGCCGCGCGTGTCCTTCCCCTCGAGCGTGGTGAGGTCGATCATGCTGATGGCCAGCTTCAGCCCCCAGACCTTCGACTCCTTCTTCAGAGAGCGCTTGGCGAGCGACGCCGCCCGCTCCTCGATCGCCACTTGGTCGACCCCGTGCGCCAGCTCGTACACGTCCGACAGACTGCGGCGCAACAGCGCGGGACTCAGGGTGCCCTGCGGTTGGGCAATGAGTGATTCAGCCATAAGAATCGTAAGGCTAGCACCAAACTCCCGGCGACGACGCGATCACCCTGCTGCGTGTTGCTGGTTCCTGGTTGCTGGTTCCTTGTGACTTGCTGAGCAGGGCGCATTCAGGGGACCAACGTAACACCCCAGGCCCTCTGCTGCCGTAGGCAGCAAAAGAACTGTAGGCCCGGCCTTCAGGCCGGGTACAACGCGCACCGCAAAAGTGAGTCCGCGTAGCGGGCGGCAGGAAAGATGGCCGCACGTTTCTCGTCTGTCGCCCGCTACGCGGGCTCGACGATCCATCCACGCTTTACCCGGCCTAAAGGCCGGGCCTACAGATCTTTAGCTGCCTACGGCAGCAGAGAGGCCGGGGAGTTACGTTGGTTTCTGAATGCGTCCGCCCCTCTAGTGCCGGACGCTGCGGCCTCGGCCGCTCGGCTCCGGACGGACGACCCAGTTGGTGCCGTTCCAGGCCCAGATGTCGGAGCGGAAGAAGCCGTTGGCGTAGCCGCCGAACATCACCAGCTGGCCGGTGACCGGGTCCCAGGTCATCGAGCCGTTCTCGCGCGGGTCGGGGAGCGTCGCGGGATCGAGCTCGGTCCACTTGCCGGCCGCGCCGTCCCACTCCCAGGTGTCGTTGTCGAAGAACTGGCGGATCGAATCCTCGTCGATCGTCTCCGCCCGGAGGCCGCCGAAGAGAAGGAGCTTGCCGGTGGTCGGATTGACGGCGATCTGCGGGCCGAAACGCGTACCCGGGGTGGTGGTCTCGATCTTGGTCCAGGCCGTCCCGTTGAACGACCACATGTCGGAGTAGCGGGTGATCCTCTCGTTCACGCTGCCGCGGCCGAGGCCACCGTAGAGGAGGACCTTCTTCTGCAGCGGGTCGTACCACATGGCGAAGAGACCGCGATGCGGCGGACGCTGATTGTTCCGGATGTCCAGCTCGGCCCATTCGGTCCCGTTCCAGGTCCAGGTGTCGTGGCGGTAGTTCGACAAGGCGTAGCCGCCGAAGAGGATGGTCTTCTTGAGGTTCGGATCGTAGGCCAGCCCGCCGTAGAAGCGCGCCGAGGGCTCCTTGCTCAGGGTGGTGAACGACTTCCACTCCGTCCCGTCCCACTCGTGGACGTCGGTGCCGCTGCAGACCACCACCAGCTTCGCGCGATCGGAATCGAACGCGGCGAGCGGAGTCTGGCAGCCGGAGGTGGGGCCGCCGGTGGTGCTGACGCGGCTCCAGGCGCCGGCGCGATACGACCAGAAGTCGCCGTTGTAGAACTCGGTCGACTCGTCGAGGCCGCCGTAGAGCCAGATGGTGCCGCGCGCCGGATCCGACTGGAAGCCGGCCAGCGACCGCGGCGTCGGCCGCAGGGTCAGATTGGGGCTCGCGAACTGATTCGTCGGCTTGAGCAACGTCGTGATGGAGGTCTGCCCGCCGGCGAAGCTGACGGTGCCGCCGAACTGGACGACGGTACCGCCGACCGTGTCGTAGGACACGGCCTGCGCCACACCGCGGTTGATGGCGTTGGTGGTGGTCTTGGTCCAGGTGTTGGCGGCGCGGTCGTACTCCCACGCCTCCTCGGCGTTCGGCGTGCCGGAGGTGCAGAGACCGCCGAGGAACAGCAGCTTCTGCGTGTGGTGGCGGTAGATCAGGTAGCCTTCGTTGACGCACGTCGGCATCGCCGTCGGCGCGAGCGCGACCCAGGCATGGGCCGCGGCGTCGTAGCGGTACATGAGCCGGCTCTCGCCGGTGGTGCTGCTGCTGAGGGCGATCATGTAGGTGATGCCGGCGTTGATGTCGTAGGCGAGCAGCGGCTTGAGGACTTCCGGTGCGTCGGAGACTTTCGTCCAGTTCGTGCCGTCGAACTCCCAGGTGTCGAAGAGGTTCTCGAGCGTCACGCCGTCCGCGGTGAGGCGGCTGCCGCCGTAGACGACAAAGCGGTCGCGAGCCCGGTCGTACGCCATCCCGGCGTTCTGGCGCGGCGCCGGACGCTCGGAAGCGCTCCCGTCGATCGCGATCCAGTTTCCGTTCTCGTAGGCCCAGAGGTCGTTCAGGAAGGTGGCGTCGGCGGCGCGCTCGGCAGCCTCGACGCGGCCTCCGAACATGACCACGCGCCCGTTCTTCGAGTCGTAGACCATGTTGTGGGCCGAGCGGGCCGGCGGCTTGGTCGCGGGATACTGCTGCAGCCAGCGGCCGCCGTTCCAGAACCACGTTTCGTCACTGGCGTGAAGGCCGCTGGTGGTCGCGGCATCGACGGTACCCCGGCCTCCGAAGAGGATGGTGACTTCCTCGCGTTCGTCGTACGCCATGCGTGCGAGCGAGCGGGCGGAGGGAAAGCTGGCAAAGGCGCTGGTGGCCGACAGCAGTGCAAGGACGCACAGAAACAGCCGTTTCGGGGAGAGACTGCTCATCCGTGAAGATGCCTCGTTTCGCTAGTAAGTGTTGATGCTTCCGCGAGTTGCCCGCGCGGCGCCGGTTTGGCAGCGATTCGAACCGGACCCCGCTGAGGCAAATTCCTATCGCTGAGACGGACCAGCGCGCAAAAAGAAACGGGCCGGCGAGAGGCTCGCCGGCCCGTTTTCGAAATGTTTCCAGGAAGCGTTCGCGCTATTCGTTGGGACGGGGGTTCACGCCATACTGCTCGGCGATCCCGATCAGGCGCTGCTCGACGTCCTCCCCTGCCTCGCCGAGGGTCGTGCGGATCTTCTCGATCTCCGCCATGTCCTCCGACTCCAGCGCGAACCCATGGGACTGCAGCGCGTCCTGGGGGCTGTCGATCAACCTCCGGCAAAACTCCGGATGCTCGATCGCCCGCCGCACGATCGCACCAATCATCTCATTGCGCATGCCTTGACCTCCGGGAAGGGAAGGAGCAGGAGGCGTGCCGGGGGAGTTAGTTAGCAGGACGCATTCAGAAACCAATGAATCTCCGCTGCTGCCGTAGGCAGCTAAAGATCTGTAGGCCCGGCCTTTAGGCCGGGTACTACGAGCACCCGCCAAGTGAGCCCGCGGAGCGGGCGGCAGAAAAGACCGTCGGCACGATTCTCGTCTGTCGCCCGCTCCGCGGGCTCGGAAAATCCATCACGCTTTACCCGGCCTAAAGGCCGGGTCTACAGTTCTTTAGCTGCCTACGGCAGCAGAAAGCGTGATGGGATTGCGTCGCTCTTCTGAATGCATCCTGCTCAGCTCCGCCACCGCACCGTAACCAGCGTCTCACGCGTCCCGAGGGGCCGGCGGCTGGTCATGTCGTGGACGGTGTATTCGGCGGTGACGTCGAGGCCGCGGGGGAGACCGACGCGAACACCGAAATCGATCTTGTTCCAGTCCCAGAAGAGGCTCGGGGCGGGAAAGGGACCGACGCCGACGAAGTGGTTGTCGAGGCGGCTGGCGCGGACGGCCGGCTGGATGGACTCGATCCAACCGAGCTGCCAAGGGAGGCGGTAGCCGAGCTCGAGCTCCATCCCTTCCCGCTCCAGTCCCGCCAGTTCCTGCGCCGTGTACTGCGCGATCACCGTCGCGTTGTGCCACTCGGCGAAGAGGCGGGCGCCGATCTCTTCTTTCTTGCGGGAGCCGGTGATCGGCAGATGATTGATCTTGTCCGGATTCGAGCCAGCCGGGCCTCCCTCGTCGAGCAGGTCGATGTCACCGCCGTAGATCGTCCCGGTCAGCTCCTCCTTCTCGGCCAGATCGCGCTCGTAGTGGAAAACGATCAGGTCGAAACCGAGCGTGCCGTCGTCGCGCTGCCAGCGATAGCCGAGGGCTTCGCCGAGTTGCACGTGGCTGGTGTTGAAGACGTAATCCTCGGTCTCGGCGTGATAGATGATGGGAAAGCCGGAGTGATAGTCCCCTATGTTGTTGAATTTCTCGTCCAGCGTCCCGTTGTCGCCGGCGAGCGCGTTGGGATCGCGCAGGAATACCGGATTCCCGTTCGCCGCCTGAAAACGCCAGTAGAAGTTCCGCCCCACCGTACCGCCGGCGAGCAACTGGATGTCTTCGAAACGGTTGAATGACGTCGCCGCCAGTCCGTAGCTCTCCAGCAGCCGCACCGGCTGGCGCTCCATCTTCGGGAACTTTCCCGCCTGCAGGAAGAACGACGTCCCGGCGGGACGATCGAGAAACTCGGGCTTCTGCCCGATCCGCACGAACAGCTCGTCGGCATCCACCTGCTTGTCCGTCGACGTCGGATTGCGCCGGTGCATCCCCTGTGCGTGGATCTTCGCCCGCGCCTGGAACCACTCGCCGTAGAAGACGTCGAGCTGCACCTCGGCGACGTTCAGGTCGACGTGGCTGCCGGGATCGGGCGTCCGGAGGAAGATCTCCGGTGGCGTAGCCGGATCGTCGTCATCGAAGAACGGATTCGGAATGAACTCATCCTCCGACCACCGGTAATTCCCCCGCAACTCCACCCGATGGCTCCACGCCCACGCATCCTTCGAAACATTCGCCTCCTCGGGGGGCGGCGGCACGTCCTGCGCGAACAGCGGCGCACAGACGATGAGCGCGAGGGTGACGGCCAGCAGTTTGTACGGCATACGGCGATTCTAGCGGAACCCTAGCGGAAGCACTGCCGGCAGAGCTCGAAACCGTCCGTCGTCTTTACCTCGACGCGGGCGGCGGCGCTGATCCGCTTTGCGCTCATGCAGCCGAGGTTGTGCACCTTCCCCGACTTCGTCGAGGCGATGTAGACCACCTGCGGCGCGAGAAAGACATCCACGTCGACACGCAGCGGGACGAGCTGCAGCGACGGCACCTCCCCCTCCACGAAGACGTAGCGCCCGTCGCTCCAGCCCAGCAGCTCGCCGATCTCGTCGTCGAGCTTCCGGCGCATCGCGGCGACGAGCTGGGTCTCGTCGATCGCGCCGAGAATCAGCAGGATCCGGCCGAGGGCGAGCTGCGAAGCCTGCTTGATCTCCAGCGCCTTCTGCCGCTGCACCTCCGTGATCGTCCCCGCGGCAACCATCCGCTCGGCGAGGAACTTCGACGGGTCGTTCGAGGCGCAGGAGAAGAGCCGCCCGTTCTCGAAGAAGATCTCTTTCTCGCGGCCGTCGCTCCCCTGGCCGTCGTGGCGGACGAGCAGGGTGCCGCTGCGCTCCCCTTCCGCGCACTGCCGCAAGACCTCGGCGGGCGCCGTTTCGGCAAACGATTTCCATTTCCGCGGCGGCGGCGCGCTGACGGTGATCTCTTCGACTTCTGCAATTGAAGATGGAGGAGGAGCCGGCGGCGGTGCGGCCAGCCGCGCGCTGACTTTGCGCAGCTCCTCCTCGGCCGCCTTGCGCCGGTCGATCTCATCGCGCAGGGCCGCGGTCATGATCCGCAGCTCGTTCATCGTCTCTTCCGAGGTCCGGCCGATGTCGGCGAACGCCTCCCGCAGCGATTCCTCGGTGCGCTTCCGCTTCTCCAGCTCCGCGCGCAGCTGGTCCAGCGGCTCCGAGGGGGCGGTGATGGTCTCGACGTAGCCGGTGGTGCCGCCGTTCTCGAAGGCGGAGAGCGTGCAGTGCACCCAGATGTGTGCACCTCCCTTGCGCACCCGCCAGTCCTCCATCGACAGCTTCCCCGCCGCGGCGCTGTTCAGGATGTCGGTCGACTTGCCCGACCAGCCGTCCGAGTCGCGGTACAGCACGCGCCGGTTCTTGCCGACGATCTCGGCGCGCGAGTAGCCGAAGATCGCCTCCGCGCCGGCGTTCCAGCCGGTGACGACCCCGCGGCTGTCGGTGCGGATGATGGCCACGCCGTTGATGTCGTCCAGGATCGACGGCTGCGGCTCGTCGACGACGTAGACCAGCATGTCTTCGACGATGGCAGTCAGCACTTCGAGCAGCCGGTAGCGACCGTTCTTGGCCATCACCCGTTTCTGGATGCGGTAGTGGTCGATCTCCCGCGCCGCCAGCCGCTTCATCAAGGCCAGGTCGCTCCGGGCATCGTCCGGATGGGTGACGCCGTGGAGGGTGATGCGGGCCAGCTCGGAGTGGGTGTAGCCGATCAGCGTGCGGAAGCGCTCGTTGACGAACAGCCAGTGCCCGTCCGGCGTGGCGACGGCCAGCCCCACCGGCAGCTTCGCGAACGCCCCGCGAACCCGCTCTTCCCGCGGCGGCTGCGCGCGCCGCGCCGGAACCGCCGGCTTGCTGCGCACCAGCGACATGACCTGGTCTACGAGGGGGATCCGCATCGGGAGGGGGGTAGTTTACACGGGAGCGCCGAGGCGCGCCGGCCTCAGGTCGAAATGCAAAATGCAGAATGCAAAATGCAAAATGGAAAAAGGGCGAGAACCCCTTTTCCATTTTGCATTTTGCATTCTGCATTCTGCATTTCGACTCTGGTCAGCGCTCCTAATCCGCCTTCCGCAACAACGTCCCCGGCCGATCCAGATCCTGCCGCCGCTCCCTCCGGGACACAAACACCTCGTCGAACGCCACCTGAATGATCGCCGCCGCCGGAATGGCCATGATCGCCCCGACCACCCCCAGCAGCGAGGCCCCGATCATGAAGGCGATGAAGATCGCCAGCGGCGAGATCGACACCTTCCGCGACATCACCCGCGGGACGATGAACCAGTTCTCCACCTTCTGCAGCAGCACCGCGAAAACGAGGTACGACCAGAACTGCCACGGCGAGTGCAGCAGGGCAATGGCCAGCACCGGGATCGCGCCGATGGTCGGGCCGAAGACCGGGATCAGCTCCCCGATCGCGGCGATGATCGCCAGCGGCAGCGCGTACGGGATGCGCAGCGCCACCAGCCCGGCGAACGTGGTCAGGCCGATGATCAGCGAGAGCAGGAGCTGTCCGGAGAGCCAGGAGCTCATCCGCTTGGCGATGCGCATCAGCGCGCTCCGCCGCTTCCCCCGCACCTCGGGGGGGTAGATCAGCAGGAACAGGTTCCGCAGCCGTTCCGCGTCGATCAGCATGTAGGCGACCATGAACAGCACCGCGAAAAGCGAGGCGACCGCCGCCGCCGCGTTGCGCATGTAGGCGAAGACGCGCGAGCGGGGCAGCTCGATGCCGTTCTTCAGCTGCGCGCGCACCTCCCCCATCGGCACCCAGCGCTCCAGCGTGGTGAGGATGTTCTTGTCGATCAGTTCCGGAAGATGCCGGCCGAGCTCGCGGCTGTCGGCGATGAAGCGCGGGACGACCAGGATGCCGAGGAGCAGCACGCCGATGAGGAACGGGAGGTAGACGATCATCACCCCGGCTCCTCGGGAGAGCTTGCGCCGGAAGCGGTAGCGCCACCAGATCCGCACCCGCCGTACCGCCGGCGAGATCCCGGCCGCCAGCGCGGCGGCGATGCAGACGAGCAGGAGAACGTCGCGCGCCGCCCACAGCAGCGCGGCCATGCAGAGGACGGCCACGACGATCAGGACCTTCCTGGCAAAGGTCTCCAGCTCGCCGCGGGGACGATCGGCCGGTCTCGGATACGTCACGCGCTCCTACCCCAGGTACCGCTGGATCGCGGCCTCGATCTGGCCGCGCGGGACCGCCCCGGTGACCCTCCCCTGCTCCGCGCCGTCCTTGAAGAAGATCAGCAGCGGAATCCCCTGCACGCCGAACTGCGCGGACGTCTGGGGATTCTCGTCGACGTTCAGCTTCGCGATCGTCACATCGCTCCGCTCCGCCGCCAGCTCGTCGAGAATCGGCCCGATCGTCCGGCACGGCCCGCACCAGGCGGCCCAGAAATCGACGAGATAGCTCCCATTGCGGATCGTCTGCGAGAACGTGTCGTCGGTGAGCGTCACCGGCTTCCCGCCCGCCTCCAGCGGAGCCTTGCAGTTTCCGCAGACGGCCTTCTTGCCGCCGTCCAGCGCCGGCACGCGATTGCTCTTCCCGCATCGGGAGCAGCGGACGATACGACCATCCATACTCGGGCCTGTTGCGAAAACGGGGCCGTGACGCACGGGGATGAAGGCGTAGATCTACTCCTTCGAGCCCTCACCCTCCTTCCCGTTCCCTTCCACGCTGACCAGGACCCGATCGATGCGCCGGCCGTCGGTATCGAGGACCTCGAACCGCAGACCGCTGGCGCTGAAGAACTCCCCTACCTTCGGCTGATGGCCCAACTGCTCCACCACGTAGCCGGCGGTGGTCTGATAGGACGCCTTCTGCCCGTGCAGGAAATCGACCCCCAGGACCAGCTTCACTTCCTCCAGATCCGTCGTCGCGTCGATCGACCACGACCCGTCATGGCGCCGCACGATCATCGGCTCCTCGAGATCCCCATCCTCCGGGAGCTCGCCGACCAATCCCTCCAGCACGTCGGTCGGGGTCACGAGCCCCTCCACCCCGCCGAACTCGTCGGCCACGACCGCGACATGAAATCCCGCCTCGCGAAAGCGCTGGAGAACGGCAAACGCGGATGCCGTCTTCGGGACAAACAGCGGCGCCCGGACGAGCTCCGCCAGATCGGCGCTGCTGGACACGCCGCCCGACCAGAGATCCGTTCCCCGCACCACGCCCTGGATCGCGTCGACCCGGTCGGCGGCGACCGGAAACCAATTGTGGTTGCTCGCGGCCACCTGGGCGCGCAGCGTCTCGAGCGGCTGCCGGATGTCCAGCCACTCCAGATCGACACGCGGCGTCATGACCGCCGTTACGGAGCGCTCGCCGAGGCGGAACACCCGCTCCACGATCTCGCGCTTCTCCGGCGCGATCGTCCCGGCTTTCGTCCCGAGACGCAGCAGAGCCTTCAGCTCCTCCTCCGTGACCGGCGGCTCCTCCGATTCCTTCACGCGCAGCAGCCGGAGCACGGCTCTCGTCGAAAACGTCAACACCCATACCGCCGGCGCGGCCATCCTGGAGATCAGGCTCATCAAAGGAGCCATGGCCACGGCGATCCGCTCCGGTGAATTCAACGCCACGCGCTTGGGCACCAGCTCGCCGAGGACCAGCGATAAATAGGTGATTCCGAGCACGACCACACCGACCCCGATGACTTCACTGTAGGGCGCAAAACCGGGGATGCCTTCCAGACGGCCGTCGATCTGCTCGGCAATCGTCGCCCCGCCAAACGCGCCGGCGAACACGCCGATCAACGTGATTCCGACCTGGACGGTGGACAGCAGCCGATCCGGATTCGCGACCAGGCCCAGCGCCGCGGCCGCACGCCGGCTGCGGCGCGCCATCTGTTGCAGCCGTGCCTTGCGCGCCGTGATCAACGCAATCTCGCTCATCGCGAACACGCCATTGGCCAGCACGAGGACGAGGATCAATAAGAGCTCGAAAGCGACTGTCTGTGCCATGGGCCTGCGCCGACGTCCGAGGATTCTAGTCGACGTTCAGCTTGGCGATCGTGACATCGCTCCGCCCCGCCGCCAGCTCGTCGAGAAACGGCGCGATCGTCCGGCAGGGACCGTACCAGGCAGCCCGGAAGATGGTTCCTCGAAGCTCCTCGGAGTTTGCCCGGGCTCGTGTCTGTCAGCGGCGTCGATCGCACCACCCCTGCCGGGGCTCGCGTCCGTCAGTAACGTCGATCAGTGTCACCCCTGCCCGGGCTCGCGTCCGTCTGCAACGTCGATCAGCGTCACCCCGCCCGGGCTCGCGTCCGTCAGCGAGGTCGGTCAGCATCACCCCTGCCCGGGCTCGCGTCCGTCAGCAACGTCGATAGCCTCACCTGCGCGGTTGATAGCACCACCATTGCCCGGGCTCGCGTCCGCCTGCAACGTGGACGGCACCACCCCTGCCCGGGCTCGCGTCTGACTGCGACGTGTGGATCACCACCTTTGCCGGGGCTGGCGTCTGACAGCGACGTCGACAGCACCACTCCTGCCCGGGCTCTCGTCCGTCAGCGGCGTGGACCGCATCACCACTGCCGAGGCTGGAGCCCATACGAGCCGGAGCCGTACAGGCACGAGCCCTGGCTGTCGTCCGCCGGCAAAAGTGACATCGCCAACTGTGACCGCCGGAGCCTCCTCCTTCGCGGGCAGCCATCGCTGCTCGCGGGCCGCAAGCGGCCTTATCATGGGAACGATGCCAAAAGCCAGACGCGTGGACCCGGACGCCGTTCTCTTCGGAGCAATCATCAACCGGCTGCGGACGGAGCGCGGCTGGTCGCTCGTGAAGCTCGGCCTTGAGACCGGTATGAACCCGACGCACCTCGGCGTGCTCGAACGCGGCGGCAACACGCCGAACCTCACCACCATCCTCATCTTCGGCGCCGTCTTCGGCGTCGAATCCGCCGAACTGGTGCGGGAAGTCGAGCAGGCCTCCCGCAAGCGCGTCGCCCAGGCCAGAGCCGCCCGCCAGGCGAGAAGGGGGAAGCGGCCTTCCGGATGATCTGTCCCTGAGGGCAGCCTCCGCGCGAGAGCGGCCCACGAGGACGTGGGCGGTCCGCTTGCCCCCCCGGACCGCCCACGTCTCCGTGGGCCGGTCCGCCCACGTCCTCGTGGGCCGCTCTCGCGCAGTACGATCCCACTTGCGCGCATCTGCCAGCGATGCTTCACGACGAAGAAGGGCGTCATCGTTCTGAACGACGTCCTGGAGCAGCAGTTCGCCAGCAACGCCGGCGAGGCCGGAGCCGACAGGGCCAAACGCAAAGCGGCCGAGGAGATCACTACCGCCTCGATGGAGGGAGTGATGGCCGGGGAGGTCTCCACGATCGTCTTCAGCGTGGATCAGGTCTATCGCACTGTCCTCGAACCGGACGAAGGGATCGACGGCGAGATCGAGTTCCGCGACCCGCGCAGCAAGAAAATCACGGGCCTCGGCTACCGCGTCCAACTCAAATCCGGCGACTCCCACCTCAACAAGCTCAAAGACGGCACCGAGAAGTTTTGCGATGAAACCGCACTACGAGGAGCTCTGGGCGGGAAAGAACAAAGTCCCGGTCCTCCTCATTATCCGCACCAGCGACGGCCGCCTGCGTTCCATGAACGCCACCGACGCCATCGTCGCCGCGCAGAAGGCCAACCCCGGCAAGCCGGTCAAACAGCTCCTCTTCACCGGCGAAGACTTCACCAGAGAAGCCGTCCTGCGCCTGCGCGACGAACGGCTGAAATCGTGATCCGGACGTCCTCGGGACCGGTCGTCTCGGTAAAGACGCTGCGTGCTATCGTTGCAGTCATGCCCGTCACCGACACGACACCGAGCGCGGCAGCGATTCAGCTCGAGCTGTACCGGAAGGCAGGTCCTTCCCGTCGCGTGCAGATTGCCGTCGAGCTCAGCGACGCCGTTCGTGAAACGACGCTTGCCGGCATCCGGCGCCGACACCCGGAGTATTCCGAACGTGAGCTCAGGGCCGCTTTCCTTCGCCTCGTCTACGGGTTTGACAAGCAGCCTTGAACGTCAAGATCGTTTTCGAGAAGTTGCGGACAGCATTAGAGGCTGCCGGAATCCCGTACTTCGTCACGGGCTCATTCGCGAGCTCCGCGCACGGCATACCGCGATCCACAAACGACATCGATATCGTCATCGCGCCGTCGCCCCGGCAATTGGAGCGACTACTCGAGTATTTTCCGGATGCGGAGTTCGCCACCGACAGAGAAGACGCTTTCGATGCGCTGAAGCGACGATCGCTCTTCAATATTGTCGAATACTCGACGATGTGGAAGATCGACTTCATCATCAGGCAGCCAACGCCCTTCGATGCGTCGAGGTTTGAACGGCGAGGAATCGTCGATATCGCTGGTGTACTCCTTCAGACCGCGAGTCCGGAAGACATTCTCATTACGAAACTGTGGTGGGCGAAGTTGGGCGAATCCGAGCGCCAGATCATCGACGCAGCGGGGATCATCCAGGTTCAGCGCGAGAATCTCGATCTGGAGTACGTCGAGCGTTGGGTAGCTGTGTTGGAGTTGGACCAGCAATGGAGCATGGCCCGTGAACGGGCGGGCTGAGCTTCGCCAATCAACGAGACCGGCCGCGAGTCCAAACATTCCGTGGCCGGACTCGTAGTCATGGGGATCGAGGTAAAGAAGATGTTCGCTCTATTCATGGGTCTGAAGTCGATCTCGCCCGAAGGGCTGCATCAGCTGATCGGCGGCGCGCATCCGACCATCGCCGACGTCAATTCGCCGCAAAGCTGGTCGACGCATCACGTGCCTGGGGCGATCCATCTCGACCCTGTGGCATTCGGCGAGGGGGATTTGCCGGCGGACAAGGACGCGACACTCGTGTTCTATTGCTCGAACTTCCTCTGCCGGAAGGCGCCGAATGCCGCCAGTAAAGCGAAGAAGATGGGGTATCGCAACGTGCACGTCATGTCGGCCGGAATCAGCGGGTGGCTCAGTGCGAACCTCCCGACGGAGAGCG
>DASPHC010000006.1:0-106987 GCA_035629865.1 Thermoanaerobaculia bacterium | reverse complement strand
GATGGGACCGATGGGACGAATGGTGGGCCATGAGCAACCGGCTGCTGCTGCCCGTGAAATGCAGAATGCAAAATGCAAAATGCAAAATGAAAAAAAGGGAGTGTTGTTCGTTTCCTTTTTTGCATTTTGCATTTTGCATTTTGCATTCTGCATTCTGCATCCCATCACAGCCCATCGCCCACCACGATGAACGGTGCCCAGTCCAGCGGGGCCACGTAGCGCTCGTCGCGCATGATGCGCAACTGTGCGTGGCGCAGGGCCTCGGCCGGAGAATCGCCGCTCAGGAGGCGGCGGTGAAAGTCCACCATCAGCGCCTCCGTCGCCGCCGAGGGAGCTTTCCACTGACTGCCGACCAGGCCGCGCGCGCCTGCTGCCAGGAACGCCCATGACAATCCGAGAATCCCTTCCCCGCCGCCAATCTTTCCGGCGGCGGTATCGCACGCCGACAGCACCACCAGGTCGGCGTCGAGATCGAGCTCCACGACCTCGCGGGCCTCGAGCAGGCCGTCTTCGGCGTCGTCCTTTGCCGCTGCCAGGAGCAGCGCGGAGAACATCGGTGCCCGGTCATCGACCAGACCGTGCGTCGCCAGGTGCAGGACGTCGAACCGCGGCGCCTGCGCTTTGAACAGCGCTTCGCGCGCCTCCGCCCCCACCGCCACGGTGCTCCGCTCGCTGCCGTAGAGGCGGGCGATGCGGCCGACCTCCCGCTCGGCTTCTGCCAGATCGCCCAGCAGAACGCCGCGCTCGAAGGCGCGGAAGCGGGCCGCCGTCGTCGCGCCGATGCTCGGATTGCCGAGTGCCAGCAGGCGCGGCGCGGAAGGACGCTCGGCCTTCCCGCGGGCGGCGTGCAGCGCGCGCACCGACGGCGCATAAAAAACGGCGGCGCGATCGACGAGCATGCTCCCGGATGAATCGCGCAGCGTGTGGAACGGCACCTTCCACAGATCGCCGTCCGGGATGATGCAGAGCGTCTTCGCGGATGCGATCAGCGGCTCGACCGGCGCGATCAGCAGCTCGTAGAGCCGCTGCGCCGGCTCGGTATAGCGTGGGTCGCGGGTGGCGATGCGCTCGCGCAGTTGCAGGATCAGCGCGATCAGCTTCGGGCGCTCGACGTCGACGACGCGCACGTCCAGCCGCGGCGTTCCCGCCGCTCCGGAGCGGACGACGAAAATGATCGTCTGCCGCCGTCCGACCACGTATTCCAGCGCGGCCGCGCCGGCATAGGGCCACTCCACGCGGCTCGAGGCCGGGCCGCCCTCCGGGCCTTCCGCCCGCGTGCGCGCGGCGTTCTGCGTCCGGACGTCATCGAGATCGAGCCGCAGGCGGGCCAGCTCTTCGCGCAGCGACTCCAGGCGTGCCGCATCCGTTTCCACGAGCGTGGCGCGATTGATCCGGTCGACCTTCTCCGCCAGCAGCCGCTCCCGAGGATCGCGAGGAGCGGCTCCGTCGCCGCTCCAGGCCGTGCGTGTGGCCACATCGAGAAGGAGCCGGGCCTTGGCCGCCTCGGCGGCCCGAAATGCCTCCATATGCTCGCCGCGCTCCACCAGCAGCTCGACCAGCCAACGCTCCGGCTCGGAACGGTGCATGAGGAATGTCTGGCGGTGGCGTGCCTCCGGCACCAGGTTCTCCAGCGAATGGGTTTGCTCGACGGCGCACAGGATGGCATTCAGCGCCGCATCGGCTTCCCCCAGCCGCCGCAACGCCTCGACGTACGGCTCCGAGGCGACCAGGGACATCCAACTGAGCTCCGCCGCATTTTTCGCGTCCGCATAGCGCCCCTGCAGCATCCGTAGCTCCGACAGGGTGGCATAGGGAAACACGGCGTCCCGATCGCTGGCGTGCGCGATCGCCTCGGCCAGGTCCGCCTCGGCCTGCTCGTAATTGCCGAGCGCCACGTGTGCGCCGGCTCGCGTGGTGTACAGATCGGCCGCCACGTGTGCCGTTGCGCGGACGTCCGGAATCGCCAGCACCTCCTCCACCAACGGCAGGAGCTCCGCCGCGGGACGTCCGATCTGGAAGTGTGTCTTGGCGAGCAGAAAGAAGAACGAGGCGTACAGGCGGTCGAACCCGTTCGCCCGCGCGATCGCGGCGGCGCGGTCATAGTGAAGCGCGGCCAGCTCCGGATCGCTGATCCGGTCATAAAGGCCAGCGAAATTCAGCTCCGCCGACAGCATCCCCGCGGCGCTGCCGGCGGAGCGCGCGTAGCGCTCTGCCAGGCCGGCATGAATGAGCGTGCCGCGGACGTCGAGCTTCCAGTCGTCCACAATCGCCATCTGCGAGGCAGCGATCGCCAGCAGAGCCTCGTCTTCCACGAAATCGGCGAGGTCGAGCGCTCGCCGGAAACGCGCCGCCTCGGTAGGGATGCCGGATATGTGAAAGATCGCGCGGCCGAGGCGTACCTGCGCGGAGACGATCGCGTCCGGGTCGCCGCTCCCCTCGGCCAGAGCCGCACTCTCCTCCGCCAGCACGAGGCTGCGCTTCCACGCGGGAGTCAATTCCTTCCGCTCCAGCGCGCTCTCCGCACCGCGAGCCAGCGACAGCCCGCCTGTATCGCCCAGCGCCGTGGCCACGCGAGCCGCATAGGCGATCAGCTCGCGCGACCACTGCAACTGCGACTGATTCATCAGCATCACCGAGCGCTTCTCGAGCGCGCGCACCAGGGCCGGAGTCCAGCTCTCGCCGCGCCGGTCGAGCCACTCCGAGCGCGCCGCCGGGGACGTCAGCGCCAGCAGCTCATCGACGTCCCGCTCTTCACGCGGGAGCCACGACTCGATCCGCCACTCCGTTCCGGTACGCCGCACGCCGAGCAGCGCGACCGAGACCTCGTGCCGCTCCGGCGCTCCCGGCATGACATTGCGGCGCGTCAGGCGCAGCTCCACCTCGGCCTCGCTCCGGTCCTCCGCGAGTGGCCGCACGCCGAGGATGCGTATGTCGTGGACGGTGATGCAGCTCGTCGCCAGAACGCGCCGCACGTAACGATGAAAGCCGGGAGACGAAGGATCGGTCCAATACCGCTCCGCCGCACGCGCGTCGCCCGCAGCCCAGCTCTCAAGAAACGCCGTCACGGTGGCAGACGGCTCCGCGAACAGCGGAAACGCCAGCAGCAGCAACACCGGCGCGAGCCTTGTGTGTCTCATCGGTGGCATGAGTCCCATCGGTCCCATCTGTCCCATGGGACTGATGGGACTGATGGGACCTATGGGACTTATAGGACAAATAAGACCGCCAGGCCACCCGGGCGAGTGCCGTCCGGGCGAAAATGGCAGCTAACGGAACCGACAACGTCAGCTCTGAGGAGCAGGGAGGAGTGGGGTCACACCTTTCCTCTTCTCAGAAGAACGAAGGTGTGACCCCATTACACCGTTACACGGGGAGCTGTACTTAGGATCTCGCCCCCATAGATCCCATCAGTCCCATGAGTCCCATGCCAATCCTGCGGTGACGTCCAGGGAAACGTTTTCCCGAAACCTCGCCCTCCCCCTTCGCCGGGCGTATGTTGTGGTCCGTAGGCGGTCGTTCCCGGAGGAGAACAGCATGCGCTCTCACGGAATCGCGTTCGCGCTCGCACTGGCGACCCTGCTCGGCCACTCCGCCGAGGCCGGAGTGAATCAGTGGACGGTCACCGGGCCGCAGATCAACGTCCAGGCCATGGCCGTCGATCCGCGCAATCCCAACGTCCTCTACGCCGTGGCGGAGGACACCGTGGCCCGGTCGGACGATCGTGGCGAGACCTGGACACTCACCACCGTCCCGGGCCTGCTGGCGCCGTCGACGATTCGCATCGCGCCGTCCGTGCCGACCACCTTCTACGCGCTCGGCTTCGGCGTGCTGTTCCGGTCCACCACGGGCGGTACGTCGTGGACGCGCCGCGGTCTCCCCTCGGTGGGATTCCAGCACGACCTGAAGGTCGATCCCAACAGCGCCGACGTGCTTGTGATGGCGGCCACGAACTTCTGCTTCCTCGGCTGTTCGGGCGGCGGGGTGTACCGCAGCGACAACGGCGGCGGATCGTGGCGCTCGATCGGCCTGAAGGACTCCAACGTATGGCACGTCGCGATCGACTCGACGTCGTCGCAGGTCGTCTACGCTTCGACGCACGCGACCTTGTTCCGGACCGTCAACGGCGGCCGCTCCTGGACCGCGATCTCCCCCCAGGACGGCGGCGAGATTCACGACATCGTCGTCGACCCCCTCATTTCGGCGACGGTCTACGCGGCCACGGAAGCGGGCATTTTCCGGTCGCTCGACTCCGGCAACTCGTGGGAGCTGATCCGCTCCTCCCAATACGGATCGACGCTTGGCGATCCGCCTCACGGCTCGCGACTGGTCCTCGCATCGGCCATGGGAACGGCGGTGAGCCTGGACCAGGGAGAGACCTGGCGGGAGCTCAGCACCGCCAACTCCGGCCTCGATTTCAGGGGTTTGACGCAGATCGTCGCCGCCGGCGACCGGTACTACATGGTCACGAACCTCGCCGGCGTGTCGGGCCAGATCGTGGTCTACGAGCTGAGACTACCGAGGCGGCGGTCCGTGCGCTGAGCTGCCGTCAGATACTCCTCCCCACCGCCGGGACGATGATGCGCAATTCGTCCATGAGTCTCGTGAACTGTTCCGGGTAGAGAGACTGCGGTCCGTCGCAGACGGCCTTCTCGGGGTCGTGGTGGACCTCGATGAGCAAGCCGTCGCCGCCGGCGGCGACGATGGCACGGGCGACGGGCATGACTTTGTCGCGTCTGCCGACGGCGTGCGACGGGTCGGCGATGACCGGGAGATGGGAGAGTTTGTTCAGCACCGGGATCGCGGCGATGTCGAGGGTGTTGCGGGTGGCGGTCTCGAAGGTCCGGATGCCGCGCTCGCACAGGATGATGTCGTAGTTGCCGCCGGACATGATGTATTCGGCGGCGAGCAGCCATTCCTGGATCGTGGCGGACATGCCGCGCTTGAGGAGGATCGGCGTGCGCACCTGCCCCAATGCGGAGAGGAGGTTGAAGTTCTGCATGTTGCGCGCGCCGACCTGGAGGATGTCGACGTATTCGAGCATGCCCTCGATCTGGCTGATCTCCATGACCTCGGAGACGGTGGCCATGTTGGTCTCGTCTCCCGCGGCGCGCAGGAGCTTCAGCCCTTCGACGCCCATCCCCTGGAAGGCGTACGGCGAGCTGCGCGGCTTGTAGGCGCCTCCGCGCAGGACGCGGGCGCCGGCCCGGGCGACGGCGCGGGCGGTCTCGAACATCTGCTCTTCGTTCTCGATGGTGCAGGGACCGGCCATGACCACGACCTTGTCGCCGCCGATCTCGACGCCGCGGGCCTTGACCACGGTGTTCTCGCGCTTGAAGGTCCGGCTGGAGAGTTTGAAGGGCTCGCTGACGCGCACCACTTCCTGGACGCCGTCGAAGAGCTCGAACTCGCGCGGGTCGATGGTCTCGACGTGCCCGACCACGCCGAGGACGGTCTGGTCGGAGCCGGTGGAACGGTGGACGTCGAAGCCGCGCTGGCTCAGTTCCGCCACGACGTGCTCGATGGATGCCTCGGGGGCGTGTTTCTGCATGACGATAACCATTGCGTTTCCTTCACTCGGAGATTTTGGGTTGCGGTTCGTGGGAGGCGGTCGCGGACTCGCGCTCGACGCGGCGCGACTCGTCGATGATGCGCTCGAAGAGCCTGCGGATGGCGGCGTCCTCGAGCGGCCCTTCGGAGCGCGACTCGACGTGCAGCAGGACCTGTTTCTCGCGCTCGGGTGAATAGATGGGAAGGGAGAGCATCCCCTTGATCTCCCCGATTTCGACGGCGTACTTGGCGCGCTGGTTGAGCAGCTTGACCAGCACTTCGTCGACGCGATCGATGGCCTCGCGCAGGCGTCTCAGTTCAGCTTCAGCATCGAATCTGGCCATAAACAAAAAACCTCTTCGCGCCGGAAGAGGTCTCGATGCCGCTGCTGCCCGTCGAGCGCCCCTTCGCGGGGCGCACATTGCCCCACGCTAGCTGTAGTAGCCGTAAAAGTAGGCGTAGCGGGGGGCGGTGGTGTTCATTGGAGTGCAGGGTAGGGGGAGCGGGGGCGGGTGTCAAGATGTTGGTTGCTTATGCGCTCTCTTGTCATCCTGAGTCACGGGATCTATCCCATGAGCAGCAAGCACGAAGGCGAAGGACCTGGGCGGGAGAGGGTGGGATGAGCGTGCATCGCTCCTCCACCCACCCAGGTCCTTCGCCGCCATGCTTTCTGCCCGTGGGATCAGCCTGCGGGCTCAGGATGACAAAAGAACCCTTCAGCAACCAGCAACCACTCGCCAGCAACCAACGTTAAACTTCCCCTCCCAATGTCCGCCGCCCAGCGTTGCGCCGTACACGAACCGCGTCCCGCGTTTGCGCGCTGCATGAAGTGCACGAAGATGCTTTGCCAGGAGTGTGCGACGCAGTGGGATGGGATCTGGCACTGCGCTTCGTGTCTCGGGACGGCGCGGGGGGCGACGGTGGAGCGGTCGCCGGTGTTTGCCTGGATCGGCGTGGTCGGTCTCTCGCTTCTCTTCCTCTATCTCGGCGCGCGGGTGATGGTCTGGACCGGCGCGATGATCGCGGGACTGTTTTGATCCGGACGCCCCTCTCCACGACGTCGGTGCTCGACGAGGCGGCGGAAGTGGTCTCGCTGACCGCCTCGCCGTGGGCGGCGCTGTTGATGGCGACGGCTCTCCCCTACCGCTTCCTGCAGGCTCTGTTCATCGACCAGCTGATCGAGGTTCACGACAGCGCGTCGAGCTACGGCAATCTCCTCGGCGCGACCGCGAACGTCATCGTGATCACCATCGTGATCGCGCTGGCCGGCCGCGCCATTTACGCGCGCGCCTGCCGGCTGGCGGCGGCCCGCGGCACGGCGCCGGGTCGGGAAGCGTGGCGCATCCGCCCGGCGGCGCTGGCGTGCTACATCCTCACCGCGTCGGTCACGATGCTGGTGGGGTACGTCAGCCTTTTCACCATCGTCGGTTATCCGATCGCCGTGATCTTCGCCGGGCTTGCGGTCGGGACCGTCGAGATGAACGAGCGGGTCAGCGTGACCCGGCCGTTCGCACACATCTTCCGCCACGCGAAGACGGTGGCGATCCCGGTGGCGCTGACGATGGTCTTCTTCTGCGCGCTCTTCGTAGCGCTCGCGAACCTCGCCGCGGCGGCGTCGCTGGCGACGTGGCTGGCCAGCGCGATCGGCGGCTTCGATGCGCCGAACTGGCAAGTCCTCTTCTCCCCCGGGAACCGCCGCTACGTGCTGTTGCTGTTCGCCGGCGCACTGATGATCGTGGAGCCGTTCTGGATTGCCGCGAACGTGATCTACGTCCGCAAGGCAGGGGCGGAGGAGAGCGGCGATGATCTGCGGGCCTGGTTTGATGAACTGAGATCTGATGAACTGAGATCTGATGAACTGAGATCTGACGAACTGAGATCTGATGAGCTGAGAGCCGGCGAGGAGCTGAAGGAGGTGCCGGCATGAGACGCCTCCTGCTCGCCGTCCTCCTCCTGCTCGCCGCGTCCGCACGGAGCGAGACCATGACGGTCGCGCAGTACGTGGCCTCGCTCGAGCAGATCCACGCCCATCTGGCGGCGAAGCAGTTCCAGCCTGCAAAGACCGAGGCGATGCGCATCGGCGGGATGGAAGTGCAGTGGGCACAGGGCACGTTCCTTCCCGACCAGTCGCTGCTCGAGGCGGTGAAGGAGTCGGAGCGCGACGACTACCGGCTGCGCGAGCGGCTCCTCATCACCGCGGACGAGATCCGCCGCGCGGCCGGCCTCGACACGGGGCCGGTCGACCCGAAGATGCTGCGCGCGGTGGCGAACGAGCAGAAGGTGCCGGACCTCGTCTCCGGCGGCGAGATCGTCAACCCGGTGGCCGACGAGCCGCTGCTCGAGCAGATCGCGGAATCGATCGCGGAGGTCTTCCGCTGGCTGACGAAGAAGATCGTCCAGTTGCTGGAGTGGCTGGCGCAGTTCTTCATCGGCGAGAAAGACGGCGACGGCGGGACGTCGCAGATGCGCTGGATCGTGATTGCGGTGGCCGGAGCGATCGTGCTGCTGGTGATTTTCCTGGCCGTGCAGGTGCTGCGGCGCTCGCGCGCCGCGAAACCGGAGCGGGTCGAATCGGCCGCGCCGATCGGCTCGACCCGGGACGAAGATCCGCTCTCCCGCGGCGCCACGGAGTGGGAGCGCTACGCCGCGCAGCTTGCCGCCGCCGGCCGCTATCGCGAGGCCATCCGGGCCTGGTACCACGCCGTCCTGGTCACCTGCTACGCCGCCGGCGCGCTGCATTTCCGCAAGGGCCGGACGAACTGGGAGTACCTGGCCACACTCGCCCCGTCGCTTCCCTGGCGCCCGGAGATGATCGAGCTGACCCGCCGCTTCGAGCAGGAATGGTACGGCTCCGACGCCAGCAGCGAAGACGCCCTCGACCTCTGCAGTACACGCGCAAAGAGCATCCTGGAAGCGCTGCACCAAAGGAGCGCGGCATGAAGGGGCGGGTGTGTCATGGGTCCCATTTGTCCCATTGGTCCCATTTGTCCCATTGGTCCCATGGGACAGATGGGACTTATGGGACAAATGGGACCTATGAAGAGCGGGGGCGCCCGTGAAGCGCGTCGCGCCCCTGCTCTTTGTGATGCTCGGCTTTGCCGTGCTGGGCACGATCTGGATCGTCACCGACCGGCGCGCATCGCAGCGGGTCTACGACCGTTACTCGAGCGCGAACACCTCCGACAAGGGGATGTCGCTGGCGTTCGGCTATCTCGGAAAAACGCGCAAGGTCGCAATGCTGACCCGTCCTCTCGGCCGCGAGCCGCTGGAGCGGAATGCGGTCGTGTTCCGCGTAGCCGAGGAGCTGCCGCTGCTCTTCGACCCGGAGATGGTCGAGGAGAAGCAGGCCGGGCCTCCGAAGCCGAAACTGCGGCCGCTGCTCACCACCGACGACGAGAGGTTCATCCGCGAGGGCGGCCGGCTGGTCATCGCCGCCGGCTCGGGGGCCCTGGAGACGATGCCGTTGAAGTCGGACGTCGCGGTGAAGGTCTTCCCGATCTGGCCGGCGCTCGGGAACATCAAGCTCGACGACGAATCAGCCGGCTTCCTTACCCTGCGGCCGCGGATGCACGCGATCCTCATCAGCGACTCCCGCACCGTGCTGGCGCGGGAGCGGATCGGGGCCGGGGAGCTGTTCGTCCTCTCCACGCCGGGAGCGTTGAGCAATGCCTCGATCGAGAACAATCTCGCGCTCGTGGCGGGGCTGGCGGGCGACCGGCGGCCGGTCTACTTCGACGAGGTGATCCACGGCCTCGTGCGCGGGCAGGGATCTCTGGCGTTGATGAAGGAGTGGAACCTCGGGCCGTTCCTCATCCTCGCCGCCGCCTGCACGGCGCTGGTCTTCTGGCGCGCGGGACGGCGCATCGGCCCGCCGGAGGACGACCATCGCGACACGCGCTCGGATGCGGTCGACCTGGTCCGCTCCCTCGGCGCGCTGTACGAGAACGTCACCAGCGACGCCGAGGCGGTGACGCTGTATCACGATGCCCTCACCCGCACCGTCGCCAACAACAGCGGACTGCGGGGAGAAGCGCTGCACAAACGGGTCGAAGCGCTGACCGGCGGATTCACCGCGCCGAAGGGCTCCGGCAAGATGCCGCGGCATGCGTTCGACCGCGCGCTGGCCGCATTGAACGAAGGTTTCGGAAACGCTGAGTCGCACAGGGGGAAGAGTGCATAACATCGAACAGATCGGCGTCCGCTTCAGCGAGCTGCAGACGCAGCTCGACCGGGTGATCATGGGACAGCAGCGGGTGAAGATGCTCGCCATCACCTCGCTCCTCGCCGGCGGGCACATGTTGCTCGAAGGCGTTCCGGGCACGGGCAAGACGCTGCTCGCGCTGACGATCGCACGGCTGATCGGCGCCCGCTTCCGGCGCATCCAGTTCACCCCCGACCTGATGCCGTCGGACCTGATGGGGGCGAACGTCTTCAACCAGAAGACGCAGGATTTCGTCTTCCGCGAAGGTCCGGTGTTCACCGACATCCTCCTGGCCGACGAGATCAACCGCACGCCGCCGCGCACGCAGTCGGCGCTGCTGGAGTCGATGCAGGAGAACGCCGTGACGATCGACGGCACGCGCTACGCGATCTCGCCGGTCTTCACGGTCTTCGCCACGCAGAACCCGGTGGAGTTCGAGGGAACGTATCCGCTGCCGGAGGCGCAGCGCGACCGCTTCCTGTTCAAGATCCACATCGACTTCCCGGAGGCCGAAGACGAGTCGCGGATGCTGGAGGAGTACGCCGCGGGACGGCGGCTGCACGACGACGTGATCGGCCAGCTCACGCCGGTCATGACCGCCGCGGAGCTGCTGGAGGCGCGGAAGACGGTGACGGGCAGCGTGAAGGTCGAGCCGCACATCATCCGCTACATCCAGGAGCTGGTGTCGCGCACGCGCCGCGACGAGTCGGTCCAGATCGGCGCCGGCCCGCGCGCCTCGCTGGCGCTGCTGGAAGCCAGCCGCGCCACCGCCGCGCTCTCGGGCCGCGACTTCATCACCCCCGACGACGTGAAATCGCTCGTCGCCCCGGTCGTCTCGCATCGCATCACCCTGAGCCCCGAGGCGGAGATGGAAGGGATGGCGCTGGACGACCTGCTGAAGAGGATCTTCGATCAGGTCGAAGTGCCGAGATAAGAAGGCAGAGGGCAGAGGGCAGAAGGCAGAAGGCAGAAGGTGAGGACCGAAATGCAAAATGCAAAATGCAAAATGCAAAATGGAAAAGGGCTCGTGCTCTTTTTCCATTTTGCATTTTGCATTTTGCATTTTGCGTTCGGACCTCCCTCACCCGCTCCTGACCCCGAGGCGCGCGACTAATGCGCCCCTCTCCCCTCCTGATCCGCATCGCGATCGTCATCGCGATCTCCGCGCTGCTGGCGACGGTGGTGCGGCCGTTCGCCTGGATCGCGGCGGGAGCGTTCGTGCTGCTGCTGGCCGCGACGCTGGTGGAAGGGCTGCTGGTGCGGCGGGTCACGGTGGACGTGGAGCGGCAGGCGAAGCTGGCGGTGCCGCTGGACGAGCGCGAAGAGGTGACGGTGCGGGTGCGGACGAACGCGCGGCGCACGTTGCGGCTGACGGTGCGGCAGCGCTGGCCGGAGCTGGTGGAGCCGCGGTCCAGCTCCGCCGACGCGCTCTGCCGCGCGGGCGAGGTGGTGGCGCTCGAGTTCTCGATCCGCGGGATCTCGCGCGGCACCGCGACGGTCGAGCCGTTGTACGCCGCGGTGACGATGTACGGGCTGATCGAGCGCATCCTCCCGGCCGGCAGGGAGACGATCGTGCACGTGCTGCCGAATCTCCGCGCGGTCGGGCGGATGCACAAGCGGTTGAACGAATTCGCGCTCCGTTCCCTCGGCGCGCGCACCGCGCCGCGCATCGGCAAGGGACGCGATTTCGACCGCCTGCGCGATTACGTCCGCGACGACGATTACCGCGACATCGCCTGGCGCGCCTCGGCGCGGCAGGGGCGCCTGATCGTGCGCGAGTTCCGGATGGAGCGCAGCCAGGACGTGCTGCTCTGCCTCGACCAGGGACACCGCATGGCGGCGCGCGTCGAGCAGATCACCCGCCTCGATCATGCCGTGAACGCCTCGGTGCTCATCAGCTACATCTGCAACCGGATGGAGGACAAGATCGGCATCGTCTCGTTCGACACGGACGTCGCCAAGGGCCTCCCCTCCGGCCGCGGAGCGTCGCATCTGCGCGCCATCACGGCGTACGTGACGCAGCTCGCCGCCGATTACCGGCACACGGATTACCTCTCGCTCGCGGCCAGCCTCCGCCGCCGGCTGCACCACCGGACGCTGATCCTGATCCTGACGGTGCTGCCGGAGCGGGAAGAGCGCCACGACCTCCTGCGCGCCGTCGACATGCTCGCCCCCCAGCACCTCCCGCTCTTCGTCGTCCTCAACGACCGCGACCTCCGCGCCCAGGCCGCCCTCCTCCCCTCCAACCGCGACGAGCTCTCCCGCACCCTCGTCGCCCGCGACCTCTGGCTCGGCCGCGCAGAGCTCATGCGCGAGCTGCGCGCGAAAGGTGCGATGGTGGTGGATTCGACCGCGGAGGACTGGGGAGTGGATGCGGTGAATGCGTATATCGAGGTGAAGAGGAGGCAGTTGCTGTGAAGAGGTTGATCGGTTGTCAGTTGTCGGTTGTCTGCCATTTTCCGGCTGGCGGGAGATTTCTCCCGAGTGCGTTGATGGCAGCCGCCGAAGGCGGCGAAAGATCTGTAGGCCCGGCCTTCAGGCCGGGTAACACAATGCGAGGTAAGGGCGAGCCCGCGAAGCGGGCGACAGAGCAGAGGATTCTCGCGCAAACCCTATGCTGCCGCCCGCTTCGCGGGCTCGCCTTCGACCGGGCCGGCGATACCCGCCCTGAAGGGCGGGCCTACAGATCTTTCGCCGCCTTCGGCGACTCCATTTGCTGCTCGCGATGCATGAGCATCAGAACCAAACCGGTTCGGACAACTGACAACCGACAACTGACAACCGGTTCGGACAACCGACAACCGACAACTGACAACCGCGTAGCGCAATGAATATCGAACGCTTCCTCTCCGACCGCCGCCCCATCTGGGACCAGCTCGACGCGATGTTGCAGCGCGCGGATGAGGTGGAGCTTTCGCGGCATGAGATGCATGAGCTGGTGGCGCTGTACCGGCGCACCTGCTCGGACCTCAACCGGGCCCGGTCGCATACGGCGAATCCGGAGATTCTCGGGCATCTGAACCAGCTCACCGGGCGAGCGTACCGTTTCATCTATCGCGCCGGGCATGAGACGTCGATCCGGGAGATGCTGGTGCGGCTGATCACGCGGGAGATTCCGGGGGCGTTCCGGCGGGAGCGGGTGGCCGTGCTGGTGGCGGCATCGGCGTTTCTGGCGGGGACGCTCTTCGGATCGCTGGCCATCCTGATCGACCCGGCCAACGGCGAGCGGCTGGTGCCGGCGATGTTCTTCACCGAGAGTCCGAGGGAGCGGGTCGACAAGATCGAGCGCGGCGAGGAGCGGATCGACAACATCGAGAAGGCTGCCTATTTCGGGGCCAGCCTCTACACGCACAACATCCGGGTCTCTTTCCTCGCCTTCAGTCTCGGCGCGCTGACGATCGTCCTCGGCGTGGCGATCCTTTTCTACAACGGCGTCATCCTCGGCGCGATCGGGACCCTCTACGTGCTCGACGACGTCTCGGTCTTCTTCTTTGCCTGGGTCGGGCCGCACGGCGCGCTGGAGATCCCGGCCATCATCTTCGGCGGCGCGGCGGGGCTGGTGGCGGGAAGGGCGCTGCTGATGCCCGGCAATCTCTCGCGCGGCGCCGCGCTGCGGCGCGTGCTGCCGTCGATCTGGCGGATGATCATCGGCGTGGCGCTCGTGCTGGTGCTGGCTGGGATCATCGAAGGCTCGTTTTCCCAGTTCTCCGCCAAGACCGTTCCGTACGCGCTGAAGATCGCGGTGGCGATGCTGCTCTTCACCGGCCTGATCGGCTATCTCTTCCTCCGCCGGACCGACGAATGAACGAACTGACCATCACCACCCCGGAACATGTGCCGATCCGCCTCGAGCCGGCGGGGCTGGGGAGCCGCTTCCTGGCCATGCTGATCGACGCCATGATCGTCACCGGCACCGCTTCGGCGATCCTCTACGTGCTGCGCCTCTTCCTGCCGGCCGGCGTGGCCCTGGCGATCTACGTCACGGTGAATTTCATGCTGACGTTCGGGTGGCACGTCTGGTTCGAGGTGCGGCATCAGGGGCGCACGCCCGGCAAGCGCGCGCTGCGCATCCGGGTGATCGACGCGCGCGGCCTGCCGGTGTCGCTCTACCAGTCGCTGGTGCGCAACATCACCCGCGTCCTCGACATGGCCCCGGTGTTCTACGGGTTCGCGGCCATCGTGGCGATGGCGTCGGAGACGCGCCGGCGCCTCGGCGACATCGTAGCCGACACGCTGGTGGTGCGCGACGCGCAGCCGCTCGCCTACCGCGGCCAGCTCGCCTCCGAACGGCGCCACAACAGCCTGCGCACGCCGCGCGTGCAGCGCCTGGCGCGGCACCGCATCGGCCTGGAGGAGCGCGAGCTCCTGCTGACGCTCTGCCTGCGCGCCGACCGGATGGCCCCCGGCGCACGGTACGACCTGATGGAAGAAGTGGCCCGGACCTACCGCGCCAGACTGGGGATCGAAGAGGAGCAGATCAGCGGAGAAAACCTGGTCCGCGACCTGACGGCGGTCCTGTTCGAATCGCGAGCCGGTAATATGTCGCGATGATCTGCAGAAATCACGTGGAGGCGACGGAGGGAATCCGCCGCTGTGCGCGCTGTGCCGTTCCGTTCTGCCCCGACTGTCTCGTCGAGATCTCCGGACGCCCCTACTGCGCCACTTGCAAGAGCGAGCAACTGCTCGACGTCCGCTCCGGCGTCGACCGTTCGCAGCTTGCACTGGCGACGGTCTGGCGGCGCTTCGCCGCGATCTTCATCGACAACCTCCTGATCATCATCCCGATGTACTCGATCATGGCGGTGCTCGTCTTCATCCCCGCGTCGCAGGGGAAGGAGCCGCATCCGCTCATGGGCTTCGTCGGCATCCCGTTCGCCCTCGCCGCGCTGGTGTACGAGGGACTGATGCTCCAGCTCAAGAACGGGCAGACGCTGGGGAAGATGGCCATGAAAATCCGCGTGGTGCGGCCCGACGGCACGGCGATCAGCACCGGCCAGGCGTGGGGACGGGTCGGCCTGCGCACGATCCTCGGCTGTCTCTGGATCGTCGACTACATCCCCGTCTTCTTCACCGACGAACGGACGACGCTTCACGACATGGCCGCCAGCACGCGCGTGATCGACACCTACTGACGGATGAGCGACTCGCTGGCGTACCGGGGACCCGCGTGTCCGCATTGCGCGGTGCCGCTCCAGGAGGAGGAGCAGCGCACCGGATCGCTCGTCTGCGCGCATTGCAACCGCGCATTCGAGGCGACCGCCTTCGCCGCTCCGCAACACACGGTCGCGCCGACGGCGGAGGTGGTGACGATCGGCCCGGAAGGGGCGAACGCCTGCGCGAATCACACGCGCAACGCGGCGGTGACGTCGTGCCAGCGCTGCGGCCTGTTCATCTGTTCGTTGTGTGAGATGAACCTCGGCACCGGGTCGTACTGCCCGTCGTGCTTCGACCGGATGCGGACGGAAGGGTCGCTGCAGACCGGGGTGCGGAAGTACCGCGACTATGCCGGCATGTCTCTTTCGGCGGTGATCTTCGGCCTGCTCCTCTGGTTCCCGTTCGGAATCGTGATCGGGCCGCTGGCGGTGCATTACGCGCTGAAGGGCCGCAAACAGCGGCGCGAGGAGCAACGTTCGGTGGTGGGAGTGACCATCCTGATGGTCCTCGGCATTCTCGAAGTGGCCGGCTGGATGGCCATGGTCGGCTTCATCATTTATCGAGCGGCGCAATGACAAACGGAACCCGCAAACTCGTCGGCAAATCGGCCACCTTCGGCATCCGCCAGCGCGTCTACCAGACCGCGGACGGCTTCGACGTCGAGATGCGCGAGCAGTACGAGGTCATGCAGCGCCGCGTGCTGTTCGACGACGTGCAGCTCGTGACCATCCATCACCGCCTCGGGCCGCTCTACCTGATCCTCACCGGCAGCATCGCCTCGCTGTTCGCCTTCATCGCCATCCTGATCGTCTCCGTCGACGCCAACGACTGGGAGGCCGCGCTGGTCCCCGCCTTCATCGGACTGCCGTTCCTGATCCTGTTCCTCGCGCGGCTCGCGTTCGGCCAGGAGGTCATCACCATCTTCGGCCGCAGGTCGAAGGCGGAAATGCGCTTCGCCATCCGCAAACGCCTCGCGCGGGAAACCTACGGCAAGATCTGCGCGGCGGTGCGGGAAGCGCAGCGGGGAACGAGTGTGCCACCGGTAGCAGAGCCGTTCCCGGAAGGCATTCTCCTGCCACCAGACCTATAGGGAGATCGGCACTTACCGCCCCAGAATCCCCCGCACCACCGCCCCCGCACTCTCCCCGTTCCCGATGGCTCGCACGATGGCGCTGCCGACCACGATGGCGTCGCAGCGGTCACGCAACATCTCGTAGTGCTCGGGGCGGGAGATGCCGAAGCCGACGGCGATGGGGCGTTTAAGCTTCGCGCGCACTTCGTCGAGGCGCGTCAACAGCGCGGGATCGAGCTCGCTGCGGGTGCCTGTGACTCCCGTGGTCGAGACGTAGTAGATGAAGCCGTCGCTCGCCTTGTCGATGGCGCGGATGCGGGTGTCGGTGGACGTCGGGGCCAGCAGAAACACGGTCCCCAGTCCCTCGGCGTGCATGGCTCCGCGGAGCTCGGTGGCTGCTTCGGGCGGCAGGTCGGTCAATAGGACCGAGTCGACACCGGCTGCTTTGGCGTCGCACGCGAAGGCGGCGGAGCCGTAGCGCATGACCGGGTTGAGGTAGGAGAAGGCAATGAGCGGGATCTCGCTCCGTTCGCGGATCTCGCGGGCCATGGCGAAGACGTCGCGCGTGTTGATTCCTTTCGCGAGCGCGCGCTGCGCGGCGGCCTGGATGACCGGACCGTCGGCGATCGGGTCGGAGAACGGGATGCCGAGCTCGATGGCGTCGGCGCCGGCCTGTTCCAGCTCCTCGACGATGCGCACGGTGTCGCCGTCGCCGCAGGTGACGTAGGCGATCAGGCCGCAGCGACTTTCTTTCTTCAGGCTCTTGAAGAGCGCGTCGACGCGATTCATCGCGCCTCCAGCGCCGCGATCTGCGGCACGTCCTTGTCCCCGCGGCCGGAGAGGTTGGCGATCACGATCGCGTCGTTCGCGATCGTGTGTCCGTGGCGCAGCAGCCAGCCGAGGGCGTGCGACGACTCGAGTGCGGGAATGATCCCCTCGCTCTCGCAGACTTTGTGGAACGCCTCAAGGGCGAGGGCATCGCTGCAGTCGGCATACTCAACGCGGCCGATCTGCTGCAGATGCGCGTGCTCGGGTCCGATCGAGGGGTAGTCGAGGCCGGCGGAGATCGAGTGCGTCTCGGCGATCTGGCCGAAATCGTCCTGCAGCACCATCGAGCGCGTCCCGTGCAGCACGCCGAGGGCCCCGCCGGAGAAGCGCGCGGCATGCTCGCCGAGCTGCGGACCGCGTCCTCCCGCCTCGACGCCGATCATCCGGATGCCGGCGTGCTTGAGCATGTCGTAGAAGAGGCCGATCGCGTTCGACCCGCCGCCGACGCAGGCCACCGCGACGTCGGGGAGTCCGCCGGTTTTCTTCTTCAATTGCACGAGCGCCTCGCGGCCGATCACCGACTGGAAGTCGCGCACGACCATCGGATAGGGATGCGGCCCGAGCACCGAGCCGATAATGTAGTGGGTGGTGCGGACGTTCGTGACCCAGTCGCGGATGGCCTCGTTGATGGCGTCCTTCAGCGTGCGGCTGCCGCTCGACACCGGGACGACCTCCGCCCCGAGGAGGCGCATCCGGAAGACGTTCAGCTCCTGCCGGGCCATGTCCACTTCGCCCATGTAGACGACGCACTGCATGCCGAGGAGCGCGCAGGCAGTGGCGGTGGCGACGCCGTGTTGCCCTGCGCCGGTCTCGGCGATGATCCGCTGCTTGCCCATGCGTTTGGCGATGAGCGCCTGGCCGATGGCGTTGTTGATCTTGTGCGCGCCGGTGTGGGTGAGGTCTTCGCGCTTGAGGAAAAGGCGGAAGCCTCCGCACAGCTCGGCGAATTTCTTCGCCTCGGTGAGCGGCGTCGGGCGTCCGACGAAGTCGGTCAGCACCTCGCCGAGCTCGCGGTGGAACTCCCGGTCGCGCTTCAGCTTCTTATAGGCCGACTCGAACTCGTCGAGCGCGGCCATGAGGGTCTCGGGAACGAACTTGCCGCCGAAGTCTCCGAAGAAACCGTGGCGGTCGGGCAGTGCAGTCATGGTCGTCGGACTCTTTCGAAGAAGGTTTTGATCTTTGCGTGGTCTTTGACGCCGGGTGCGGATTCGACGCCGCTGGAGACGTCGACCGCGTCGGGCCGGACGGTGCTGATGGCCGCTCCGACGTTGTCGGGCGTGAGGCCGCCGGCGAGGAAGAACGGTTTGGTACGCGGATAAAGCGCCAGCAGCGACCAGTCGAAGATACGGCCGGTGCCGCCTCCTGTAACGCCATAGGTGTCGAACATCAGCCACGCGGCGGATGGGTGGGCGGTGGTGTCGGGAAGAACCTCGCCGACGCGCAGCGCCTTGATGGCCGGAAGGCCGGCGGCGCGGACGTCGTCGTCGGTTTCGGTGCCGTGGAGCTGGGCGTAGTGCAGGCCTTTGACGTTCACGATGTCGCTCGCCGGCGCGTCGCGGAACACGCCGACGAATTTCGGGCCCTGCACACGCTCCATGATCGCCGCGGCCTGTTCCGGTTCGATGTAGCGCGGCGAGGAAGGCACGAAGATGAAACCGAGGTAATCGGCGCCGAGGTCCGCACAGAAGGCCGCGTCTTCGTAGCGGGTGATGCCGCAGATTTTGATCTGGGGGGTCATGGGGTTCGCAGCGCCCTCGCAAATCTGACATCACGGCAGCTGAAATGGCGTGAACCGTGCGAGCCGCCGAAGGCGGCGGAAGATCTGTAGGCCCGGCCTTCAGGCCGGGTACAGCGTGTTCGCACGAAGGCAAGCCCGCGAAGCGGGCGGCAGAACAGAGCACCCGCACGAGCACTACCCTGTCGCCCGCTTCGCGGGCTCGCCATCCAACACGCCGTATTACCCGGCCTGAAGGCCGGGCCTACAGATCTTTTGCAGCCTACGGCAGCACACGACCGGTGCTCGGGATTCCATTGGTCACCATTCATCCCTCCACCAACCCCCTCACCGCCGCCGCCCGATCTTCCTGCCGCAGCAGCGATTCCCCGACGAGGAACCCGTTGAAACCCGCACTTCGCAGGCGCTCCACATCTTCCCGCGTCCGAATCCCCGATTCGGCAACCAGGATCGCCCCGGGAGGCATCTTCGCGGCAAGCCGCTCCGAGGTACCGAGATCCACGCGAAAATCGCGGAGATCGCGGTTGTTGACGCCGATCAGGCGCGCCCCACCCGCCACCGCCCGCTCGAGCTCCTCCTCATCATGAACCTCGACCAACGCATCACACCCATACGCCTCGAGCAGACCGATGAAATCCATGATGCGGCGTGAATCCAGCAGCGACGCCAGCAGAAGAATCGCGTCCGCCCCGGCGGCAATCCCGCGCATGATCTGCGACGGCTCGACGATGAAATCCTTCATGATCGCCGGGAGTCCGCTGGCGGCTTTGGCGCGGGCGATCCAGTCGTGCGAGCCGCGGAAAAACTCCGGCTCGGTGACGATCGAGACCGCCGCGGCGCCGCCGCGTGCATAGTCGCGGGCGATCGCCTCGACGTCGGGATTGTCGACGATCGACCCCGCCGACGGCGAAGCCGACTTGATCTCGGCAATGACGTTGATGCCGTCGCGCAGCAGCGCGTGCCGGAACGCGAATGGCGTTCGCTCGGAGGCGCGGTCGCGGGCGGCGCGGCGGACGTCCTCGACGTCCATCGGCTCTTCACGGAGGCGGATGCGGGTCCGCTCGACGATCTGGTCGAGCACGGTCATGCCGCACCCCCGGCGCCGGTGCCCGCCTGATTGCTTGCGGCGATCAGCTCCTGCAGCTTCACCATCGCCCTGCCGCTGATCAGCGACTCGTGCGCGAGAGCGATACCGTCGCGGATCGACGGCGCGAGACCGCCGACGTAGAGCGCCGCACCGGCGTTCGCGATGACGATGTCGTGCCGCGCCCCTTCCTCCCCGCCGAGGATCGAACGCGCGATCTCGGCGTTCCGGCGCGCATCGCCGCCGGCCAGTTCTTCGATCGAATGCGTCCGCAGCCCGAGCTCCTCCGGCGTCACCTCGTAGGTGCGCACCTCGCCGTCGCGCACTTCACACACGAGCGTCGACGCGGAGACCGAGATCTCGTCGAGCCCGTCGCGACTGTGCACGACCAGGGCGTGATCGGCGCCGAGGGCGGCCAGCACGCGGGCCACCGTCTCAACGAGACGCTCGGCAAAGACGCCGAGAACCTGCCGCCGTGCGAACGCGGGATTCGTCAGCGGGCCGAGGACATTGAAGATCGTCCGCACCCCGAGCTCGCGCCGCACCCCCGCCACCGCGCTCATCGCGGGATGCAGCTTCGGGGCGAAGAGAAACGCGATCCCTACCTGGCGCAGCACCGCCGCCATCCGCGGCGCGTCGAGATCGATGTTCACGCCGAGGGCCGCGAGAAGATCGGCGCTGCCGCACGACGACGAGACCGCGCGGTTGCCGTGCTTGGCCACGTTCGCCCCCGCCCCTGCCGCGACGAGCGCCGCGACCGTGGAGACATTGAACGTGCCGCGGCCGTCGCCGCCGGTGCCGCAGGTATCGACGAGGTTCGTCCGGTCGACATCGGCGATCGGCGTGACCCGCTCGCGCATCGCCATCGCCGCCCCGGTGATCTCCTCCGCGGTCTCCCCTTTCATCCGCAGCGCGATCAGCAGCGCCGACTTCTGCACGTCGGAGGTCTGCCCGTCCATCACCTGCCCGAAGACCTCGTGCATTTCGTCGCGGCCGAGGTGATGGCCGTCGACCGCCCGCTTGATGGCATTCGCGATCATGAAAGACCTTCGAGAAAGTTGAGGATCAGTTGATCGCCGCCGGTCGTGCCGTACGACTCCGGATGGAACTGAATCCCGAAGATCGGCCGCTCCCGGTGCGAGAGCGCCATGACGGAGCCGTCCTCCGTCTCTGCGTCGACGCGCAGAAAATCCGGCAGCGTCTCGCGCGCGACAACCAGAGAGTGATACCGCGCCGTCTGCATCGGCTGCGGACAGTCAGCGAACAACCCCTCCCCTTCGTGCCGCACCTCGCTCACCTTCCCATGCACCGGCACCGCGCCGCGCACGACCCGCGCCCCGAACGCCTCGGCGATGGCCTGATGGCCGAGACAGACACCGAGCAGCGGCGTGGAATCATTCGCCCGAATCAGCTCGATGCAGCGCCCGGCGCGCGCCGGGGTCCCGGGGCCGGGCGAGATCACGATCGCCTTCGGCCGCCCGGCCAGCAGCGCCTCCGGCTCGAACTCATCATTCCGGACGACGCGCAGCCGCTCGCCCGCCAGCCGCTCGATCTGCTGCACCAGGTTGTACGTAAAAGAATCGTAGTTGTCGATGACGGTGATCAAGAGAAGCTCCTCGTTCAGTTTGCAGCGGTGGCGGCGGACAGAATCAGCGGCACCATCGCCATCGAGGAACTACGTGCGGGGAGGGAGCGCTAGGCGTGCCAAAGACACGAGCCGGCGGTGAGGCTCTGCACGGGCTCGTTCGTCCTTGTGATCGTCATGAGGGGCGGAAGGATAGCACACTGCCACAGGCGGTTGCTGGTTGCTGGTTGTCTGGGCGATCTCGCCTGGACGGCACTTCACGCGAGGCTTCTCGAGCAACCAGCAACGGCATCAGTGCTCGACCGGGACGTCCTCCAGTCCATCGCGATAGACGTCGTCGACCGGCAAGCTCCCTCCGGTCGCAGTCAGAGCGAGCGTTTCACCCGCCCCGGCTTCGATTCCGATCCAGCGGCCGTCTTCACCGCGGCGATGCAGCGTCAGATGCGGCTTCCGGTGCGAGACGATGAGAACCTCCCGCACGGTGGGAATGGCCTGATAGTGACGAAGTTTCTCACCGCGATCGTAGTCCTCGCTCGAGTTGCTCGTGACCTCGATGAGCAGAACCGGATTGACCACCGCGATCGCGTCGTCATCCGCCCGCTGCGTTCCGCCGCAGACGACAGCGCCATCCGGATACGTCGTCAGCCCGGTCGCCGGGATTCGCACGCGAAGATCGGACGTGAACGCCCGGCACCCGTGAGGAAGCTGAGCCCGGACGAGCGACAGAACGGTGAGAGACAACGCGGCGTGGTCCGGCGTTCCGCCGGCCATCGCGTAGATCTCGCCATCGAGATATTCATGCCGGATCGGGCTCTCCGCCTCCAGCGCGAGGTACTCCCGATAGCTGTAGTGCATCCGTCGCGAAGCAGTCAGCATCGAGTTAAGAATAGCAGCGGCTCAGGATGACAGGGCAATGGCGGCAGTTAAAGAGGAGGACGCTCCCCTCCGTCATCCTGAGCGAGGTTGGGTGGGTGTGAGTGAGCGAAAGGATCTGTACGACGAAAAACGCTCCCATGGCCGCTTGATCCCCAGGGCGCGATGGCACGAATCTCACTTTTCGTCGCCCCGATCCTTTCGCTCACTCACACCCACCCAACCTCGCTCAGGATGACGGGAAGGGAGGAGCTCCCCTGACCGGGAGGCCATTGGGGGTGACAGGAAGCGAAGACTTTCGGAATGCCTCGCGTGAAATGCCGCCCAAGCGAGAAATGGCAGACAACGGACAACCGACAACCGACAACATCGCCCTAGTCGCGAATCTGCACCACCACCCCCGGCTCCTCGTTCTGCATGGTCAGCCGCAGCTTGGCGGATTCGATCGGCACGGCGTCGAGCTGTTTCAGCTCGGCGAGGTCTTTGCCGCTGCCGGCCATGCGCTGGAGCTCCTCGCCTTTGGGCCAGAGGCGGGTGTCGATCGAGCGGATGACTTTGTTGTTATCCTCGACCGTCCGGCCCAGCTGGTCCCCGACGTCGGTGATGTACTTCATGACCGTGAGGAAGCGGTTGAACAGCTCGACCGCCGCGTCGTGCATCTTCTTGGCGTTCTCCTCGGTCTTTTCCGCCTTCCAGCTCGCGGCGACGGCGCGCAGCAGCGGGAGCAGGATGATCGGCGAAGCCAGAAAGATCTTCTTCTCCCAGGCGTACTCCATGAGGGTGACGTCCGTGGTGAGCGCGGCGGAGAGGAAATGCTCGCCGGGGATGAACATCACCGTGAAGTCGAGCGTCTCGCCGACGCTCCCCTGGTACTCCTTGCGGGAGAGGAGGTCGACGTGACGGCGGATGTTCTTCGCGTGCTGCTCGAGGAGAGTCCGCTTCCGCGCTTCGTCGGGCTCGTTGCAGGCGGCGATGTACTCGCCGAGGGGAGCCTTGGCGTCGACCGCGATCACGCGCGAGTTCGGGAGATTCACCACCATATCGGGGCGCAGCTTGCGGCCGTCCTCGCTGATGAACGTCTGCTGAGTCTCGAAATCGCGGCAGAACTCGCTCATGCCGGCCATCTCGATGCAGCGGCGGAGCGACATCTCCCCCCAAGAGCCCTGTACGGTCGGCGACTGGAGCGCGTTGGCGAGGCGGGAGGCTTCCCGCTGCGCCGACTCCTGCGCGGTGAGGAGCGTGCGGATCTGCTCCTGCAGCCCGCCGTAGCTCTCGTTGCGGGCCTGCTCGCTCTTCTGCACCTCGCCGCGGTAGCTCTCCAGCATCTCCCGCATCGGCTCGAGCATCGCCTGGATCTCGACCTTCTTGGTGTCGAGCGCGCCGGTGACCTGGGTCTTGTTGGTCTGGACGAGCGACTCGCTGACATTCTGGAACGCCTTCTGGGCGAGCGCGGCGAAGCTGTCCTCGAGCTGTTTCTGCATCGCCGCGTGGTTGCCGAGGAGTTTTTCCGCCTCGGCCATCCGGGCGTTCGCGGTGGCTTCGGCCACCGCCCTCGCCTGCTGCGCCGTCTCGACGCGGCGCTGCATTTCGGCGCGTGCCTCGTCGCTCTTCTTCCGTTCGGCGACAGCGAGATCGCGCTGCGCCAGCACCACGTCGCGCTCCGCGCGCGCAGCATGCGCCTCCGCGCTCTTTCTCGCGCTCCCAGCCAGCCACCCCACGATCGCACCCACCAGGAGCGCGATCACGCATAGAAACAACGCCGTGATCGTCATGGAACGATGATCCGCGAGGGGTAGAGCCGCGTCAAGGATTCAGCTGATTTCCGCAATATTTACGAGAAGAATCTCCAATACGTAGAGAAATGGTCGGTTTATGACCACCGGGGTGTTGCGCGCCGCCGTAAACGAAGTACATTGCGCGACAGGTCCAACAGGTTCACAGGGGAGTGGTGTATGAGCACTCGTGCCGGGAAGCTCGGCGTATCTTTTCTTTTCTCCCTTCTCGTCGCTGCACCGCTCGCAGCAAACTTTGCCGGTACCGAGTTGATCCTCCCGGCCGCAGGGCGGGTGATCGGCGCGGGCGGCCACGAATTCATCACCACCGTCTGGGTGACCAACCCGACGACCCTGCCGGTCAACTTCCAGATGCAGTTCCTGGAAGCGGGACAGTCGAACCTCGGCGCGGTCCCGTTCAGCGACACGCTGGCGCCGGGACAGAGCAAGACCTACGAGGACATCGCCGGCACGGTGTTCGGGATCACCGGCCGCCTCGGCGCAATCCGGTTCCTCGGCTCGAGCGACCTGCTGGTCTCCGCACGCATCCACCACGGCATGCCGATGGCGGAATCGCAAGGTGTCTACTTCGCCGCCGTGCCGGTGAGCTTCGCCTTCGGCGAAGGGGAGCTCGCCACCCTGCAGGGAGTGAATCAGAACGACGACTTCCGCTACAACTTCTTCGCGGTCGAGGCCTCCGGAGAGACGACCGTCCTTCGCGTCGGGGTGTACGACGAGACCGGCGTGCAGGCAGGATTGAAGGATTACGTGCTGCGGCCTTACGAGCAGATCCTGATCGGCGTCGCCGACGCGGCTCCCGGGCAGGAGATCAACGGCGGCACCCTCCAGACGACGGTGCTCGAGGGCGGCAAGGCGATCGTGGCCGGGTCGCTCGTGGCCAGAGGCAACGGCAACTCCACCGGTTTCGAGATGAGCTTCCGTCCGGCCCTGCTGGGCACCGGGACCCTGGCGGGCGTGCAGTCGCTGAACGGACTGACCGGCGTGCTCGACCTGGTGGCCGGCAACAACGTCACCATCACCCCGAACGGCAGCAGCTCGATCATCATCGACGCCAGCGGCGCGACCGGCCCGGAAGGACCCGCAGGACCGCGAGGCCCCGACGGCGATCCCGGTCCCACCGGCGCCACGGGCGCGACCGGAGCCACGGGTGACACCGGTGCGGACGGCGCAACGGGTGCGACTGGAGCCACAGGCGATGTTGGGCCCACCGGCGCAACCGGTGACACCGGTCCTACGGGTGCAACCGGGGCTACGGGCGATGTCGGTCCTACGGGTGCAACCGGGGCCACAGGCGACACCGGTCCCACGGGTGTAACCGGCGCCACAGGCGATGTTGGACCTACAGGTGCAACCGGAGCCACGGGCGACATCGGTCCTACGGGTGCAACCGGGGCTACGGGCGATGTCGGTCCCACAGGTGCAACCGGAGCCACGGGCGATGTCGGTCCCACAGGTGCAACCGGGGCTACGGGCGACATCGGTCCTACGGGTGCAACCGGAGCTACGGGTACGACGGGTGACACTGGAGCTGTTGGCGCTACGGGCGCAACCGGCGATACGGGACCTGCCGGTGCGACAGGCGCGACCGGCGATACCGGTCCTGCCGGTGCCACAGGAGCCACCGGCGCGACGGGCGATACCGGCGCAACGGGAGCGACGGGCGACACAGGAGCCACCGGCCCAACCGGCCCCACTGGCAACACCGGAGCTACTGGCGCAACGGGTGATACCGGAGCTACCGGTCCGACCGGAGCAACCGGCGCGACGGGCGACACCGGAGCCACCGGTCCGACCGGAGCCACTGGCAATACAGGAGCTACTGGCGCAACCGGCGCGACGGGCGATACCGGAGCCACAGGCGCAACCGGCGCAACGGGGACGACTGGCGATACCGGTGCTACAGGCCCCACCGGAGCAACCGGCGCGACGGGCGATACCGGTGCTACAGGTCCGACCGGAGCAACCGGCGCGACGGGCGACACCGGAGCCACCGGTCCGACCGGCCCCACCGGAGCCACTGGCAACACCGGAGCTACTGGAGTGACGGGCGCCACGGGCGATACCGGTGCTACCGGCCCCACCGGCGCAACGGGAGCGACGGGCGATACCGGAGCCACCGGTCCCACTGGCAACACCGGAGCTACTGGCGCAACGGGTGATACCGGTGCTACCGGTCCGACCGGAGCAACCGGCGCGACAGGCGACACCGGTGCCACCGGTCCGACCGGCCCCACCGGAGCCACGGGCAACACCGGAGCTACTGGAGTGACGGGCGCCACGGGTGATACCGGTGCTACCGGCCCCACCGGAGCAACCGGAGCAACGGGCGATACCGGTGCTACAGGTCCAACCGGTGCAACTGGCGCGACGGGCGACACAGGAGCCACCGGCCCAACCGGCCCCACTGGCGACACCGGAGCTACTGGCGCAACGGGTGATACCGGAGCTACCGGTCCGACCGGAGCTACCGGCGCAACGGGGGTGACGGGCGATACCGGTGCTACCGGCCCCACCGGCGCAACGGGAGCGACCGGCGACACAGGAGCCACCGGCCCAACCGGCCCCACTGGCAACACCGGAGCTACTGGCGCAACGGGTGATACCGGAGCTACCGGTCCGACCGGAGCTACCGGCGCGACAGGCGACACCGGTGCCACCGGTCCGACCGGCCCGACCGGAGCCACGGGCAACACCGGAGCTACTGGAGTGACGGGCGATACCGGTGCTACCGGCCCCACCGGCGTAACGGGAGCGACGGGCGATACCGGCGCTACAGGTCCGACCGGTGCAACTGGCGCGACGGGCGACACCGGAGCCACCGGTCCGACCGGAGCAACGGGAGCGACTGGCGATACCGGTGCTACAGGTCCGACCGGAGCGACGGGCGACACCGGAGCTACCGGCGCGACGGGTGACACCGGAGCCACCGGTCCGACCGGAGCCACTGGCAACACAGGAGCTACTGGAGTGACGGGCGCCACGGGCGATACCGGTGCTACAGGCCCCACCGGAGCAACCGGCGCGACGGGCGACACAGGAGCCACCGGCCCAACCGGCCCGACCGGAGCCACGGGCAACACAGGAGCTACTGGAGTGACGGGCGCCACGGGCGATACCGGTGCTACCGGCCCCACCGGAGCAACCGGCGCGACGGGCGACACAGGAGCCACCGGTCCGACCGGCCCGACCGGAGCCACGGGCAACACCGGTGCTACTGGAGTGACGGGCGCCACGGGCGATACCGGTGCTACCGGCCCCACCGGAGCAACGGGAGCGACGGGCGACACCGGTGCTACAGGTCCCACCGGTGCAACTGGCGCGACGGGCGACACAGGAGCCACCGGTCCGACCGGCCCGACCGGAGCCACGGGCAACACCGGAGCCACCGGCGCAACTGGCGCGACGGGCGATACAGGAGCCACCGGCCCAACCGGCCCCACTGGCAACACCGGAGCTACTGGAGTAACGGGCGCCACGGGCGATACCGGTGCTACCGGTCCGACCGGAGCAACCGGCGCCACGGGCGACACCGGAGCTACTGGCGCAACGGGGGCGACTGGCGATACCGGTGCTACAGGCCCCACCGGAGCAACCGGGGCGACTGGCGATACCGGTGCTACAGGTCCGACCGGAGCCACGGGCAACACCGGAGCTACTGGAGCAACGGGCGCGACGGGCGACACCGGAGCCACAGGCCCGACCGGCGCAACGGGGGCAACCGGAGACACCGGAGCGACAGGCGCAACCGGTGCAACCGGTGACACCGGTCCAACAGGAGCGACGGGCGCTACGGGCAACACTGGCGCTACCGGCGCTACCGGCGCTACCGGCGCTACCGGGGCCACGGGTGCGACCGGGGCCACAGGTGCAACTGGAGCGACTGGGGTGATCGTTACGGGGGCAAACAACGGAACGGCTCCGTCGACGAACGTGGCTGTCACCACTGGTGACGACCTGCTCGTCACGGGTGCGATCACGATCAGAGCAACATCCGCGAACACGACAGCACAGGTGACCGTGACCGTCGGCGGGACGACGGTGGCCACGGTCAGCGTCGCCTCGATCGGCAACGGCGACATCATCACGGTCCCGTTCGCGGCGACCGCCACGGCCGCGACGACGGGAACGATCACGGTTTCCGCAACGGCAACCGCGACCGCCGGAACGTTGACCTCGCAGACAGGCTCGATCGGCGTAATCGTCTACTGATCCATTCGTCCACGTCGGATGTCGACTCGGCCCCCGCCTCGCGGCGGGGGCCTTTTTTCAACGCACGCCAAGCGTGCACAAGGCGTTACCGCGCTCAGCGATCATCGCCTCGTGCCGCGCGGAGCCGGGAAGTATGCCGCCTCCCCGCTTTTCTCAACGTACGGCACGGCGCTTCCCTACCGAGCCGGGCGCCAGATGCGGCGCCAGCAGCCCCCACGACTGAGCCAGCGACCCATCCACCGCGAGGTTGTAACTCGCGCACGCATTGGCCGGATCGGCGCCGCACAGCCCCAGCAACTGGCCGGCGACATAGAGACCCGGCAGGAGAAGCGGCGCACCGGAGCTCCCTTCCGACGCCGCCCCTTCGCGCTGCCGCGTGTACACGAACTGCGGACGCGGCGCGCGCACACAGGCCATTCCCCCCTGCTCGACGACACCAGCGCTGTAACTCTGCGACATCCCCGCCGCGTGCGACACGCGATGCACCACCGTGCCGGCGGCCAGCGGGCGCGGATCCAGCCCGAGAAAGACCCGGCCTTCCGGGATGGACCGGAGCTCGAGCAGCGCGACGTCCGTGTCCGCCGACGCGGCCAGCAGCTGCGCGCCGTAACTGCGGCTGATTTTGGCCATGCGATTCGAGCCGCAGGCCTCCGACCGCAGGTCCCACACCACCTCCACCGATGCCGCTTCCTCCTGCGTGGAGATGCAGTGCCGCGCGGTCAGAAAATACGGCGTGCCGCTCCCCGCGGAGTCATTCACCAGACCGCCCGTGCAGACATACGACTGCCCGTTGCGAACGTACCGGATGTAGCCGATCGCGCGCGTGGCATCCGCGAGCCCGCCGAAATCATCCGGCGCCGAACAGGCGACGTCCTGAAGACACGTGGCCGTCGCGGCCGACGTACCGACCTGCGCGAGACCGGAGATCGCGACCTCGCCCTCCCCCGAGTCCGCCGCAATGTAGATCGTCGACCCACGCGTCGTCGGCCCCCACTGCGCCGTCTCTGAGGGCTCGAAGCGAATGAAGCCCTCATCGTCCGAGCCGGCGATCCATAGGACCGTCCCTGCGGGAGCCCCGTCGAAGCGCAGCCGGAAAGCACCCCCGCCTTCGACCTCGATCCGCCCGGCCATGGCAGCCCCCTCGAACCGCCCGCCCCGCGGCAACTCGATCCGCAGCGGCTCGTCCAGCTGCTGCACCGAACCATCGCGCAGCAGTCCCGGCTCCGCCGCCACTTCGAGGCGCTGCATCACCAGCCGCGCGATCTCCCGCGCCGCCGTCCGGTCGAACACCGGCTCCTCGATCGCCACCTGCGCGGCCACCGTCCCCCGCTCGATCCTCGGAGGGATCACGACCGTCGCCGAGACCGTCCCCGCCATCGCCGCGAGCCCTGCCAGGCCCGCCATGAATCCCAGGAAGTGCGTCCGCATGATGTCCATGCGGCCCGCAGTTCAAAAATCACATCCTGCCGGCGTTCCAGGCTAACCGGAATGAAATGATGAGCTTAGGGATAAATCGCACAATCCGGCGCCGTCCGGAAAGTAGACACGCGTCCGGATTCGCGGGACCGGCCCGGTTGATGCCAGACGCTTCTACTCCAACCCGCGACCTCCGGCGTGACAGGCCGGCGGGCTAACTGCCTTCACTCCTTCCGAGGGAGGCGCTGACTCGCAAGCGCTGGTGACACGCCAGTTCAGCTTGCGCGTGGAACGTGTGGAACGTTGCTTATTGGTGACGCAGAGCAGACACTCCTGTCAGCCGCGCGGTTCGCAGACAAGAGTGTCTGCTCTACGTCTAGTCCGACGCTCAGGCGCTGGTGTCGTGTCACGCTTGAAACCGTGGGTGCTTTGCGGCGGCGGCGGACTGTCTGCGGCGCCGCCGCTCCTCGACGATGTCCCAGCATCGCCTGCGTCGCGCGACTTGCATCCAGCCCACCGGCGCTCGCAAACCCCGGTTCAAGCGTGTCACGACACCAGGTCGGGGTCCTCCCGCCCTCAACCCGGAGGAATCGGCGGCAGCAAGATATACGGATCGGGCGGCAGCGGCTCCTGCGGATACTGGTTGATGACCAGATAACCCCAGGCCTGGAGAACCAGTCGCTTTCCGGCCGACAGTTCGCGCGTGACCGGCATGTAGATCGTGCTGTCCAGCATGGTGGGCGAGATCAGCTGCAGGAGTTGGTTGATCTTGGCCTCGACATCCACCAGGTTGCCGAGCGGCATGAAATTGTCCATCACCGGATAGAGCATAGAGGATGTTCCCGTAGATGAAGTTCCACGCCTGGATGCGATCGAACTGCGGCTGGCCGGTGTACGGTCCGGTCGCGTTCCAGCAGTCGGCGAACTGCAGATAGAGGCCATCGTCGAACGGCAGCACCCGGGCCACGAAGTAGGGCGCGAAAGCGAGTGTGTACGCCGGATACTGGCCCCCGAACTTGATCGTCGGCTGGGGCACCGGCGCCTGATCGCCGGTGAACGGATAGAGAACGATGATCGGAAAGCCGGGATTGAGGGATGCGACGTTGACGACAGCGTTTCCGTTCCCGTCGACGGGAATGAGCTCGCCATCGGCAAAGGTCACGTTCAGCGGCGGCGGCTCGGCCGGCACGGGATAGCCTTGGTTCTGCTTCGGCGGTGGCGGTGGCGGTGGCGGAAGCGTTCCGCCGAGGACCAGGAAGCCGCTGCCGACCTGCGGAGGCCACGCGTAGTACTGCGCGAGCAGGACTTGCGTCCCGGCAGGCGGCACCTCCCCGCGGTATCGCACCTGGACGGCGACAGAGACCGTCTCCCCCTGGTCGATGTAGATCCCACGCTGGTCGGTATCGGCGGTCCAGTAATACTCCTGACAGGTGAGCGTGTTGCTCGGAGCTCCGGCCTGCAGGGCCAGCTTGGAGTCGGTCACGGCCAGCGCGTCCTGTACCTGCTGGCTGGTTACGCCATTGAAACCGAGATCGTAGATGCCGGAGCAGGACGTGTACGTGTCGGCGTCGTAGCCGTTCTCGTAGGGAAGGGTGTTGATGGTGAGGAAGTCGGTTCCGTTTGCCACGCCGATGCTGATCGGCCCCACGTTGACGTTCGTGCCGACGTAGGATGGATCGTCGCCGTAACTGCTCCCCAGAATGGAGTTGCTGAGATCGAGCGAGACGAGCTCATGGTCGAAGTCGATCTCGGCAAAGACGAGACCCCAGGACAGCAACGCTGCTGCCGCCGACGCCCCCAGGGCGACCGGCTGGGTCATGGCCACATGCCCGGCCGCACCGATGACCTGCTGCGCCGGCCTGGCAGGCTGCGCGGATGCGGTCGGGGAGGACACCGGGTTCAGGCCGGCGTTGGCGACGAGAATCCGTCCCGACGGAGCGGTAGACAACTCCCCCTCGTTCCATACGCCCACGGTTCCGGTGATCCGGCTGTACGCCGGATTGCTGAACACGTTACCGGCTTTGTACAGGGTCCACAGGTCGCAACAGCCCTTCGGTTGCTGCGGTGTGCCGTTGAAGGTGCCGTTCTGGTAGTACAGCGTGTTGTACGCGCTGAAGCGCAGCATCACGCCGGCGGCACCGCCCTGAATTGCGTTCTGCAGCTGGGTCAGCAAAGACGACGCGTTGGCGGGGTTCTGGATCGTCACCGAACCGGCGGCGATAGTGGTCTGGAAGAGAACGCCGATGGGGCCGGCAATCATGAGCCGCCCGTCGAGATTGCGCGGCGCGTTGAAGGCGCGCGAGAACATCCGCACCGTGGCCGGACCGTCGATGTAGAACCCGTCAGGGGTCCCCACCGGATCGCCGACGTGGACGTTCTGGAGAATCAGCTGGCTGACCCATGGAGCGGATGGATCGATGTCCACGAGGCGTCCAGCGGACCCCGGTCCTGAGCTGCCGGAGATCGAGACGGGCTTGCCGACCATCGGATCGTTCGGCACGCTGGAGCCGGCGCCGACCATGCCGCCGATCACGCTGGTGGACTTGTTCGAGAACTGCAGCATCGACGCGCCCGCGCCGCCGTAGTAGTTCCAGCGGCTGGAGAGGTGCGTGTACTTGTTGCTGTCGTTCTCGCACGCCGGGCAGTTGTCGCTCGGACTCGTATTCACGACCACGTCATCCGAGGGATTGATCATCCACGGCCGGAACGTGCTCTGGAAGTTATCCTGCGTCACACCGTACTGGGCGGTCGGCGGGCATCGCGACGGCCCTTGAGGAAGCGCCGGAAGCGGTGCCGGTGTAGAGATGGTTGCGCTGCTCCGCAGGTTCAACGCGCATGCCTCGAAGGTTCTCGAGTCTCTGCTCGCCGCGCGTTTCGACCCGCGCGATGCAGCTATGCAGTTGAAAGGTCGCAAGCTCACGGTGTTGTGGCTGCCGCAGAAGGTGCGGGATTTCTTCCGGCGCGATCCGGTAGGCATCGAGCCGCTCCTGCTGTTGGTGAGGGACCTTCGGCGGGAAAAAGAAGACGGAGCCGCACGCCGTGAGATGGGAATGCAGGCGTACCTCGTACCTCGTACCTACTCGGCCGCCACCCAGTCGCCTGCCGGGACGAAGCGATTGCCGTCGATGCGCACGATGAACGCGCCGCGGGCGCCGACATGGCGGTTGCGCGCGTAGGTGACGGGGCGGGTGAGGCCGGTCGGGTACTGGTAGAACGTCTCGAGGGTGGCGATCAGCTTCTCGCGGGTGAGCTCGCGGCCGGCGCGCTTGAGCGCTTCGACGAACACCTTCGCGGCGGAGTAGGCGGCGATCTGCGCGGCGAGGTGGGTTTCCGGCAGTCCGTATCTGGCGGTGAAGGCCCCGAGCTCGCGCCGTCCCTCGGTTGTCAGGTCGCCGGGGAGGGTGGGCGCGGCGAGGACGACATCGTTCGCGTACGGCGGCAGGCCGGCCAGCGGGGCGCCGGCGATGAAGACGCGCGGGTGCCAGCGCAGCTCGTCGAGACGGCGCATGGCCTCCGCGGGATCGACGCCAATGAGGAACAGCAGGTCGTCGTCGCTCTTTTTCGCGTCGAGCGAACTGCGCACGTTCCACTGCAGCGAGGCGGCGCGTTCTTCGAGAGCCGCGGCCGCGGCGCGTGCCGCGGCGCTGTCGTCGTGCAGGATGTAGACGTCGCGCGGGCCGGCCCCTGCGTGCGGGCCGGCCCCTGCGTGCGGGCCGGCTCCTGCGTGCTTGCCGGCTCCTGCGTGCTTGCCGGCTCCTGCGTGCTTCGCAAGCGCCACGGTCTGGCCGGCGACGTCGGAGAAGAGAAAGAAGGACGATGGGCCCGGCGCGAAGGGCAGCGGCGTGAGGAGCGGGATGCGCTCTTCGTCGACGAGTGATTGCAGGGCGGGGTCGGGGGTGGCGCAGAGGATGGCGAAGGCGTCCTGGACGGAGGGCGACAGCTTCAGCGAGCGGCCGTGGACGCCGCCCTGGGCGTTGACGTCGGCGAAGTAGCCCTCCAGCACCTTGCGGGTGAGCTCGTCCGTGGCCACCGTGGCCACGGTCAGTTCTTCGTCGGCGAGACCGGGCTGCGGCTCGTTGCCGAGGCGGCGGAGGTACGCGACGAGGTCGGCGAGGTCGCGGTCGTCCATGCGGTAGCGCGGCATCACCGGGGAGAGCGGCTGGTCTTCCGAGTCACGGCCTTCGCGCAGCGCACGGGCGAGCTGCGCGTCGTCGTAGCGCGGGCGGCGGCGGGCGGGCTTGACGAGATCGTTCGACAGCGATGCGGCGCGGATGTCGGCCGGCTCGATGGAGCCTTCGGGGACGCCGCGTCCTTCGACGCCGTGGCAACTGCCGCAGGCCAGGGCGCTGGCGGCGATCTCGGCGCCGTTGGCTCCTCCCACGAGAGCGGTGACCGGGCGGGCGGAGCGGCTTTCGCCGTGGCGGTAGAGGTGGCGGCCTCGTTTTTCGGCTTCGGTGAGGGGCAGCCCTGCCTGGCGGAGGTCCGATGCCGCGGCGACGCCGGCGAACAACAACACGGCGGCGAGCTTCTTCATCGGCGCATCACCTCGTCGAAGGCGGCGTTGACTTTCTCCGATCCGGGGAAACCGTAGAGCCGCGTCCAAACGTGCGTGGCGTCGCTGCCGATGATGGTCAGCGGCTGGTGGTCCTGCGGCCGCGAGGTCGTGGCGCCGAAGGCCTTCACGATCTTCTCGATGGCCTGCCTGTTGCCGGTGACGAGGGTCCAGGAGGAGCCTGTGCGGAATCTGCCGCTCCAGGCGGCGAGCTTCTTCGGCGTGTCGGTCTCGGGGTCGATGCTGACGGAGATGAAGTGCACGCCGCGCGCGCTCTGCTTCTGCAGGCTGGCGAACAGCGCCCCCGAGGCGGGGCAGATCGTGCTGCACTCGGTGAAGATGAAGTTCACCGCCACGGCCCGGTCCTTGACCAGGTCGGAGTAGAAGTGGACCGTCTTCCCCTCGTGCGTCACGACTTCGACGTCGGGGACCGCGGGGGTGAAGGACGTGGAGAGGAGCACTGCCAGAAGGAGTGTGTTCATCGTTCCACCGCCTCGAAGATCAGCGGGCGTGCCGCGTTCACTTTCAACTGCAGAGAATCGGACTCGAGGAAGACGTAGTAGATGCCCGCCTTCGGCACGGGGAGCTTCACGCGGTACGTGCCGTCTTCGGCCGGCTCGGCGGCGAAGCGTTGCTGCCACGTGCCGGGCGTGAGGAACGCGAGCGCGCGCACGTCGGCCGCGTCGCGCCGCGGCTCGCTCGTGCCGGAGTCGCGGAGGCGGAAGCGCACCTCGAGCTCCTCCCCAACCACGATCGGCTTCTTCTCGAGGATGGTCTCGACCGTGAATCGGCCACGGCTCGCGGGCCGCGGCTCCCCTTTCACGGCGAGGTCGAAGCAGTGCACGACGCGGGGGGCGTCGAGGAAGAAGGCCACGTCGTACGTGCCGGGGGCCGGGATTCTGGTGCGGATGGTGAACACGCCCGGCTCCGACTCGCGGAGGCTGCGGTCGAGCACCATGACTGCCTTCGGCGAGCGCCTGGCCGCGCGGAAGTTGCCCATCGGCGCGGCCATCCCCTCCATGTAGTAGTAGACGAGGCGGTCGGCGGGGTTCGCGACCAGCACGGCCTTCGGCTCGGGCGCGGGGACGATGGCTGGCGCGAAGCTCACGGTCCCGGCGGCGGCGGGAGGGATCTGTCCGCCCGGGAAGGTGGCGATGTTCGCGTTGACGTCCTGGCCGAGGGCCCCGAGGCGGATCATCTTCACCTGGTCGGAGCCGGCGGCGCGGACGTAGGCGAAGTCGCCGGTGAACGCGACCTGGTCGGGCTCCTTGCCGAGGTCCGTGGCCACGGTGACGATCTTCGCGGTCGCGGAGTCGATTACGTAGACGACGTTCTCTTTCCCGTTGGTGACGAAGCCCCAGCGGCCGCCCGGGGCGAACTGCACGGAGTTGAGACCGGGCTTCGCGGCGATGCGCGTGCGCACTGCGCGCGCGTTCGGGTCGAGGACGGAGATCGAGCCGTCGTCGCCGTCGATGACGTACACCGCGGCGCTGAGCGAAGAGACGGCGATCCCGGCCGGCGCGGGGCCGGTGGCCATGTCGGCGACTTTCGCGCGCTTCACGGGGTCGACGACGGAGACCGTGCCGTCGCTGCCGTTGGTGACGAGCGCGCGGGCGCCGTCGGGCGTGAAGGTCAGTTGATGCGGGGCGCGGCCGGTGGCGAGGGTGGCGGCCACGGTCAGCGATTTTGTGTCGACGATGCTCAGCGACGGATCGGCCGGCTGCTCGTTGTGATGGGTGACCCAGAGCCGCTCCTCTCCGTCCAGCACCAGGCGCGCCGGACGAAAGGCTGTCTCGATGTTCTTCACCACCTCCCATTTTTCGGTGTCGACGACGGCGATGCGGTTGACCAGGGGCATGGAGACGAAGAGCCGGCGCTGATCGCGGGTCAGCACCCAGTCGACGCCGGGACTGAGCAGCGTCACCGCAGTGAGCAGTTTGCTGCCGCCGAAGCCGACCAGCGGGTCGATCACCGCGATCGAGGGCTCCACGTTCAGCGTGATGACGTGGTAGGAGTTGAGGTCCACCACCGGCCGCGCGCGGAGCGTGCCGCCGAGGAAGGACTGGATCTTGTCCTTGCAGACGCCCGACGACGGCGTACGTTTGTCGATCCAGGCGGCCGGACGGACGCCGCCGATGCGCGTGCCGTCCTCGGCGCGGACGGAGAAGCGCAGCGTCACGTCCTCCCCCGCCGTGGCCCCGCCGGCGAGGAGCTCGACGGTTACGCCGTCGCGCGTGACCTTGCTGGTGGAGGACACTGCGCCGGCGCTCGCGAGGAGCGCCGGCAGGAGCATGGAGACGAGAAGAAAGAGATTACGGATGGACACGGAGGATCCCCCACATGCCGCCGTCGAGCATGAACGACTGCTGGTTGCGATAGAGGTAGTCGCCCGGAATCCGGAACAGACTGCCGGCTCCGTGCTCGAGCAGCACGTCGAAGTGGCTCGAAGGACCGATGCCCATGAACGATCCGGTCCACTCCGAATTGGGGTTCGCGCCGATGTCGCGCGAGCCGTTGACGTACGGCAGCTCGCGCCAGATGTGTCCGTGCAGGGCGAAGACGCTGTTCCGCGCGTGGCCTCCGGCGTTGAGGATACGCATGCGCGTGGCCAGTCCGGCCTTGGCGTTGAACACCGGCGTTTCGGGATCGACCCCGGTCAGGACGTTGGAGAAGGCGTTGGTGAAGATGAACGTGCGTGTGGTCTCGAGCGGCGTCTCCGGCGGATAGTCGAAGCGCTTCCACATCGGCTCGGTACGGTAGTTGAACGCCTTGTGTCCCGAGTCCTCCGGATCCTCGGTCTCGGCGAGGAGCTTCACCGCCGAGTCGTCGTCGCCGTAGCGGAAGTTGATGTCCGTCTGGAACTGCAGGACGAACTCCTGGAACTGCTTCCCGCCGGCGGTGATCACGGCGGAGGCGCGCATCTTCGGATCCTCGCTCCAGGTGGAGCCGGCCGGCTCGATGATCAGCGAGCCGATGGCGCCCTTGTGGGCGTGCTTGATGGTGTCGGACGACATGAGGTTGGTCGAGCCGAACTCCCGCGGCACGTGCACCAGCGCTCCGGTGAAATCGGGCTCGAAGCCGCCCGCGTACCACTGATAGGTCACCGAGCCGCCCGAGGCCACGGTCTGGGTCGGGTTGAAGCCGACGTTGTAGCCGTCGCTGTCGGTGACGTCGTAGTAGACGAGCTGCGGGTGCAGGCCGACGTTCGTCGACGGTGCGATCTGGTTGTTGTTGAAGTCGCGCACGATCATCGGCAGGGTGTTGAACCCGTCGAGGTCGTACGGCGTGGACGGCAGGAGGTTGGTCAGGGTGAAGTTGATGCAGTCGCCGGCCGCGGCGCGGAGCACGAGCGGCTCGATCGGAGCGTCGGGCCTCAGTTTGCCGGTGAGGAGATTGAGGTCCGACGTGCGCACGTAGAGGATGGCCGTCGGGTCGTGCAGCATGCCGCCCTGGTTCGTGCGCGAGTTGTAGATCAGGGTGTTCGCGGGAAGAGCGACGTCGGCGCGGATGGCGGCCACGCTGAAGTTCTGCTGGTTCGCACCCTTGGGGCAGATCCCCTCCAGGAGCGCAGGCTCCTTGGGCACGGCCCGCCCCTCGGGATTGCTGGGGAGGGTCCGGAGCAGCGGACGCGGTCCTTTATAGGCGCGCATGATCCCCCAGATGCCGTTCCAGAGATCGTCGGTGGCGCGTCCGGCGGTGTAGAGGAAGTCGCCGAACTTCCCTTCGGCCGTCTTCGGCAGCGCCGGGATGACGAACTCGAAGTGCTCGGAGATGCCCATCATCTGCGAGTTGCGGTAACCCGAGTCGGTGTACGACGGCTCGAACAGCCACTTCACGCCGTTGACGGAGAAGTTGTGTCCCTCCTCGTGCGCGCCGACGAGGATGCGGATCTGCACGCGGTCGCCCTCATACGCCTCGAGGAGCGGCGTGAACGGATCGCCCGGCTGCACGTTCTTGCTGAGCGGCGGATAGAACGGCGGCTGCGAGTTGAGCGCCGGCTCGGCACGGGTGATGTCGGAGCGGAAGGCGAAGGAGAGATCGCCGGCCAGTCCTCCCGCCTGCGTGTTCGTGTTCGGGTCGCGCACGCGCAGCGCGAGCGGCTCGTTGCGGTAGTTCACGACCATCGTCCCGGGGTCGTCCGCCGAGACGGCTTCCGGACAGGGGGGCTTGTTGCCGGCCTCGTCGCACTCGTCGGGCGGCGCGAGCAGGAACGGCAGTCCCACTTCCTTCTTCCCGGGAGGGTTGATCACGTGGTCGGGATCGGGGAATCCCCGGGCGGCGGCCTCGTAGGCGTGCTGGAAGTCAGCGAACTCCAGGAGGAACTCGCGGAAGCTGCTGTCGCGCTCCGGCGGATGGATGTCGGCGCGCCAGCTCGTCGGGCCGCCGTCGGGGCGTCCGCCGTAGGGATTGCCGCTCTCGGGATCGAGCCACGCGGAGCCGTACGGCTCGACCACCAGGCCGGCGTACAGGCCGACCTGCTGATGCGAAGACGGTCCGAAGTGATCGTGGGTGAAGACCGTGCGCAGGGTGCGGTCCACGCCTGCGTTATTGAGGACCTCGTCCGCGTACCAGCGCTGGACTGTGGTCTGCGCGCCCTTCGTGCCGAAGAACGGATGCGGCTCGGGCTCGAGTTTCTTCCGGCTGCCGTCCGGCATGAGCAGGCCGCCGAGCTGGTTGATGGCCTCGATGCGCTCGAGGACGTCGTCCGGCGAGAAGCTGCCGTCCTCGTAGTTGAAGCCGTTCGCCGCGCCGTCGGAGGCGGTGACGTCGAACTTCACGAGATGGATGTGCTGGCCCGTGATGTCGGTCGGCGTGCGCACCTGGAAGTCGTCCATCTCGTAGAAGCCCGGGACGAGGTTGACGAGCTGGAACTCGATGCAGTCCCTGCTGTTGGCGCGGAAGAAGAGCGGCTCCGGCGCGCGGGCGCCGGTCATGGTCGGCCCCACGTCCTCCCACAACGCGCTGATGCGCTGCTGGAAGAAGTGCCACCCGACCTTATTGAACTTGATGTCGCGGAGCTGGAAGTTGGCCGACTGGTAGCGGCGGTAGTTGCCGGTCGGTTTGCCGTCGTCGGTCACGCACGGGTCGGCGTACGGCGCGCCCGGCTGGCGCGGCAGTCCGTTGGTGATGAACTTCGCGGCCGAGCCGTCCGGGGTGTACGTGGGGTGTACGCGCTCCTCGTGGAACTTCATGGCCGCCTCCTCGACGGCGGTGCCGGTCTCAGGGAGGGCGAAGGCGTCGGCGGTCTTCAGGATCTTGGTGAAGTCGGTGCGGGTGTGCACCTCGAAGAAGGTGCCCCCGGTGATGATGTGGCGCGGCAGTCCGCCGTCGTCGATGGTGTCGAGCGGCGGATGCGGCGGACGGTGTCCGGCCACGCCGGGGATGAAGAACGGATAGCCGGGGTTCCCGTCGCCCTTGACCACGACCTGCCCATTCTCGATGTACGCCTGCGCCTCCGGCAGCGGGGCCATGGCGATGGTCGGCAGCGGCACGATTCCCGGGATGGGGGTGCCGGCGTCGATCTCGCCGTCGGGGAGGGCGCGCGTTTCCTTCTCCGGCCGCCCCTCCCCGTCCAGCGGCGTGCCCAGCTCCAGCACGTCGTGCACGCGCCACATGGCCCACATGCCCTGCGCGAAATGCGGATAGAAGTGGCAGTGGAAGATCGAGTCGCCGACGGCCAGGTTCCGGTTGCCGCTGCCGTTGTAGACCATCTCCAGGGTGAAGGCGCTGGCCGGGCCGATGGCTTGGCTGTCGAGATACGACGAGTCGTCTTCGTCCGGCGTGTGCAGCCACTGGTGCGTGTGCTGGTGGTGGATGTGATGCTCTTTCGAGCCGGCGTGCAGGATGCGGAACTTGAGGTGATCGCGGAGATAGCTGTGGTAGACGTTCGACGGATCGTCGGGGTAGAACGCCCTGGTCGCCTTCTTGCCGATGGTGAAGCAGTCGAGCTTGGCGTTCTGGATGTCTTTCTTCGTGCACGGCGCGTTGGCCGGCACGTCCACCACCATGGCCGGGTCCCCCACCGTCCACGCGGAGAGGAAGAAGTCCTCGTACTTGCATTCCGTGCAGTCGGCCATCGGGCCGACGCCGAAGCGGTTGGCGAGGATCTCCGCGCCGATGCCGCCCGTGCCGTAGTTGATGGCGAAGGCATCGCGCACGCTGTGCAGCGTCGGCTCGAGCTCCGCGTCCTCGAAATGCGGGAAGGCCTGCACCGCGCCGATCTCGTCGTGGTAAATGGTCACGACCTCGCGGAACGGCTGTTCGCGATCCGGCTCGACGGCCACCGGCTTGTACGTTCCGGACGGATGCCGTCCCGCGCCCGGCCCGGTGATGATGGCCGTGAGATCGGAGTAGATGATCTCGTTGTTGAAGAGCATCTTCAGGACGGGCGTGTTGGCGTGCGGGTGGGGCGGGTCATAGTTCTTGTCGTAGTCGATGACCGGGTGGCCGTCGCCGACGGTGGTCTTCGTGACGCGCTTCATGTCCTCATAGGTGATCTGGCTGCGGTACCACTCCGCCTGGCGCGGCTGCACGGTGACGGCGCCGAAAAGCCCGGAGTTGAGCGAGCCGCCGTCCCCTTCGCCGCCGGTCTGCGCCGCGGTGCTGTACATCAGGTAGCCGCCTTCGCGCTCGGCGTAGAGGACGTACGACGCCGTGCCGTTGGGCGCCACCAGGCTGCTGGCGTTGTTGCCGACGTTCGAGCCGTCGGAGGCGATGCTGTCGACGAGCTGCATCCCCACCACGTGCACCGAGGCCGTGCGCGTGGCCGGCTGCTGGTCGTCGCGCGGGCTCGAGGCCAGGAGGTTCTGGAAGTCGATGCGCAGGCAGTCGCCGACGTTCATGCGCAGGACGAGCGGGCGCGGACGCTTCCCGTCGCGCAGCCGGACGTTGCCCGCGGTGAGGGTGAGCGCGCCGTTGGTGGACACGACGTCGCGCCGCAACGCGTACAGCATTCCCTGCGGCTGGACCGCGCCGAGGCGGTTCCAGAAGAACACCTGATCGAGGGCGACGATGTCCGCCCGGATCTGGCGCTGGCAATTCACCGGCGTGGGCGGAAAGACCTGCGCCTCGAGGGTGCCGGCCGGCAGCATCGCGGTGACGATGAGGAGCGCGAGCAGAAAACGCAGATGCCTGTTCATCCTGTTCACGATGCGCTCCGCGCGCACGCACCGCATCGGACAAGTGCCGCGGGCACGGAGGCACAAATGTGCCGGTCAGCCGCGGATGACGTCGGAGGAGCGCTGTTCGTCGTAGGCGTAGCGCATCAGCTCGAGACGGTTGGTGACGGAGAGCTTCTCGAAGATCGAGGTCAGGTGATGCCGGACGGTGGTGTGGGTGATGGAGAGCCGCGCGGCGATGGTCTTGTTCTGCAGTCCCTGCGTCACGAGCTCCACGATCTCCTGCTCGCGGCGGGTGAGCCGGCCTGCGTCGTCGTGAACCTGAAAGACACTCGCCGCCGTCGACCGCTCTACCCACACGCCGCCGGCGAGCACGACCCGGATGGCGCGGAGGAACAGCTCCGCGGGATGGCTCTCGAGCACCACGCCCGCCGCCCCCTTCTGCATGGCCTCGGCGATGCTTTTCGGATGGTCGCTGCGCGTGACGATCAGGACCGGACAGCCGTTCGCCGCGGCGAGGAGCTGCTCCAGCTTCTCCATCCGCGTGAGCCGTCCCGCGTCGAGATCGAGCTCCATCACCACGATGTCGGCCATGCCGGCGCGGTGGCGGAGCGCTTCCGGCTGGTTGAAGCACTCCTCGGTCACGACGAGCCCGCCGCGTGAAATCAGCAGTCCGAGGGCCGTCCGGATGAGCGGTTGATCACCGCTGAGGAGGACGCGCGCTGTTGAGACCGATTCACCGAAACCGCCCGTATCGGGGGCATGCATTCTGGAGAGCCATCATTCACGACAGCTGCCAAAAACGGTGGGAATGTCGCGTTTTGAACAATGTTGGGGCGGGCTTCAGCCCGCCCCTGGAGTTTGACGTTCCTGTGCTCGCGACGGTCATGCTCCCCGGTCCTATTCGTCCTATAGGTCCCATTCGTCCTATCCTACGCAGCCAATGCAAACGCTCGGCACTTACCGGCTGATCAGCCGCCTCGGCGCGGGCGGGATGGGCGAGGTCTGGCGCGCGGAAGACTCGAAGCTGCTGCGGCAGGTGGCGATCAAGATCCTCCCCGAGGCACTCGCCGCCGATCCGGAGTGGAAAGACCGTTTCCTGCGCGAGGCGCGGACCATTGCCCAGCTCAACCACCCCAACATCGCCACCATCTACAGCATCGACCAGCAGGACAACAAACTGTTCATCGCCATGGAGCTGATCGAAGGCGAGCCGCTGGCCGCGATCATCGCCCGCGGCCCGATGATGCCCGCCGACGCGGTGCGCGTCGCGGTGCATGTCGCCGACGGCTTGTCCGAGGCGCACTCCAAAGAGATCGTCCACCGGGACATCAAGCCGGACAACATCATCCTCTCGCCGAAGCTGGTGAAGGTTCTCGACTTCGGCATCGCCAAGCAGCTCGGCGGCACCGCGGATCCCGGCCTCACGCAGGGCGGCATGGTGGTCGGCACGCCGCATTACATGTCGCCGGAGCAGGCCCTCGGCCGCACGGTCGATCCCCGCACCGATATCTTCTCCCTCGGCGTGGTCCTCTACGAGATGCTCTCCGGCAGGAAGCCGTTCACCGGCGAGGCCGTCACCGAGGTCCTCCTGCAGATCGTCATGAACGAGCCGCGCGACATCGCGCAGGCGGCGTTCGGCATCACCCCCGCGCTGGCGAACATCGTCCGCCGCTGCATGCACAAACAGGCGGAGGAGCGGTTCCAGAGCTGCGACGAAGTCCGCGCCGCGCTGGTGAATTCGCTGAAAGAAGAGCCAACCCGCGCGCGGCAGTCGTCCGTGCCGACGATCAACGCCCGTAAAGACGAAGTGCGCAAGGACGACGTCCGGACGGTGGCCGACGCGAAGCCGGTCGTGACGCCTCCGCCCGCGCCGGCTCCCACAGCCGCACCCGTGAAGTCCGGCATCGTGCAGCCCTCCTCACCCCGCTACCGCGCTCTCGTCGCCGACGACGACCCGGCCACGCGCTACATCCTCGGCAGCATCCTGGTGCGCCACCAGATCGCGTTCGACGAGGCGGAGAACGGCGCCGAAGCGGTCAAACAGTTGAAGGCCAATCAATACGCCCTGGTCTTCGTCGACCTGCTCATGCCCCGCATCGACGGCTGGGGCGTCATCGACTTCCTCCGCAGCCGCCGCGGCGCCGCCAACGCACCCCGGGTTTTCGTCGTCACCGGCGTCCAGAACCAGAAGCTCAGCACCGCCGATTCAGACGTCGTCGCAGGACTGCTGTACAAGCCGATCGACGTCGGGCAGATCGAGCGATTAGTCGCGGGCTGACATCACGATGCTGACGGCGGCTCCGTAGGTTCCGCGGGCTCGGCCGGCTGGGCCGGATCCACCGCCGCACTCCCGTCCGCCGGTGCAGCCTCTTCCGCCTTGGCCGCGGCCTTTGCCTCGCGCGCACGGTCCCTCGCCGCCTTGAAGGCGTTCTCGATCTCGTGCCACGCGCGCTCGAAGCCGGCCTTCAGCTCCGAGGCGGCCGGGGCGCCGCCGGTCTGGAGGCCGGTGACGACGTCCTTCGCGTGCACGAGCGTCTGGCGCAGCGTGCCGGCGATCTCGCTCAGGTCGTCCTTTGCGTTGCCGAGCGACTCCTTCGCGCGCTCCTTGAACTTGTCGACGTCGATGCCCCAGTCGTTCAGTGAATCGGACGCGCTCTTCTTCTCGTCTGCCATAGTGAAGACAGCGTACCGCACCGGCGGCCGGCGTTTCTCCCTATGTTGTCCGTGGTCATTGGCGGGAGGTTTCACGGCGAAAAACGCAAGGAACCATAGAGCAGCTCTATGGGTCAACTATTCCGGAGGCAAGGTTCTTGTCTCCGGAGGCAAGAAAATTGTCTCCGGAGGCAACAATGTTGACTCCAGACCCAAGGAACATGACTCCGGAGCCAAGGTCCTTGACTCCAGAGGCAAGGTTCCTGGCTCCGGACCCAGGAACCTTGGGTCAAATCTATGGAACCTTCGCTCCGGACCCAAGAACCTTGACTCCGGAGTCAAGGACCTTGAGTCTGGAGCCAACATTGTTGCCTCCGGAGCTAACATTCTTGCCTCCGGAGACAAGAACCTTGCCTCTGGAGACAAGAACCTTCGCTCCGGAGGCAAGGTTCCTGGCTCCAGACTCAGGAACCTTGGCTCCAAACCCAAGGACCTTGGCTCCGGAGTCATGTTCCTTGGCTCTGGAGGCAAGGACCTTGGGTTTGGAGTCAAGGATCTTGCCTCCGGAGCCAACATTCTTGCCTCCGGAGACAAGAACCTTACCTCTGGAGACAAGAACCTTCGCTCCAGAGACATGGTTCTTCGCTCCAAAGCCATAGACCTTCGGTCCGGACCGATGGCGCGTGCGTTCCCATCGATCATTGCAGCGGGGAGCCCTGCTTACGGCGGCCCGCCCGTGGTCGTCGCGGTGTCCGTCGGCGGAGGAGGCTCCTCCTCTTCAGGCTCCTCCTCCGGCTCCTGCGTCGTCGTCGTGGGCGGGGGCACCGGCGGCGGCAGGGCTCCGGTCGTGGTCGGGTCGCGGAACACTCCGCCGGTCAGCGTCGCATCGGGTCGTGTGAACCCGCCGGTGTCGGCCGGGGGGATCGACGTGTCGGTATTCGTGACGATCGGGTTTCCGTACTCGTCGAACATCGGCACCACCGGCACGGCCGCGGGATTGGAGTGCGTGGGACAAAGCTGGCGCGGCTCGGTGCCGCTCTTGAACGCCTCGCGCACGATCACGTTGCGCGGGCAGTAGGGGCTGGCCATGCCGCCGCTGGTCCGGTCGACGTCGGTGAACGTGATCCCCGCGGGCACCGGAAATTCGGCATTGGGCTCGCCGGCCGTCACCGCGAGCATGTACCGCGCCCACATCGGCACCGCGGCGTCGGAACCGGAGAGGCCGGTCGGGTCGTTGTCGTCGAAGCCGACCCATGTGAGCGCCAGCGTTTTCGGCGTGAAGCCGATGAACCAGGCGTCGCGCTTGTCGTTCGTGGTCCCGGTCTTCCCGGCGGCGATCTTCCGGAAGCCGATCCCGCGCGCCGCCGCGGCCGTCCCGCGGTTCAGGACCCCTTCCATCACGTGCGTGAGGAGGTAGACGTCGCGCTGCGGGAACACCTGGGCCGCTTTCGGCTCGCCGGCCCCCGTGAGCGCCTTGCCGCGGTCGTCCATCACGAAGCGGATCGCGCGCGGCGACAGGCGCGCTCCCTGCCTGGCGATCGTCGCATACGCCTCGGCCATCTCCATCGGCGGAATTCCGGCCGCACCGAGCAGGATCGACGGGTTGTCGTCGTCGAGCTGCGTCTCCACGCCGAGCGTGCGGGCGGTCTTCAGGATCGGCTCGATCCCGCAGGCCAGGCCGATGCGCACCGAGGCCGCGTTCAGCGAATGCTCGAGCGCCATCCGCACCGTGACGTTGCCCATGTAACGGCCGTCGTAATTGCGCGGCGACCAGTCGTCCGACCAGCGCCGCTTCAACACGAAACGCGTGTCGCTGACCACCGTGGCCGGGGTGATGTTCTGGTTCGAGAGACTCGGCTCGAACGCCGTCAGGTAGACGAACGGCTTGAACAGCGAGCCCACCAGGCGCTTCGAGTTCAGCGCCCGGTTGAACTGCGAGCGGTCGTAATTGCGGCCGCCGACGAGCGCGCGGATCTCTCCGGTCGGCACGTCGAGGTGGATGATCGCCCCCTGCAGCTCCGGCTCGTGCGTGCGCAGCTTGCGGCTGCTCTTCTCCAGCGACGCGAGGCTGCTCTCCAGCACGCGTGCCGCCGAATCCTGCGCGTTCAGGTCGATGGCCGTGTAGATGCGCAGCCCGCGCCCCTTCACGTCGTCGATGCCGTAGTCCTTCTCCAGCTCGTGCAGCACGCGGTCGACGTAGAACGGCATCGACGACAGGCCGGAGCGGCGGCGGAACGGCTTGGCCGGCAGCTTCGACGAGCGGGCCTCGTCGTGCTGCGCCTGGTTGATCTTCTTTTCCTTCAGCATCGCCGCGAGCACGGTGTTGCGCCTGCGCATCGCCAGCTCGGGGTTGTTGAACGGCGAGATGTTGTTCGGGCTCCGGATCATCCCGGCCAGCATCGCCGCCTCGGCCACGGTGATCTCGGAGATCGGCTTGCCGAAATAGAAGCGCGAGGCCTCGCCGACGCCGAGGATGGAGATCGAGCGGTTGCGGCCGAGGTAGATGTCGTTGAGGTACGCCTCGAGGATCTCGCGCTTCGAATAGCGCGCGTCGAGGATCACCGCCATGAACGCCTCGATGATCTTCCGCTTGTACGTCCGCTCGCTGGTGAGGAAGTAGTTCTTCACCAACTGCTGCGTCAGCGTCGACGCCCCCTCGGCGACTCCGCCCGCCTTCACGTTGCGGAACACCGCCCGGATGATCCCGAACGGGTCGACGCCGGGATGCCGCCAGAAACGGACGTCCTCGGTGACCACGACCGCGTCCTGCATGTGCTGCGGGACCTGCTGCAGCGTGACCGGACTGCGGTTCTCGAGCTGCTCGCTGAGCACGGACGTCAGCAGCTCCGGCTCCAGCGCCGCCCGCTCCAGCGGACGCGCTTCCTTGAGCGAGACCACCGTCTCGACCTGCGACTTCGTCAGCGTGACCCGGATCGGCTGCGCCGGATACTCCCCGCTCGGATGGGTGAAGGCGCGGGTATAGATGTCGATCCCCCCCTCGGAACGGAGGTAGTCGCCCGGCTGCCCGATCCGCTTCGCCTCCCGGTACCCGAGCCGGTCCAGCTTCTCCAGCAGGTCGTCGAGCGGCATGGCCGCACCGGGAACGAGCGGCGTGTAGTCGGCGTAAATCCGCGTCGGCAGCCGCAGCTTGCGGATCTGAAACCGGTCCACCGACTCGCGGTAGACCCAGATCCCGAGCAGCAGCAGGACGACGAGCAGCGAGCCCACGGTCCAGGAGATGACGCGGAAGATCGTCCGCCGGGGCGGCATGTGGAAACGGCGGCGGCGCGGAGCCGGTGCCGGAGCGGATTCGGTCGGCGGAGGGGTCTCAGGAGTGTCTGTCATTGCGGACTTCGGCAACGGCAGGGTGCAACGGTAATGCCGCAATCAAGCGTTATCAGTTGTCGGTTGTCAGTTGTCGATGCCCTGACCGGCGGCCGGCTCATCCCGCCACGATCGCGAGATTCCGCCCTCGCGCCTGCCCGTCTTTCCGGTACGAGTGAAACACCGACCCCTCGCACCGCGTGCAAAGCCCCGAGTCCGAGATTCGCTCTTCTGCGAAGCCTCGGCTCAGGAGAATGTCGCGTGTAAACGTCACAAGATCGACATGAGCCTTGGCCCGCGAGCGGTCGAGATAGCGCCCGTCGAACTGCGCCGCCACCTCTTCCCCTACCTCGAAACAGCAGGTCCGGATCGACGGTCCGAGAAACGCCCACGCCGCCGAAGGCCCGAATGCCGTTTCCCCTGCGACAGCGTCGAGCGAGGCCGCCGTCACACCTCCGACCGCCCCCCGCCATCCCGAATGCGCGTTCGCCATCACTCCATGCACGGGATCGATGAAGGTGACGGGCAGGCAGTCCGCGATCTTGATCGCCAGCGCCACGCCCCGCTCGTCGCTCCAGAGCGCATCGCAGGAATCACATTCCCGCCATCCCCGCTCCCCCGAAGCCCGCCGCACGGCCACTCCATGCACCTGGTTACAGGTCGTCAGCGCCGACGCGATCCCGAACCGTTCCTCGATCGCCCGGGTGACGTTCGCCGCGATCTCCGGCGACAGCCGGCCCTCGAAATCGCGCGTCGTGCAGAAGACCGCATAGCCCGGCGGGATGACGGGAGGAACGGCGATCCGGCCGAGAGGAGAGGATTCAATCCGCCACATGAGGCGCGGATTTGTACCACGTCACTTCCGCGGAGTGGCCGCCGCGACGTTCTGCTGGTAGGTGCGGTACTGGGTGTCGTTCATCGGGACCGGGGTGAGGAAGGTGTCGAAGGTCCGCGGGCCGCGGGCGACGCGGAGCTTGACGCGGCGGTTGGCTTTGGCGAAGTACTCGATGACCGCCCTGGCGTCGGGTAACGCAATCGGCTTCCCGGCAATGTGGGTGATCAGGTCGCCGCGCTGCAGGCCGGCCCGCGCGGCAGGCCCGTCGGGAGCGACGGCGCAGAGTTGGAGCCAGCGGCTGTTCTCCTCGAGGCGGTAGTTGAAGGAGAGGCCGATCCAGTTCGGACGGGGTGCGGCGCTGGCGATGGAGGCGAGCAGGAGGAGCAGCAGGCTAAAGTTTCGGAGTCGCATCGTCAGTCCTGCCATCCGGTGGTGTCGACGCTCTCGCGGCCGCCGGCGCGGACGACGCGGGTCTCGCATTTGGTCTTGTACGTGCTGCAGACGGTGTATTCGCCCGGCTCCAGGACGACCTCCGCTCCTACGTGGGCGCTGCGGACAGGCATCCCATCGGCGTCAGGTCCGCCGCCGCCGAAGAGCACGCCGAATGGCATTAACCGCTCTCCTTTCCCAATGCGGGGATAGGGCGGCCGGTAGTTGTCGAATGCAACGTAGAGCAGACCGGCAACGGCCGGGAGCCGGATCTCTGCGACGTCCCCGGAGACCGGGATCGTTGCAATCTTCAGGGGAAAACCGATTGCCAGCACGAAGAGGTCGATCTCGGTGGTCGAATGAGGAAGGGCGAACCGGATCTCGCCGCGTGGGCCGGTGAGATCGTCTTTAATGACGTTGGTGGTCACCCAGCTCACCAGGGCGCCGGCAACAGGCCGCCCATCCGGAGTCAATACCCGGGCGCGGACCGTGTTCGGCTTCTCGACCACGAGCCGGATCGGCTCATCATCGAGTCCGGCGATCGTGTGCCGGACGATTCCACTCTTCGTTCCTTTCCCTTCGGCCGAGATCTCCACCTCATCAGGCGGTACGCCGGTGAAGCTGAATTTCCCGTCATCCTCTGTAAGCGCCGACGCCACGAAGTCGTGGTTGTGCCACACCTTGACGTTCGCTTTGACCGGCCTTCCATCGCTCGACGTCACCGTTCCGTGGAGTTTCCCTTCCGGAAGCTCCAGATCGAGCTCCGCATAGCCGCTGTCCAGGCGGCGGACGTCGAGGTCCGGAATGGAGACCCGCGACTGCGCCCCGCCGCGCCGGATCTCGACATCCCACGGACCCTGCACCGGCAGGACTCCGGTGAACTTCCCCTTCTCGTCCGTATCCATGTCCACGCGTTTGCCGAACATGTCGAGAAACCGCAGCCATGCAACGACCGGCTCGCCGTCGAGCGTAAGCGTCCCGCGCACCGGCACCTGATCGATCGTGATGGCCATGTGGGACGTTCCGCCCGCGGCGTACAGGCCGTCGCCGGCAACGCGGGAACCATCGGCGTCGCGTATCGACACCGCGTAGGCACCGCTCTCCAGCCGGTCGTGACTCCATTGTCCGGTGATCGACGCGGCGGAGTCGGCGATCTGCTGCTGGTCGCCCGTCAAGATCCGATCGAGGGTCACCAGCCAGGGCCGTTGCCGCGCGTCGACCGGGGGTTGAATCCACACCTCGATGCGCGCCAGTGCGTCGAGCACGAGCTCTTTCCCCACCGTAGTTTCGTTGGTGACACCGCTGACGTGGACCCGATACGCGGCAGGCGACCATCCTGCTTTCTTCGCCGCCACGACGTACTCCCCCGGCTCGACGGCATCGAACCGGAAGAACCCGCGCGCGTTCGTCTTCGCGATGCGTGCCGCGGCAGCACTGCGCTGCTTGTCGTCCGGCGACCACGCGATCGCGGCGGGGCGCAGTTCGACGTCGATCGCATCCGCCGGTTCATCGCGTCCGGACGGACGCGCATATCCGGTGATCGCCACGCCGCGCCGGAAACGCAGCTCGCCCGCATCCACGCCCTCGATGCCCCATACATAGACCGGCGCAAACCCTTCTGCCGAGAAGCGGACGTCCTGCGTGCCGGCAGGAACGTCACAGCGCGCGGCCGTTCCGGTGACCGGACACTGGACGTCCGTACCGGCGATTCGCGCCTCGATGACTGCAGGCATCGCCGCGCCGCGCGGGACGACGACTCGCGCCGTCAGCGTCAGCGGCTCCACGGAGATCGCGAGCCCGAGAACCGCGAGCACCGGGCCGATCATCAGATGCTGTAGCAGCGGTTTCCGCACCGCGGAACGCATTGGCAGGCGCCGCCGCCCGGGATGCACTGGTAGAGGCAGCCCCCCTGGCAAGCGACCCAGCTACTTTCCCCCCAGCCGGAAATCTCGCCGCAATTTGCGCCGCCGGTGACAGTGTCGGCCGTGCACTCCACGCAACCTTGCGGGTCCCGGATCGGCTTCTGCGCCTCACTGAACGCCAGGTCGGCGGGCAGAACAATCACGACAAGGATGATCACCACCGCGCGAATCGCTGCTTTCATGCTGCCTCCGATCCTGACAACCTACCCTGCGTCCATCCTCCTGTCAATACAGGCGTCATTAAGTCTCCTATCCGTACCGCTTACACTCTCCGCCCATGCGTCGACTGTTCACGTTCGCTCTCCTGCTGACCGGCTGTGCCTCGACCGCGCCGCGGTATGACACGGTCATTCGTTACGGCTTCGTCTATGACGGGAGTGGTGGCGCGCCGCGCGTGGGCGACGTGGCCATCGACGGCGACCGGGTGGTGGCGGTGGGGGTGGTACGGGGGACGGGGGCGACGGAGATCGACGCGTCCGGGATGGCGGTCGCGCCGGGGTTCATCAACATGTTGTCGTGGGCGACGGAGACGCTCATCGCGGACGGGCGGGGGATGGCGGACGTGAAGCAGGGGGTCACGCTCGAGGTGTTCGGCGAGGGGGTCTCCATGGGACCGCTCAATGAGGCGATGAAGCGCGAACTGCTGGAGCGGCAGTCGGACCTGAAGTACGACGTCGACTGGACCACGCTCCGCCAGTATCTCGATTCGCTGGTGCGGCGCGGGATCTCCGTCAACGTCGCGTCGTTCGTCGGCGCCACGACGGTGCGCATGCACGTCCTCGGAGAGGAGGACCGCGCGCCGAACGCCGAAGAGCTGGAGCGGATGCGCGCTCTGGTGCGGCAGGCGATGGAAGAGGGAGCGCTCGGGATCGGTTCGTCGCTGATTTACGCGCCTGCGTTCTACGCGAAGACGGACGAGCTGATCGAGCTTTGCAAGGCTGCGCGGCCGTACGGCGGGATGTACATCTCACACCTGCGCAGCGAAGGGAATCGGCTCTCCGAGGCGGTGGATGAGCTGATCGCCATCGCGCGCGAGGCCGGCGTGCCCGCGGAGATCTATCACCTGAAGGCGGCCGGGCAGCAGAACTGGCCGAAGATCGACGAGGTGATCGCGAAGGTGAACGCGGCCCGCGCCGGCGGCCTCCGCATCACCGCCGACATGTATACCTACACGGCCGGCGCGACGGGACTCGACGCGGCGATGCCGCCGTGGGTGCAGGAGGGCGGCTTCGTGGCGTGGCGCAGGCGGCTGCTGGAGCCGGCGACGCGGGCGAAGGTGCTCGAGGAGATGCGCACCCCGACTGACGCGTGGGAGAACCTGATGCTCCTCACCGGATCGCCGGAACGGGTCCTGCTGGTCGGGTTCCGCAGCGAGAAGTTGAAGCCGCTGACCGGGAAGACGCTCGCCGAAGTGGCGCGGATGCGCGGCGTCTCCGCGGAAGATGCGGCGATCGACCTGGTGATCGAGGACGAGAGCCGCGTGGAGACGGTGTACTTTCTGATGTCGGAGGAGAACGTGCGCAAGCAGGTCGCGCTGCCGTGGATGAGCTTCGGCTCGGATGCCGGAGCGCCGGCCCCCGAGGGAGCATTCCTGAAGAGCAGTCCCCACCCGCGGGCCTACGGCAACTTCGCCAATCTCCTCGGCCGCTACGTGCGCGACGAAAAGATCATCCCCCTCGAAGAGGCGGTCCGCCGCCTCACCGCCCTCCCCGCCTCGAACCTCGGCATCGCGAAACGCGGGATGCTGCGCGGGGGATATTTCGCGGATGTGGTGGTGTTCGACCCGCGGACCATCGCGGCCCGCGCGACGTTCGACAACCCGCACCAGTACGCGGCCGGAATGCAGCACGTCTTCGTCAACGGGACACAGGTCCTGCGCGACGGCGAGCACACCGGCGCAAAACCGGGACGGGTGGTCGTGAAGGAGCGTCCATGAGAGATCTCGACCTCGGATTCGGCTTCGTCGTTCCCGCCGATCTGCTCCGTGCCCAGACCGCGCGCAGCGGCGGGCCGGGCGGGCAGAACGTGAATAAGGTGGAGACGAAGGTGACGATCGAAGTGGACGTCGACGCCCTTCCCCTCCCCGAAGACCGCAAGGCCCGCGTCCGCGAGCGCCTGGCGTCGCGCATCAACCGCGAGGGAGTGCTGCGGGTGACCTCCCAGGTCGCACGCTCCCAGAGCGACAACCGCGACCGCGCCCTCGCACGGATGGAAGAACTGCTGCGCGAGTCGTTGATTGAAGAAAAGCCGCGAAAAAAGACCCGCATCCCGAAGGCGGTGAAGGCGAAGCGGGTAGACGAGAAGAAGAAGCTCGGGGAGAAGAAGAGGTTGAGGGGAAGGGTGGAGTAGCTTGTCATCCCGAGCCCGCGGAAGTTCCCCACGAGCGTGAAGCACGGCGGCGAGGGACCTGGGGGGCGGGGGAACGATGAACGCTCATCCCTCCCCCACCCCCCAGGTCCTTCGCCGCCGTGTTTTCGGCTTCGTGGTGAAGCGCTACGGGCTCAGGATGACAGGTTCAGCTAGCGATCTGCCGGACTTCCGCGATCCTCGACCGCAGCTTCTCCGTCACCGTCAGTCCGCGCAGCAGCGAGGCCGTCTTTTCGAACTCCAGGACCATGGTGTCGACGGCGTTGCTGCCGTGGCCGTTCATGATGCCGTCGAGGGCGTGGAGGAAGTGTTTTTCGATGGTCTTGTGGGCGGTGTCGCCGATGAACTCCTCGGCGACGGCCCGGATGCGGGCGGCCAGGTCGACTAGCTGGCCATTGTGCTGATCATCGTGCTCAATTTTTTTTTTTAGCTGGACCAGCTCGCCCGTGATCATGCCGTAGAGGATCTTGGCCACGTCGAAGGAAGAGATGTTGAGCGCGCGGCCGATCTCGATGATGGAGCGGTTGCCATCGATTTTGGTGACCAGCATCCACTCGTGCGGGTTGAGCGTCACCTGCTCGTGCCGGTTCTCGCGGGCCAGCAGCTCCGGGACGTACTCGACCGAGGGGATCTTCTTGGAAAGCACCCGCCACTCGTCGAGACGGCGGGCTGCCTCCATCAGAAGATTCGTGTTCGATTTGCTGATGGTCTGGCGGTCGGGCTCTTCGCCGGGGCTGAACTGGAACTCGCCCTGGTTCCAGATGGCGAGAGAGTAAATGGCCTCCTCGCCGACCAGGTCGCCGACGGTGGCGTGCACCATCTGCCCGTTCTTGAGGAAAATGTAGCCGCGGTCGGCATCCCGCGTCAGGGTGAATTTGCCGGTCTTCCCCGAGACGCTCACCAATTGGATGATGTCAGGGAGCGGCAGTTCTTTGAGTGAGCCCTGGAATGCCATGTCGAAGTTTGAATTCGCCTAAACCCTGACCGACGTGGGTGTTCCGGAAGCGTAACCCAGCGGTCAGGTCTGGTCAAGAAGAGGTCAATGCGGCGTCATCGCGGCGTTCCACCGCCGCCAAAATCCACAATCCAAAGGCCAAACCGGCGGCCAGGCCGGTGGCCATACGCAGGGGATTGGTGCTCTCGCGCAGTCCCGCCAGTTGCGTCAGGCCGTCCACCGCCAATGGAATGACCGCCGCGAACGCCACCATCCGCATCACCCGCTCCTGCAGCAGGGGAAGCAGCCGGAAGGCGGCCAGCCCTGCCAGCAGGCCGAGGTAGATGCCGGTGCAGCGGGCACAGATCGGCATCGGGACGCCGAAGAGCTCGAGCGACCGCTCCACCCGGCCGTGGCAGAGGACCCGGAAGAGCAACCGCCACTGCATCGACGCGCCGGCGGAGATCGCCCAGGCGCAGAGCGCGGAGGCGGAGAGAATCACCGTCGGGATCGCGCCGACGACGCCCAGGACGATCTTCGTGTCGCGCTTCATCGTTTGGCGAGACGCCAGACCTGCCCGTACGCGTGCGCCGTGATGAGGAACGACCAGAAGCCGGTGAAGATCACGCCGATGCACAGCAGGATCACCCCGAACCCGGCCAGGTTATGAGCGATCCAATAGATGACGAACGCCAGTAGGTAGTTGCCGAGGTTGTTCTTGATGAATGCCCAGATCCGGGCGAAGTCGAACGCGGCCCCGAAGTTCTGCTCGACCATCGCGAAGAGCAGCGACGCGGGCAGGAAGAACATCATGGCGAAGACCAGCGGCACCATGAGGCAGGCGAAGCAGCCGGCCAGGCCTTCGCTCAGCCCCTGCATCGCCTGGTTGTCGAACTCGCCGGCGATCGCCGCCGGAATGACCAGCGCGGTAATGAGGATCATGAAGGGGACGAAGTAGCAGAGAGAAACGCCGAAGAGACGCAGCCCTTCGGAGAAAAACGCGCCGAGGTCATCCCATTCGGGGAGCGGGTGCTCCTTCCCGGCGACGACGTTGCGGGTCGTCTGGGCGAGATACCCGAGAATGAAGATGATGCCGATCAGGAAAAAGCCAGCCAGATAGAAGAGGCCGCCGATGAGAATCTTCTGCAGCCACCGCGGATCGTCGAAGACGTAGGTGAACGGCTTGCCGAAGTCATACGAGCCCGGCGGTACGCCTGCCGGAGGGGTGCTCGCCGGCGGAGCGGGCGGCGGGGGCGGCGGCGGTGGTGGGACGTAGACATCCGTCATGATTCAGATATTAACGTGGCGCAGCCCGGCGGGTTTCTTTCGCGAAGTTTCGTCAGTCCTGTAACTTGGAAGAAAAGCCGCTCGTCCAAGGCTTGTTAGGAACGCCTTGCAGGAAGAACCCATCGATCTCGTCGCGGTCGCGGAGGAGAGGAAGAAGACCGGAGGTCTCAGCCTCTCGGTCGTGGTCTCGCTCGTCCTCCACTCGGCGATGATCCTGTGGTTCCTCACCCACGCGCAGAATCCCCCTCCGGCCGCGAAGAACTCCCCTATCACCCGCTACGTCGAGCTCATCCAGCAGAATCCGCAGGAATTCGTCGAAGCGCCCGGGCCGGCGATCGACTGGAAGCCGTTGCGCGCGCCGCTCTCGGATGCGAACCGGAAGGCGAGCATGCCGGAACCGACGGGAATGACGCGAACCCAGCGTCCGGGTGACGGCCGCGGCATCTATACCCCGCCGGTGAGCCCCGAGCCGCGCGCACAGCAGCAACAGCAGGCGCAGCAGGCGCAGCAGCCGGTCGCGGCGCAGCAGGGCGCTCCCGCGGTCGCGGACGCTTCCCGCCAGCAGCAGGTGCTGGACGACACCTTCGTCTACCGGGAGAGCACCGCCACGAACCGGGCGGCCGCAGCGGCGATCGACTGGCGCTCGGCGATCAAGCAGGTGAAGGCCCCCTCCGGCGGCGGCTCCGGCGCTCCCGATTTCGGGACCGGAGGCGGCGGCGACCTCGGCTTCGCGGACCAGGGACCGCTCTCGTTCGAGACGGCGTGGTTCGACTGGGGTCCGTACGCGCAGTCGATGGTGAGCCGCATCCGGGTGAACTGGTACGCCAACATGCCCCAGCTCATCCGCACCGGCATCGGCGGCGTCGTCACGATCCGCTTCACGATCCAGCGCGACGGCCGGATCACCGAGATCTCGGTGCTCAAGAGCTCCGGCCATCCCCCCTACGACTTTGCCGCCCGGAAAGCGATCGAGCTGTCGTCGCCGCTGAATCCGCTGCCGAAAGAGTTCCCCAACCCGGACGAGCGGGTCACGGCGATGTTTTATTACAACACGCCGCTGCCCGGGCGGTAGGGCGTCGCGCAGGCACGAGGTACGAGGTAGCGATAGACTCGCCCTGTGCCGCGCGATGTCTACGTCCGCCGTCCTGTGACCATCCTCCTCCTGGTGGTGATGACGGTTTCGATCGTGGCGATCACGGTCTGGATGGCGGGGAAGAGCTACGAGAACTTCGACCCGATCCCGTTCGACGACATCCGCTATCTGGCGCGGCGCCTCGGCGACCGGCCGATCTCGACGCACATCCTGGCGGTGCTGATCGTGCCGATGATCGCGAACGTGCTGCTGTTCGTGCCGTGGGGATTCTTCACGTTCATCTCCCTCTACACCGTCGACCGGCCGACGATGCAGACGTACCTCCTCACGATCCTTCTCGGCTTCTCCTTCTCCCTCGGCATCGAGGGATGGCAGTACTTTCTCCCCTCCCGCGTCGCCGACATCAACGACGTGATCTGGAACACCACCGGCGTGATCCTCGGTGCGCTGCTGGGGCACGCGCGATTGCGGGTCCGCTTCGAATTCGAGTGAGCCCGTCAGGCAATGCCTCACAAGCAACCAGCCACCAGCCACCAGCAACCAGCAACCAGAAACCACCCCCGCGTTTCGCTAGAATTGCGGAACATGCTCCCGGAGCTCCGCCAGCTCGAGCCGCATCTCAAGCAGATCCTCTATGGCTGCGTGGAACACGTACAGGCCACGAAGGCGGCGCTGTATCTCTCGTCCTCGCACGACCTGAACGAGAAAAAGTACGAGCTGGTGACGAGCTACCAGTACAACGCCGCCGACCGGAAAGTAGTCACCGCGAATGACGACCTGGTCGACCGGCTCTCGGTCAAGCGCTCTCCCTTCTACGTGAACGGCCTCGGCGCGGACCACCGGTTCGCCGAGATGATGTTCCGCCAGGGGAACGACCGCCTGCTGGTGACGCCGCTCTTCTCGCGCGGGCGCCTGGTCGGCTTCATCGACATGCGCGACAAGGCGGGGAAGAAGCCGTTCGACACGCCGGACGTCAATGCCGCACAGACCATCGCCAACCAGATGCTGCACGTCCTGGCGTCGAACAAACTGTTCGGCCTCGCGCCGCTCGCCGTCGCCGAAGACCCGCACCGCGTCGCCGCTCCCACGCTCTCGCTCCCGAACGTCATGCCGCAGCAGCAGACCGCCGCGGCCCGTCCGGCGCAGGATGCGCTCCGGCCCGGACAGCACTTCTCGAACGACGCGATGCGCGCGATCGAGTCGGCGCGGCAGTACATGGGAAAGCGCCAGCTCGTGACGCCCACGGGCAAGCGCGTCCTCGGCGGCGACGACCTCGAGGTCGTCCGGCTGCTCCTCCCCGCCGCCATCGCCATTCCGGGAGCAGTACTGGCCTGCTTCAGCGCCATCGGCCACATGAACAACCCCCAGGCGATCGTCGCCATCGCCACCGTGACCGACGACGCGCTGGAGATGCTGCAGCAGCACCTGCAGGATTGGCTCAAGCGGGCGAACCAGACCCAAATGGCGTCAGCGCTGAAGCCGCAATTGATCTATCCGTTCGGCGTGCAGGTCGTCCCCATCACCGCCGCCGGGATCAGCACGATCCTCAGCGCGCCGGTGAACCCGCAGTCGGTCGAAGGGCTCGTGCTGACGGTCGCCTTCGAGCGCACCCCGGAGGCGCAGGCCCAGCGGACGCTGCACATCTTCCTGCGGCAGATCGAGCAGTCGGTCGAGTCGGCCATCGTGGCGACCTCCGGCCGCAACGACCGGCAGGCCGTCGCCGAGCGCCTCCTCGAGCCCGACTTTCAAAAGTATCCCGAGCTGGCCGGCCACTCGCGCGAGGTGTCGGCCATCGCCCAGCGCTTCGCGACCGCGCTCGAGCTGCCGTCCACGCAGGTGGAGACGGTGCGCATCGCCGCGCTGGTCCACGACGTCGGCCTCCGCCTGCTCGACTACGAGCGGATCTACAAGCGCCTCAACCTCACCGCCGAAGAGCTGCGCGGGCTGGCCGAGCATCCGGTCGTCGGCGCGGCGATCATCGAGCCGCTCCTCGGCCCGGAGGTCGCGCAGGCAGTGCTGCGGCACCACGAGCGGATCGACGGCAAGGGCTATCCGAGCCGGCTCACCGGGCAGCAGATCCCGCTCGCCTCGCGCATCCTCCAGATCGCCGACGCCTGGGTGGCGATGACGGCGCGGCAGTCGTACCAGCCGGCGGTGACGAACGAACAGGCCGCCGCGCGGCTGCGCGAAGGGGCGGGCTCGCAGTTCGACCCCGCGCTCGTGGAGCGCTTCCTTCGCGCCCTGCCGGAGATCATGAGTTGAGCGACGGGGCGACCGCCTCTCGATGAAGTCGCTCCTGCAGAACCTGCGGGCCCTCCCCCGTCCGGCGTGGATCCTCTTCGGCGGATCGTTCGTCAATCGCTTCGGCTCGTTCGTGATGCCGTTCCTGGCGCTCTACATGATCCGGCAGGGCTTCACGCCGACGCAGGCCGGACTGGCGGTCAGCGCGTACGGCGCCGGGCACGTCATCGCCTCGGTGCTCGGCGGACATCTCGCCGACCGGATCGGCCGGCGATACACCATCGCCCTGTCGATGTTCGGCTCGGCGTTCGCCATGATGGCGCTGTCGCAGGCGCGGACGCTGCCGATGATCCTCGTCCTCGCATTCGTCGTCGGTGCGGTTGCCGAGCTCTATCGTCCCGCCGCCTCGGCGCTGCTCGGCGACCTGGTGACGCCGGAGCAGCGGGTGGCGGCGTTCGGGATGTACCGCTTCGCCATCAACCTCGGCTTCGCCGTCGGCCCGGCGACCGCGGGGTTCCTGGCCGACCGCTCCTTCTTCTACATCTTCCTCGGCGACGCCATCACCTCCTTCATCTATGGCGTGGTGGCGCTGGTGGCCCTGCCGCACGGCGTCCGCAGCAGCGCGCACGAGGAGAAGCCGGCCGAGGGGCTGCGGATGGCGCTGCGGGACAAGACCTTCGTCTTCTTCCTCCTGGCCACCCTCTGCATGACCTGGATCGAGTTCCAGCTCCACTCCACCCTGCCGCTGCACATCTCGGCGATGGGCTTCCGGCCGGCGACCTACGGCATGCTCATCTCGATCAACGGCGTGCTGATCGTCCTCTTCGAGCTGCTCCTCACCGCCTGGACCCAGCGCCTCCCACCCCAGCCGCTGATCGCCCTCGGCTACGGCCTCACCGGCATCGGCTTTGCCCTCACCGGCCTCGCCACCGGCATCGAGTTGCTGATCGCGACGGTAGTCATCTGGACCCTCGGCGAGATGATCTACGCCCCGGTCACAGGCGCCTTCGTGACCGGCCTCGCGCCGGAGCGCTACCGCGGCCGCTACATGGGCCTGTGGCACTCCACCTGGTCCGCCGGCATGGTCCTCGGCCCGCTGATGGGGACATACATCTACGAGCGCAACCAGAACGCCCTCTGGATCGCCTGCTTCCTGGTCGGCATCGCCTCGGCGGTACTGGCGCTGGTGAAGCCTGGATCAGCGGGACGGACGCACGACCACGCTTGAGAAATAGGCCTCGGTTCCCGCGCCGATCCACAGCGCGATGCGGCCGGTTCCCGCGCCGAGTTTCAGGTCGTTGACGATCAACGCCGGCTGCGATGCACCGTTCACATAGAGCCGCGCCTGCACGCCGGATACTTCGATCCTGATCCTGGTCCACCCTCCGGTGACCAGGTCGGCATAAGACTCGTAGACGCCGGGATTCTCACGCCGGAGGCGGTGCCACGGGTAGTCCGGGTGCGAAATGTATTGGGTCGAGTGATTCCGCCTCAATTGATCGTTCGCGCGGCCGTTCGTGGGCCTCAGATAGAAACACTCGAACTGAGACGCGTCCGCGGCAACATGGAATGCAATCCCTACAAACCCTCGTGCCGCGCGGCAGACTTCAGCCGGAAAGTCTGCGCCTTCGCGGCGATCACCGATACCGGGAAGAAGGCCACGACAGCAACCAACATCAGAAACGTCCGCAACGTACCCATGGCGACAGCGTAGCTCTCCGCCGCACGAACGCTCGTGAGGGAGCGGTAAACCCGCGGTAGCGTGTCGTGACACACGCCTCGTGCTTCAGTTACAATAACCTCATGCCCCGTAAGCTCCTGGTCCTCTTCACGCTCGCCCTGCTTGCGTCCACCGCCACCGCGCGCACCCGCTCGGTGTCCCATCCCACGCCGAAATCGAATGCCGCCACCGTGCATGGCGTGATCACCTCCGTCACCGGCAGCATCGTTGCCATCGGCGACGGCCTGATCACCGTCGACGCCGCCGAGGCGCAGATCGTCGTGGGGCGGAAGAACGACGCCACCGTCGCCGACCTGAAGCCGGGGATGCTCCTCTTCGCCGCGGTCCGCGGGCCGTTCGAGGCGAACGCGCCGCTGCAGGCGACGATGATCACCGCCACCCACATCGCCGACGCGACCCTGTTCGGCTCCGTCGACGCCGTCGACCGCACCGCCCGCACGCTCACGCTCCTCGGCCGCACCATTCAGATCACCGACGACACCAGCTTCGGCGGCATCCTCCGCAACGGAGCAGCAGGACTCGACGACGTCTTCCCCAACCAGCTCGTGCAGGTGCAGACCGAAGTGGTCAACGCCCGCCTCGTCGCCTCCTCGGTCACCATCGTCGCCCCCGTCCCGCCGTCGATCGCCACCCTGCGCGGCATCGTGAAAAGCATCGGCACCAACGCCTGGGTGATCGACCGCGAACAGGACGGCGACGTCACCGTGCAGATCGACGCGAATACGAAGATCGCCGGCTCCCCCAAAGTGGGAGACAAGGTCGAAGTGCTGTACCGCATCGACAGCGCCCACGCCAACATCGCCATCGCCATCGTCCGGATCGACCTCCCGATTCCGACGCTCCCGACGCGCCTCAGCGGCACCGTCAAGACGCTCGGAAACCCATGGGTGCTCACGCTGGAGGGCGGCGGCGAAGCGAAGGTCTACGTCGACCGCGCCAAGATCGAGCCCGGCATCCGCACGGGAGACCGCGTGGAAGTGCTCGCCGAGAAGCGGGACGACGGCGCGTACGACGCGCTCTTGATCATTCGGCGGCGGTTCTAACAGCGACGACCCTTACGGCGAGACGCCGTCCGCCGTAAGGTCTTGCGATCCGATGTGAAGGACACCCGGGGGGTGACACCCAGGAGTCACACCTTCGCTTTTTTCGTGCAAAGAATCCGACGAGAGCCGCAAGGTCAGCGGCCACCTATTTAGGACACCCAGAGGTCACACCGTCGCTTTCGGCAGAAGAATGAAGGTGAGCCCACCACGCCTCACACGGGGCAGGTCAGTTGGCAGCCGTGCGCTGTAAGACACCTCGGCGGCCAACGCCTGGAGCGGATTTCCGTTGTCAGAAGGCGGCCCCGCGGCGGCGGCGCGGTTCTAGCGTCTTTTGTGGAATTCTGAAGTGTGTCGCGAGTGCCGCGTCGAGAGTAAATACGACCTGCCGCAATGCTTCTCCCCAGCTAAGGACGTCAGCTGTTCGCACGTTGTAGGGTGAGCCGGGCGAGACGTCGGACGCGCCTGTTTGGTCGATAAACCGTTGGTTCACGACGCCACGGTTGTGCACGATGATATTGCGAACTGCGATTGCACGGGTGGCCGAAGACATCACGTCTTCCGAAAGGCTCATCGTGGCGCCCATCCCCTTCCGAACGTACTCCAAGACGGCGTGAAACCCCCTGTATGCCAACTCATCTACCTTTTTGGTGATCAGGTGTTCGACAATCTCGTCTAACGAGTTGTAGTCGAGGATCTCTTCCGCTTTCAACACGGTGTTTGATCGAAGGAGTCGCGGTTCGTGTTTGAGTGTCAGCCGGATGACATCGGCTAAGTAAATGTGGAAAGCGTCAACCAACCGACACAGGACGGTTTCGTCAGTGAATTGGACAAAAAGTGCGTCGTTCTGCACGAGCGCCCACTCACGGTAATGATGCCTCGAGAGGTGCTGAAGCTCCTGTGACGCGTGCGGCAGGGACGTCTCCACTTCCGCGAGGAGCTTCGGCAACGATTGGAGAAGCCCGCCAAACTGAAGAAGCAGCGATTCCGCGGCTGCGAAGTCGCGCATCGCTTCGGTACCTTTCGGTTCCTTCCTACTCTTCAAGGGAATCTCCGGGCGGTCATGCGAAAGCGCCGGCGTCCATCCGGGGCATGTCGTCCCACGTGCGACCCTGAAGCACGCGTCCGTTCTTCTTCTTCTGAACACCACCCCACTGCTTGAAGAAGAATGGCACGGCGGCGGAGATGCACTGGTCTCTCAGGTGTGTCACCCACTCCTGTCGCATCGCGCGAGCGCCGTGCCCGGACTCGCCGCCAACAATCACCCAGTGAATGCCAGCGAGGTCGAGAGGCTGTAACTGCTCTAGAAGGGGCTCAACTGAAAGAAAGCGTACCGCAGCCGGAGAAGCTTGGAGTTTCGCAATCCTCGGGACGCCGTGTTTGTTATTTTCGACTGACACGCCCCACCAGATGTGACGCGATCTCGCTTCTTCGCGAAGCTTCGTCTCAAGCAACGCCCGCAACCGATCGGCGCGCTTCGTCAGAACCTGATAGACGTGCCAGTCAGCGCGTACCATCACGTTCGCGACCGCTACGATGTACTCGTCCGGCACGCTTTCGTGAAAGAGGTCACTCATCGAATTGACAAAGATAGTCCTTGGGCGGCGCCAGCGGAGCGGCTCTTCTAGCTTCTCGGGTATCAGCCGAAGGTCGAAACCGAACTCGTATGGATGGCCGGGAATGCCTCGCCACCGCTCCGCAAAGGTCTCCGCATAGCAGCGCGCACAGCCAGGACTGATTTTCGTGCACCCGCGGACCGGGTTCCAGGTGGCATCCGTCCATTCGATCGAACTCTTCGCGCTCATCGACATCTCCTCTAAAAGAAAACAACCGTAGTTTTGTCCGCCAGAGTTCCTGGTGGCCGATGATGAGCCGGCGGAGTGCACTCGATGTCTTCGCGGGACTCGAGGCGCCGGAGGGCATCCTTATAGTGTTTTCGCTGAAACTGCCGTCCAGGGAGTACCGAATGCTCCTCGTACACTTCCTCGACGGTAACCGTTCTACCCTCGAATCGCTTCAGGAGTTCCGCCGCGAGCTGTTCGATCTGGTCAGGCACGAAGAGGAGGCTTTCTCCCCGTGGCTCGAACTCGAAGGTTGGAACACCTCCAACGGTCCTAGAGCTTCGTTTCCCCATGATGTCGGTGATGAGCTCGCGTCCCTTGGGATGCTTACCGACCCAGAACAGGTAGTGTGTCGCAACTTCTTTGTCGTTGCGCGCAAATCGGAAGAATTGGACGTGTTTGGCCACATGCTTAGACAGCTCTTCGAGCATGGCGTCGCGGATCTTTTCCTCTCCGGTAGCCATGCAATAACGCTACTTCTTGGCGCAGAGCCACTGCTCGATCGCCGAAGATCTCGTGCATTCTCTCGACGAACGGATCCCCCGAAACCGCACCACGGATCCTGAGATAGTTGAAGAAGAAGATGAGGTCGTTGCCGAAGCTCTCGACGAGATCACTGAGCATGTCAAGCGAGATGCCCTTATACCCAAAGGGGTCTACGAAGTAGAACGTTGGTCGCCCTTCCAGCGCCTTCAAGCATCCACGGTAATTCGCGTCGACTTCGTCGTTCGTGAAGATCGGCTTGAGCGCGAGTTCGTCGTACCTAGGAATAGTTGCGAGGGACGTTTGAAGGTGGGCGAGAAGCTCCCCGTCGCGCTCATTGAAAAAGAGTTGCGTGGACGCCCGCCAGACGTCGTTCTCAACGACTCGGCGCGTGATGCGCATCGCCGTACTCTCGTTCCCGTCGAGATACACGCCGCGACCCGCGAAGAGATCAGCGTAGGCCAGAGCGACTCGCCCCTGCTGTTTCTTCTGGTGAGCGCCGATAATCCGCGCCCACCCCACGAAAAAATCCTCGACGATGGCGGTCTTCACCCGCGATTCGTCGGATTGAACTTCCCAGAAGGAGTCGTCCACCATGCCAGCCATTATGTAGCAACAGCACTGCTCTTTGTGCAGTTGGGCGGGATGCGACGCTGATCCTGCCGCCGGCCCGGTGGGTTCGCCCGGAGCGCGATACCTCCATGGTTGGCGGACCCCAGCAGGGGTAGCGGCACCCCTCGGGGTGCACAACACATGGAGAGACCACCGGATCTCCGGTGGTCTAGCGCTCCGCGCTCAACCACCGGCTATTTGCCAGTACCCCTTCGGGGTGAATCCCGCGAAGAGCGCGGTCATTGTCAACCACAGGAACGGACCCACAGCGCCGGAAGCGTGGCGGCGGAGGACCTTCCCTCGGACCAGGCTTCCCGGAGGTTGCCCATTGGAAGGTCCTTCGCCGTCATGCTTCCAGCTGCGTGGGACGGTTCCTGCGGCTCAGGATGACAGCAGGGGGCGTGTCCGGATGTGAGGGCCGTGGGTCGTTTGAACACGGTGTGCTGAGTGTCACGACATCAGGCCGCAGAGAGCGACCGGGCCTGCTGAAGCAATCAGCATGGAGGTGATCCGCAAATGCCCTCACGTCTGTCCGATGCCATCCGCCTCCATCCCGTTCTCCCCCGTCCGCGTCGTCGCCGCGTTACAAGAGAAGGCACCCGGGGGTCACACCTTCGCTTTTCCGCAGAAGAACGAAGGTGTGGCCCCACCACGTTGTGTCCGGACGTGTACCGGGGGCGTAAACTAGCGCCATGACACGCGCAGGTCGCGAACTGCTGAGCGAAGTTCTGGAGCTCCCTCTCGACGAGCGGGCAAAGATCGCCGCCGAATTGCTCGAAAGCCTTCAGGACCGGGAAGAAGACGTGGAAGCGGCGTGGGCCGCGGAGATTCAGAAGCGCGTCGCAGCGGCTGAAGCCGGGGAGCTCGAATCCACCGATTGGCGCACGGTTCTCGACCGAGTTGAAAAGGAAGTGCTCAGCCGTTGAAGCCGCTGAAAATCCTCGGCCCGGCGGAAACTGAATTTCAACCGGCTGGCGCGGGCGCCGCCGGGTCACGGCCCTGGGTTCCCTCGCCACGCTTCGTCCCATCCTTTCCACGCTTCGTCCCTTCCTAACCCCGTTCCGACACATTCCACGCCTTTTCGGAAACACCGCCCGTTAGGATCGCTCAGGTCCAAATAACGGTGCTTTTGCCCCGAACAGGTGGTTTCCCATGAAGCCGATGTGGTTGTCGTCGAAGAGTGTTGGGTTCGGAAATGGTGCGCTGCGGCGCGTGACTGCGGCGATCGTCGCGTATCTGTTGCTGCTGCAGCCGGTGGTGGCGATGGGGTCCCCACGGCGGCCGGCGCGGCCGGTGCCGCCGCTGGCGGCGACGCAGCTTGCCGCGAGCACGGCGAGCGTGCTGGCGGCGCCGGTGGCGCAGGCGGAGAGTTTCAGCATCGTGCTGAAGTCGCTCGGTACGCCGTTCCGCGACCATCTCCGCATCGATCACCATGCTCCGGCGAACAGCGTGCTGGTGACGGCGGGCAACGGCTCGCTCGAGCTGATCGACGCGGCGGGGGTGCATCGCCCCTTCTCGAACCTCACCGGCATCGCCGCTGACGCCGCGCTCGCGGTGGGTCCCGACGGCACGGTCTATCTCTCCGGGACGGAGGGCGCTCTCGTGCGCGTCTCCCCCGACGGCGCGAGCATTGCGACACCGTGGATCACGCTGCCGGGTGAGACCGGGACGATCGGCGGCCTGCACGTGGATGGAGCCGGGACGCTGACCGCGGTCACTTCCACGGGCAACGTCTGGCAGGTCAACGTCGCGGGCACCGCCACGAAGATCGCCACGGTGGCGGTGCCGCTCGGCAGCGTCGTGACCGTCCCGGACGACGCGGACCGCTACGGTCCGCTGGCCGGGAAGATCGTCGCCGGCGCGCAGAGCCAGCCGTCGCTCTACGCCATCGACGCGCAGGGCAACACCACCTCGTATCCTCTCGGCATCGTCCCGGGCGACCTCGCGGTCGTGGCGGAGCATGCGAATTTCTACGGCGTCGACTCGGCGGCCGGCACGATCTGGGGAGCGCCCGACGCGGCGTTCGACGCTCTGGCCGGCGACCTCGTGGTCGCGCAGCGCGCCCCCGGCGTGCTGGCCCGGCTGCACTGGAACGGCACCGAGCTGGAGTCGTCGGCCTTCGCCCAGGCGGCGCGGTGGGACAGCATCGCTTTCTCCCCGGCCGGCCTGGCGGAGATCGCGCCGGTGCCGCGCGTCTACGAGGCCATCGCCGTCGTGCGCCACGCGCCGCAGATCGACAGCGGCCGCATCGAGGGTGCGCTCTGGCAACTGAGCGCCGAGAACGTCACCCTCGACGGCAACGACACCATCACCTCCGACCTCCTCGTCCCGGGCAAGCCGAACGTCACCGTCTCCGGCTCGCCGTCGTTCAGCGGCACCATCGTCGGAACCGGCAGCGCGGCGCCGTCGACGCACACGGTCGCCATCGGCGGCTCGGCGTCGCTGCGCCACGTCATCACCCACACCAACCCGATCGCGCTGGAGCCGGTCATCGCCCCGCCGGCACCGGCCGGAACGCGCGACGTGTCGCTGACGAAAGCGACCGACTCCGCGGGCGACTTTTCGACGATCCGCAACCTCTCGATCTCCGGAAAGGCCGGCAACGTCACCGTTCCGCCGGGGACCTACGGAGAGCTGAGCGCCTCCGGCCGCAACGCCCTCGTCTTCGGCGTCGCCGGAAGCACCACTCCCAGTGTCTACAACCTGGAAAGCATCCACCTCACCGGCGGCAGCGAGCTGCGGCTCGCCGGTCCGGCGGTCGTGACGGTGAAGAACGGCGTCACGATGCATGGCTCCACGATCGGCGCCGCCGACGACCCGAAGCGGCTCGTGCTGCGGCTGGCCGGCGGCACGCTCGACGTCGGTGGCAACGCCGTGCTGTATGCGATCGTCCGCGCCCCCGTGGGGGCCGTGAACATCGCCGGAAACGGGCGCCTGCGCGGCACCGTCTCGTGCGACCGCCTCACCGTCGCAGGCAATGGCCTGCTCGAAGTGACGGAGAACGACGTCCCGCCGCCGCCGGTCAACCGGCCGCCCGCGGTCGACGCCGGCGCCGATGCGACGACCACGCTGCCCGCCGACACCGTGACCCTCACCGGCACGGCCACCGACGACGGGCTGCCGGCCGAGAGCACGCTCGCCGTCACCTGGTCGACGGTGAGCGGTCCGGGAGCAGTTCAGTTTGTGCCGGCGACGAGCGCCGCCAGCGCCGCCACTTTCGTGGAGCCGGGCACATACGTGCTGCGGCTCACCGCCAGCGACGGTCACCTCAGCGTGAGCGACGAGATGACGGTCGTCGTCGTTCCGCGCAACCAGGCGCCCAGCGCCGCTGCCGGCGACGATCAAACCATCGAGCTTCCGGCGGAAGCGACGCTCAACGGCAGCATCACCGACGACGGACTGCCGGCCGGGCAGACCCTCGCCGTCTCCTGGAGCAAGCTCGCCGGGCCCGGGACCGTCACCTTCGCCGTCGCCTCCGCGGCCACGACGACCGCGGCGTTCTCCGCCGCCGGCACCTACACCCTGCAGCTCTCCGTCAGCGACGGCGAGCTCACCGCCACCGACGACGTCGTCGTCGACGTCCAGCCGCAGAACAGCGCTCCGGCCGTGAACGCCGGCTCCGGCGCGACCGTCCGTCTCCCGGCCGGGGTCTCGCTCACAGGGACCGCCAGCGACGACGGCCTCCCCGCCGGCAGCACGCTCACCACCGCCTGGAGCGTGGCCAGCGGTCCCGGCACCGTGACCTTCGCCAACGCAAACGCGCCGGAGACGACGGCCACATTCAGCATCGCCGGCGACTACGTCCTCCATCTCACGGCGAATGACAGCAGGCTGTCGGTGACGGACGACGTCACCATCACCGTCCTCCCGGCAAACAACGAGCCGGTCGCCTCGGCGGGCGACGACGCGTCGATCGCCATCGGCGCCAACCTGCTCACGAACGGCGGCAACGAAGCCGCACTCGCCGGCGGCAGGATCAGCGGCTGGACGGGACAGAACTTCCAGCGTGCCGACGCGCCGCTCCCCGCCGAGGGAGAGTGGCAGTTCCACGCCGTCGCCGCGGGCGAACTGACCCAGGACATCGACGTCGCCCGACTCCCCGCCGGCACATCCTTCCGCTTCGCCGGCGCGATGCACGGCGCGGGGAGCATCGTGGTCGAGTACCGCAACGACTCCGGCGTCCTCGACACGTTCGACAGCGGCGCGGCCTCCGCGACGCAATGGACCCGCGTCGCCGACACCCGTCCCGCGCCCGCGAGCACGACGACCATCCGCGTCCGCCTCGCCAGCAACGGCTCGGCTTCGTTCGACGCCCTCTCGCTTCGCACTTCGGACGCCGCCGCGGTCCCACTCGACGGCACCGCCACCGATGACGGCATCCCGGCCGCGCTCGACGTGCAGTGGTCGAAAGTCAGCGGACCGGCGGACGTCGTCTTCGGCGACGCCGCGCAGGCAGCAACGTTCGCCGCCTTCACCGAAGCCGGCACCTACGTCCTGCGCCTCACCGCCGAGGACTCCGAGCTCTCCGCCAGCGACGACGTGACCGTGACGGTCACGCTCGCGGCCGAGCCGCCGGCCGTCGACGCGGGCGCCGACCAGACCGTCCGCCTCCCCGCGACCGCCTCACTCGCGGCAACCGTCGGTGGCGACGCCGTCACCGTGCAGTGGAGCCTGGCCTCCGGTGCCGGCACCGTCACGTTCGGCGATGACGACGCGGCAGCCACCACCGCGTCGTTCAGCGCCGCGGGGATCTACGTGCTGCGCGTCTCGGCGACCGGCGCGGAGCAGACCATCCACGACGAAGTGGTCGTGACCGTCCAGTCGGCGAACGGCGCGCCGCTCGTGAATGCGGGAGCTGCGCAGACCATCACCCTGCCGGCGACCGCGACGCTCACCGGCGTCGCCACCGATCCGGACGGGCAGTTGCCGGCGCTGGCCTGGAGCAGGATCAGCGGCCCGGGCACCGTCACGTTCGCCAACCCGGCCAGTGCCGCCACGACCGCGTCGTTCAGCGCCGCCGGCGACTACGTGCTGCGCCTCACCGCCACCGACGGCGAGCTCTCGGCATTCGACGAAGTCACCGTCACCGTGAAACCGGCCCCGGTCAACCTCGCCCCGATCGTCAGCGCCGGTGAAGATCTCCAGACCACCCCCGGCACCGACGCGCCGCTGAACGGCAGCGTCACCGACGACGGCCTGCCGGAAGATGCGGCGCTCGCGATCCAGTGGAGCAGCGTCAGTGGCCCCGGCACCGTCGACTTCGCCCAGCCGAACGACGCCGGTACCACGGCCCGCTTCAGCGCCGCCGGCACGTACGTCCTCCGCCTCACCGCCAGCGACACCGCGCTCAGTGCGAGCGACGAGGTCACGGTCGTGGTTCGCAACGGCCCGGTGGCCTCGTTCACCGTCCCCGGCACGGCGCGCAACGCGGTGGCCGCGTTCGAGAGCAACATCGCCTCGCAGCACGAAGGGGCGGCGGTGGTGGCGTTCTCGTCGACGCTCACCGGGCATCCGGCCAACCTCCTCATCGACGACAACCCGAACACCCGCTGGCGCTCGCCGAACGGGCAGACGACGAACCAGTTCATCGTCATCCGCCTGGCCGGCAGCGAGCCGCGCACGTTCGACCGCGTGCGGGTCATCAGCCCGGGCAACAACGAGAGCATCCGCCGCTTCCAGGTGCAGGTGTCGACGACGACCGCCGACGACGCCGCGTTCACGACCGTCCTCGCCGACATCGCCGCCGACAGCGCGCGCGTGCAGGAGTTCGTCCTCGCGACTCCTGCCGTGGCGCGCTACGTCCGGCTGCAGATGCTCGACGCCTACAGCACGGGCATCGCCTCGATGAGCTCCTTCGAGGTCATCGACTCCCGCATCGGCGGCGTCCCGACCTACCTCGCGCCGCCGAACGTCGCCGCGCAGAAGGAGAACGGCCAGGCCACCCTCTCGTCGTCCGGCTCGTTCGCGATCGCGCACCTGAATGACGACGACCTGGCGACCGCCTGGACTGCCACCTCCACGACCACCACGACTGCGTACTTCATCATCCAGTTCGCGCAGCCGTACACCATCGACCGCATCCGCCTGGAGAACCACGCCGACGGGCTGGGACGCGCGGCACGCGACTTCAGGATCGACGTCGGCACGCTGAACGACGTCGCCACTTTCACCACCGTGCTGACCGGGACGGCGCTGAACGCGACGGGCTTGCAGGAATTCATCCTTCCCGGCGGCCCGGTGCGGGCGCGCTACATCCGCTTCAACATCCTCAAGAATCACGGCCACGCGAATCAGGTCGGAGTGCGCGAGCTGCAGGTCGTTCCGGTGGAGGCGGGCAAGAGCTCGGTCTCGTCTTACAACAACTCGAGCAGCCGTCCGGAGATGATGCTCGACGGCGATCCCAACACGGCGTGGATCTCGGCCAACAACCGGACCACGAACCAGTACGCCGAGATCCGCTTGCCGGAAGGCGAGCCGGCCCTGCTCGAAGGCATCCTCATTCGTCCACACCCGATCGCGACCTCCGAGGCGGTGAAAGACTTCGAGCTCCTCGTCTCGAACAGCACCGACGACGACGCGGCGTTCCAGCCGGTGCTGAGCGGGAGCACGCTCAACAACGGGCTGGCCCAGAAGTTCCTCTTCCCCGGCGGGCCGCTGCGCGCGCGATACGTCCGGTTCGTCGGGAAGAACACGCACGGCGGGAGCGCCGCCACGACGCTGCGTGTCGGACAGATGCACCTGCTGACCGCGGCGAGCGAAGGAAACGTCGTCTCTGCGCCGATCGCCGCGCCGCCGCTGCGCAACGGCTCGCCCGTGCTGATCGCGAACGGCGCGACCGTGGTCGCGTCGAGCCCCAGCCTGAGCGGACGCGAGCCGAAGCTCATGCTCGACTACGCGCTCGACCTCCCCTGGTACACGAGCGGCGTCACCAATCACTTCGCCACCATCCTCCTCGCCGGCGACCAGCCGTACACGCTTCGCGGCGTGCAGATCGGCCCCGGCATCTTCTACACGAACGTCCCCAACGACTCGGTGAAGACCTTCGAGATCTGGACGTCGCTCGACGGCGTCGATTTCACGAAAGCTCACACAGGCACGGTGGCGGCGGTGAAGCAGTTGCAGACCTTCCTCTTCGCCAGCCCCGTCTCCGCGCGCTACGTGAAGTACGTGCCCCTGACGAACAACGGCGCCAGCGGCACGATCACCACTGCGTTCTTCGACGTCGTGGTCGCCGAGGACGTCGGCGGCGTGGCCGCGGCCTCGGCGCAGGAGCCGACCGGCCGCGCCGAACTGGCCATCGACGGCAACCTGAACACGCTGTGGACCACGGCGGTCGGCCAGACCGCGAACCAGTGGATCAAGCTCGCCCTGCCGCTCCCCCTCGGGCAGCCGCGGAAGGTCTTCGGGCTCCAGGTGAACGGCTACAGCTTCAACGGCCCCAAGGACTACGAGATCCGCATCTCCTCGACCACCAGCGACGACGCCGCCTTCAGCACCGTCGCCAGCGGGACGTTCCCGAGCGGCGACGGCTCGCAGCTCGTTCTCTTCAACACCGTCTACGACGCGAAGTACGTGCAGTTCGTGGCAAAGAACAACTATGGCGGCGGCTACCTCGCCATCCGCGAGCTCAACCCGCAGATCGTGCCGGAGAACGGCGGCGCGGTGATCGGCTACTCGGGCAGCAACGACTCCTCGTTCACCCCGTCGATGCTGCTGGACATGAACCTCGACAATGCCACCTGGCAGTCGAAGGCACCCACCAACCAGTTCGTCACGGCCGTGCTGCCCGCGCAGAAGCCGTGGATCGTCGACCACGTGGCCCTCGTGCCGCGCCCCGACTGCTGCGAGGCCTATGCGCCGCGCGACTTCGAGATCCAGGTCTCGAACACCGACGCCGCCGACGCCTCGTTCCATACCGTCTATGCCGGGACGCTGCGCGGCGACCGGACCCCGCAACACATCTTCTTCCCCGCGCAGCCGGTCCGCTTCGTCCGGTTGCTCGTGCACAACGTCCAGAACGCGACCTATGTGATGCTGCAGGCGTTCTGGGTCTTCTCGCCCCAGGTCGGCAGCGTCTCCTCGCGCTTTCTCGACACCTCGCAGGCGGGAGACCGGGAGATCGTCAGCCGCCTGTGGGAGTTCGGCGACGGCACCACCAGCAGCGAGCTCGATCCGCTGCACGTCTTCCCCGGCCCCGGAACGTACGACGTCCGGCTCACGGTCACCGACGCGAACGGCGCCGACAGCACCTTCGGCGTCGACTACCGCATCGAGGGTCCGCCGGTGGCCGACTACAAGGTCGCGCCGCTGCCGGTGAACGAAGGACAGGCTGCGGTCTTCACGGACCAGTCATCCAGCAACCTCGGCGCGATCGCCAGCCGCGAATGGATCTGGGGCGACGGCACGCTGAACGGCCGTATCGACGCCAACGTCAACCACATCTACAACGACAACGGCACGTATCAGTCGAAGCTCGAGATCACCAACGCGCGCGGCATCAGCGCGTCGGCGACCAGGACCGTGGTCGTCCTCAACGTCGCGCCGTTCGTCAACGCAGGCCAGAACACCACCGTCCCGTGGGGCGAGAACTGGAACGTCGCCCCGACCGTCAACGACGCCCTCGGCGACCGGCCGACGCTGCTGTGCCACTGGGATTACGGCGACGGAAACTCCCAGACCATCACTCCCTGCATCGGCTCCGCCGCCAACGTCCTCTATTCCTACGCGCAGATCGGCACCTTCACGGCCACGCTGACCGCCACGGACAAGGACGGCGCCACCACCTCCGACAGCGTCACCATCACCACCACCCGCCGCTCGACGAAGATCACCTACAGCGGCGGACGCGGCGTGCCGCCGGGCCAGCCGCTGACCCTCAAGGCGACGCTGCGCGACGGCATCAACGCTTCGGTGATCGCCGGCAAGACGCTGCGCTTCAGCATCGAAGGACAGACCGCCACCGGTGTCACCGGCGCGGACGGCGTGGCGGAAGCCAGCCTCGTCTACAGCGGAACGGCGGAGACGCCGATCATCACGGTCACGTTCGACGCCGACACGATGTACACCGGCAGCAACACCACCGCCATCGCCTCCTGCCCGTACGACCAGCAGCCGGTCGACCTCGCCCTCGTGTTCGACCTCTCCGGCTCGATCGGCACGTACCTCGCCGACTCGAAAGCCGGCGCCACGGTACTCCTCGACTCGCTGCAGCACGGGAAGGACCAGGCGGCGATCGTCGAGTTCATCGACTACGCCACCGTCAACCAGCAGCTCACCTACGACATCGACCGCGCCCGCCAGGTGATGAATACCCTGCAGATCCACGGCGGCACGGAGATGGGCTCCGGCATCACCGCGGCGAAGAACGAGCTGCTCAGCGCGCGCCGCAATCCGCTCGCCTACCCGGTCATGGTCGTCCTTTCGGACGGCGGGACCAGCGTGCCGCTCGCGCACGCCGCCGCCAACGCCGCCAAGGCCGCGGGCGTGCGCATCATCAGCATCGCCGTCGGCAACAGCGTGGACGGCGAGACGCTGATGCGCGAAGTCGCCTCCTCGGCGGCCGACTATTACGACGCCGGCACTTCAGCCGAGCTGCAGGCCATCTACCCGTCGCTCATCGGCACCCTCTGCAAGCCGGCCAACAAGGCGCCCAACGTCGACGCCGGCGCGAACCAGACCATCACCCTGCCAGCCACCAGCGCCACGCTGACCGGAACCGTCACCGACGACGGACTCCCGCCGCTCTCGGTCCTGACGATGAGCTGGGCGAAGGAGACCGGCCCGGGCACCGTGACGTTCTCGAACGCCACCTCCGCCACGACCACGGCCACGTTCAGCGTCCAGGGCACGTACGTCCTGCGCCTCAGCGCGAACGACACCCAGTACATCCGCAGCGACAGCGTCACCATCAACGTCTTCCCGCCGAACGCGGCCCCGGTGGTCAGCGCCGGCGACGACCGCACACTCTCTCTCCCGTCCGGCGGCGGCAATCTCCCGGTGACCCTCACCGGCACCGCCACCGACGACGGCAACCCGCCGGCCAGCACGCTGACGATCGCCTGGTCGCCGGTCAGCGGCGCGCCGGTGACGTTCGAGTCCGCCGAGCAACTGACCAGCAGCGTCGAAGTGACCGAGGCGGGAACGTACGTGTTCCGCCTCAGCGTCTCCGACGGCGAGCACACCACCACCGACGACGTCACGATCATCGTCAAACCGGCCAACCGCGCGCCGCAGGTGAGCGCGGGCGACGACCAGACCACCACGGCCGGCGCCGGCGCCACGCTCTCCGGAGCGATCACCGACGACGACCTGCCGGAAGGCGCGACCGTCACGGCAGCGTGGACCGCCACCAGCGGCCCGGCGCCGGTGACGTTCGCCGACGCCACGCAGGCGGCGACCACCGCGTCGTTCACCGCCGTCGGCGTCTACATCCTCCGCCTCACCGCGTCGGACTCGGCCCTCAGCGCCTTCGACGAGGTGACGATCACCGTCAGCACCACCCCCGGCAACGTCGCCCCGGCCGTCAATGCCGGCGCCGATGTCAGCCTCACCGATCCGGTCGACACCACAACCCTCACCGGCAATGTCAGCGACGACGGCATTCCGGCCAACACGCCGCTCACCGTGGCGTGGACGAAAGTCAGCGGTCCGGGTGAAGTCGTCTTCACCAACCCGGCAGCCGCGACGACCAACGCCACGTTCGCGCTGCACGGCGTCTACATCCTCCGCCTCACCGTTTCCGACTCCGAGCTGAGCGCGTTCGACGACGTCGTCGCGACGTACGCGAAGACGCCGGGCAACAACGCCCCGGCCGTCAACGCCGGCAGCGACCAGACCGTGACGGCGAACAGCGTCTCGCTGAGCGGCACGGCGACCGACGACGGCCTGCCGAACGGCAGCACCGTGGCCACCACCTGGAGCAAAGTCAGCGGCCCGGGAAGCGTCAGCTTCGCCGACGCCGCAGCGCTGCAGACCATCGCGACATTCGGCGCGCACGGCCTCTACGTGCTGCGCCTCTCCGCCACCGACTCCGAGCTCGGCTCGTTCGACGACATCGCCGTGACCTACGACGGCGTCAACCTCGCCCCGGCCGTGAACGCCGGCGCCGACCGGATTGCCGTCGTCAACACGCAGGCCACGCTCACCGCGACCGCGTCCGACGACAACCTCCCCATCGGCTCGGTGCTGTCGTACGCCTGGACGAAAGTCAGCGGCCCCGCCGACGTCACCTTCGGCACCCCCACCGCCCTCACCACCACCGCCCTCTTCCCGCAGACCGGTGCGTACGTCCTCCGCTTCACGGCGAGCGACGGCGCGCTAAGCGCCGGCGACGACATCGCCATCACCGTCGACGCGACCTCGCCGCCTCCGGTCGCGGAGATCACCAGCCCTGAATCGGGATCGACCATCACCGACCGGACGGTCTTCAAAGGCACCATCAGCGGCGGCACCACGTGGCGTCTCGAGTACCGCCTCAACCCGAGCGACGACGCAGCCGGGGGCGCTCCGTGGACGGTGATCAACACCGGCACCGGCCCGCTGACGGACGCCCCCCTCGGCATGTTCGACCCGACCAACGTCCTCAACGGCACGTACAAAGTCCGCCTCGTCGCGACAGACGCCGCGGACCAGACCACCGCCGTCTCGGTGAGCGCGGTCGTCGAAGGCCAGCTCAAGGTCGGCGTCTTCACCCTTTCCTTCACCGACCTGAACGTCCCCGTCGCGGGCCTGCCGATCCAGGTGACCCGCACCTACGACAGCCGTGACAAGCGCCGCGGCGACTTCGGCATCGGCTGGACGCTCGACGTCAAGAGCCTCCGCCTCGAGAAGTCGGGCGTCCTCGGCACCGGCTGGTACCAGAAGGTCATCCAGCATCCGCTCTTCCCGCAGTACTGCCTCGAGCCCTCCGTGCCGCGGTACGTGACGATCACACTCCCGTCGGGCAAGATCTACCGGTTCGGGGCCGCGACCAATCCGGACTGCCAGCAGATCACGCCGATCCAGACCCCGACCATGAGGTTCGTCCCGGTCGGCAAGACCCGTGGCTCGCTGACCGCCCTCGCCGAGAACGACGTCCTGGTGCAGGGCAGCGCGCCCGGCCCGGTCACGCTGATCACGGCCGACGTCGAGCCCTACGACCCGACCCTCTTCCGCCTCACCACGGAAGACGGCACGGTCTGGGTGATCGACGAGAAACTCGGCGTGCAGAGCGTCACCGACGCCAGCGGCAACAAGCTCACCATCACCGCCCAGGGCATCACCCACACCAGCGGCAGGAGCATCACCTTCACGCGCGATGGGCAGGGCCGGATCAGCAAGATCACCGACCCGGCCGGCAAGACGCTGAACTACACGTATGACGGGACGGGCGACCTGGTCACGTTCACCGACCAGCAGGCCGCCGCCACGACGTTCACCTACAACGCCGACCACGGCCTGCTGACCATCACCGACGCGAACGGCATCCAGCCGATCCGCAATGAGTACGACGCCTCCGGCCGCCTGGTGCGTCACGTCGACGCGTTCGGCAAGGATACTCTGTACACGCACGACCTCGCCGGCAAGCGCGAGTCGGTGACCGACCGCCTCGGCCACGTCACGGTGATCGAGTACGACGTGCGCGGCAACGTGGTCAAGAACATCGACCCGAGCGGCCGCGCGACGGCGTTCACGTACGACGATCGCGACAACCGGCTGACCGAAACGAACGCACTCGGCAAGACCACGACCTACACGTACGACGCGGACAACAACCGTACCTCGGTCAAGGACGCCCTGGGGAACGTGTCGACGTTCACCTACGACGCGCGCCGCCACCCGCTCACCTACACCGATCCGTCGGGCCGCGTCACCACATACAGCTATGACGCGGCCGGGCGCCCGACCGAGACGAAAGACTCGCTCGGGAACACGACGAAGCAGACCTACACCGCCAAGGGTCTCGTCGAGACGATCACCGATTCCAAGGGCGCAGTCACGAGCTTCGAATACGACGCCTTCGGTCAGCTGACGAAGGAAACGGATGCCCGCGGCAGCACGACCACCTTCACCTTTGACGCCAACGGCAACCGCACCAGCATCATCGAGTCGATCCCGGCGCCGGCTGCACGCACCGCGTCGAAGCTCGCCACCCAGTCTGTAACGACGGCCGCCGAGACCAAGTTCGAATACGACGCCGCCGGACGCATCACCAAAACCATCTACGCTAACGGGTCTTCGCGGACGACAGAGTACGACACGACCGGGAAGGTGCTCAGCGAGACCGATCAGATCGGCCGCAAGGTCACGTACGAGTACGACCGGATGAATCGCCTGATCCGGACGAACTACCCGGACCAGACGAAGGAAGAGTTCACGTACGACGCCGAGGGGCGGCGGACGAGCGTCAAAGACCGCGGCGGCCGCCTCATCTCGTACACCTACGACGCACGCGGGCAGCTCACGAAGCTCTTCCTCCCGAATGGCGTCAGCGCATCGGCGACGTACGACGAGATCGGACGGATCGTCACGCGCACCGATCCGCGCGGCAACGTCACCCGCTTCGAATACGACCCGAACTGCGGCTGCTCGGGTCGGGTCACGCGCGTCGTCGACGGTGCCGGAAACGCGGTCTCGTTCACGTACGACAAGAACGGCCGCAAGGTCACGATGACCGACGCGCGCGGCAAGACCTACCGCTACGAATACGGTGGAACCGGCCAGCTCGGGAAGATCACCTACCCTGACGGCACCATCCGGTCGGTCACGCGCGACGCCAACGGGCTCGTGGCCACGCGTACCGACGAGGAAGGCCGCGTCACCTCGTACGAATACGACGCCGCCGACAACCTGCTCGCGGTTCTCGAGCCGCTGCAGAAAACGACTCGCTACACCTACGACCAGCTCGGCCGCAAGACGCAGGAGACGGACGCGCTGGGCCGTACCACCCGCTTCGAGTACGACATCATGTCGCGGCTCGTCCGCCGCACGATGCCCCTCGGTATGTCGGAGACGTTCGTCTACGACGCGGCGGGTCAGGTCATCAGCCGGACCGATTTCGGCGGGAAAACCACGACGTACGCCTACGACGTCATGGGACGTCTGACGCAGAAGACGCCGGACGCCTCCCTGACGCAGCCGCCCGTCACGTACACATACACCGCGTCCGGCCAGCGCGCGTCGATGACCGACGCCGGCGGCACCACCACGTATACGTACGACGACAACGAGCGTCTGGTCAGCCTGGCCACCTCTCGCGGCACGCTCACGTACACGTACGACAACGCCAACAACCTGACCGCGGTTCGCTCGTCGAATGAGAACGGCGTGTCGGCCGACTACGCCTACGACGCCCTGAACCGGCTCGAGCAGGTCGTCGACCAGTTCGTCACGAACGGCGCGACGTCGTTCGGATACGACGTCGTCGGAAATCTCGACCACTACCTCTATCCGAACGGTGTCCGCACCGAGCATGCCTACGACGATCTCAATCGACTGAAGAACCTGACCGCGACCGCCGCCGCACCGGTCGCATCCTACGCGTACGAGCTCGCCCCGACCGGCCATCGCCGGTCGGTTACGGAGCTCAACGGCCGCAAGACCACCTATGGCTACGACGAGTTGCTGCGTCTCGTCGGACAGACCGTGGCGAACGACCCGGCCGGCATCAACGGCAGCGTTTCGTACACGTACGACCTCGTCGGGAACCGCAGGGCTCAGTCCTCGACGCTGCCGGGCGTGCCGTCGCTCACGTACGACTACGACCTGAACGACCGCCTGACGTCGGACGTGTTCGACGTCAGCGGCAACACGGTGCAGTCGAACGGCAACACGTACAACTACGACTTCGAAAACCGCATCAGCGCGGTCAACGACGGCGCCATCCGGATCGTCTACGACGGCGACGGCAACCGCGTCTCCAAGACCGCCGGCGGCGTCACCACCCAGTACCTCGTCGACGTCAACAACCTCACCGGCCTGCCGCAGGTCGTCGAGGAGCTTCGCGACGGCGCCGTGCAGCGCGCCTACACGTACGGCTTCTCGCTCATCAGCCAGCGCCAGCAGATCGGCGGCACCTGGAAGACGAGTTACTACGGCTACGACGGCGAAGGGAGCGTTCGCTATCTCACCAACGAGGCGGGCGCCGTTACCGACACGTACGACTACGACGCGTTCGGCCTCCTTCTCCGCCGCACCGGCACCACGCCGAACGTCTACCTCTATCGCGGCGAGCAGTTCGACGAGGATCTCGGCTTCTACTACCTCCGCGCCCGCTACATGAACCCGGCGACGGGCCGGTTCTTCACCAGCGATGCCTACTGGGGAGCGAGCCGCGACCCGGTCTCGCTGCACAAGTATCTGTACGCGAGCGCGGATCCGGTCAACCACAGCGATCCGACCGGCTACTTCTCATTTGCAGAGCTCCGGGCGTCGATGGCGACTCACGGAGTGCTGAACACCATCGCCAGTTACGCGATGCGCGGCGTGGTGAAGCACTTCAGGACTCTCGCCTACGGTGTGCTCAGCGGCGGCTTCATCGGCGGTACACAGGCCGCGCTCCAAGAGGGCGACATCTGGACCGGCATCCTCGACGGCATGAAGGCCGGCTTCGGCGGCGCCGTCGTCGGGGCGATCGTCGGGCCTCTGGTCGCAATCAAATACATCAAAGAAGTCCTCTTCGTCATGGGGATCGGCGTCAGCATCGCCGGTACCGCGCGCGGTACCGCGGATGCGATCGGCGAGGGCGACTATGCCGAGGCAACGTTCACCGTGGCCATGGGCATCTTCGACCTCTGGTACGCGATGCAGAAGATCCGGCAGATCGGCAAGGTCCTCGGCATCAGCAAGGGCGGCGCAGGCGAAGCCACGGCCCACGTCACCGAAGAGGTGGTACCGAAGTACGACCGGCGCCGCGATTACAAGAGACCGACCGACGCCGAGCGAAAGAAAGTCATCGATCAAAACCCGATCTGCCCCTACTGCGGCCAGCGGCCGTCCACCGATTTCGAGCACGTCCGTTCGCAGAAACAGGATTTCGACGAAGGCGGCTGGCGGGATTCACGCGACGTTCGCAGCGCCCGCGTCAACGATCCATCAAATACGACCGGAGCGTGTAGCATCTGCAATGGCCAGAAGGGCTCCAGGCCCCTCGGCGAAGGAGAAGGGGAGTACTGGCCGCCCGCATGGCCGCCCGGAACGCCCTGGCCCTTCGGCGGCAAGCCACCAGGAATGCCATGATCTCTGACGAAGTCGTCGAACACTATCAGCGCCTCTGGGGCGCGCCGTCCAGGACGGCGCGCTTCAGGAAAGGCGAGCACACCGTGTACATCCACAAGTGGGACAAAACGACCCATCCCGACGAGGTGTACTTCTACGCCACCGCCGGAGCGAGCAATCAGCCGGTGCCGGGGATCGATCCCCTGCACCGGTTCGAGATCTTCATCGGCTTCACGGCCGAAGTCGACGACATCGCCAGCACCCTGGCCAGCACCGCTCTCGATCCGGTGCTCCACGGCTCATCGCTGCAGCACGGCCACAGCATCACCTATCCGGAGCCACTCTGGCCCGGCACGGGGATGAACACCATCCTTCTGGTGCAGCAAACCGAAGACGAGATCGTTCCTCGAATACAGGCGACGAACGGCAAACCGCACGTCGAGTTCATGCAACTCATGCCCCTCTTCCCGTCCGAAGTCGTCTACCGCCGAAAACACGGGACGGAGGGCCTCCTCGAAATGTGGTCGGAAAAACGGGTCCCGTACTGGAACCCTCATCGCCAGCCCGAGCCCAGGGGCTGAAGCGCGTGCCCTCCGCCCCCCTCCACCTCCGCCGCCTCCTGACCCGCGCCCTCATCATCTACGGCGCCTGGACGCTGGCGGGACTCTTCTTTGCGACCCAGCATCACATCCTCACCATCCAGAGCGGTCTGCAGGACGACTTCCCCGAGCGGCTGATGGTGATGTTCATCTCCATGACCATGTGGGCCCTGGCGACCCCCTTCGTCATGGCGTTCGCCGATCGCTTCCCGCTGAGCCATCCCCACCGCTGGCGCAACGCCGCCCTCAGTCTCGCCGCCGCCCTGCTCGTCGCGGCGATGATTGCCCCGGCCGACATCACCAACACCTTCTTCGTCGCGCGCGAGCGGGTCGTGTTCGACGGCCAGTTCCTCAAGGAAAGCATCGCCGTCGCCCACTCCCACCTCCTCTTCGGGCTGGTGGCGATCGGCATCGCCAACTTCGCGCGGCTGCAGCGCGACGGCGCCCTGCGGCGGCGCTCCGCCGTGCAGTCGCGCACCGCGCTGGCCCATGCGAGGCTGCGGCGCCTGCAGGCCGACCTCAAGCCGCACTTCCTCTTCAACTCCCTCAACGCCGTCGCCGCGCTGGTGCACACCGACCCGCCGGCCGCCGAACGCACCCTCGACACCCTCTCCGACCTCCTCCGCCGCTCCATCGCCTCCGAGGACGCCCTCGAAGTCCCCCTCGCCGAAGAGCTCCATTTCGTCGAGGACTACCTGGCCATCCAGAAAACCCGCTTCGGCGGAAGACTGCAGACCGCGGTGTACGTCCAGTCGCCCGACCTCCTCACCGCAGCCATCCCGCCGTTCATGATCCAGCCGCTGGTCGAGAACGCGATCGTGCACGGCCTCTCGGCGCGGCGCAGCACGGGCGCCGTCGAGGTCCGCATCCGGAGGAACGGCCGCTGGCTCAGCGTCGAAGTCCGCGACGACGGTCCCGGCTTCGACCCCGACGACACCATGGACGCCGTGAGCGTCGGCGTGCCGCACGCACGGGCGCGCCTGCGCTACCTGTACGGCGAGGAGCAGGCGCTGTCGTTCCGCCGCGACGACGACGCCTTCGTCGTCAGCGTGCGCCTGCCGCTGCGTCCGGTGGCCGCGACCAGGGGGAGCGAACATGCCGCGGCCTGATGAACCGCTCCGTCCGCTCCGCGAGCTCCTCGGCATCGTGGCCGCCCTCCTGGGGGCCTGGTGCGCCGTGGCCGTCTTCAACTCCAGCAACTTCTTCCACTACGCCGTCGCCACCCGGCTCCCGGCCGTCTGGACCGTCACGCTCTACTCCCAGCTCATCACGGCGCTGATCTGGGCGGCGTTCACGCCGATCGTCGTCGCGGTCGCGGAGCGGCTCTCCTTCCGCCGGGAACGCATCCCCCGCGACGTCCTCGTACTGCTCGCGGTCATCCCGCTGCTCGCGATCGCACGCGCCCTCCTCGGCGGGGCCATCCTCGACATCGGCGAAGGGCGCTGGCCGACGGAGTCCATGGCCCTCCGCTCCATCACCGTCCGCTTCCACGTGAACTGCTTCTTCATCGCCGTCATCGCCGGGATCACGAAGCTGATGGACGTCTACCGCGACGCCGACATCGCCGAGCGGAAGGCGCTGGCCCTGCAGGCCGAGGTCGCGGACGCCGAGGCCGGGCACCTGCGCGCGCAGACCCAGCCGTCGTTCCTGTTCGGCACGTTGAAAGCCATCCGCGACCGCGTCCGCACCGAGCCCGATACCGCAGACCGGATGCTGGTCACCCTCGGCGAGCTGCTCCGCCGGCGCCTCGACCAGCGCGCCGGCGAGGCCGTGACGCTGGAGGCCGAGCTGGTCTCGGCGGAGCGGTACTTCGAGCTGCTGGGCGCCCGTTCCGGCGCGCCGATGCAGGTCCACCTCGACATCGAAGAAGAAATCCTCAACGCCTCCGTCCCCCCCTTCGCACTGCAGACCCTCATCGAGACAGCCGTGGGAGACGCGTCGCCGGCAGGCCTCTCCGTGCACGGCCAAGCCCGCGCCAGCCGCCTTGCGCTCGAAGCCCGGGCCCTGCCGGCGGATGCCGAACCGGCCGCGATCGCCTCCGCGAAGGAACGGCTGCAGCAGTGGTTCGGTCCCGAATGTAACGCGGACGTGCGCAGGGACGGCAGTACGGTGATCGCACGCGTCGGTCTGCGGTTGAGCTACGCCGACGACGCCGTGGAATGACCCTGCGTGTATTGATCGTCGAAGACGAGCCGCTCGCCCGCTCGCGCCTGTTGTACCTGCTCGCCCAGCGGTCATCCCCCTGCCGCCGAAGGCGGCAAAAGAACTGTAGGCCCGGCCTTTAGGCCGGGTAAAGCGTGAATGGATTCGAGCCCGCGTAGCGGGCGACAGGAGACGAGAGCTCGCGCGGACGCTCTTTTCTGTCGCCCGCTACGCAGGCTCACCTGCCGGCCGATGGTGTACCCGGCCTGAAGGCCGGGCCTACAGTTCTTTCGCCGCCTTCGGCGGCTCCCGATCACAACCGCGGGACGATCCAGGTCTTGCCGGCGCTGGCCACGGTCTCGGCTTCGAAACCGAAGAGGGTGTGCATGACTTCGGGGCGCATGATCTCGGCCGGGGTGGCGTCGAGGGCGAGGGTGCCGTTCTGCATGACGAGCATGCGGTCGCTGTGGGCGGCGGCCCAGTTGAGGTCGTGGGCGGCGAAGAGGACGGTGCAGCCGGTGCGGTCGACGACGTCGCGGAGGAGCCGCGAGAATTGCTGGACGTGGGAGAGGTCGAGGGCGGCCAGCGGCTCGTCGAGGAGGATGAGACGCGGGGTGCCGGCGAGGACGCGGGCGAGGAAGACGCGCTTCCGCTCTCCGCCGCTCATTTCGTCGAGGTAGCGGTCGGCGAGGTGGGCGGCATCGCAGAGGGCGAGGGCGCGCCGCGCTTCGCTCCAGTCGTCGTCGCTCTCCCAGACGAAGCGGCCGAGGTAAGGGGCGCGGCCGGTGACGACGACTTCGACGGCGCGCATCGGAAAGGCGGGATCGGGATCCTGCGGCAGATAGCCGACCTGCTTTGCGTACTCTTTCGCCGGCCACTGGGAAAGCGGTTTTCCTTCGTAGGAGACTTCGCCGGAATGCGGGGCGTAGACGCGCGCGAAGAGCTTGAGCAAGGTGGACTTGCCGGAGCCGTTCGGCCCGGTGAGGGCCACGAGCTGCCGCTCGCCGATGGTGACGGTAACGTCGCGCACGGCGGGGGCGTTGTTGTAGGCGTAGGAGGCTCGGCGGACTTGGAGCATTAGTGGGGCCTCCCGGGATGGGACCCCGCCCCTCCTATCAGTCCTATCAGTCCCATAGGTCCTATTCGTCCCATCGGTCCCATCACCGCGCTCTCCTCAAGAGCGACAAGAAAAACGGCACCCCCAGAATCGCGGTGAACGCCCCTACCGGCAGCTCCGCGGTCACCACCAGCAACCGCGAGAGAGCGTCGGCGGCGACAACCAGGGTGGCGCCACCCAAGGCGCAAAGGGGCAGCAGGAACCGGAAGTCGCGGCGCCAGACCAGACGAATGAGATGCGGCACCAGTAGCCCGACAAACCCGATGATCCCGCTGACCGCGACCGCCGCTCCGGTAATCAGCGACGCGATGCCGAAGCCGAGCAGCTTCACCCGCTCCACGTCGACCCCGCGCGCCTTCGCGTCCTCTTCGCCGAACGCGAGCAACCGCAAATCGTTGGCGACGAAGGTCAGGAGGCCGAGGGCAAAGACCAGCGGCACGGTCACCAGGGCGACCTGCGTCCACGTCGCTCCCCACAGCGTTCCCATCATCCAGCGCAGCGCGGCGGTGAGGTCGGCCTGCCGCGAGAGTGAGAACGAGATCAGGATCACCGCGGAGAAGAAGGCGTTGAGCACGAGCCCCGAGATCAGCAGCCGGACCGGGTCGGTGTGATCGCGCCTCCGCGCGAGGAGGAACACCGCGGCGGTGGCGCCGATGGCGCCGGCGAACGCGGTAAGCGGCACGACTCCCGGGAAGCGCGCCCAGCGCAACGCCGTGGCGATGGCCGCACCGGCCGCCGCGCCGCCGGAGACGCCGAGGGTGAACGGATCGGCGAGCGGATTGCGGAGCAGCGTCTGGAACGTCACCCCGGCGACGGCGAGCGTCGCGCCGACCGCCGCGGCGAGCAGCACGCGCGGCAGCCGCAGGCGCAGCAGGATGTCTCGCGCGGTCGGGTCGTTCCAGTCGATCGCGACGGCGCCGAAGGAAACGGCGATCGCGAGCGTCAGCACCAGCAGCGTGACAAGGAGCAGGACCGCCGGTACGAACGATGAGCGATGAGCGATGAGCGATGAACTGCCGGCACTCACGGTTTCGCGTTCGTCGTTGCGGCTGTCGACCGTTCCCACGCGTCGAGTATCGCATTGAGGCGGCCGGCGGCCTGTGCGACGCGCGGTCCGGGGCGCTGGAAGATGTCCTCGTCGACGGCGACGATCTGCGCCTGCAGGCCCGGCACGCGCTTGCGCAGGGCGTCGATCTGCTGCGGCGTCACGGCGCCGCGGGGATAGAGGATGAGATCGGGCGGCGCGGCGACCAGCGACTCCAGCGAGTACTGCGGCCAGCCCGTCACCTCAACGGCGTTGGCGGCACCGGCGAGGCGGAGCACGTCGTCGGTGAAGGTGTTGCGGCCTCCGACGTAGAGCGGGTCGGTCCAGACCGCGAACATCACCCGAGGCACGCGCGCGCGCTTGCGGCGCTGCAGCTCGAGCGCGCGTCCGAGCTCGCGCACCGCCTCATCGGTTCGCGGCGCGTCGAGCAGCCGGCCGACGCGCTCGATCGCGCCGGGGATCTCCTGCAGGCGGTCGGTGCGGACGACGAAGAGCGGGATGCGCGCCGCGGCGAGGGCCGGGGAAAGGTTGGGATGGTTCCCTTCGGTGGAGGCGATGACTAGGTCGGGCTTCAGCGCGGCGATCTTTTCGATGTTCGGCTGCATTCCGCCGACCTTCGCCGTTTTCCGCGCCTCGGCGGGGTAATTCGAGTAATCGTCGGTGCCGACGATCTTCTCCCCTGCTCCGGCGGCGTAGACGATCTCGGTGAGGTTCGGCGCGAGAGTGATGATGCGCCGTGGCCGCGCGGGCACGGCCACGGCGCGGCCCAGGTCATCGCTGGTCGTGCGGGCCGGAGGCTCGGCGCACGAGACCCCAAAAAAAACCGCGGCCGAAGCCGCGGTAAGAACGATGCGACGGCCGACGCTACGCGTCGGACCCGTCTTCATCTTCGAGATCGTTCTTCACGCCGAGGCGGCTGCAGGCGGCGGCGTACATCTGCTTGGATGAGTTGATCGCCTGCTGGAGATCGGCGATGCGATCCTTCACCTTTGCGAGCTCTTCTTCGATCTGGTCTTTCAGATCGCCGATCTCCTCCCGCGTCACCTGGAGCGTGGTCTCGTAGAACTTGCGCTGCTGGTCGGTCAAAACCGGCATCTTTCCTCCAAATCAAATCGCCGTTGGCGCTTGCGATTTCATCATAGCTTGAAGTCCACCGGGACCGTGATCCACGAGCGGACACGAACGCCGTCCTTCATGGCCGGCGCGAACGTGGAACGGCGCATGGCCTGCTCGGCCGCTTCGTCCATGCCGAAGCGGTTCAGGCCGCGCAGGATCCGCACTTCCAGCACCTGCCCGGTCTCGGAGACCAGCACGCTGGTGAGGACGGTTCCCTGCACGCGCTGCGAGCGGGCGATGGTCGGATACGTGACGGTGCCCCGCCGGACCACGCGCGGCGGCGTGAGCCCCTCGGTGCCGGTCGGGACGAGATCGCCTTCGCGGGCACGCGCCGGTGCTGCCTGCGCCGGAGCCGGCCGCGTCTCGGCCTGCTGCGCCGGCTGCTGCTGCACCGGCTCCGGATTCACCGGCGTCGGGGCGGGCCGCGTATCCTGCGGCACCGGCGCGGGCACCGTTGCGGTCTGCTGGGCGGTCTGCTGCGGCGTCTGCGCGGGAGTGGGAACGGGACGCGGAGCGACGGTCGCGGTCACCGGAACGCCCGCCTGCTGCTGCGCGCGGGCCAGCGCTTCGAGACGGGCGCGCTCGGCGGCGATGCGCTTCTGCACCTCGGCGTCGACGGCCGACGGATCGAGAGCCGTGCCGCTCGTCGCGGTGAGTCCGGCCGTGCCGGCGGTATCGCCGGCGGGTGCGGTCGTGAGCGGAATGACGGGGGCGGTGGTCGACGCGGCGACGACGCTCGACGTCGTTGCCGCCGGCGCGTCACCCTTGCCGCGCGTGAGCACGAAGGCGGCGCCGCCGATGACGAGCAGCAGGCCGACGGCCCCGGCGATCATTCCCACCGGCGACTTGCGCTGGATGGGCGTCGGTACGTCTCCGTACGAGATCGACGCGGCCGGCGCGGGGGCCTCCCCCATCGTCGACACGGCAGCGACGGCGGGCACGGCCGCGGCGACCGGGACCGCCACCGGGATGACCGGGCGCGGTGCCGGCGCCGGCATGATCGTGCGGGGGGCCGGAACCGGGTCGGCGAACGGCTCCGGCTCCGGTTCGGGCTCGTGCACGATCGGCTCGGTGCTCGAGATCCGGTGCATGTAGATGGCGAGGTCGGCGCTGGTCGGCGTCGGGCGGAAGCTGTAGAGGATGGCGTCGAGGTCGCGGGCCATCTCGCCGGCGGTCTGGTAGCGGTTGGCCGGATCTTTCTGCAGCGCCTTGATGACGACCTTGTCGACCTCCGGCGTGACCTCGTCGTTGTAGAGCGACGGCGGCTGCACGTGGGCCTCGCGCACCTGCTCGAGGATCGACAGCTCGTTGTCGCCCATGAAGAGCTTGCGGCCGGTCAGCATCTCGAACAGCACCGTGGCGAGGGCGAAGATGTCGGAGCGGCGGTCGATGTGGCGGCCCCAGGCCTGCTCGGGGGCCATGTACTGCAGCTTGCCCTTCAGCGCGCCGGCCTGGGTGTGCGAAGCCTTCGACGCCGCCTTGGCGATGCCGAAGTCGCACAGCTTGATGTCGCCTTCCTGGGAGACGAGCACGTTCTGCGGCGAGACGTCGCGGTGGACGAGGCCCATCTCCTTCTCTTCGAAGTCCTTCTTGCGGTGGGCGTAGTCGAGCGCGGAGGCGAGCTTGGAGGCGATGAACAGCGCCAGCTCGACGGTCATCGGCTGGTCGCGCTCCTGGCCGCGGCGGAGGATGGTCTTCAGGTCGAAGCCATCGATGTACTCCATCGCGATGTAGTAGGAGCTCTGGATCTTGCCGAGGTCGTAGATATGGATGATGTTGTTGTGGTTGAGCTGCGCGGCCAGCTTCGCCTCATCGACGAACATCTCGATGAAGTCCTGGTTGTCCGACAGGTGCGGCAGGATCTTCTTGATGGCGACGGTCTTCTGGAAGCCTTCGACTCCGCGCATGCGCGCCTTCCAGACCTCGGCCATCCCGCCGGTGGCAATCCGCTCGTTCAGCACATACTGGCCGAACTTCGTCCCGTCGTTCGGCTCCTCTTCCTGCACCGGCTCGGGCGGCGCGGCGGTGAAGACCGGCTGCGCGACCGGGACGCGGTCGGGGACGTAGGCGCGCATCTTCTCGGTGTTGAAGCGCTCCGGCACCGCCTCCGTGCCGGGGGTGGTGGGGCGGGCTGTCGTGCCGCCGCCGGTGGTCTTGCGCGCACCGGAGAGCGTGTCGCTCAGCATCTTGTCGAGGTCGGCGCTGCTGCTGGTACGTGCCCGCGGCTGCTGCGGTGCGGACGCCGGAGCGGGCGCCGCGGCTGCGGGTGCCGGAGGAGCGGGCGTGGGTGCCGGAGCGGGCGGAGCGGTGTCGCGGCGCTTCGGCATCATGCCGGAGAGAGTGTCGGCGAGCATCTTGTCGACGTCGCCGGTGGCCTTGGACGTGGTCATCTTGCGTGCGGCGGGGCGGTTCTCGTCGTCGAGAAGATCGCCGAAGATCTCGCTGGAAGTGAGCTGGGTGGTGGCCGCCTGCTGGTCGGCGCGGATGCCGAGCATCTGCTGCACCTTGCCGAGGAACTCGGTCTCCGAGTACGGCTTGGGGAGGATGTCGGAGGCCCCGACGCGCTGGGCGTCGGCCCTGGGCGACTTGCCGTTGTAGCCGGAGACGGTGAGCAGGATCGGCGTCTCCTGGAGCAGCTTTCGCCCCCGGATGGCACGGATCAACTCGGTCGTGCTGACTTTCGGGACCACGGACGAGAGCACGATCAGGCGAGGGGAATCGCCCTCCAGCGCCTTGATCGCCTCCTCGCCGTCGCGGGCGAACGTGGCGGTGAACGGCTGGCCCGTCAATGCCTGACGAACGCGATCCGTGTAGCGAGGCTCGTACTCGACAACGAGAATGTTTTCAGACATGTACGTGAAGGCCCATTGAGGTCGGGATTGAGAGTGCAATTCTGGCACGGGGGAAGGCAGAAGGCAAAAGGCAGAAGGCAAAAGAGGAAAGGCACAAGGCAGAAGGCAGAAGGCAGAAGTAAGAAAGAGACCGCACAGCAGGTCCCCTTTCTGCCTTTCGGCATCCCCCTTCTGCCTTCTGCCTTCTGCCCTCTGCCTTTCCCAGCCCTTGATTTTCAAAACCGACTTCCCCCATACTGCCTCCGCACCTCGCGCGACGACCACTTCGCAAGCGTGTAGAGCACCAGCCCGGGCGTTGAGATCTGACTCTCCGCCCCGACGTCGTCGGCTCCCGGGACTCGCAGGTGAAAGCTCAGTTAGGCGTTGATTGACTTCGAATGACACCAGAAGATCGCACTCCGCGTAAGCGGCGTCGTCGCAGACGCCGCACGGGCGGTACCGGAGCCGAGGGGCAGCAACAGCCCGCCGGCAACGGCAGCCGTCCGGAACCAGGAAACGAAGCAGCCCGGCCGCAGTTCGACGGCGGAGGACCCGGCCAGGGCCGGCGACGCCGTGGACGAACGCGGCGGCGGGAAGGCCGCGGAAGCGGCGGTGGGGGCGGCGGTGGCCGCTCGATGGAGAACGGCAGCAGCGCGCCGCCGCTCGACATCGCCCCGGGCGAATTGGTCCCGGCCTCCGGCATCCTCTTCATCAAGGCCAACGGCACCGGCATCCTCGTCGACCCGGCCAACGGCTATCACCCCCAGCCGGGCGACACGATCGTCCCCCGCTCGACGGTGGAGCGGCTGCACCTCCTCCCGGGCCTCCAGCTCGGCGGCCAGGCGCGGCGCACCGGTAACGGGCTCGAGTTCGTCGGCCTGGAGTCCATCGAAGGGCTGCCGCTCGAGGAGTACCGCGACTCGCGGCGGCCGTTCTCCGAGCTGATCTCGATCGACCCGAACGAGATGTTCAAGCTGGAGACCGAGTCCGAGCGCCTCACCACCCGCGTGCTCGACCTCCTCTCGCCGATCGGCAAAGGGCAGCGCTGCCTCGTCGTCGCCCCGCCGAAAGCAGGCAAGACGACCCTCCTCAAGGACATCGCCCACGGCCTCAACACGAACCATCCGGAGGTCATCCTCTTCGTCCTGCTCGTCGACGAGCGCCCCGAGGAAGTCACCGACTTCCGGCGCTCCGTCGCGAAGGGCGAGGTCATCGCCTCCAGCTCGGACGAGACCGCCGACAGCCACATCCATCTCTCGGAGATCATCCTGGAGCGTGCCCGCCGCCTGGTGGAGACGAAGAAGGACGTGGTCATCCTCTGCGACTCGATCACCCGCATGTCGCGCGCGTACAACAACGAGCAGCGCGGCTCGGGCAAGATCCTGTCGGGCGGCATCGACGCCCGGACGATGGAGAAGCCGCGGCGCTTCTTCGGCGCCGCGCGCAACGCCGAGGACTGGGGCTCGCTGACCATCATCGCCACCGCGCTGGTCGACACCGGCTCGCGCATGGACGAGGTGATCTTCCAGGAGTTCAAGGGCACCGGCAACACCGAGATCGTGCTCGACCGCGGCCTCTTCGAGCGCCGCATCTTCCCGGCCATGAACATCGGCCAGACCGGCACGCGCAAGGAAGAGAAGCTTCTGCCTCCGACCGTGCTGCCGAAGATCCACACCCTCCGCCGGGCTCTGGCCGGAACCGACCCGATGACAGCCATGAAAATGCTGCTCGAGCGGCTGCAGAAGTTCCCGAACAACGAAGCATTCCTGAAGAGCTTCTGAGGAGAGCGGTTCCGCGAGGAACCGCTCTCCGGAATCGCACACCGTTTTCACGCGAGTTTGCTTTACGCCGCGCCCCGCGTGCGATACCGTATCGGCACGAAAAAAGCCTCACGACTGCCATTCGTCCGGCCGTCGTCCATTCAGCACGTCACACCATCAGGAGGATTCATGCTCGAAAACCGAACTTCGTTCCGACGATTGTTCACTCTGGCCATCGCGCTTTGTGCGCTCGTGGTCGTTCCGGCCGCGAACGCGCAGGTCACGACCGGCTCGATTGCCGGCCAGGTCTCCGCTTCCGGCGAGGCGCTTCCGGGCGTCACCGTCGAGGCCATCCACGTTCCGACCGGCACGCGCTATGACGCGGTTTCGGGCGGGAACGGCCGCTACACGATCCCGAACGTCCGCGTCGGCGGCCCGTACCGGATCACGGCCACGCTCGAAGGGTTCCGCCCCTTCGAGGCGACGAACATCAACGTCGCCCTCGGCTCCACCGCCGAGGTTGGCGTGTCGATGCAGCTCAGCACCGTGAGCGAGTCCATCACCGTCACGGCCACCGCGGACGACATCATCAATCCGAACCGCACCGGCGCCGCGTCGGCCGTTTCGGAAGAGCAGATCGAGTCGCTGCCGACGGTCAACCGCTCGCTGCAGGACTTCGCCCGTACCAACCCCTACTTCAACGTCGACGCGGGCGATGCCACGGCCACGCGCATGACCGTTGCCGGCAAGAGTAACCGCTACAACAACATCCAGATCGACGGCGCGGTCAACAACGACCTGTTCGGTCTCGCCGACACCGGTACGCCGGGCGGCCAGGCCGACGCCCCGCCGATCTCGCTGGACGCCATCCAGGAGATCCAGCTCGTCGTCTCGCCGTATGACGTCCGCCACGGCGGCTTCACCGGCGGCGGCGTGAACGCCATCACCCGCTCCGGCAGCAACGAATTCACCGGCTCGGTCTTCTACTCGAAGCGCGATGCCTCGTTCGTCGGCGACGGCCCGGGCGACACCCCGATCACCGACTTCGACGCCGAGCAGTACGGTGCCCGCCTCGGCGGCCCGATCCTCCGCGACAAGCTCTTCTTCTTCGTCAACGGCGAGATCAACGAGCGCTCCGAGCCGACCGGCGTCTCCGCGCTTCCGGGCACCGACACCCTCCGCGCCGACATCGCCGCGCTGGCGACCCGTGCGAAAGACGTGGCGATGAGCCGCTACAACCACGACGTCGGCACGCTGGGCGAGTTCCCGCAGACGAAGCAGAGCGACAACTACTTCGCCCGCCTCGACTGGAACATCGGCAACTCCAACCAGCTCACCCTCCGTCACAACTACGTCGACGCCGCGCGCGACGTGGTCGCGGACCGCTTCTTCACCCGCTTCCGCTTCCCCACCTCGACGTATGTGTTCGCCGACGAGACCAAGTCGACCGTCGCGCAGTTGAACAGCGCCATCGGCTCGAACCTCTTCAACGAGGCGCGCGTCAACTTCACCAACATCGCCGACACCCGCGCTTCCCGCACCCAGTTCCCGGCGGTCGAGATCGGCGGCGCGGTCCGTAACGCGCAGGTCATCCTCGGCAGCGAGCAGTTCTCGCAGGCCAACTCCCTCGACCAGGACATCCTCGAGATCACCGATGACCTGACCTGGGTGAGCGGCAACCACACCATGACGTTCGGTACGCACAACGAGCTCTTCGAGTTCGCCAACCTCTTCCTCGCCCCGGCGTACGGCTTCTACTTCTTCCCGACCGTCGAGGCCTTCGAGGCCGGCACGCCGTCGCACTACGAAGTGACGTTCGCCACCGGCGATGACCCGCGCCGCCCGACCACGTTCGACGTCGCCCAGTACAGCCTCTACGCCAACGACCAGTGGCACGTGAACCAGAACCTGACGCTGACGTTCGGCATCCGCGCCGACATGCCGCGCTTCGGTACCACCCCGTCGTTCAACCAGGTCGTGGCGGACGCCATCGGCTTCGACTCGTCCACGACCCCGTCCGAGGAGATCCTCTTCTCGCCGCGCTTCGGCTTCAACTGGCAGATCGCCGGTACCCAGCAGCTTCGCGGCGGCCTCGGCATCTTCGCCGGCCGCGCCCCGTACGTGTGGATCTCCAACGCCTACGCCAACACGGGCGTCGAGCAGCAGACCCTGGTCTGCACCGGCTCCTGCACGACCACCTTCCAGCCGGATCCGTTCAGCCAGCCGCGCAGCTTCCCGGCCGGCACCGGCGCGATCCGCGTCAACATGGTCGACGAAGACTTCCAGCTCCCGCACGTCCTTCGCGGAACGCTCGGGTACGACCGCGACCTCTTCTGGGGCATCCGCGGCACGGCCGAGGTGGTCTACACGAAGAACATGCAGGACGTGTACTACACGGACCTCAACAGCCGCCAGAGCGGCACCAGCACCCTGGACGGCCGCCCGACGTACTCGCGCATCAGCACCCGCCTCACCCAGGCCGTGCTGATCAAGAACACCGACGAAGGCGACCAGACCCTCGCCTCGCTGCAGCTCAACAAGCGCTTCACCGGCGGCCTCACGCTGGCGACGTCGTACACGCACCAGGACTCCAACTCGGCCTTCGACGGTTCGTCGAGCCAGGCCCACTCGAACTTCCAGTTCCACCATACCCGCGGCGACATCTTCACGCCTGAGGTCTCCCGCTCGGCCTACGAGACCACGCACCGCTTCAACCTGGCGGCGTCGTACAACCTCCAGACCGGCATTCTCGGCCACACGTTCGGCCTCTACTACAACGTCCAGTCGGGCCGTCCGTTCTCGCTGCTGTTCGGCACGGACATCAACACCGACGGCTTCTCGACCAACGACCTTCTGTACCTCCCGGCCGCGGACGACGTCATCATCCAGCGCAACGCCGGCTCGACCTGGACCGGCGACCCGTACCAGCAGTACCTGAGCTTCCTGGAGAACGCCGGTGTCGAAGACCCGACCGGCGACCGCACCATGACGCGCTACGAGCTCACCGAGCCGTGGGTCCGCCAGCTCGACTTCCACTACGAGCTGGGTCTCCCGATCGTGCGCCGCTTCAACAGCGCCATCACGCTCGACGTCAACAACCTCCTGAACATGTTCGACAAGGACGCCGGCGTCGTGCGTTTCGTGGCGAACCAGAACTACCTCCCGTTCACCTACGGCGGTCTCGACGCGGCGACCGGCAAGCCGATCTACCGCGAGCGCTTCGCCGATGACATCGAGGACAACGGCCACCTCTCCACCGCCGACCTCCGGTCGCGCTGGCAGGCTGCCGTGCGCCTCCGCCTCAGCTTCTAAGCCTCACCGGTTCTCCACGAACGGCCACCCGGCAACGGGTGGCCGTTTTTGTTTTAGGGGAATGAGAACCGATGGGACCAATAGGACCGATGGGACGAATGCACACCACCCATCCATGGGTCCCATTGGTCCCATCTGTCCTATTCGTCCCATCCGTGGTACGAAGAGGTCTATGACACGAACGGTCTTCGTCCTCTGCGCCGTGCTGCTCTCCGCGGCGTGTGCCACCGCCCCCACCCCGGCCCCAGCGGCGGCCGCCGCCGCCCCATGCAACCCCGGCCACACCATCCTCAACGCCACGCTCTGGGTGCAGCAGTCGGCCGAGTACCGCGCCGCCGCGCTGCAGACCTATGCCGCGGCGCGGCGGGCGCTCGACGCGGCGCTCGCCGACAGCACGTGGGTCGGCGCGGAGGAAGAGACGGCCAACGACCCGTCGCAACCGCCCGCTGTGATCCTCGACGTCGACGAGACTTCGCTCGACAACACACCGTTCCAGGGGCGGGTGATCCGCAAGGGGATGACCTACGACAAGAAGATGTGGGAGCAGTGGGTCAGCGAGTCGGCGGCTCCCGCGATCCCCGGTGCCAGGGAGTTCCTCGCCTACGCGACGAGCCGCGGCGTCACGCCGTTCTACGTCACCAACCGCGACGTCCCCGAGGAAGAGCCGGGAACGCTGCAGAACCTGAAGAACGCCGGTTTCCCGATCGACGACAAGGGCGACGCACTGCTGATGCGGGGCGAGAACGGCTGGGCCGGCGACAAGTCGCCGCGCCGCGCGCACGTGGCGAAGTCGTACCGCGTGCTGCTGCTCCTCGGCGATGACCTCAACGACTTCGCCAACGCCCGCGACAAGAGCGCCGCCGAGCGCGACGCCATCATGACTCGCACCGCGAGCTGGTGGGGCACGCGCTGGTTCATGCTCCCGAACCCCATGTACGGCTCGTGGGAAAGCGCCGCCATCGGCAAGGGCACCACTCCCTGCGACGACGTACAGCGAAAGGTCGACGCGCTTCGCGACCGTTGAGCTGATGCGGCCGCTCCTCCTCACCCTCGCCTTGCTGTCGCCCGGACTCTTCGTCCGGGCCGAGGAGCCGGCCGCCGCGAAGGCCGACCTCGCGGTCGTCATCTCCGTCGACCAGCTCCGCTTCGACTACGTGGAACGCTTCGCTCCCTGGCTCACCACGCGCGGCTTCCAGCGCTTCGCGCGCGAAGGGGCGACGTTCCCGAACGCGCGGTTTCCCTACAGCGTCACCTTCACCGGTCCGGGGCACGCGGCCATCGGGACCGGGCTCGTGCCGGCGGAGAGCGGCATCACCGGCAACAGCTGGTTCGAGCGCGACGCCCCGGTCGACGTCGCCTCCTGGCGCTGGTACTTCGACGACATCACCCCCTATCGCGCGGCGCACGTGGCGGAAGCAACCTTCGACGGCGAGGGAGCGGCGTGGTGGAAGGAAGGCGGCGGCTCGCCGCGCTACTGCGCGTACGACGACCGCGTCACAGTCACCGCCGGCAAGACCACCGGCATGTCGCCGTCGATGATGGCGGAGGAGAGCCTCGGCGAGCGCGTCAAGGCCCGCTATCCCGGAAGCCGCGTCATCTCGGCCGGCTTCAAGGACCGCGCCGTGATCCTCATGGGCGGCCGGCACGCCGACGCGGCGTACTGGTTCGACTACCGCACCCCGGCATTCCTCTCGTCGAGCTGGTACCGCTTCAATCCGGAGGTCCTCGCGTTCAACGCCCTCATCCCCGGCTACGTCCCGGCCAGCGCCCGCTGGACGCCCGGACCGTACATCCCGCCCGATGACCTGAAACGCCTGACGTTCGACCCCCCCGAAGCGTGGCCGCTCAAGAACAACACCTACGAAGGCACCTTCCCCCATCCGATCAAGACCATCCGCGCGCTGACGTACACCCCGTTCATGCACCAGATGCTCTTCGACTTCGCCCACCACGTGATCGCAACCGAGCGCCTCGGCTCGCGCAGCGGCACCCCCGACGTGCTCTTCGTCGCCATCTCCTCCACCGACTACGTCGGCCACTACTACGGCCCGGAATCGATGGAGGTCGCCGACAGCATGGTCCGCCTCGACCGCGCCCTCGCCGGCTTCCTCGACACCCTCGAGCGCCGCTTCGGCAACCGCGTGGTCGTGGCGCTCACCTCCGACCACGGCGTACAGCCGAATCCCGAGATCGTGAAGCTGCGCGACCCGAACGCCGACGCCGGCCGGCTCGACGTCCGCACCCCCGTCCCCCATGCCCGCAACATCGCCGACCTCCCGCCGGCGCGCATCGAGATCGAGGAAAAGCTCGCCCGGAAGCTCGGCGTCCAATTCGACCGCAACGCCCCCCTCTCCCACGCCCTCCTCTACTTCTTCGAAGAGCCCGGCTTCTGGCTCAACCGGCCCCGCGTGCGCGCTCTCGGCCTCGACCCCGAACGCACCAAACGCGCCCTCCGCGACGTCATGCGCTCCCTCAAACACCACGGCGTCGCCGACGCCTGGACCAGCACCGACCTCCTCACCCCCAACCCCACCCCCACCCGCCTCGAACAACTCATGCGCGCCTCCTACCGCAGCGACCGCTCCCCCGACGTCCTCATGGCCCTCCGCCCAGGCTGGATCTGGAGCTGGGGCTCCAACAGCACCACCCACGGCCAGCCGGTCGAAAACGACATGCATGTCCCGCTGATGTTCTGGGGAGCGGGGATCAAGCCGGGTGTGTACGAAGGCAACGTCTCGCCGCTGGATGTGGCGCGAACGCTGGGCGCGCTGCTGGGCGTCGAGGCCGGAGGGGAAGAGACGAAGGTGCTGGTGTGTGTGGAAGCCCAGGCGGCCTCAGTCGACTGACGAGAGCTGCAGCGCCTCCCCGGTCCCATTGGCCCATGCCGCCCGCTCTCCTCCCCCTGGTTCACGTCGTTCACCCGGGCGTTGCAATTTGTCACGTTCATCCCGGCGCCGTCGGGTACATTCAGTCCATCCTTATCTGAGGAGGTCCTGATGCCGCGCCGTTCGCTGCAGATCAACGGAAAAGCTCACCCTGTCGAGGCTGACGATCAGATGCCGCTGCTGTGGGTGCTGCGCGATCTCCTCGGCATGACCGGTACGAAGTACGGCTGTGGCGTCGGGGTGTGCGGGTCGTGCACGGTCCTCGAAGGCGGCAAGGCGGTGCGTGCGTGCCAGATCCCGTTCGCGGCAGCCGCCGGGAAAACGTACGTCACCATCGAAGGGCTCTCTTCCGACGGCAGGCATCCGATTCAGGAGGCATGGCTGCAGGAGGACGTCTCGCAGTGCGGCTACTGCCAGCCCGGGATGATGCTCGAACTGCGCGCATTGCTGCGAGCGAAGCCGAATGCGGGCGCGGCGGACATCGACGACGCCCTCTCCGATCACGTCTGCCGGTGCGGCTCCTATCCGCGCATCCGAACAGCGGCGCTTCTGGCCGTACGGAATGGAGGTGGCCGATGACCGCGAGCCGCCGCGCGTTCATCCAGACTCTCGCCGCCGGCGGCGGCGCGCTGGCCCTCGGCATCGCATTCCCGAGCCGCGCCGCGGAGCCCGAGGCAAAGCCGTTCCAGCCGAACGCCTGGCTGCGCGTCGATCCCGACGGCACGGTGCTGGTGCGGGTCGGCAAGAGCGAGATGGGACAGGGCGTGCGGACGTCGCTGCCGATGATCGTGGCCGAGGAGCTCGACGTGCCGCTGGGGAGCGTGCGCATCGAGCAAGCCTCGCCCGGACCCGACTTCAAACGCCTCGGCACGGGTGGCAGCGGCAGCATCTCCGGCCTGTGGGATCCGCTCCGGCAGGCCGGCGCGGCGGCGCGGGAGATGCTCGTGGCCGCGGCGGCCGCCCGATGGACTGTGCCCGCCGACACCCTCACCACGCGCGACGGCTTCGTGCTGCACGCAGCGACGCAACGCAAGCTCTCCTACGGCGAGCTCGCCGCCGGCGCGGCGCAGCAGCCGGTGCCGCAGTCGCCGAAGCTGAAGGAACGCACCGCTTTCCGCCTCGTCGGCAAGCCGGCGAAGCGCATCGACGGACGTGACCTCGTCACCGGCCGCGCGCGCTATGGAGTCGACGTCCGCGTCCCGGGGATGCTTTTCGCCGTCGTCGCGCGCGCGCCTCAGCTCGGGTCAAAGGTGGTCTCCTTCGATGCCGCCGCGGCGCTGAAGACCGGCGGCGTGCGCAATGTCGTGCAGATCCCGACCGGCGTCGCCGTCATCGCCGAAAACACCTGGGCCGCGCTGCGCGGGCGCGAGGCGCTACAAATCGAATGGAGTGAAAGCCCCCATGCGGCCTTCGACAGCCGCGAGCACCTGCGCGTGCTCGAGCGGGCCGCGAACGCGCCGGCGCTGACGATCCGCAAGGACGGCGAAGGACGCGCGGCATTCGCCAACGTCGCCCGCACCATCGAGGCCACGTACCGCTACCCCTTCGTCGCCCACGCCGCGCTCGAGCCGGTGAACTGCACCGCCCTCGTCACCGCCGACGCGGCCACGATCTGGTCCGCGACGCAGACGCCGAACGGAGTCCAGGGCGCGGCGGCGCAGCTCCTCGGGTTTCCGGAGACGGCGATCACCGTCCACGTCCTTCTCATCGGCGGCGGCTTCGGCCGGCGGCTCGGCGTCGATTTCGACCGGGAAGCCATCGAGATCGCGAAACTGATGAAGGGCACGCCGGTGCAACTGCTCTGGTCCCGCGAGGATGACATGCGCCACGGCTACTTCCAGGCCGCCTCGGTGCACCGCCTCATCGCCGGACTCGACCAGAACGATCGCGTCGTAGCCTGGGAACATCGCAAGGCCAGCAGCCCGCACAACGCGCGCCGCGTGGTGGCCGACGCCGACAAGGTGAACCCCGAGGTCGTGGGCGGCTGGGCGTGGGGCGTCAACGACATGCCGTACCACTTCCCCGCGGCCGAGATGTCGTACGCCGTGATCGACTCGCCGCTGCCGATCGGGCCGTGGCGGTCCGTCTTCTCCCCCTCGTCCGTGTTCGCGCGCGAGTGTTTCCTCGACGAGCTCGCGCAGCAGACCGGGAAAGATCCGCTGCAGCTCCGCCTCTCCCTCCTCGGCGCAACGGATCCGAACGTCCCGGCTGTCGTCGAGGCCGCCGACAACCAGATCGATCGCCGCCGCATGCGCAAGGTGCTCGAGACGGTGGCGGCGAAGGCCGGCCCGGCCAGCACACGCGCGGGCGTGGCCCGCGGCCTGGCCTGCAACGTCTTCCACGGCGAGACCTACATCGCCTACGTCGTCGACGTGTCACTGAGGCCGAACGCGCCGCAAGGCAAACTCCCCTTCCGCGTCGAGCGCGTCGTCTGCGCCCTCGACTGCGGCGTAGCCGTCAATCCCCTCGGCGTGGCCCAGCAGGTCGAGAGCGGCGTCATCTGGTCGCTCTCGAACATGAAAAACGAGATCACCGTGCGCGAGGGCCGCGTCGAGCAGGCCTACTACAGCGACTTCCCCGTGGTCATGCTCGACGAAACCCCGCTCGTCATCGAGACCCACATCGTCCCGAGCGACGACGACCGCCCGCACGGCCTCGGCGAGCCGACCGTCTGCCCCCTCGCGCCCGCCGTCGCCAACGCCCTGTCGCGCCTCATCGGCCGCCGCGTCCGCGCCCTCCCCGTCCGCAGCACGGATCTCGCACCACAACCAACGGAGAGCGCCGGGTGATGAGACCGATGGACTATCCCGCTTAGCCATGCACGAGCTCCAACGCATCCACGACGCCGTCGCCCGCCTCCTTGAGAGCGGTCGCCGCGGCCTCCTCGTCACCGTGGTCGCCACCCGCGGCTCCACCTACCGCAAAGCTGGCGCACGCTCCGTGATCGGCGACGACGGCAGCGTCACCGGCGCCATCTCCGGAGGCTGCGTCGAGCGCGACCTCGCCCTGCGCTTCGAAGCGGACCCGCACAGCTTCCAGCCGCGCCTCGTCACCTACGACAGCTCCAGCGCCGACGACGTCGTCTTCGGCCTCGGCCTCGGCTGCCGCGGCTCCGTCGACCTCCTCGCGCAGCCCTTCGACGCCGCCCATCCGCCCGCCCTGCCGCCCGTGCCCGATCGCGAGCCGGTGCAGCACAACACCACTTTCGAAGGACGCGCGCTGCTCGTCGAAACCATCCGCCCCCAGCGCCGAGTTGCCATCTTCGGCCGCGGCCCCGACGTCGATCCCGTACACACCATGGCCGCCGCCGTCGGCTGGGAAGTCGACGTCATCCGCACCCGCGAGCTCCCCGACCTCGACCGCTACGACGCCATCGTCGGCATGACCCACAACTTCCTCCACGACGCCGAGATCGTCGAGGCAGCCCTCCGCTCGCGAGCCGCCTACATCGGCCTACTCGGCCCCAAACGCCGCGGCCAAGAGATCCTCACCCAGATCCCCGGTTCCTCCAGCACGCGTCTCCACAACCCCATCGGCCTCGACCTCGGCGGCGAAACCCCCGAGGAGATCGCCCTGTGCATCGTCGCCGAGATCCAGTCCGTCTTCCATCAGCGCGACGCCCAACCGCTGCGCGCCAAAACGACCCCCATCCATCCCCACACCGTCGCCGTCGTCCTCGCCGCCGGCGCCTCCACGCGCCTCGGCACCTCCAAACAACTGCTCGACTACCACGGCCAGCCGCTCGTCCGCCACGCCGCCCAGATCGCCCTCGCCGCCGGCTGCGACCAAACCATCGTCGTCATCAGCGCCCCCGAAGTCGCCGCACAACTGCGCGACCTCCCGGTCACCCTCATCCAAAACCCGCACGCCGAGGAAGGCATCGCCAGCTCCATCCGCGCCGCCGTCCAAGCCGCCGGCCCCGCCCGCATCCTCATCACCCTCTGCGACCAACCCCTCATCACCCCCGACCACCTCCGCGCCCTCCTCGCCACCCCCTCCCCCATCGCCGCCACCGGCTACAACAACGTAGCCGGCGCCCCCGCCGTCTTCCCCCCCGACCTCCGCGCAGAATTGCTCGCCCTCCAAGGCGACCGCGGCGCCCGCGCCATCATCGAAACCCACCGCGACTCCGTCACGATCGTCCCCTTCGAAGGAGCCCGCGTCGACCTCGACACCGAGCAAGACCTCCAGGCAGCAGGCCTGCGCCGCCGCTGACCGTGTAGGAGCAGTAGGCGCAACGGCGCCGAGGCACGCTGCGGTCGAAAACAACGTCCTCTACGACCCGTGGAATCGACATCGTGGATCAAGCCGCTGCTAAAATTTCCGCCGCACGCGAAAGAAGGACGAATGGCGGGATCGGAGCTGATGATTGGTCTGGTGGGGGCTGCTGGAACGAATCTCCTGGGAATCTGTGACTCTCTCGGGACGGCACTCACCACGGTCGGATATCAGACACATCCCATTCGCTTGAGCCACGAGTTACACGCACTCGCCGAGTACGCGCATCTTCCGAAGACCACCGACGAAGCAGAAAAGATCAACGCGTACATGGACGCCGGAGACGACCTTCGGCAGAAGACGCGCTCCGACATCATGGCGCTCCTCGGCATCGCCGCGGTTCGTGTCTACCGCCGGGACCAGGTGGCTGACGGTGGCGATGAGGCGGAAGACCAGCCGGTGCCGAGGACGGCTTATATCCTCAACTCGTTGAAGCGACAGGAAGAGGTTGCACTGCTGCAGGAGGTCTACGGCCGAAGTTTCCTGCTGATCAGCGTCTTTTCTTCACACGACCACCGACGTGATTTCCTGGCCCGAAGGATCGCGAAGTCACGCGGCTCGGGCGTCACGGCTGCGTCCTGCCGATCGGACGCCGAGGCAATCATCGGTCGCGATCACATCGAAACTGATGTAAAGCTCGGCCAAAACGTTCGGGATACCTTCCCTCTCGGTGACGTGTTCCTTGACGCGGACAGTCACACCCTGAACGGCGACGTCGAGCGCGCGGTCTCGATCGTTTTCGGACATCCGTTCCACACGCCAACACGAGCCGAGATTGGGCTGCAGCTCGCACGCTCCGCGGCGCTTCGCTCCGCCGATCTTTCGCGGCAGGTGGGATACGCGGCGTGTACCGCGGACGGGCAGGTGCTTGCTGTCGGCGCGAATGAAGTGGCGAAGTCGGGCGGAGGCTTTTACTGGCCGGACTCATCTCCCGATCAGCGCGACTTCAGCTTCGCCGATCGCGAGCAGAACGCCGAAATGAAGGTCGAAATCCTGCGTGATTTGCTCGGGCGCCTCCCGAAAACGCATCTTGCAGAAGGAGCCGATCTTTCCGAGCTGGCGATCGAGAAACTCGCTTCGGATCCCGAGCTGAAGGTCAAGGGCAGCTCGTTCATGTCGATCACCGAGTATGGCCGAGCCGTTCATGCCGAGATGGCGGTGATCACGGATGCAGCGCGACGCGGCGTCGCGCTGCAGGATGCGGTGATGTACGGCACGACCTTCCCCTGCCACAACTGCGCGAAGAACATCGTCGCGGCGGGCGTCAACGACGTCGTGTACATCGAGCCGTATCCCAAGAGTCAGGTCGAGAGATTGTTCACCGACTCGATCTCCACTGATCGAGAGTCGAGCGGCAAGGTCCGTTTCCTCCCCTTCGTCGGGATCGCACCTCACCGGTTCAGCGACTTTTTCGAGATGACCGATCGCAGGAGTGGACAGGGACGGGTGAAGAAGTGGGAAGACATCAGAAACAAGGCCTTGCCGCGTATTCCGGCCGATCCGGCGACGTATATACCGATCGAAAACGACAAAGTGAACAAAGGCCTCGGCACTGCTCTCGCAGATGCTAGTATTCAATTCGTCGCCAGCCCCGGCGAAGAAAGCGGATCCTGAGAATGACTCACGCGCAGAAGATGAAAGCGGTCATCGAACACGCGACCAGGAACAAAGAAGCCACGGTTTGGCTCGACCGTTTCCGGGACATCCGCGAGATCGAAGGACCCCAGCGGATTCCTTCCGTGCGTCCCTCACACGACACGCCGAAAAAGCGTTAAGCCCGGCCGCTGTTGCAACGACATTCGGTCCGGGTACCTATTCGTGAAGCGCAGGAACTCTTCCCGTCCGACGAGCGGCGAGGTCTCAATCGAACATTCGCCATCCAGGTCAACCGGCTCTACCGCCCAGGCATCGCAAATCAGCCGGCATGATACTGCCTTCGATGGTTGACGATGGTAGCTGTTCATCATCGATGAAGGACGGTTGCGCGCTGATCGAGTGTCCAGAATGGATCAGGGAGCATTCGGAGGAACGCCCCGAACATCCTCCGCATCTTCGTTCGCGAGATGAATCCGGCTCTCTTCCGGGATTACCTGACTGAGATCAATTCGCCAAACACCCCACCCAGGCCGGATCACTTGCCGAAACTCATAGCGAAGATTCCGGTTTGGATCGGTGGAGTCCGTTGTACGTGATCTTCCTGAGCTCGTACGCGAATAAGTCCGCCGCCTCCATCTCTGCCGATTCCTTCCGTGAAGTGTGTGCGACCTCTTCCATTAGCACGCCCTGATGCTGGGAAACTCTCTGAGCAACGTCCGGTACGCCTCGATGCCCCAGCCCTTGTACTTTTCGTTATCGTTGAACACACACTGAATCCGGTCACCCGGCTCCAGCTCGCAGAGATCGATCAGCCGTAGGACCGTCTCTTCGAAGCATAGCTTGTACGGTACCGACCATCGCTTCTTCGCCAGATCTTCGAGCGCGTCGTACTCGCCAACCAGCACGAGCACGCCGTAGGGAAGACGGCGTTACGTTCGATCACCGCCAACAGGCCGTTCAGCAGAGATTCGCGCCGGTCCTTGTCCTCTTTGAGCGATTTCCAGGGCTCCTTGAAACCGCTCTCGATCGACTGTATGGAACGTTTCTCCTTCGAGTCCGTGGCTATCCCGTGGAGGAGGCGCTGGGGACGGATGCGGCGGAGGCGCTTCCGGAGTTGCTGCGGCTGACGGCGCTGGAGGTCCGGATTCCGCGGATGCAGGTGTTGACGCTGGAGCGGCTGGCGGCCGCCGAGGGAGCGACGGTCAGCGCGGTGCTGGCGCGGGAGCTGCGGGATCTGGTATCGGTCCACTCGGCGTGGCTGTCGGCGGAGATCCCCGGCTTCGCCGAAGCGTTCTGGTGGCCCGTGGCGGCCGAGTGAAGGCTGGCGATTGCCGGAACCGGAAGCGGTGACGGTGCTGAGCCGTCAGGATTCGACCTCGCCGATTCCACCGGTGTGGCCACTCCTCCGATTACCGTCGAATCCACATCCACTGCGATGGCGCATGCTGCGACTCGGACGCAGTCCGTCGCCACGGCGATGTCAGGTTCTCCCATTGGAGTGCGGTCATGCCTCGTGAGGCATAGGGTCATGCCTCGTGAGGCACAGGGTCATGCCTCGTGAGGCATAGGGTCATGCCCCACGAGGCATAGGGTCATGCCTCACGAGGCATAGGGTCATGCCTCACGAGGCATGGGGTCATGCCCCACGAGGCATAGGGTCATGCCTCACGAGGCTTGGGGTCATGCCTCACGAGGCTTGGGGTCATGCCTCACGAGGCTTGGGGTCATGCCTCACGCCGTTGGGCAGTCACCCCATCGCCGGCGCCACGATCTCCACGCCGTAATTCGCGCGCACGTTCTTCCGTAGATCTCGACACCGAGCAAAACCTCCAGGCTGCCGGCTTCCTGACGCCGCCCTAACGTGGGGCCGCTCTCGCGCTGAGCCTGAGTCTCTTCGATGCCCGACGTCGTCGCCTCCGCCACCTCTCCCTCCAACGCGGTGGCGCAATCTGCGATTCAGGCGGAGTCCGTCGCCATTCGCGGCGGCGGGTTCTCGCACTCGAGCGGGATCCAGATCCGCGGGGCGGCAGCCTATGCCGGCTTTCGCACGACCATGAAATCGCCATAAAAACCATATATCTCGTGCCACACCGGCGCCCATCTTGGGGTGCATGGCGAAACCAACCATCGGGGCACAGTCCATGCCGCCCAGATATCGAGCAGCTTACTGCCGCCGCCCGCCGTGAAGCGTGTTGGCGGCTCACCTTTCGCGAGCATTCCGCATCTGACACCAACAATTGATGGAGAACTCTGCATGAACAAACACATTCTGGCGTTCTGCGCCGTCGTCCTCTGTTCGTTTTCGGGTTTCGCGGAGGGGAAGGGTCGCATCGTCCGCTCCGAGGGAGCGATCCGCAATCAATATATCGTCGTGCTTCAGCCGCACGTTGCGAAGAAAGACGTCCGTGGCATCGCGGAGATGATGATCAATGCCCACGGCGGAAAGATCCGGCTGGTGTTGGACAACGCCGCACAGATCTTCACGGTCGAGATGAACGAGCATCAGGCCGAGGCGATGTCGCACAATCCTCACGTCCTCCAGATCGAGGAGAACGCGCCCGTCTACCTGTCGGCGATTCAGAACCTTCCTCCACCTGCTCCGCTGAACTGGATGGACCTCTGGAACCTCGACCGCATCGATCAATGGGCACCGCGAACAGCAACATGTATCAGTACTGCGAACGCGCCCGCGACGTGACGGCGTACATCGCCGACACCGGCGTGATGGGCGACCACCAGGAGTTTCGCAAACCGGATGGCACTTCGCGCGTGAAGCGGGGCGTCTGTTTCGCGGAGGACTGCGCCGAGAATCGCGGCGATACGATCTGTCCGCTCTCCGGCGGCCGCACGAATGACCTCAACTGGTCACATGGCACCGCCGTCGCCTCGATCCTCGGCGGCAACACGGTCGGCGCCGCGAAGAACGTCAGCATAGTGCCGCTGCGGTTCTATGCCTGCCAGGACGATCAGGGAACGGCGGCATCGACGGTCGAGCGTTTCTGCTGGGCGCTCGACTGGATCCGCAGCGCGAACAATCCCGACCGCAATCGCCGGCCGGCGCTCGTGAGCCTCAGTGCCTATGTACGCACGAGTGAGCCGCTGCTCGCCTCGTACGAGCACGTCATCAACGGCATCCTGCTCAACGACCCGGCCGCCGGCTGGACCGGCATTCCTGTGATCGCCTCAGCGAACAACCAGAACAACTCCACCTGCATGACGTCGCCGGCGCGCATGGCCTATCGCAACAACACCACGGTCGCGAGTCCTGGCTTCGCTAGTCCGGGCCGCGTTATCTCGGTCGGCGGCAGCGGACGCCGGGTGATCAACGGAGTCCTGCGCGACGTGCGCTGGGCGTGTCCGATGTTCACCGGCGAGCCGTGCCTGAGCGAGCGCTGCAACGGCACGCCCATTTTGCGGTACGGCTCTAATCACGGAAATGCCGTCGACATCTACGCCCCTGCGCATCATGTCGAGGCCGCGCACACGTCGGCCATCGACGCCTACCGCCGCGACACCGGGCCGGAGGGATACACGGCCAATCAGTACTACGGTTCGAAGTCCGGAACGTCGTTCGCCGCGCCGCTCGCGGCGGGTGTCGTCGCGCGCATCCTGCAGGTCGAACCGAATCTCACGCCGACCCAGGTGTGGGATCGGCTGCGCACCACGGCGCAGACCGTCGCCGTGCCGCTGGACACGTCCGGTGTCGATCAGAACGGCAATCAGACGTCGAACAGTCTCCTCCTGAACCGCCGGTATACGAGCGCGCAGTGCACGGTCGAGTACCCGTAGAGCTCCCAGCGATGCAGCCGGGAGGGCATCATCCCACGCCCTCCCGGTGCTCGTCTGGAGAGGATTGGCAAGTTCACCTCCGACGCGGGGTTGTAGTTCAGTTGGTTTAGCCCTCCGCCCTGTCACGCCGGAGGTCGCGGGTTCGAGCCCCGATGTCGGGGTCGAGACGGCGGAGGCGGTCGATGGAGCGGCGGTAGTCGTCCAGGATCTCCGGATACTTCTCGTTCTTCACGAGCTGATAGCCGGGGGCGGTGACGCTGCAGAGGAAGACCACGTCGAGCGGTTTGTCGTTCTCGATGACGGTCGTGCGCCAGGTGGTGCAGCCGCGGGTGTGGCCCGGGGTGAGGAGGGC
>DASPHC010000005.1:0-111378 GCA_035629865.1 Thermoanaerobaculia bacterium | reverse complement strand
GGCGTCGCAACCGGCTCGCTTGGTGCGGACCCAGTACTGCGTCGTCTCGTTCGGGGCTACGCTCCGGGACGTGCCGGTGCCGAGCGGGGTGGTGGTCGTACCGGAAGGACCGGCGTACCACTCAAACGTCTCGCCCGTATCGGGACTGTCGACCTGCAGCGTGACCAGTGCTCCGGCCACCTTGTGCGGATTGCTCAGGATGACGCCGCGGGGCAGGCAGACGGTCAGAGTGGCGATCTGGCTGTCGGTGTACGCGATCCCGCTGGAAACGCGAACCCAATAGCTCGTGTTGGAATGGATGGCCGGCGTCGGGTACGTCGACGAGGTCGCGCCGGGGATCGGATTGGATGCCCCGTCGTGCCACTGGTACGTCAGCTCGGTGCCGCTGGCTGAGACCGAAAGCGTGCGCGTGGTGCCCTGGGTGACCGACGCGCTCGCGGGCTCCGCGGTGATGACCGGCGGAATGCTCACCTTCGCGGTCTCGCTGTCGTCGCTGCCGCAAAGGCCGCTGACGCGGACCCAGTAGTTGGAAGTCATGGACGGCGTGACGTTGAGCGTCGTGCCGGTCGCTCCGGAGATCGGATTGGTGGTGGTCCCCTTCGTGCCGGCGTACCACTGGTACGTCCGTTCCGTACCGTCCGCGGCAACCGTCAGCGCCACCGGGGCGTTGGCGGTGCTGGTGCGCGAGCCGGGATCGCTGGTGATGTTCGGCGGCGTGCAGATCGTGATCGCCGCTGCCGCGCTGTGGACCGTCGTCGAGTTGCAGTACGCGGAGGGCTGGTTGCTGACCGCGACCCAGTACGACTTCGTGGCCGTCAACGCGGGAGTGGTGAAGGTCTCAGCCGTCGCACCGGCGATGGGAGTGGTGGTGACGCCGGAGGTCCCCTCGTACCACTGGTACGTCAGCGCCGGATCGCCGGAGGCAGTCACCGACAGGGTAGCCGTGGCATTCGGATTGACCATCACCGAGGCCGGCTGGACGGTGATGTTCGGGAAGCAGACCGCGACGATCCAGGCCGGACTATCAGCGGGACAGCCGCCCGCGTTCGTGCGCAGCCAGTACTTCGAAGTCACGGCCGGCGTGACGCTGATCTGCGTGGCGGTGTTGACCAGGGTGGTCGTGTCGCCGCTCTCGCCGGTGTACCACTCGTACGACTCATTGGAGTCGGGGAAGTCGACGCGCAGGGTCACCGTCGAGCCACTGACGGTCGACGGCTGGTTCATGACGATGCCGCGCGGCTGGCAGACGGTGAGCGCAGCGCTCTCGCTGTCCACCCACGCATCGCCGCTGTACACGCGCACCCAGTAGGTGACGTCGGCCAGCAGCGGGGGCGTCGTGTAGGACGCACCGATGGCGCCGGCGATCGGCTGCGAGTCGTCCGGGCCGAGATACCACTGATACGTCAACGCGGCGCCGGCGGCCTCCACGGTGAGCGTTCGGGTAGAGCTCTTCGCCGCCGGCCCGCCGAGGGGCTGCGTGACGATGCTTGGGGCGATACTGATGGTGACGACCTCGCTGTCGACATGCGTGCCGTCGGCCGCGCAGGCGTCGGAGATGCGCACCCAGTACTGCGTGGTCTGCGACGGCGTGGCCATGTACTGGCTGAGATTGGCGTTGAGGATCGGGTGACTCTCGTCGTCTTCGCCGCCGAGGTACCACTGGTACGACAGCGCGGTGCCCTTTGCGTCGACGGCCAGCCAGATCCCGTAACCGGGAACGGAGATCCGGGACGTCGGCTGCAGGATGATTTCCGGTTTATGGCAGACCTGGACCGTCACGGCCGCCGTGTCGATGGCGCAGCCGCCGGCAATGGAGATCCGGGCCCAGTACTTCGTGGTCTCCTCCGGCTTCACGGCGATCTGCGGCACATCTGCATTGGCCACCGGCACGGACGTGTCGCCGCTCTCGCCCTGGTACCACTGGTACGCCAGTGGGAACGGTGAATTGGCGGTGACGCGCAGCGGGTGCGCCGACCCGAATTCATCCCAGGTCATCGTGGTGCCGGCGGGGATCTCGGTCACGGTGATGTCGTCGCATGAGGTGACGTGCAGCGTCGCGTACATCGAGTCGGCCGTGTGGCAGCCGGTGCGGACGGCCCGTGCCCAGTAGGTCGTGGTGCGGATCGGGGCGGCCCCGTAACTATTCAGGTGTGCGTCGAGGCGGTTCAGCGTGCCGAGGCCTTCATACCAGTAGATCTTGTCGGGCGCGGGCTGCGAGGTCTCGAACGACAGGACGTGCGGAGTGCCGGCGTGGATGTTCGCCGACGCCGGCTGGCGCAGGAGCTCCAGCGGCTTGCACGAACCGTCCGTCACGGTGAGCGTCGGGCCGTCCGTGTGCATTTCGCACCGTCCGATGGCGCGCACCCAGTAGGTCCCGGCCTCGTCCGACGCGAAGGCCGGCCCTTCGTGGATCAGGTCGCGCGTGTTTCCGGAGTCGCCGCGGTACCACTCGAACGTGACGGTGTGCCAGACGCTGCTGGCGGTGAACTCTTTCTTGGCATCGGGGTCGTCGAGGGCGATGCTGGTCTGGTCGACCGACATCGGCGGCTCCGGACAATTGTCGACGTTCCATACGAACGCCTGGCGCGTCACCTGCGGCGAGCGCAGCTCTCCGCAGATTCTCGAGACCTCCACCTTGATCGTCTTCGCCGAGGGGATGTCGGCGGAGAACTTCCAGCGTTTCGGACCGTAATGGACGGGGTTCCCGTCGACGGACCAGCGGAAGAAGAAACCGTTCGGATCGGCAGGCCAGGTTTCGGCCCCTGCCTCCGGTTGGAGCGTGACCTCGAGGTCGACGCTCGGCCGCCCGGCGGTCACGCGGATCTGTGCGGGGAAGCCTGTCGCAATCTCCGGAATCGTGCAGACAGGCGCGGGCTCGGACGCGTCGACCACCTGGATGACGGTGACCAGGCGAGCCGCCGTGCCGCAGCCGCTGGTGAGGGAGACGAAGAAGCGGAACGTCCCGACGGAGGAACGGCTGAACGGGATCGACGGCGCGTTCGCCACGATGTCGTCCGAGATCCAGAGGCCGTTCTCGTAATGCTCGACTCTCCAGTGGTACGAAAGGGTGGTCCCGCCGGCGATGACGCGAATCTCGATCGGGTCGGTTCCCGAAGCGCTCTTCAGAACCACCACCGGCTCGCCCGCGAAGTCTGCAGCGGGCGAAGTGATGACCGGAGGGACACAGACGGATACCTGGGCGGTCTCGCTGTCCTCGGCGCACGCCGAGTCGGGCGAGAAGACGCGGCACCAGTACCACTTCGTCTCCGTCAGCGGACCGACCTGCAGCGTGCTGGAGGAGCCGTTGGGAACCGGCTTGCTCGTGTCGCCGCGTACCCCTTCATACCAGGTGAACGTCGCACCCGGCACCGACGAACCCACGGTCAGGGTCGCCGTACCGGCGGCGTTCACCTGAACGTTCTGCGGCTGCAGGCTGATGACCGGGCAATTGGCGATGTTGTAGACCAGGAGCTGCGCCGGCCGGGCCATGCCGGTGGTGGTTTCCGGCACCTGGACTTCGCGCACTCCATTGGTGTGCGTCCGCTCGGCCCAGAGGGCGTTCTCGCCATAGGACGTGCTGCCGACGAAACCGTCCACGCTGTAAACGCGGCCGTACTGGTACGTGCTCGTGACGAGCCGCCCCGTGTTTTCCGGGTCGGCATCCGGTTGCCCGCAGGAGGTGCACCACGGATAGGTGACGGCGGTCTCGCGGTCGAGCGTGTCGTACGCGACGGACTGCGTGATCGGCTGGAAGAGCAGCTCCCCGGCGGCGTCGAGGTCCGCGGCCGTGGCGATGGAGGTCTTCCGCTCGTCGAGGCGGCCGGCGAGGTCGTAGTCATACTCCTCGACGACCCGGATGGTCTCGCCGGAACCGTCCGGCGCGTAGTTCATGCGCGTCGCCTTGATGAGCCGGCCGCGCTTGTGGCCATCCGGGCCGAATTCGAACTGCTTGATCACATCGCCGGACGGCAACGCCCTGGTCCGGAGCAGCCGCTCGGCCGAGTCGTAGTCGTACTCGAGGTCGAAGCCGGTGCCGGCCGCGTTCTTCTTCCACAGATGGCTGCGCGAGTCGTACTCATACAAGGTCTCGCCCGACTCGGGGTGCTTCTCGCGGGTCAGCAAGCCGCGCCCGTCGTAGTCGAACTCGCGCTCCTGCGGAGTGGTGTCGCCCGCCAGCCCCATGGAGACGGAACGGAGCCGGCCACCCTGGTCGTATCCATACTTCGCCAGGACAGCGGCACCTGCGGAAGCTTGAACGGTGGTCGGTCCCGCGTTCTGTGTGACCTCGATCAAGCGACCGAAGGCATCGTATTTCTCTTTCGTCGTCACCGTCTGATTGCCGTTCGGAAGCGTCAGGAAGGACGTGCGGTTCGTCTCCCAGACACCGGCGTAGGAGAAGGCGGTCGTCGACTCGCGGGCCGTCGTGTGATCGGGCGGGGTGATCAACGTGACGCGATCGAAGCGGTCATATTCGAACAGCGTCTTCGGGAGATCGTCTCCGCGTCCCAGCTCCGTGACCGATGTCCGGCGCCCGAGCTTGTCGAGCGTGGTCTCGCGGTAGCTGGCGAGGCCGTCCGGCATGAGCGTGTACTCGCGCCGGACGCGGCCCCAGCGATCGAATACGACCATTGACTGCGTGCCCTGGTCGCCAGCCGGGCCTCGGGTGATGAGCACCGAAACATCCGACCCGGGCTCCGGCTTCAGGAGCGACGCCGCGTTGTAACAGGATGGCCCCGTGGCCAGGGGGGTCGTGTAGCAGTACTTCGTCGCCTCCCGTCCGGCCGGGGTGACGGACTTCAGCCGGCGCAACACGTCGTAGTCGTACGTCGTCTCCACGCCGGCGGTGTCGCGGCTGCTGCGGACCAGGCCCGTGCCGGGATCGATGGTCTGGTCGACGCTCGGGTAATTGAGACCGCGGTACTTCGTAGTCGCCAGAATTCCGGCGGTATAGGTGTGGGTGAGCTGGTACTCGCTCTCATCGGAGTCGGAGCACAGGTTGAAGTTCGTATCGACCGCAAACTGCGGACGGTCGCCACCGTACCAATCCTCGGAGACCCTCTCGCCCGTCACATAGCCATAGCGAACGACGACGTCTTTCTCATCTTCCGTCGCGCCGGCCAGCCACCGCTTCCCGAGGAGCTGACCGAATGGATCGAAACAGGCTTTCGCCGTCGACTCGAACGTCCGGGTACCCGTCCCGGTGACCTCCGTCTCGGTGACCTTCTCGGTCGTGTAGCGATGAAGGACCCACGGTTCGCCCGGGCCGAGATACGGCGCATCGCCCTCCTTGCCGTGCTCGTCACTCCCGGGGTTGTAGTCGGTAAACGTGGTGCGGGTCGGGCCGAACGACGACCGGACGACGGCAGTCCGGTGGTTCCCGTGACCGTCGTAGTCAGAGGATTCGGAGTCGATGTACGGCAGGCCGCCCAACGGCTCCGGGGCGCCGGGATCCTCGATGAACTGCGTGTGCTCGGCGATCACACTGCGCCGGGGGTACAAATCGAGGGGGGACGTCTCGTTGTACCTGAGATACATCTTCCGCAGGGGAACGCAGGGGTGGGCTTCGTCGTGTCCTGTCCCGCTCTCACAGATCTCCCGCGAGAGGAAGCGCGGCCGGGCCGGGTCACCGTCCGCGTCGATGCTGATGGCGCGTGTAAACGGCAGGCCGTACTCGTGGGCCTGGTTCGCATTCTCGTAACCTGGGTTGATGTCGGAATTCCACGTTGCGAAATAGTGCCAGGCCGTCCTTCCCTCAGGATCCGTCACGGCGGTGATGCTGTGTTCTGCCCCGTAATGTGTTGCGTCGTATTCGAAGTTTCCGTTCGGCAGTGACTGCGGAGGACAAATGTTCGGGATCGGGTCCGCCTCCGCAAGGTGCTGCCAGTACTCCCACTTGCCCTGCGCGGTGTCGCCCGGGCCGTAAAGCGTCTTCGTCTTGACACCGAGCGTGTAGTTCTTCCATTGCAGGCCGGAAGCGACGGTGGCGCAGCCGTTCGACGGCAGGGTGTAGTCGACGTAGTCCCAGCCGAGGCCTCCGCCGGTCGGCAGGGTCATCTTCATCAGCGTACCGGTCGCGAAACAAGTGTCGGACGGCCGGTTGTAGGCGAACGCGTAGCGAGAGCCATCGGGGAGGATCAGCGCCGCGAGCAACGGAATCCTCACGTTGGTCGTGCACGGGTCGCGGTACGCATTCGCACAGCCGCGCCGGATGTCCGCGTCGTCGTATTCGAATTTGTAGATCGCCGTCGTGGATGTCCCGGGCGCCGAGAACGCCGTCAGCTCGACCTCATCCACGACCCACTCGAATACAGGGAAGCGTCTCGCCTGGGTCCCGGGATCTTCCGAGCTCGGCGCAGCCTTCTTCAGGCGGATGGTCTGGGTGCGGTGCGCATCCGTCGCCGTCCACGTCCAGATGGTCGCCAGCTTGACGCTCGTGATGACGACCGAGTTTCCGAACCGGTCGTTCATGCTCTCGATCGAACCGTCGGCACCGAACGTGTGGAAGGAACCGTCAGGGAACTCGACGCGGAACTTGCCGGCGGTGGTCTTCATCATCCGCAGGTTCGACCCGTCCGAGCTGTACCAGACTTTGACGATGTCGTTCACCGGAGGGTTGTAGGGATGTCCGACGCCGAATGGGTGGTACGCCCCATCGGGCGTGTTGTACGCCCCCTCCGGAGTGACCCAGCCGAACCCAAAGGACCATCCCAGCCCCGCGTTCATCCGCGACGCGACCGGAAAGGCGACGTTGCCCGCATCCTGCTGCGCCCCGTCGCCACACTGGTTCCCTGTCATCAGGGATTCGGCGTTCCAGAGCTTGCTGTTGTAATACAGCGTCAGGCCGTACGAAAGGTTCGAGCTCACCGGAGCCGAGCCGCCGATCGGGATCGACAGGGTCAGGTTGCCGTTGAAGAGGTTCACGCTGTCGATCCCGCCGAACTGGTAGAGCTTCTCCGGGACGAACCCCCGTTCGTTGTTCACCGCCTCGCGGGCAGCCTCGTCGCCGTACCCGGACGTGGCAATGACGAACAGCAGCAAAATGGCAAACAGACGGGTCCGGAAAGCGACAAACGGCGCAACTCGATCGTTCACAAGCACCTCAGGCAGTCATCAGTGGGTCAGCGGATCTGGACGGAAAATCTCTCTGGCCGGTTTTGACGCTGAGAGGAGGGGCGTATTGGTGAGGGGGGCGAAAAAATGTTTCGGCGTGGAAGCCGCACGGCGGGCCATGCATCAGCGGTGCGCAGGTGACCAGCGCCGGCTCGCGAGTCTGGCGGCGACGCGTTGCCGGACCGGTCGGCGCCAGCTGGGAGGGTCAGTCGACGACTTCGGTGTCGATGATCGTGGCGCCGTTCTCCAGCGCCGCAACGCCGACGACCGTGCTGAGCGGGCGACCGGTGGTGAGCTGAACGCGGAACCTGCCGTTCACCAGGCTCGCCTGGTTCTCGTTGATCAGCAAGGCGGTCACCTCGCGGGCAACCGTCCCTGTGACGGTGACGTTCAGATTCCCGGTGCGCCGGCTGCTCATTTCGAACGCCGCGCGGTCCATCACTGTGAAAATGCCGTCGGCAGGCGGGCCGGCCAGGAGGGAACCTCCTGGTGGCGCTGACTGTGCGACCACCCACCAGTTGCACACGCCTGGCTTCGCCGCCCAGGCATATGCTGGGCCGATCGTGGTCACTTTCTGTTCCGGATCGTCATTGCATTGCAACCTCAACGCGTACGACGTCGCTCCGTCTGCCGCGGTCCATTGCAGGAGAATCTGCTGCGAGGACCCAAGAGGAACGGTCACCCCTGTCGTCGGCGAAACGATCGATACCTCGCCAGGCGTGAAGGGTTGTGCCTGGCCCACGTCGCGCGGTGTTTCATTCTGGAAGCTCACCACGAAGCGATAGCGGGACGTTTGCGGGCCGTCTTTCACGGAGACCGTGCCGACTCTCAGTTTCTGCAGTGACGAAAGGAACTCACCGTTCTCCCGAAACGACAACAGGAGCACTTGCTCGGCCGCCACCCGTCTCCCCCGGCCCGACACCATCGGACCGGCCGAGACGGTGCCGTCGCCGGGCTGGACCAGCAGGTCGTATTCGCTCTTGACATTGCCGAAGAGAGTACAGGGCCCCGAAAATCTGATTTGTCCGCGCCGTTGCAGATCGATCCGGGCGAAGCACGGAAGACTGGCTCCGGTGAACATCGACGTCGCTGTCGGGCTCCAGCGAATCCCGAACCGGATCGGGATCCTCACATTTCGGACGACGAGATCGATATCCGGCGCCTGGAGGATGCGCACGTAGGCGGCCCGGTTTGCCGCGTAGTCAACCACGTTGAGCGTCAGCCCGAAGGCGAACTCCATCGGCACTGCAATCGACGCCGCGGACAATTGACCAACTTCGCCGGATCGCGGAGCCGCTTCGCCGCAGCCGCTAAACACGATCGCCAGCATGCCTTCATCCACTGGGTTTGCCTGGCCGATACACCCTACCGGCGCAGAGACGGGGACGCCGCCAGGTATATCCGTCGTCGCAGTCGTGTCGGTGGTCGACCCAGTATCGGTCGTGTCGGTGGTTGACCCAGTACCGCTTGTGTCGGCGGTTGACCCGGCGCCACTTGTGTCGGTGCTCGACCCAATATCGCTCGTACCGGTACTCGACCCGATACCGTCCGGACCGGCGCTGCTCGTCTCGGTGGACATCGTCTCCGTCCGCACAGTCTCGGTCGCCGCAGTCTCCCCGGTCGCCGTTGAGTCGCTGGTGTCGGTCGCAGTCGGGGGCGAGTAGAGAACGGCGCTGCCGGCGGTCATCAGGAGAAGGAGTGCCGCCAACACGGCCGCCGCCGCAGTCGCGACCATCGCACTCGGCCCCAGGGCAGCAAAGCCGCCGCGGAAGCGGAGCCGCGACCAGCGGCTCGGAGTCGCTCCGCCCCGCTCCGGGTCGAGCAGTCGCGGAAGCACTTCGTCCCGGCGGACGAGCGCCGGGTCGACGAGCTGCAGCTCGCGCGGCAACGGTTCGACTTTGCCGTGCCGCGCAAGCATTTCGTGAGCGATCGCCTCCACAAGCAGGATCTCGGCGGCAAACGACCGCCGCGGCGCTTCGGTCGACGCGCGGCGCAGCTCGCGTGCGACGGTCTCCTCCGCTGTCCGTGCCAGCTCCGGGTCCAGGGCGAGGAGGGCCCACAGACGCCAGCGGATCTCCTCAGGGATCGACCCTCTGCGGAACCAGCCGATCCGCACCAGTTCGAGCACGGCCGTCTCCGTCAGAGCCGGGTGCGCGATCCGGCCGAGGGCCAGCGTGGTCGACCAGTCCAGCGAGCGCTGCGCGGCACAGGCAGTGAGCCAGCGGAACACCTCCGGCGAAAGCGCCCGCCGCACTTCGCGCACCGAGGGGGAGTCGCTGAGCGGCGCATCGCTCGCGGGGCGCGCTTCGGTGGTGCTCGGCGCGGCGAAGTGCAGCGCCAGCCGCAGCAGCCCTCCGGCATCCGCGCGCTCGACCTTGAAGAGCGCCGAAAGCACGTCCAGCCTGCGCTGATGCGGAATGGCCGGCACGAGCAGCGCCCGCTGGTCCCAGCCGAGATCGTGCTCGACCCAGGGCCGCATCGCCCCGGTCCGAGCATCGACGAGACCGCCGCCATCGCTGAACAGCAGCAGCTTCGCGGTCGGCCGTGCGGCGCGCAGGCGGGCCAGATCCACCGTCGTACCGTCGGCCGCGGTACAGACCCGGGGATCGCCGGTGAACGTGTAGGCGTCGACCGCCGCCCCTTGCTCGACCAGCTCGTTCACCAGAAGCACAAAGTACGTCCCGAGGTGATCGTCGGGGGAAAGACGGTCGACCAGCGCGATGTATTCAGGGGACTGCGCCGAGCCGGCATAGCGCAGCCGCGGGAAGCCGCCGCCTTGGATGGTGTCGCGAATGGTCCGGCGGATGTCCACTTCCATCCGCTCTCCCGCGAGCCGTCCCCGCAGAGCATTCACCGCCTGCTGCAGCGGCTGGGAGTCGAAGATCTCCGCATCGGCGTCGGGCGGCCGCGGCCACTCGTACGGCGGCCGGCGTCCTTTGATATCGCGGGCGGCGTACCGGCGCAGGAGCCAGCGGAAGGTATCGGTCAGGCCGCCAAGAATGAGGAGCAGCGCGAGGAGCAGCGCGAGGACGTCCTGATTCTGCTGCCGATCGCCCTCCCCTGCCGTGCCGGAGGTCGTCGTCGACGTGGTCGTGGTCGGCGACGCCGTTTGCGCTGTAGACGTTCCCTGCACCGTTGTGATCGCGGTCGAGGAAGTCGTGCCGGAGGCGGTTGAGTCGGTCTGTCCGGATTCTCCAGTACGGCCTGTCGTTGACGCTGTATCGGTCCCCGTCGTCCGGCCGCCACTTCCTGACCAATCAGGCCAGAGCGCGACCGCCGCGATCAGAAGTACAGCCAGACCTACGGCAATGAGCATCTTCGTGCGCCGCGACAGTCTGCGGGTTTGCGGCGGCGCCTCCGCGTCGCCGGAAATTACAGCCCGCAGGCCCAATATGTCCGTAGCGCTGCCGGGTGTCTTCCTGTCGTCGTCTCCCTTCAGCAGTGCGCGGAACACCTCATCGAACTTCTTCTGCTGCTCCGCGCTGGTGGCGAAGAGAGGCCGCAGCACAAGCCGCAGCTCGTCTGCAGGTGTATCCGGATCGACGAGCTGCAGCAGCCGGTAGGCGCGCAGGTAATGAACGACGCTCACCGGAAACCCGGCGTTCCGCAGCCGCGGAAACAGTTCGTCGGTCCGGAAGGAAAGCGCCATCGGCTCAGCGGGCCGTGGCGGCCTTCCGGATCTTCTCCCGGTCCGCGTCCTCGGTGGCCATCACCGCGCAGGTGATGCGGAGAGCATCGTCGTCACCGGCGCGGACGTCAGCCGGCGTCTTCCCGCTCTTGCCGAGCATGCGCGCCCACTGCAGCAGCTCCGCGGTCGAAGGCTCCTTCCGGAGCTTCGCGTTGCGAATGGCGTCGAAGAGCTTGACCGCCTCCTCCACCGCATCGCCGGGAAATGCCGATGCCCGTTTGACCAGGCGCTCCGTCACGATGATTTCGAGCGCCGTCGTGTCCGGCGGGTCGATGTGGAAGAAGGCACACCGCCGGAGAAAGGCGTCGGGAAGGCTCTTCTCGCTGTTGCTTGTGAGGATCACGATAGGCCGGAACGTCGGGTCGATGCCGCCGGGCGGCAGCATCTCCCCCGTCTCCCGAAGGGTGAACGAGAGCGAAACGATCTCGCGCAGGATGTCGTTCGGAAGGTCGCGCGGGGCCTTGTCGATCTCGTCGATCAGCACGACCGATCTCCGCGGACCGAGACCGCGGTACTTCAAAGGCAGATAGCTATCGGCATCCGGATCCGTCGACGCCAGCAGAGCGGCAATCCCGAGCGCCTGAAGCTCGATGTAGCGCATCGTCTCCTTCCGCTGCTCTTCCGGAGTGAGCTCCTGCGGCGCACTCGCCGGAGCGGCCAGTGCGCCTGCTTTCCGCAACTCGCGCTGAACACTCGCGGCCTGGAAGTGGCGGAGCGCGTCGTAGCGGTAGAAAAGGTCCTGCGCGGTGGATGTGGTCTTCGCGTCGAAGCGGAGCGGCTCCTCCTGGCCGAATTTGTGGGCGACGTGATACGCGAGGTCCGTTTTGCCGCAGCCTGGCTTGCCGGTGACCAGCAGCGGCAGGCCGAGCGTCACCGCCACATTGACGGCGGCGGCCAGTTCCTCGCTCGGGTGATAGAACGCGGGATCTTCCATGCCCGGGAGCGCCTCGTACGCCGGGGCACGCTCGAGGGCAGGGGTTTCTCTTCCGTATTGTTTCCACGTGGCGCTCATGCGGTCTTCTTCTCCGTCAGTTCGTGAAATGCGCGTTTGAATTCGTCGATCACGGCATCGAGCGGCTGCTCCTTAAGCGTCTTGAACAGCTCCCTGCAATACGTCTTCGTCCGCAAACCGAGCCCGATGTCGGCAAAGTCGTTGACCCAGGTATCCACGTGCGACTGAGTCACGGTGCCGAAGCGGATCGGCGTCAGCGGCGGAAGGACCTTGCTGTTGCCCACCTTTTCGACGAGCGTGGCGATTTCCCTATCCACGTTCCTGCGCACGCCGGGATTGACGTTGGAGCCCCATTCGATGGTGAAGAAGACGACGACCTGCTTGCGCAGGCCGGCTTTCACGACATCGCGCCAGAACGCGAGGTACTTGAGGAGCAGCCGCGACGTCTCGCTCTTCCAATGTTCCGGCGGGATGGGATGCGTGATCACCAGAACCGTCTCACGGAAACCGCCGACCAACTCGGCAATCGCCGACTCGGTGAGCTGCTCCGGCTTCGGCCAGGGGCGATTCAGCTTTCTGGAGAGTGCCTCGAGTAACGGGCGGAGGCGGTGACGCAGCGGCCACTTCACCGGCCACTTCAGCTCCGTCTCGCGGATGGAGCCGATGGCGGTTTCGTCGTCGCCCACGAGCCACCGGGCGTACGTCCTCAGCAGGGTTTCGGAGACGCGGTCCACGAACAGGTCATGCCGTTCGCGATAGTCGCCCACCAGGCAGTAGAACTTCGGCTGGCCATGCCGCTCATTCAGGCTCTGTTCGAACAGCGTTTCTTCGTCCGTCCGGTTGCACAGCGCCGGCAGAAAAGATGGGTCGATCTCACGATCCAGGTTTGGCGGCTTCTCGAGGCCCAGGTATTCGAAAAGCGTCGCGACCTCGCGGCCGAGGGGCGCGACCAGCGGCTTCAGGCCGCGCACGAAGTCGGGGATTTCGTTGTCCCGCGCGGCGATGACCATCGGGATGAGCTTCAGGCCGCGCTCCTGGGCCTGCCGCAACTCCTCGCGAACCCAATCCACCTTCTCCGCGGCGAACGAGGCCAGCACGAGCAGATGGGAGGATTTCTCGTCAATCGTCGCCGCGATGACCCGCAGAATGTCATCGCCGACCTCGATGCTCTTCCGGTCGAGGAAACAATCGATTCCGCACTCCTCGAGCGCGGCAGCGATCTGCTCGGCAACTTCTCCGTCGTACCGGTGGCGGCCGGTGTAGGAAATGAAGATGTGCATGCGTGCTGGCGGACCGCTTACCCCGGGTGGGGTTAGGAGGGATTGTAAATGCGTCGATGTCTCCGTGCACCGCCGGGATTCATCGGCGGGCGGAGATGCCGCCCCCTCCCAGTTGCCCACACATTTGGGCGTACAATCGCCCTCACCGATCGACGTTACGCGGAGGGAGATCTTTTTGATGGCGACGCTGGACGTCCCTGCACCGGTTCCTGCCTCACGGCCCGACTTCGTCGAGCTGGATGGCGACGTGTCGCAGAGTCCTCTCTGGAACGAAGACCTGGCCCCCACTCCCCTCTCTCGCCGCACCTGGACCACCTACAACATCGCCGCTCTCTGGATCGGGATGTCGGTGGTCATCACTACCTACACGCTCGCCTCGGGGCTGATGACCCAGGGGATGACCTGGGCCCAGGCGCTGACCACGATCCTCCTCGGGAACGCGATCGTGCTCATCCCCATGATCCTCAACGCTCACGCCGGGACCAAGTACGGAGTCTCCTTCCCCGTCCTCTGCCGGGCCAGCTTCGGCGTCAAGGGGGCGAACATCCCGGCCATCCTGCGGGCCATCGTCGCCTGCGGCTGGTTCGGCATCCAGACCTGGATCGGCGGCCTGGCCATCGACGCGCTCATGACCGCGGCCTGGAGCGGCTGGAGCGGCCTCGCCTACGGCAAGGCCATCGCCTTCGCCGTCTTCTGGCTGATGCAGGTGGCGATCATTCTCAAGGGTACGGAAGGGATCAAGATCCTGGAGAGCTGGTCGGCCCCGCTGCTGCTCGCAGGCGGCGCGGCGCTGCTGTGGTGGGCGGTGCGCAACGGCGGCGGCCTGGGGAACATCCTCTCCGAGTCCTCCCGTCTCCGCGGCCCCAGCACGACCCCGTTCTGGACGCTCTTCCCGGCCGCGCTGACGGCCAACGTCGGCTACTGGGCCACGCTCTCGCTCAACATCCCCGACTTTACCCGCTATGCGAAGAGCCAGAAGTCGCAGGCTCTCGGCCAGGCGCTCGGCCTGCCGACGACGATGACCGCCTTCGCCTTCATCGGCGTGGCCGTCACCAGCGCCACGATCGTCATCTTCGGCCAGCCGATCTGGGACCCGATCACGCTCGTGGCGAAGATCGGCAGTCCGGCGGTGATCATCTTCGGCGCGCTGGTCGTGCTGGCGGCGCAGATCACCACCAACATGGCCGCGAACGTGGTCTCACCGGCGAATGACTTCTCCAACCTCTCGCCGCGGAAGATCTCGTACGTCACCGGCGGTCTGATCACGGCGGTGATCGGCATCCTGATGATGCCTTGGAAGCTCTACTCCGATGCCTCGGCGTACATCTTCACCTGGCTGATCGGCTATTCGAGCCTCATGGGCGCTCTCGGCGGGATCCTCATCGCCGACTATTGGGTGCTGCGCCGCCAGAAGCTGAACCTGCGCGGCCTCTTCGAGGTGCACGGCGAGTACAGCTACGGCAACGGCACGAACTGGCGCGCGGTGGCGGCGCTGGTGCTGTCGATCCTGCCGGTCGTCCCCGGCTTCATCCGCGCCGCGCTGACCCCGGGCGGGCAGGTCCCGAATCCCGGCCTCTTCGATCATCTCTATACATACGCGTGGTTCGTCACCTTCGCGCTCAGCTTCTTCCTCTATCTCGCATTCGCGAAACGAAAGGCATGACCATGGCTGACCTCAGCACCACTTTCACCGGAATGAAATTCGAAAACCCGTTCCTCCTCGCGTCGGCGCCGCCGACGGAGTCGGATGCGAACATCATCCGCGCCTTCGAGGCCGGCTGGGGCGGCGTGGTCACCAAGACCATCGGCCTGCACCCGGTGACGAACGTGAAAGGGCCGAAGACGAAGTTCCTGCGCGCCGAGAACAACGGCACGCGGATGTCGATGAACAAGCGCCCCGACACGACCCTCATGGCGTCGTGGAACTGGGAGTTGATCTCCGACAAGCCGCTCGACTGGTGGATCGGCAAGCTCGCCCGCATCAAGCAGCAGTTCCCGAACCGGATGCTGGTGGCGTCGATCATGGCCGGCTCCGGCAACGACAAGGAGCTGCACGCCTGGCAGACGCTGGCCAAGGCCTGTCAGGACGAGGGGGCGGACGCGCTGGAGCTGAATTTCTCCTGCCCGCACATGGACCGCGTCGACATGGGCTCGAACGTCGGCAAGGACAAGGTCCTCTGCTCGGTCGTGACGCAGGCGGTGAAGGAAGTGGCGAAGATCCCGGTGTGGGTGAAGCTCACTCCCGCCACGTCGAACATCGTCGAAGAAGCGCAAGCCACGTTCCTCGGCGGTGCCGACGCGGTCTGCTCCTCCAACACCTGGCCCTCCCTCCCGCTCATCGACCCGCAGACGCTCGACTTCGAGATGAACGTCGAAGGCTTCGTCTCCCCCGGAGGCCTCGGCGGCCCGGCCATCCTCCCTCTCTCCATGGCCAAGATGGCCCAGATGACCCGAGCCTTCCCCGACTCCGAGTTCTCGGGAATCGGAGGCGTGTCGACGTTCGAGCATGCGTTGAACTACTTCCTCTTGGGCTGCGGGACTGTGCAGGTGTGCACCGCGGCGATGCTGGATTCTGCGATCGGGCCGAATGTGATCAAAGCGCTGACGACGGGGATGGCGGAGTTCATGGACAAGCGCGGGTTCGCGTCGCTCTCGGATTACCGCGGGTTGCGGAGGGAGCGGATTGTCCCGCACTCGCAGATCAAGCGGCCGGAGACGGCGGATTATCACGGGGGGTATGCGGAGGAGCAGGAGGGGTACGCGGCCGCTGGCGCCGTAGGCGCAGGGCCGAGGGCCGAGGGCTGAGGGGCTTCGCCGCTTTGAGTGCCATTGCCGGTTTTGAGGATCTCGTGGTCTGGCAAAGGGCGATGGGACTCGTGCGCGAGATCTATCGCATTACCCGGGGATTTCCATCAGAGGAACGCTTTGGACTGACTTCGCAACTGCGACGGGCGGCAGTTTCGATCCCGTCGAACATCGCTGAAGGTCACGAGCGAAACACGACCGCGGATTACATACGTTTCGTTTCCATCGCCGAAGGGTCTCTCGCCGAGGCGAGGACGCAACTGCGAATCGCCTGCGATCTCGCCTACTGCGAGCAACGCGACATCGATCCACTGCTGAATGAAATGATCGAAATCAGACGGATGCTGAATGCACTGAGAAGATCACTCGGCGAGCGGAAGAACCGCTAGCGCAACAGGGAGCGGGCGCTCTGACCCCTCGGCCCTCAGCCCTTTGCCCTCGGCCCTTTTCGCTTACCGCGCCACACACTCGATCTCGAGCAGCAGATCCTTCCGGCAGATGTCCGCTTCGAGAAACAAGTTTCCGGGCAGCACATCCTGCAGCCTCCCTGCGATCCTTCCGTAATCCCCCGCATTCCTCACATACGTCTTCGCCGAGATGACGTTCTCCAACGTCCGTCCCGTCGCCCGCAACACCACTTCGATGTTCCGCAGCGTCTCATCCAGTTGCGCCAGCACGTCCCCCTGGTGGACGGTGGCGTGGCCGACGACGCTGGAGGTGCCGGAGACGTAGACGCGGTCGCGCCAGACGGTGGCGCGGGAGAAGGAGGGGCTTTTCGGGCCGTATTGGGGCGGGTAGTTGTAGGCCGCGACCTGGCGCGGGTTTTCGACCTGCACGCCCGCTTCGCGCGCGGCGAGGAAGTAGACGATCAGGCCGCGCCCCTGCATCCCGACCGCGCTGGCGGCAGGGAGGTCGACGTCGTGGTGGTAGCCGGCGTCGACGAAGGCGTCGTGGCGGCCGGCGCAGAAGAGCTGGTAGCGCTCGCGGTCGCGCTCGTATTCGTTGATGCCGCCGACGTAGTTCCACATCCTCACAAAGTACGGGTGCCCGGCGGCGCGGACGTCGGAGATCAGGCGGACGTAGACGTCGCGGGAAAGCTCTTCGAGCGGCTTTGTCTCGGCGGCGACGATCGAACCGAAGACGACGCCTTCCCCCGCCTGCCACACCTCCACGGCCGGCTCGCCGCCCAGCGGACGTAGAGGGACCGAGAGCGCGCCGGGCAGGGAGTGCCCGAACGTCACGGCGTGCTCGGTCGCGGCGGCGGGGGGACGGGATATGGAAGACGACATCGGGCCGGCTGACAACGCTACCTGCCGAGACGCCATTTCGCAAGCCTCGGCCTTCGATAGAATGCGTCGCCATGAAAACCGTGATCCGCAACGGCCGTATCGTGACCGCCGTCGACGACTACCACGCCGACATCCTCATCGAAGACGGGACGGTAGCGATGATCGCCCGGACCATCGACGTCGAGGCCGACCGTGTCATCGACGCGAAAGGGCGCCTGGTCATCCCCGGCGGCATCGACCCGCACACGCACATGGACCTGCCGTTCGGCGGCACTTCGTCGTCGGACGACTTCGAGACCGGCACGGTCGGGGCGGCGCACGGCGGCACGACGACCATCATCGACTTCGCGGTGCAGTACAAGGGGCAGTCGCTGAACGAGGCCCTCGACGTCTGGTTCGCGAAGGCGGAAGGGAAGGCGTCGGTCGACTACGGCTTCCACATGATCTGCACCGACCTCCCCGACGAGCGCCTGCCGGAGATGAAGGGGCTGATCGACCAGGGGGTCTCGAGCTTCAAGCTCTTCATGGCCTATCCCGGCGTTTTCCTCGTCGACGACGCCACGATCTACAAGGCCATGGGGATGGCGGGCGAGCATGGTGGGCTGATCTGCATGCATGCGGAGAACGGCGTGGTGATCGACGCGATCGTGAAGCGCGCGCTGGCGGAAGGGAAGACGGCGCCGAAGTATCACGCGCTGACGCGGCCGACCAAGGCGGAGGCCGAAGGGGTCCATCGCGCGATCGCTCTCGCCGACATGGCCCAGACGCCGGTCTACATCGTCCACCTCAGCTCCAGCGACGCGCTCGACGAGGTGACCCGGGCCCGCGACAACGGCATCCCGGCGTTCGCGGAGACCTGCCCGCAGTATCTCTTCCTCGACTACAGCGTCTACGAGCAGCCGGGGTTCGAGGGGGCGAAGTGGGTGATGACGCCTCCGATTCGCGAGAAGTGGAACCAGGAGAAGCTCTGGCGCGGGCTGCAGTTCAACGACCTGCAGGTGATCTCGACGGACCACTGCCCGTTCTGTTTCAAGGAGCAGAAGGAGCTCGGCCGCGACGATTTCTCGAAGATCCCGAACGGCGGCCCCGGCGTCGAGCACCGGATGAGCCTCATCTACAACGGCGGCGTGGCGCAGGGACGGATCTCGGTGAACCGCTTCGTCGAGCTGACCTCCACCGCCGCCGCGAAGATCTTCGGTCTCTTCCCGCGCAAGGGGACGATCGCAGTCGGCAGCGACGCCGACATCGTGATCTTCGACCCCGAGGAAGAGATGACCATCAGCGCCGCCACGCACCACATGAACGTGGACTTTTCCTGCTACGAGGGGATGAAGGTGCGCGGCGTGACGAAGACGGTGCTGTCACGCGGCGAGGTGGTGATCGAGGAGGGGGAGTATGTGGGGCGGAAGGGGCACGGCTCGTTCTTGAAGAGAGGGCTGGCGTTTTCGCCGAGGTAGGGTGGGGGGATAGGACCGATAGGACCTATGGGACCTATGGGACGAATAGGACTGGGTTTGTCGTATAGGTCCTATGAGTCCTATAGGTCCTATTGCTCCCCCACTGCCATAACCGCCCCGCCGGGTAACGCCGCCACCACCCCTTCCGGCGTGATCACCACCACCGGCACGCCCAACCTTCGCGCTTCCCCGCGATCGCGCACCGAGGGCTGACTCTCGCCGCGCGGGTGCGTGTGCAATACGGCAATCGTCCGCGGCGGCACTACGCCTCGGAACGTCGCGTGGCGGAAGCCGGTATCCGGCCACGGTTGCAGCGTCAGCGTGCCGTCGGACTCGCGAATCAGAAACGCGGCGCGCTCGTGCGGCAGGCGGCCGTAGCCGCCCTCCGCAAGCAGATGGTCATACCAGACGGCGGCCTGGGGGGAGCAGAGATCACCGCAGGCGAGGGCGGCGAGGAGCAGCAGCGCGTGCATGTCTCCACGCTCGCTTCCGGACCGCTCCGCAGACCTGCGGAAACCCTTGGAAAAGTCTAGACTTTCGTCCCATGCCTCTTCGCTTCGGCGCGTGTACGTTCGACCCGCAGTCGCGCGAGCTGCGCCGCGACGGGACGCTCGTGCCGCTGTCGCCGAAGGCGTTCCGGTTGCTGGAGCTGCTGGTCGATGCGCGGCCGAAGCCGGTGCAGCGGGAGGTGCTGTACGCGAGTCTCTGGCCCGATGTGGTGGTCGAGCCGGGGAATCTGCATGGACTGGTTTCCGAGGTGCGGACCGCGATCGGCGATCCGTCGGTCATCCGGACCGTGCATCGCGTCGGGTACGCCTTTGCCGCGACGGCGACCGTGGAGGGAGGGGCGCGTTTCTCCGTCCTGCTCGGCGAGGACGAGATCCCGCTGCGGCAGGGCGAGAACGGGATCGGACGCGATCCGCATGATGCCGTCGTGATCCACGCCCCCGAGGTCTCGCGCCATCACGCGCGCATCGTCGTCGCCGGAGGCACCGTCACCATCGAGGATCTCGGGAGCAAGAACGGCACGTTCCTCGGCACGCGGCGTGTGGAAGGCCCGGTGGAAGTGCGCGCGGGCGACGACATCCTCATCGGGACGATCCGGCTGCGGCTGGTGACCGTGAATGCACTGGCACCGACCGCCACCGCGAGCTAACGAAAGTCCCGGATCAACACCGCATCCCTCGTCGACTCCCCTCGCGTCAGCGCCACGCGCTTCCCATCGGCGGCGAGGTCGAAGGTGAAGATCTCGCCGGACTCGAAGAAGGTGAGCTGACGCGGCTCGCCGCCGGCGATCTCCTGCTGCCAGAGATTGGCGACACCGTCTTTGTAGTCGACGTAGACGAACGCCTGCCCATCCGGATGCCATTGCAGGACCGGCGTTCCCCCGTACCGCGGTGCGTCGAAGTAACGGGCCTCGCCGCGGCCGTCCACCGACACCATGGCCGTTCTCCACAGGGGGACGTTCGGCTCTTTCGAGCGGAGGCGGGCCAGGAGGTACCGGCCGTCGGGCGAGACGTGGACGCGGCTGGTCGGCACCCGGGTGAGCTGCACCGGCGGCGCGGAGCCGTCGACCGGGACGCGCCACGCGTACTGTGTCTGGTCGGTGGTCAGGTAGACCACGGACCGGCCGTCGGGCGTGAAAGTCGGGCGGCCGGCGTGCACCCCGCGCGTGAGCTGCCGCGGGTTCGCGCCGGAGGCATCGGCAATCCAGATCTGCTGTGTACCGCTGTGGAACGATACGAAGGCGATGCGGGCGCCGTCGGGCGAGACGTCCACCCCCCACATCGGCATGTTGTGGATCAGACGCCGCGGGGTTCCTCCGTTCGCGTCGACGGCCAGGAAGGTGATCATGCCGTTGCTCAAGGCGCTGAACGCCACCTCCCGCTCGTTGAGCCACCGCACGCCGCCGCCCCCGACCCAGTTGCCGAACCCCGACGTCACCGCGCGGAGGGCACCGTTGCGCCCCGGCTCCAGCTCGAGTGTCTGGATGTTCGCGTCCGTCACCTCACGCACCGCCGAGAAGGAGCGCGAGTCGGCCGTCGGCGTGATGCCGTAGTAGGCGCTCACCTCGGAGGTCACTTTCCGCCCGGTCGTCTCGTTCTTCGGGACGAACCAGATCTGCGGCGGCTGCTCTTTCTCGAATGCGGTGACCAGCAGGCCGCTGCCGTCGGGGAGCCAGCCGTACGAGCCGACGCCTTGAAACTTCGGCACCGGGATCTCGACGACGTCGCCTGAAGCGACGGTGAGGCGATAGAGGCCGCTCTCACCGCCGGTCCCGGACCCGAACGTAATCGACGCACCGTCCGGCGCCCATACCGGGAGGCTGATGAAGTACGGATGCTTCCGGCGCAGGAGGACTTCTTCCCCGCTGCCGTCGATGGCGGCGGTGGTCAGTTGGTGCTCACGCACGAGGGCGCTGAAACGGCGGAAGACGACTTTCGCGCCGTCCGGCGAGATCGAGAACCAGGACTCCGTGTCCGCAGCGATCTTTCTGGGAGCTCCGCCGAGGAGCGGAAGCTGCCAGATGTGGACGACGTTCGGCTCCGCGCGCGCCGAGGCCGCGTAGTAGACGTAGTTGCCGTCGGGAGAAAGGTGCAGGCTCACGTAGTGGACCGGAGCCGCGTCGGCGATGCGGGTCAGCGTCCCGGTGGCGATCTGCTTGACGTACAGCGCTTCCTGGTCGCCTTCCTTGACGGCGTGAACGAGATACTTGCCGTCGGGGGAGATGGCGGCGGTGGTGACCTGGCCGCTGTTGGTCAGCCGGGTCATGGTCATCGCCTTCGGCTCGGGCTTCTCCGAGCGCGAAAGGACGAACCAGGTCGCGGCGGCGATCGCCGCGAGCAGCAGCGCCGCGATCGCCGACCAGAAGCGGAGACGCCGCTCCGGCGCCTGGAGTGCCGGGACGGCCTCGCGCAGGTCGAGCGCCGCGTCGCGCAGCGAGTCGTAGCGCAGCCCCGGCTCCTTCTGCAGGCAGCGGCGGACGATGCGCCGCAGCTCCGCCGGAACCGCGTCCAGTGCAGGCTCGAGGTGGACGACGTTGTGGATCGTGTCGGCGTACTGCGGCGCGGCGAAGGGGTTGGCCCCGGCGAGCAGCTCGTAGAGCACGATGCCGAAGGAGAAGACGTCGGCCCGGTGGTCGAGCGGCTTCCCTTCGATCTGCTCGGGCGCCATGTAGGCGGTCGTGCCGACGCGCGAGGTCGGCGTGGTGATGCCGCTCAGCGCCGAGCGCTCGCCGGTCCGCTCGGTGAGCTTGGCCACGCCGAAGTCGACGATCTTCGCCCGGCCGTCGCTCGTGACCATGATGTTGTCCGGCTTGAGGTCGCGATGGACGATGCCGGCGTCGTGGGCCTGGGCCAACCCCTCCGCCACCTGCGCCATCAGCTCGACCTGCGCGGCGACGCTCTGGCGGCGGCGCATCCAGTCCGACAGCGGCTGTCCGTCGATGAGCTCCATCGCCAGGAAGTGCACGTCCCCCTCGGAGCCGGCATCGTGGACGGAGACGATGGCTGGATGGTTCAGCGTCGAGGACGCGCGCGCCTCGCGGACGAAGCGGGCCACGCGGTCGGGATCGCCGGTGCGGTTCTTCGGGAGAATCTTCAGCGCCACGCGCCGGCCGAGGTTCGAGTCGTGGGCGGCGTAAACCTCCCCCATCCCGCCCTGCCGCAGAAGAGAAACGATCTCGTAGCGCCCGACCCGCGTTCCGGCCGGGACCGATCCGGTGACAGCCATGGCTCACCACGGTATACGGGGCAGCGGAAGGAAAGTTGGAGGTGACCCCCTGCCGCCGCACGCACTTGGTCCATAATCCCCGCTACCAATCGTTCAGGAGCGATCATGTCCCGAATCGTAAAGTGCGGTTTGATCCAGACTTCCCAGGCGGCCGATGTCTCGGAATCGCTCGAGACCATCCGGAACGCGCAGCTCGAGCGGACCATCGGCTACATCGACCAGGCCGGCCGCGAGGGCGTGCAGATGCTCTGCATGCAGGAGATCTTCACCGGCCCCTACTTCTGTGCCGAGCAGAACACGCGCTGGTACGACTCGGTGGAGAAGATCCCCGACGGCCCGACGACGAAGCTGATGCAGGAGTACGCCAAAAAGTACAACATGGTCATCGTCGTCCCGATCTATGAGGAAGAGGCGACCGGCATCTACTACAACACCGCCGCCGTGATCGACGCCGACGGCAGCTATCTCGGCAAGTACCGCAAGAACCACATCCCCCACGTCGCCCCCGGCTTCTGGGAGAAGTTCTACTTCCGCCCCGGCAACCTCGGCTATCCGGTGTTCCAGACGAAGTACGCCACGGTCGGCGTCTACATCTGCTACGACCGCCACTTCCCCGAGGGAGCGCGCGAGCTCGGACTGGCGGGAGCGGAGGTCGTCTTCAACCCGTCCGCGACCGTAGCCGGCCTCTCGGAGTACCTCTGGAAGCTCGAACAGCCGGCCCACGCCGTCGCCAACGGCTACTTCGTCGGCGCCGTCAACCGCGTCGGCTACGAGGCTCCCTGGAACATCGGCGAGTTCTACGGCCAGAGCTACTTCTGCGACCCCCGCGGCCAGATGCTCGCCGTCGCCGAGCGCGATAAAGACGCCCTCGTGACGGCAGAGCTCGACCTCGACAAGATCCGCGAGGTGCGAAACACCTGGCAGTTCTTCAGGGACCGGAGACCGGAGACGTATAACGGGATCGTGCGGTTGTAGGACGGCGAGTTGTCGGTTGTCAGTTGTCGGTCATGGGCACTTTGCGGCAAGAGGCACCTTGGACGGACAACTGACAACATCCCGCCGGCCGACACGCTAAGGCGTGTCGGCGAGTGCACACATTCTTGTACACTCATGCGACATGGCCGCGAAGAAACGGGGGGCGGTGCGTGAGACCAAGCACGACGAGATCGGCTTCTGGTCGGAGATCAAGCTCGACATCCTGAAGAAGTATTGGCCCGAATACACGAAAATCGTCAAAAGCCCTCGATGGAGCTTTCACACGCTCTACATCGACGCATTTGCGGGCAGCGGCCAACACCGATCTCGCACGTCCGGCGAGGTGGTTGCCGGCAGTCCGGCGCGAGCGTTGGCCGTGGATCCGCCATTCGACGAGTACCACTTCATCGACCTTGACGCTGCGAAGGTACGGTCGCTTGAAGAAAAGGCGGCAACCCGACCCGATGTTCAGGTTCATCAAGGTGATTGCAACGAGATCCTGATCCGCGACATCTATCCGCGGGCACAGTACGAAGACTATCGGCGGGCCGTCTGTCTTCTCGATCCTTACAGCTTACAGCTTGACTGGCCAGTCATGGCCGAAGCAGGAAAGATGAAGAGCGTCGAGATTTTTCTGAACTTCCCGATCATGGATATCAATCGAGCGGTGCTGCGTTCTGGTGCTTCACCGGCAAAGGTTCAGAAGATGGATCGTTTCTGGGGCGACACCTCTTGGAAAGACGCCGCTTACCGGGACCAACCCACTCTTTTCGGCGATGTCGATACCACCAAAGTCGAGAACTGGGAGTTGGTCCGCGCCTTTCAGGAACGGCTGAAGCAGCACGGGGGCTTCAAATTCGTTCCCGAACCACTCGCGATGAGAAATTCAACGCGCACCACCGTGTATTACCTGTTCTTCGCCGGAAACAACGAGACCGGCAGCAACATCGTGAACTGGATTTTCAACGACTATCGCAAAAAGGGGTACGGGTGATGTCTGACAACTCCTCCATCGAGTGGACCGACGCCACCTGGAACCCCGTCCGTGGCTGCACCAAAATCAGTCCGGGCTGCAAGAACTGCTACGCCGAACGATTTGCGGAGCGCTTCCGGGGAGTGCACGGTCATCCGTTCGAGCAAGGCTTCGACCTCCGCCTGGTCCCACACAAGCTGACGGAGCCGTTCGCGTGGCGGCGGCCTCGCCGCATCTTCGTGAATTCCATGAGCGACCTCTTTCACGAAGGCGTGCCCGATAGATACATCCGCCAAGTCGCCGAGGTGATGCTGCAGGCAGATCACCACACCTATCAAGTGCTGACAAAGCGGGCCGCGCGACTGCGAGCGCTGCTCGCTACATCGCTTCGGGACGCCGCCATTGTTCCGCATGTGTGGTGGGGGGTCAGTGTCGAGGATCGCAGATACGGCGTACCGCGGATTGCAGAGTTACAGGCGTCGCCTGCACGTGTGCGCTTCCTCTCAGTCGAGCCACTTCTCGAAGACCTCGGCACCGTCGACCTAACCGGCATCTCCTGGGTCATCGTTGGCGGCGAGTCCGGACCGCGCGCCAGGCCGATGCAACACGAGTGGGTCACGTCACTCCTGGATCAGTGTGAAACGGCTGATGTCCCGTTTTTCTTTAAGCAGTGGGGCGGCGTTCGGAAGAAAGCAGCGGGCCGCGAGCTGAACGGTACGACCTACGACTCGATGCCGAAGATTGAGCTGACGGCCACTCTTTAGCGGCACACCGCTTGCGATTCCTTCGCTCAGGAGGATCACATGGCGAACCAGAACAACCGCGGCGGCGATGACGCCGCGTCCAGCAACACTCCAGCCGAGCCGGGCCGCAAGCATGAGAGCGGCGGGAACATGGGCGCTGGAAAGTCGGGCGGCAAGAGCTTCGGAGCGGAGAAGCCCGAGGTGCGCGACGACAACGGCAGCAAAGAGGCCGGACGCGACTGGGATGGGAACGAAAAGTAAGGTCGTAATACACTTTTCGGGATGAACGATCTGCGCTATCCCGTCGGGCCGTTCCAGAGAAGAGACGAATTGAATCCGGACGAGCGCCGGGCGATGATCGACACCATCGCCGCGGCGCCCGCCCGCATGCGCGAGGCGGTGGCAGGGCTCTCCGAGGAGCAGCTCGACACGCCATACCGCGATGGGGGCTGGACGGTACGCCAGGTCGTGCACCACGTCCCCGACAGCCACCTCAACGCCTATTGCCGGCTGAAGCTCGCACTCACGGAGAGCGAGCCGACGATCCGGCCATACGACGAGTCGCTGTGGGCAGAGCTCGCCGACTCCCGCAATACGCCTACCGAAGTTTCGCTAACATTGTTAGAATCGTTACACGCGCGCTGGGTCGGGCTTCTGCGCTCCATGACGAACGAGGACTTCCGCCGTACGTTCCGCCATCCTGAACATCAGGGCACGCCGACGCTGGACTGGCTCTTAGCGATGTACGCTTGGCACAGCCGGCATCACGTCGCACACATCACGTCATTACGAGAAAGGAGATCGTGGTGATACGGACCCTAACAGCAGAGGACTTTGACGCCGTCTACGCGGCGTTCGTCGAGGCGTTCAGCGACTACGTGGTCAAGCTCCGGCCGTCGCGCGAGCAGCTTCTGGAAATGCTGACGCGCCGCGGATGGGTGCCGGAGGCATCCGTCGGGGTCTTCGAAGGCGAACGGATGATCGCGTTCACGCTGAACGGCCTGGGCGAAGCCTCGGGCTACGACAGCGGAACGGGCGTTGTTCTGTCGCATCGCCGGTCGGGCCTCGCCCGGCAGACGATGGAACGATCCTCCGTGCTGCTGCGCGAGCGGGGCTGCACGCGCTACGTCCTGGAGGTGATCGACTCGAACGCGAAGGCGATCGAGCTGTACCGCGGCCTCGGCTTCAAGGAGAAGCGCGGGCTGCAGTGCTGGGCGTTCGACGGCGGCCCTTCCGAGGCAAAGTATGACAGCGCCTCTCCTCTTCCCGAGACCGAGTGGGACGTCGAGCCGGCGTGGCAGAACTCGACCGCCTCGGTGCGCCGCGCCAAGGACACGTATACGGTCATCGGCGATTCCGATGCCTACGCGATCGTCTTCCCGAGCAACGGCGACCTCGCGCAGTTCGCGGTGCGGAGGGAGGCGCGGCGCCGCGGCATCGGAACGCAGCTCCTCCGGCAGGCTGCCGCCGTCGCGGGAAAACCGCTGCGCATCATGAACATCGACGAGCGCGCCGAAGGGATCAAACACTTCTTCCACGCGCTGGGCGCGAAGCGGACCGTCCGCCAGCTGGAGATGGTCCGCAACATCTGACACTGGCGGAGTTCGTGCTTTTGACCGGGCCGGGGCATGACCGTGCCGCGGGCCGATATTCTGGTCGTTGAGGACGATGAGCCGGTTCGAGCTCTCCTCATCGAATACCTGACAGAGCATTCCGATTTCGTCGTCGACGGCGCCCGCGACGGCGTCGACGCTTTGCATCAGGTCTGCACGCATCGATACCGCGTGGTCGTTCTCGACGTGATGATGCCCTACATGACCGGCATCGACTTTCTCGACTCCCTCGAGGCGATGGTGTCCGACCCGTCGATCAAGACCATGGACGAGCTCCCCGCGGTGGTGATCATCACCGCCGCCCCGCCCGAACAGATCCCGAGCGCCGTCATCGAGCAACGCTTTCCCTCGATGGTGCGCTGCGTCTTCCGCAAGCCGGTGGATCCGCAGGGTTTGGCGGAGTGCGTGGAGCGGTTGCTGAGGTGACTTACCGCCCCAGCGCCGAGTCGATCGCCCGCGTCACCGTCTCCCGCGCCAGGTCGCCCTTGTAGACTACGTTCGCGGCGCGGGTGAGGATGGCCTTCTTCTCGTCGTCGTTGACGAAGCGGGAGGTGACGATGATGACCGGGATGCCGGCGGTGGCGGGGTCGCTCTTCAGGCGTTGCAGGACCTCGTGGCCGCCGAGGCCGGGCATCATCAGGTCGAGCAGGATGATGTCCGGGAGGTCGGTCTGGGCGCGGGCGATGCCGTTCAGGCCGTTGTCCGCTTCGAGGATCTGTGTGCCCGGGCGGGTGGCGAAACTCGCCACGGCGTAGCGCGCCGCCTCGTCGTCGTCGACCACGAGGACGCGCAGCGGCGCCGCATCGGCCGGCGTATCGCCGGGAACCGTGCCGCCCTGGGCCGCCGGCCCTTCTTCGCCGCCGAAGCGGATCGGGATCTCGGCCCAGAACGTCGAGCCGGAGCCGACGGTACTGCGAACGCCGACGCGCCCACCGAGGAGCGTGGCCAGTTTGCGCGTGAGCGGGAGGCCGAGGCCCGTCCCCTTCTGCGCGCGCTGCAACGGGTTGTCGATCTGCGTGAACTCCTCGAAGATCCGCTCCTGGTCTTCCGGCGCGATACCGATGCCGGTGTCGGCGACCCCGAACATCACCGCGGTGTTCCCCGCCGCCAGCGACGCCGTGACCCGGATCTCTCCTCCCTCGGTGAACTTGAGGGCGTTGGAGATGAAGTTGCGCAGGATCTGCGCGATCTTCCCTTCGTCGTTGAACATCGGAGGAATCCCCTCGGGCTCGTCGAACACGAGCGACAGGGAGCGGTTGAGCAGCAGTGGCCGCAGCATGCCTCGCAGTGCGCTGAAAAGGTTCGTCACCTCGAGCTCGGCCGGGCGGACGTCGATCTTCCCCGCCTCGATCTTGGCCAGATCGAGGAGGTCGTTGACCAGGCTTTCGAGATCCTCGGAGGCACGGCGGATGAGGGCCACCTGTTTCTGCCCGTCGGCGTCGAGCGGCGCTTCCTCGAGGAGCCGCGTCAGGGCCAGGATCGAGTTCACCGGGGTGCGGAACTCGTGGCCCATGTCGGAGAGGAACCGCGACTTGGCATGGTCGGCGCGGCGGAGGAACTCCGCCTTCTCGTCCAGCTCCGCGTAGAGCGCGAGCACGCCGCGGTTCGTATCCTCGAGCTCCTGGTTCAGCCGTTCCTGCTCTTCCCTTCGCTGATTCAGCTCGGCCAGGGCTTGCAACAGCTCCGCGTTCTGCTGCTGGATCTCTTCCAAAGGACTTTCCGGCCGCTGCCGCGCCAGCTCGTCGACCAGCTTCACCAGCCTCTCGTTCGACAGCAGCGGCGCGTTCGGCGGCAGGCGCTTGTACATCACCACCGTCGTTCCTTTGTCGCCGGTGCTGATCTGGACGTCGTCCATGAGCCGGCGCGCACCGATGATGCCGAGTCCCATGCCGCTGGGAGATTGGTATCGCCCCGCGAGGACGTCGTCGAGGTTGGAGATGCCGGGCCCGCGATCGGCGACCGTGAGCACGAGGGTCTGCGTGCCGGCGCGGTTGTCGACGGCGAACTCGACCCGTCCGCCGCCACCGTAGCGAAGCGCGTTGCGGGCGATCTCGGAGGCCACCGTGGCGATGCGGGTCTGGTCCTGCTCCTCGAACCCGAGCAGCGCCGCGATCTGGCGCGAGCGGCGCCGCGCGGCCACGAGGTCGTACTCGAAGTGCAGCGAGACCGAGGAGATCGGGGTGACTGCCATCAGGAAGCTTTCGCGACGACCACGGTGGCGTCGTCGTTGCCGCGGCAGTGATCGCGGTAGATCACGGCCGCGATCAGCGTCGGATCGTGCTGCAGGAGCCCCGGGTACGACGAGATGCTCCAGTTGGCCGAAATGCCGTCCGAGTGAAGGATCAGCACCGCCGAAGCGGACCAGGGATACGAGAATGTCTGCACCTTGCGCATCTCGTGACCGACGATGCCGTTGAGCGAGACCACCCGCCGTTGCCCGTCGTCGTCCGCAATCGTACCAGCGATATTGCCCACGCCGGCGAAGTCGACCTTGCCGTCGGTGGCGTGAATCCGGGCGATGCCGATCGCGGCGCCTCGGGTCGGCCGAAGAGCGCCGTGGGCGTCCTGCAGCATCCGGTCGAGCGGCAACTCGGAACGTTCCGAGAAGAGACGGACTGCCTCGGTCGAAGCGGTCGCCGCGGCCAGGCCGTGACCGAGGCCGTCGGCAATGGCGAGCGTGGCGCTTTCGCGCGACACCGACGCCATCCAGGCATCGCCCGGCTGTTCCTCGCCCGGATAGGGCACACAGATGCCGGCATAGGTGAGGCGGGGCGGGAGCGCCACGATCGGCTTGCGCGCGGACTCGTCTTCGACCCGGCAGAGCACGACCGTGCCGCGGTCCGGAACGGCGTAAGCGTCGAAGAACGTGGCCGCGCGCCTGATCGCGCCGAGGCCCGTACCGGAGCTTCCGGCGGTCGAGTATCCGTCGCGCATGGCCCCGGAGATGCTGGCGATGCCGCGCCCTTTGTCGATGGCGACGATGGCGAGCCCATGCTCCGGCTGCCCGTTCGAACCGAAGAGAATCGACCCGCCGTCGCCGTGCTTGATCAGGTTCGTGGCCAGCTCGGTCGCGATCAGCGCCGCCTTTGCGGCCGCCACTTCGCTCAGCCGCAGCGCCTGTGCGCTTTGCGTGGCGAGGCGGCGTGCGCCCGCCACTTCACTCGCATCGCCGACGCGGACGATGCGCGTCAGGCGCGTCACGAAACGCCTCTCCAGCGCGTGATCGCGATCCGCGTACCTTCGCCCGGAGCGGTCTTGATCTCGAACTCGTTCGACAGCCGCCTGGCGCCGCCGAGTCCGAGGCCCATGCCCGAGCCGGTGGTGAAGCCGTCGCGGAGCGCTGCGGCGAGGTCGGGAATGCCCGGGCCGTGATCCTCGAAGATCAGCCGCAGGCCGCGGCGGTGTCCGTCGTCGAGACCCTCCAGCGTCAGCGTACCGCCTTTGCCGTAGTCGACCATGTTGCGCGCCAGCTCGGAGGCGGCGGTCACGATCTTCGTCTGCTCGACGAGGCTGAACCCGAGCTCCACCGCCCACTTGCGTACCGCGTGACGGACGCCGACGACTTCCGGCGCCGCGCGCACGGACATGGTCTCACTCTTCGCGATCCGCATCCGTTGGCTCCGCCTCCGATTCGCCGCCTTCGGCGATTGAACGGAGCAACTCCATCCCCCGCTCGACGTTCAGGGCGGAGCGCACGCCTTTCAGCGAGAGTCCCAGCTCGACGAGCGTGATCGCCACCGACGGCTGCATGCCGACGACGACCGTGTCGGCGTCGAGGATGCGCGCCATGGCGGCGGTGTTGGCCAGCATGCGTCCGATGAACGAATCGACGACGTCGAGCGACGAGATGTCGATCAGCACGCCCCGTGCGCGATGCTTGACGATCTGCGCGGTGAGATCGTCCTGCAGGGTCATGGCCGTCCGGTCATCCATGTCGACCTGGATGGAGACGAGGAGGAACCTCCCCATCTTCAGGATCGGGATGCGTTGTTCCATGCGCTACTCCGCCGCCCCGGCGGCGCGGCCGGCCGAAGCTTTGCGCACGACGGCCAAGCCGGCGCGCTTGAGGGCGATGGCAAACGCATCGGCCAGCGTAGCCTTGGTGATGACGTCGTTGATCTCCACGCCGAGGTGGACGATCGTCTGCGCGATCTGCGGACGGATGCCGCTGATGATGCAGTCCGCCCCCATCAGCCGTGCCGCGGCGACGGTCTTCAGCAGGTGCTGCGCGACCAGCGTGTCGACCACCGGCACGCCGGTGATGTCGATGATGGCGATCTCGGAGCCGGTGTCGACGATGGTCTGCAGCAGGCTCTCCATGACCACCTGCGTACGGGCGCTGTCGAGCGTGCCGATGAGCGGCAGCGCCAGCACGCCCTCCCAGAGCTGCACGACCGGAGTGGAGAGCTCGAGCAGTTCCTGCTGCTGGCGGGCGATGATCTCTTCGCGCCCCTTCTGGTAGGTCTCGGTGGTGTAGAGGCCGAGGGCATCGAGGAGGGTGGTGATGTCCCACGCCCGGTCGGTGAGCTCCTCGGCCGCGACGTTCTTGCGCAGCACGTCGAAGACCGGCTGCTTGAGCGAGAAGACGAAGGTCGCGGTCTCGGTCGGACTGAAGCCCTGACGCGCGCGGGAGCGGGAGATCCCGGACAGAAAGTCGCGCACCGGAGCCCAGGTGTCGGATGTGTTGACGTTCGCGCCGCCGCCGGTCTCGAGGGCCCGGCTCAACAGCTCGATGAAATCGCGGCACTGCTGTTCGAGCTCGCCCGCCTTCAGCAGATTGTTCCGCAGCGCGAGGTCCTGTCGCTGCAGCCGCACCCACTCGTTGACGATCTCCTGCGCGTTCGCGCGCAATAGCCCGGCAAGCACTGCCCATCCCTTTTCTGCCATGAAATCGCTCCGTATGCGAAAGTAGCGGGACTCTACTACGCAAAGACAGGGCCGAGGGCAAAGGGCCGAGGGCCGGGGAGATCCGCGCCGTGCAGTGTGTAAGGCTTTTCTGATTCCTCGATTTTCCCTCGGCCCTCAGCCCCTCGGGCCTCAGCCCTGAGGCTGCTACGATGCGCCTTCGATGCAGCCCCGCTTCATCACCATCCATGGCCATTTCTATCAGCCGCCGCGGGAGAACCCGTGGCTCGAGGCGGTGGAGACGCAGGATTCCGCCTACCCCTGGCACGACTGGAACGAACGGATCACCGCCGAGTGCTACGAGTCGAACGCGACCGCACGCGTCCTCGACCGGCAGGACCGCATCCGCGCCATCATCAACAACTACGCGACCATCAGCTTCAACTTCGGCCCGACGCTCCTGAGCTGGCTGCAGGCGGCTGCACCCGATACCTACGCGGCCGTCCTGGAGGCCGACCGGCTGTCGCGCGATCGCTACTCCGGCCACGGCTGCGCGATCGCCCAGGCGTACAACCACATCATCCTGCCGCTGGCAAATGCGCGCGACATTCAAACGCAGGTGCGCTGGGGCATTCGCGACTTCGAACATCGCTTCGGCCGCAGGCCGGCCGGGATGTGGCTGCCGGAGACGGCGGTCGACGTCGCCTCACTCGAAGCGCTGGCAGCCGAAGGGATCATCTTCACCATCCTGGAGCCGCATCAGGCGGCGCGCTGCCGGCGGATCGGCGAGACGGAATGGCAGCCGGCGCACGGCCGGATCGACCCGACCATGCCGTACGCCTGCCCGCTGCCGTCCGGAAAGAGCATCGTCATCTTCTTCTATGACGGCCCGATCTCGCGCGCCGTGGCGTTCGAGCAGTTACTCGCGCGCGGCGAGAACCTCGCCCATCGCCTCGCCGGCGCCTTCAGCCCCCACCGCGACCACCCGCAGCTCGTCAACATCGCCACCGACGGCGAGACCTACGGCCACCATCACCGCTTCGGCGAGATGGCCCTCGCCTACGCGCTGCGCGTGATCGAGGAACAGCAGCTCGCGAAGCTGACGAACTACGGCGAGCATCTGGAGACCCACCCGCCGACGCACGAGGTGGCCATCCTCGAGCGGACCGCCTGGAGCTGTGCGCACGGCGTGGAGCGCTGGCGCAGCGACTGCGGCTGCCACACCGGCTCGAGCCCGGGATGGAACCAGCAGTGGCGCACGCCGCTCCGCGACGCCCTCGACTGGCTGCGCGACGAGATTGCACGGATCTTCGAACGCCAGGGAGCGAAGCTGCTGCGCGACCCGTGGGCCGCGCGCGAGGATTACATCCAGGTCATCCTCGACCGCTCCGCCGAGAGCGTCACGCGGTTCCTGGCCAAACACGCCGTCCCGGGCACACCGGTTTCTCCGGCGCTGGAGCTGCTGGAGATGCAGCGCTACGCGATGCTGATGTACACGAGCTGCGGCTGGTTCTTCAGCGACGTCTCCGGCATCGAGACCGTGCAGGTGCTCCACTACGCCGGCCGGGCGATCCAGCTCGCCGGACGCGCTGGCGCCACCGGCCTCGAAGCAGCGTTCATGGACCGCCTCGAGGGCGCACGCAGCAACATCGCCGACCGCGGCACCGCGCGCCAGATCTACGCGCGCGAGGTCCTTCAGGCGCGCCTCGACCTCGGACGCGTCGCCGCGCACTACGCCGTCCTCTCCCTCTTCGACAAATTCGACGACCGCGCGCGCGTCTACTGCTACGAGGTCACCCGGCGCGATCACGAGATCCACAAGGCCGGACGGGCGCGGCTGGCCATCGGCGCGATCGAAGTCCGCTCGACCATCACCTACGAGACCGCCTCCTTCGAATTCGCCGTGCTGCACCTCGGCGAGACGGAGCTCACCGGCGGAGTGCGTCACGCGGGGCTGGAGGCGGACTACGACTCGGTGCGCCTCGGCCTCTTCGAGGCGATGGAGCCGGGGGAGATGCCGAACGTGATCCGCCTCCTCGACACCTACTTCGGCGAGATGCCGATCTCCATCCGCTCCCTCTTCCGCGACGAACAGCGCCGGGTCATGCGCGAGCTCATCGTAGCCACGCTCCAGGAAGCGGAGTCGGCCTTCCGTCAGTTGCACGAGCGCTACGACCCGCTGATGCGTTTCTATAACCGCCTCGGCATCCCGGTGCCGAAAGTCCTGCAGACCGCCGCCGAGTTCGACCTCAACCTCCAGATCCGCCGCCTGCTCGAAAAAGACCTCGGCGCCCCCGCCGAGCTCGAAGCCCGCCTGCGCGAAGCGCGCGACGAAGGCGTCACCCTCGACGAGACCACCTTGATGGCCTTCCGCGACGCCATCGAGCGCGCCACCGAACGCTTCCGCGAAAACCCCGAAGACCTCGACCGCCTCGAAACCCTCGAAACCCTTGTCGCCATCGTCCGCGAAGCCAACCTCCCCGTCGACCTCCGCCGCGCCCAGAACCGCTACTACCGCATGCGCCAGACCGTGCGCCCGGTCATCGAAGCAGTCTCCACGGACGCCTCCCGGGAGTGGCTGCAGATGTTCGACTCGCTTGGGGAGATGTTGTTGATCGTGGGGCAGGAGGGTGAGTTGGGGGGCACGAGGTATGAGGGATGAGTGCCTGCCATGTTTGCCGCGGGTGCGCAAAACCTGTCACCCGAGCTCGCACCCTCACGCGGGAGCCGCCGTAGGCGGCGAAAGATCTGTAGACCCGCGGACGACAGCATATGGTTTGCGCGTACCCTCTGTTCTGTCGCCCGCTTCGCGGACTCGCCTTCGTGGGATCCGCGCGATACCCGCCCTGAAGGGCGGGCCTACAGATCTTCCGCCGCCTTCGGCGGCTCCCGCACCCAGCAGCTTTTACTCATACCTCATACCTCATCCCCGTACCCCATGCCTTAAGATTCCCGGCGATGCCCACCTCCACCCACCCACCCGCCGACGCCCCCCGCACCGCGGGTGTCCTTCTCCATCCGACCTCGCTTCCCGGCAGCTATGGCATCGGCGATCTCGGGGACGAGCTCGTGGCGTTTCTCGATTGGGCGCAGAGCGCCGGGATGCGCATCTGGCAGGTGCTGCCGCTCAACCCGACCGGCTACGGCGCGTCGCCGTATGGCTGCCTCTCGTCGTTCGCCGGCAATCCGCTCCTGATCTCGCCGCAACGGCTGCTGCACGAGGGGCTGCTCGATCCCGACGACGTGGCCAACGTGCCGCGCTTTTCGGATGAGCATGTGGAGTTCGATACCGTCCAGACGTACAAGTCGCAACTCCTGCACACGTCGTGGAAGCGTTTCGAGGAGCGTGCGACGGCCGAACAGCGCGCGGCGCTGCAGGCCTTCGTCGAGGCCGGCGAGCAGCGCGAGTGGCTCGACGACTACGCGCTCTACATGGCCCTCAAAGAGAGCGCCGGCGGCGCGCCGTGGTGGAAGTGGGATGCGGCGCTCGTGGCTCGCGACGAGGAGGCGCTGACTGCCGCCCGCACCGGGCACGCCGAGGCGATCCAGTTCTGGCAGTACGTCCAGTTCCTCTTCTTCCGGCAGTGGAGCCTGGTCCGCGAGGCGGCACACGCGCGCGGCATCCGGATCCTGGGCGACGTGCCGATCTACGTCGCCTGCGACAGCGCCGACGTCTGGGGCAACCGGGAGCTGTTCCAGCTCGACGAGCAGGGGGAGCCGACCGTCGTCGCCGGCGTGCCGCCCGACTACTTCAGCGCCACCGGCCAGCGCTGGGGCAATCCGCTCTACCGCTGGGACGTGATGCGGGAGACCGAGTACCGCTGGTGGGTGGCCCGCGTGCGCACCAACCTCCGCTTCGCCGACATCATCCGCCTCGATCACTTCCGCGGCTTCGCCGCCTACTGGGAGATCCCCGCCGAGGAAAAGACCGCGGTCCACGGCCGCTGGATGCCCGGCCCCGGGAACGCCCTCTTCGACGCGCTGCGCACCGGCCTCGGCGACCTGCCGCTCGTCGCGGAGGACCTCGGCTTCATCACCGAGGACGTTCATGAGCTGCGGAAATCGACCGGCCTGCCGGGGATGAAGATCCTGCAGTTCGCGTTCGCGCAGAACGACAGCGTGCACCTCCCCCACCGCTACGAACCGAGCACCGTGGTCTACACCGGCACCCACGACAACGACACCGCACGCGGCTGGTTCGAGAGCGCCTCCGACGACGAGCGGGAGAACGCCCTCGCCTACCTCGGCTGCACGAACGCCGACGACATCGCCTGGGGCCTCATCCGCGCCGCCTACACCTCGGTGGCCGAGACCTCCATCGTCCCGGTCCAGGACATCCTCAGCCTCGGCAGCGACGCCCGCATGAACACCCCCGGCGCCGAACAGCACAACTGGAGCTGGCGCCTCGGCGCCGGAGTGCTGACGCACGAGCACGCGGCGAAGCTGTGGAAACTGGCGCTGGTGACGGGACGCAGTTAGTGCCGACGATCCTGACCCATCCCGCGGTGGCGCTACTGAAGACCTGGTGCCCGCGATTGTCCGGCCGCGTCGCCGCGACCGGCGCGTTCCTGTCGATCCTCCCGGACTTCGACGTGATCGCGTTCCCGCTCGGCATCCCGTACGAGCACCTGCTCGGGCACCGCGGGATCACCCACTCGATCGCCTTCGCCGTTGCAATGGCGGCCCTGGCTACGTCCATCCTGCGCGATGCGCCGCGAAGGCCGGCGTTCCTCTTCCTCCTCGTCTGCGCCCTCGCCCACCCTCTCCTCGACGCCCTCACCGACGGCGGCCTCGGCGTCGCCCTCTTCGCCCCCTTCTCCAACGAGCGCATCTTCTTCGCCTGGACCCCCATCCGCGTCTCCCCCATCGGCGCCGGCTTCTTCAGCGCCCGCGGGATGGAGACGGTGTGGAGCGAGGTAAGGTGGGTGTGGGGGCCGGTGGGGGTGATCGGGATACTAGGCAAATACGCGCGTGATCGGAAGCTCGAAGCCAGGAAGGAGCGGTGAGGTGATCGTGCCGCCGGCGTCGGTGTCGATCTCCGCCGTCTTCGTGTACGTCCCGCCCTGGAGCCGAAAGATCTTCACCAACTCCAGTTCCGGGTCGACGACCCAGTACTCGTCGACACCGGCAGACTCATACAGCTTCCGCTTCTGGATCTCGTCGTAGCGGCGCGTTCCGTCGGAGAGGACTTCGACCACGATGTGCGGCGGGCCCTGGATGTTCTTTCCGCCGATGATGGACGCACGTTCGTCTTTGATGAAGAGAACGTCCGGCTGAACGACCCTGTCATCCGCGAGTACGACGTCGAGCGAGCCTGCGACCTTGCCGCCGTGCACATACGAATAGTTCACGAATGCAGCGTTGAGCGCGGCCACGATAAATTGATGCCGTGGAACGGGCGAAGGATTCACGTACAGCTCTCCGTCGATGATCTCGTAGCGATTCCCGTCATCCGGGAGCTTCACGTAATCCTCGTAGGTCAGACGGTTGGTGGCTGCGACTGCCATGACGGTTTCCTGCGCTCAATTCTACGCCCGTTCCAGAATGGCCACCGGGAACGCGGCAAACACCTCACGGAGCGGAAGAGTGTCGCCTTCGACAACCTCTTCCGTGAACGCGTTCCGCCAGCGGCCGCCCACGGAAAGAGCGTGCTCGCCCCATACCTCGGCGAGCGGGAACTGCGGCGGTTTAACGAGGCGCGTGGTGAGGCGGGGGACGACGACCACGATGTCCTCGCCGCGGGCGAAGGCTACGGCGTTCTCGGTGCCGGTCTCCAGGGCGCGGTACGCGCCGGACCGGAAAGTCTCCGCGTGCCTGGCGCGTGCGGCGAGGGCGCGGGCGGTGACGAAGAGTTTGATGCGGCCGTCCACCCAGGTGCGCAGGAGCGTGGTCGGAGGAGACATCCGTTCGAGCATCGCCGTCCGTTTTTCGTAGTCGACCGGGCGGCGGTTATCGGGGTCGACGAGGCTGAAGTCCCACAGCTCGGTGCCCTGGTAGAAGTCGGGGGCGCCGGGGCTGCAGGCTTTGAGCACGACCTGGGAGAGCGCGTTGAGCATGCCGTGGAAGGCGATGCGTTTCTGCAGGCGGCGGAAGCCTTCGAGGAACGGGGGGTGGTCGATGACCGCCGTGGCGAAGTCCTGCAGCGCTTTCTCGTAATCGGCGTTCGGCGAGAGCCAGCTCGAGTGCGTCTTTGCCTCGCGCGCCGCTTTTTCCAGGAACATGCGCAGGCGGTCCGGCACCGACGCCAGCTCCGCGTCGTCGAGGGGCCACATGCCGGCAAGGGTCTGGTAGATCATCCACTCTTCATTCGGGTCGGGCGCACCATCGCGCTTGAGCGGTGCGTTGACGCGCGACCACTTCCGCGCCTCGCGCGTCCAGACGTCCGGCATCTCCGAGAGGACGCTGATCCGTGCCCGTACGTCCTCGGCGCGCTTGGTGTCGTGCGTCGAGGTGGCGTTCATCGTGTTCGGCCACGCCGCCGCCATCCGCTCGTTGCGCTCGTGCAGTTCGCGCACGCCGTCGAAGCCGCCGCCGCGTCCCGGCTCGCCGCCGACCTCGTTGAGCGACAGCAGGCGGTTGTAGTTGTAGAAGGCGGTGTCCTCGACGCCCTTGGCCATGACCCGCCCGGTGAATTGCTGCCAGCGCTTCACGAACTCCAGCCAGTGATCGCACTCCCCGGCGATGTACGGCGGCGGATCGAGCAGCAGGACGCGCTCGACGAAGTGGAGGAGCCGGCGGTCGACGTGTTTCGCGCGGCGGCGCGCTTCCGCGATCGCCTGATCGATGTACGCGCGGTCGCCCGCGGTCATCGCCGCCTCGCGCACGTACGTTCGATAGACCGGCATGCAGGCCGTGATCTCGATCAGTGCGGCCAGCAGCTCACTGGGCGAAAAATCGCGCGCGTTGCGATCCGCCACGGCGAGCGTGCCGAGGTGCGCGCCGAGCGCGCGCATTTCGCCGTAAAAGAGCTGGTCGATGGCCTGCTTCTTCTTCTCGTACACCACATCCTCGTACGATGCGGTGAGGCCGGTGTAGGTCTGATACGCGTCGGTCAGCGTCGCCAGTCCCGCCGGGTCGACGAAGACCGCGTTGACGGTATCGAGGAAGTCGTACCCGGTCGTTCCCGCGCAGCGCAACGCCGGCGGCAGCACCTCGCCGTGCTCGAGGATCTTTTCCACCACGACGTAAAAGGTCTCGCGCTCCTCCGTGGCCGGATCTCCGAGGCGGAGCTGCAGCTTGGTCAGGTAATTGATCGGATCGAACAACCCGTCGATATGGTCGATCCGTACACCGGTCACCTTCCCGTCAGCGATCATCTGGAGGATGACCCGGTTGCGCATCTCGAAGACTTCGGGGTTCTCGACGCGCAGCCCGATCAGGTCGGTGACGTCGAAGAAGCGGCGGTAGTTGATGGTCTCGCTGGCAATGCGCCAGTACGCAAGGCGGTACCACTGGCCGTCGAGCACGCGGTCGAGCAGGTCGAAGTCGCTGTTGAGCTTCTCCAGCGCCGCGTCGAGCGCCTGCCGGAACTCCGGCGACTGTTCCTGCACCCGCCACAGCGTGTCCTTGAGGAACCGGCTGTTGGCGAACGAGTCCTCGTTACTCACCAGGTCGCGAATCTCGATGGCCGGCCCTTCCTGCGGCAGCGACTCGATGCACTCGCGCAGCACGAGGTGATACGACTGCGGCGCGATCGGCAGCCGCTTGTCGTAGTACATGAGGAAGAAGCCCTCGGCGTCGAAACCGAGCTTCAGCTCTCCCGACTCCAGCGTCTCGCCATACGGCTTGCCGAGGATCGGGAGGAGCACCTTGTCACCGCGCCAGTCGATGTCGAAGTAGTGCAGATAGCGCGACTGCGGCCCGTTCTCCAGGACGCTCATCCACCAGGCGTTCTCGTGGCTGGCCGCCATATGGTTGGGAACGATGTCGAGCAGCAGCCCCATGCCGTGGCGGTCGAGCTCTCCCTGCAGCTCCGTGAAATCGTCGGGCGTACCGAGCGCAGGGTTCAGCGAGCTCGCGTCGACGATGTCGTAGCCGTGCGTGCTCCCCTTCCGCGGCCGCAGCAGCGGCGAAGAGTAGAGATCGGTGATGCCGAGGGCGGCGAGGTACGGGACGATTCGCCGCGCGTCCTGAAACGTGAAATCGGCATTGAACTGGATCCTGTACGTGGCGAGCGGAATGCGGAACATCTACGACGTACTCCAGAGCGCAAACGACACCGGCGGCAGCGTGATCCGGCTGCCGTCCGAAGCGCCCGTGTCGAGCAGCGGCTGCCACGACACGTTGCCGAACGGGTTCTCCACAGTCTGGGCCTTGTCGCTGAAGTTGAACGCGAGCAGCACATCGCCGCGGCGGACCAGCAGCACGTTGCGCTCGTCGTCCGCGTGCGTCTCGGCCGCGCGCAGGTCGAGATTCCGCAGTGCCGGAGTGTCGCGGCGCAGCGCCAGGAGCTCCCTGTAGAGCCGGAGCATCGACGCATGCTCGTCGCGCCGGAGTAGCGACCAGTTCAGTTTCGAGCGCTGGAAGGTCTCCTCCGCGTCAGGGTCGGGCGGATCCCCCTGCCAGATGAAGTCGTCGAACTCCTCGTGCCGCCCCTTCCGGACCGCCTCGATCAGGTCGGGGTCGGAGTGCGAGGTGAAGTACTGGAACGGCGCCGTCTCACCGTACTCCTCTCCCATGAACAGCATCGGTACGAACGGCGAGAGGATGATCGCCGCGGCGGCGAGACGAACGCGTTCGACCGACAGGAGCGCGGCGATGCGGTCGCCCGTCATCCGGTTGCCGACCTGGTCGTGGTTCTGCGACGAGACCACGAACTGCGCACCGTCCGTCGTTTTCGGCTTGAGGCCGTACTTGCGCGCCCGGTACGTCGAATGCTGGCCGATGTAGAGGTAGCCGTTCTGCATCACCCGGGCGAGATTGCTCGCCTTCGGCGGAAAGCCTTCGTAATAGCCGTCCTGCTCGCCCGTCAGCAGCGTGTGCAGCGAATGGTGATAGTCGTCCATCCACTGCGAGTCGAAGCCGAGGCCGTAGTCCTCCTTCGGCGTGATCACCCGCGGGTCGTTGAGGTCACTCTCGGCGATGGTGTAGATGCGGCGGCCGAGCTCCGCCGCCCGCTTCCGCACCGACTCGCAGAGGTCCTGCAGGAACGGCTCCGCGGAATGGTCGACGATCGCGTGGACGGCGTCGACGCGCAGGCCGTCGACGTGAAACTCATCCACCCACTGCAGCGCGTTCTGGATGAAGAACCAGCGGACGTCGTCGCTGCGGGCGCCGTCGAAGTTCAGCGCCAGCCCCCACGGCGTCTTGTAGCGGTCGGTGAAGTACGGGCCGTACTGGCTGAGATAGTTCCCCTCAGGCCCGAGGTGGTTGTAGACCACGTCGAGGAGGAGGGCCATGCCGCGCTGATGGCACGCATCGACGAGACGCTTCAGCGCGCGCGGCCCGCCGTACGAATCCTGCGCGGCATTGACGTACGTCCCGTCGTAGCCCCAGTTGCGGGTACCGGGGAACTGCCCCACCGGCAGCAGCTCGACCGCCGTGATCCCGAGCTCTTTCAGATGATCGAGATGGGCGATCGCGGCGTCGAACGTCCCTTCCTGCGTGAACGTCCCGACGTGCAGCTCGTAGACGATGTAGTCCTCGAGTGCGACTCCGGTCCATCCCTCGTCGTGCCACTCGAAGGCGCTCCCGACGACCTCGGAGGGCTTGTGCACGCCCTCCGGCTGCGAGCGCGATGCGGGATCGGGCCACTCATCTTTGCCGTCGAGCAGGAAGAGATAGCGCGTCCCTTCGCCGCAGTTGTCGACGACCGCCTCGTGATATCCGGCGGCGTCCTTCTGCATCGGTACGCGCCGCTCGCGCGGCGCGGTGATGTGCACTTCCACGCGCTCCCACTGCGGCGCCCAGACGCGAAACTCGCAGCGGTTGCCGTCGAGCAGGCGTGCGCTGAGAAATGGCTTCGCTCGTTCAGACAACGGCTGCCACCTCGAGCTCTTGTTCGACTTCGGTTGCCTGTCCGGCGTCCGGTTCTTCCTCCGAGACGAAGAACACCGCTCCCAGCGGCGGCAGCGTGATCGTCACCGACCAGCGCCGCCCGTGCAGCGGAAGCGGCACCGCGTCGATGCCGCCCATGTTCCCCTGAGCGCTGCCGCCGTAAACCGGCGCGTCGCTGTTCAGCACCTCGCGCCAGTGACCGCCGCGCGGCACTCCGATCTGATAGTTGTGGCGTTCCTGCGGCGTGAAATTCAGCACCACCACCACGATCTTGTTCGGGCGCGACTTCGAGCGGCGCATCAGGCTGACGATGCTGTTCTCCGTATCGCAGCAGTCGATCCACGCGAAGCCTTCCGGCGACATGTCCAGCTCGTGCAGCGCCGGGATGTCGCGATAGGCCTTGTTCAGGTCCTCGACCCAGCGGTTGATGCCGGCGTGTACCGGATGCTGCAGCAGGTCCCAGTCGAGCTGCGCGTCGTGGTTCCACTCGCGGTACTGCCCCAGCTCGCCGCCCATGAACAGCAGCTTCTTGCCGGGGCTCGCATACATGTGCGCGAAGAGGAGGCGGAGATTGGCGGCGCGCTGCCACTCGTCGCCGCGCATCTTCCCCATCAGCGAGCCCTTGCCGTGCACCACCTCGTCGTGCGACAGCGGCAGCACGAAGTTCTCCGTGAACGCGTACATCATCCGGAAGGTCAGGTCGTTGTGGTGGAACTTGCGGTGCACCGGGTCTTTCGAGAAGTACCGCAGCGTGTCGTGCATCCACCCCATGTCCCACTTCATCCCGAACCCGAGTCCGCCCACGTACGTCGGCCGCGAGACCATCGGCCACGCCGTCGATTCCTCGGCGATGACCTGCACGTCGGGATGGACCTTGTAGACGTCCTCGTTCACGCGCCGGAGAAACGAGATGGCCTCGATGTTCTCGCGCCCGCCGAATTCGTTCGGGAGCCACTCCCCCGCCTTGCGCGAGTAGTCGAGGTAGAGCATCGACGCCACGGCGTCCACGCGCAGCCCGTCCGCGTGGTACTCGTCCAGCCAGTAGAGCGCGCTCGAAAGGAGGAACGAGCGCACCTCGCTGCGGCCGTAGTTGAAGACCAGCGAGCCCCAGTCGGGCTGGAACCCTTTGCGCGGATCGGCGTGCTCGTAGAGATGCGTGCCGTCGAAGTAGCCGAGGCCATGCTCGTCGCTCGGGAAATGCGACGGCACCCAGTCGATGATCACGCCGACGTCGTGCTGGTGGAGCACGTCGATCAGGTACTTGAAATCCTGCGGCGTCCCGAAGCGGCTGGTCGGCGCGAAGTAGCCGGTCCCCTGGTAACCCCACGAGCCATAGAACGGATGCTCCTGCGGCGGCATCAGCTCCACGTGCGTGAAATTCATCTTCTGCACGTACTCGGCGAGCGGCTGGGCGATCTCGCGGTAGCTCATGGAGCGCGGCGCATTGCCGTCGTCGGAGACGCGCCGCCACGAGCCGAGGTGCACCTCGTACGTCGTCATCGGCGCCTCGTACGAGTTGCGCGCCTTGCGCGTGCGCATCCACTCGGCGTCGTTCCATTCGTATTCGAGGTCCCACACCTTGGAGGCCGTTGCCGGCGGCGTCTCGTGACGCACGGCCATCGGATCGGCCTTGTTCACGCTGTAGCCGGTGTGGCGCGAGACGATGTGGTACTTGTACGTCGCGCCGCGCTCGAGATCGGGAACGAATCCTTCCCAGATCCCCGCCTCGCCGCGCGCCTGCAGCGGATGCGCGCCGGTGTCCCACGCATTGAAATCGCCGACCACGCTCACCCGCGCCGCATTCGGCGCCCAGACCCCGAACATCACTCCGCCCGGCACGAGGTGCGAGCCGAGCTTCTCCCACAGCTTGTGATGCGTCCCTTCATTGAAGAGATGAAGGTCCCAGTCCGTCAGCAGAGACCCCGGCCGCGTGAGTGTGCTCACGGGCTCGATCTGATCCATGGTGTGCTCCCGGGTGTGCTCCCGGACGGCCGACTCGTCGCCGTCCGCCACGTCCTGCGGACCGCTGAGCGGAGCGCCGGCCCGCGGCCGACCGGTCCGCCCGTCTTCGACGGGCCCGCTCTCGGGAGAAATCGCCCCCTCGCCCCGATCCGCCGTCTGTTCGCGCATCCGATCCGGATCGACAGCACTCGGTGGAAGCGTGGACGGAGGAACGTCATTGAGAATCGCTCCTCCTTCGCTCAACAGCTCATCGTCAGTACTCGTCACCCCGCGCACATCCGCGGTCGCACTCGCCGAAGCCTCCGCTGCGACCGGCACCGTGGGCACCACGTCCGCGCCGACAGTCAGCAACTCCTCCAAGGCCGCGTTCGGCGGCGGCATCGGGTCGGACTCCGGAGCGGCCGCGCGCCCGGGCGCGGCCTTCGCGGTGGTCTTTGCCGGAGTCTTCGTGGTAACCCGTTTTTTCGTACCGGTCCCGCCCGGTGTTGCAGAGCTGCCGCCCCTGGCGGAATCCTTCTTTTTCTTACTGGCCATGAACCCTTTCCTGCGTAGTACTTCAGCCGAAGCTACTTCGACGGAGCGGTAGCAATCCTCACGCCCCTTCCGCGCCCCGATAAGATATGCGCCGTGAGCGCTCAGGAGACGTGGAACCGCCATGCCGCGACCGAACCCTATTTCGCCGTGCTGACGGAGGGGAAATTCCTCCGCGCCAACTTCGACGCGAAAAGCGAGGCGGAGTTTTTTGCGACAGGCGAAAACTACGTGACCCGTTCCATCGAGGTCGTCCGCCAGCATGTCACACCGCTGTTCGATCCGCGCTCGATTCTCGAGTTCGGCTGCGGCCCCGGCCGCGTCGCCATCCCCCTCGCCCGCCGCTTTCCCGATGCCGAAGTCGTCGCCGTCGACGTCTCCCCCGCCATGCGCGATCTCGCCCGCGGCAACGCCGTGCGCTTCGGCGCCGCCAACGTCACCTTTCAGAGTCACGAAGAGCTCCTGAACGGAACCGCCGGCTTCGACCTTCTCAACGCCTCGCTGGTCTTCCACCACATCCCGCCGTCCGAGGGGATCCCACTGCTGCGGCGCCTCCTACGCCACCTCGCCGACCGCGGCGTCGGCATCCTCAGCTTCCCCTACCGCCGCGCCACCCGTCCCGCCGTCGCGCTCGCCCGCTGGATCCGCCGCACCGCACCCGGCGCCAACCGCGCCGCCAACCTGCTGCTGCGCAAACCGGCTGCGATGCCGTTCCTGCATCCCTATCTCTATGACCTCTCGACCGTACTCGCGACCCTCGACGACGCCGGTTGCCGCGAGACGCACATGGTCACCGAGCGCCAGGGCGACGTCGACGTCTCCACCATCTACGTCCGTAAACGCGCCGAGCACGCCGTCGATCGCACGGCGCTCGAACCGCGCCGCCATGAGATCCCGCAGGAGACTCCGGCCCGCGACTTCATCGATGTCCGCCAGCTCATCGCCAACGCCTCCGTCGAAGAGCTCAACCGCACCGCCGAGGAGTACTTCTCCGGCCTGCAGAACTGGGAGCACCACCTCGCCAAACCGTTCGCCAACGCCGGCGACACCCCGACCCTGCTGATCAACGTCGCGGTCCTGCTCGAAGGTCTCCGTCTCTATCCCGGCCTGACCGTCCTCGAATTCGGCTCCGGCACCGGCTGGCTCTCGCGCATCCTCACCCAGCTCGGCTGCCAGTCCATCCTCACCGACGTCTCATCCACCGCTCTAAGGATCGCAGAAGAACTCTACCGCCGCCTCCCCATCATCGGCAACCGCCCCGAGCCTCGCTTCGCCCGCTTCGACGGCCATCGCATCGACGTCCCCGACGCCAGCGTCGACCGCGTCGTCACCTTCGACGCCTTCCACCACGTCACCAACTCCGACACCGTCCTCGCCGAATTCGCGCGCATCCTCCGCCCCGGCGGCATCGCCGCCTTCGCCGAGCCCGGCCCCCACCACTCCCAGACCCCGCAGTCGCAGTTCGAAATGCGCACCTACGGCGTCGTCGAAAACGACGTCGACATCCACGCCCTCTGGACCACCGCCCAGACCCTCGGTTTCACCGACATCAAACTCGCCGCCTTCAACGCCCGCCCCTTCCACATCACGCTCGACCAGTACGAAGACCTGCTGCAGGCCGGCGAGACCTACCTCCGCTGGGCCAACTGGACCCGCGAGTTCATGGGCAACGTGCGGAACTTCTATCTATATAAGGAAGGGACGGAGCCACTGGACAGCAGGAGGGTGGAGGGGCTTGCGGCGCGCCTTATCGTCACCCTCACCGGCCGCACGGTCCACGCCACCCTCGAAAACACCGGCACCAGCATCTGGCTCCCCGCGAGCGAGAACCTCGGCGGCGTCGGTCTCGGATGTCACCTCTTCGCAGCCGATGGGACGTTGCGCGATTTCGAATTCCACCGGGAACCGCTGCGCTCGCGGGTGGCGCCGGGCGAGAGCGTGGAGCTTGCGTACGAGTTACCTTCGTTCGAGCCGGGGAACGTGCTCGAATTCGACCTCGTGGCGGACGGCGTGACGTGGTTCGCGCAGGTAGGAACGACGCCGGCAAGAGTGCAGGTGTAGGGAACCACTCACCCCTTACGGCGAGACGCCGTCCGCCGGCGGGACGTGTTGGCCGAATCACTTCTTCTGTAAACGCCGCTGGACCTCGCGTCCTGTCACCGATTGAAACCGAACCCCTTGCTTCGCGGTAACAACTCCTCTCTGCCGGCCGCTATGCTCATGAACACTGGAGTATCCAATGCGCTACTTGCTTTTGGCGGCCTTCCTCACCGCAACATTGTCCGGCCTTTTTACTTCGAGTAGCACAGCACCTCCCCCTCCGCCCAGACCTTCCAACGGAGAATTCCCCTGGCAGCTCTGAGCAGACTCTGATCACAGAAACAGCCTGCCACCTCTTTGCCGCGGATGGGACGTGAGTCATCTTGTCATCCTGAGCCACAGAGATCTCCCCTGGAACAAAAAGCATGGCGGCGAAGGACCTGGGCGGGCGGGGGAGCGCTACGTGCCCCCTCCCACCCAGGTCCTTCGCCGTCACGATCTCCGCTTCGATGCAAAGTTCCTGCGGCTCAGGATGACAATCAAGTTATGTTTCGCCGAGTGTCTCAGAGGTCTCCGTCGCTTCCAGAACAGCCTGTTCGACTGCCGCCGGTAGTGGTCCTTGGTTCGAATGCCCCGGCGGCACCTCCCCTCCGCGCGATCCTCCCAACGATGAGTTCCCGTGGCAGCTCTGAGTGCGTACGATGAACTCCGATGGACGAGTACACTTGGTTCGAGATTGACGAGCTTGCGGCACGGGTAGGCGCACTGGTTCCCGGTGCGACTGTGAAGGCCACGTACAGCGCGGGTCAGATGCTGCTCGAACAGAGCGGGAGTCCGGCATCGTTGTGGGTTGGTATTTGTAACTCCGCCTTCAATGATCGCTCGCGGAGCGAGATGGAGGCAGCGGCGGAGCCTGTCGTTTCGCTGGCGCTGGGGTGGTTGCGCGAGGAAAAGCTGACGACGGCGGGAACGACGATCCATGTCGCATTTGCCGATTCGACGGAAACGGGCTTCGTCGCGTCGATGAACGTGCTGGAAACGATGCGGTATCGCATCGGCGAGGACGGGAGCCTGTCGTCCGTCGCGTCCCATTCATCAGAACGTGAGGACGACTTGTTCCGGAGAGTGCGGTATCGGCTTTCCGGGAGAAAATGAACGGTCGCGCGTGGCCACGGCTCACGCCCCCTCCTCCCTACTCCTCCTCGCCTTCACACATTCGCTGTCTGCAAGTTGACGCACGTCCCCGATCGTCTTACGCTCCAGCATATCGATCAACCAGGAGCTCACGTCATGGGACGAACAAAAGTATCTTCGAAGTATCAAGTTGTCATCCCAAAGGACGTGAGGCAAAGTGCCGATATCCGCGTCGGGCAGGAATTTCAGGTGATCGCCAAGGGCGGGCAGATCACCCTCGTTCCGGATAAGCCGATTGCGTCGATGCGTGGGTTCGTGCGAGGAATTCGTACGACGGGGTTCCGGGAAAAGAAGGATCGGATTTGATCGTTCTCGATTCCTCCGGCTGGATCGAATTCTTCGCCGATGGACCATACGCGGAGGAATTCGCCAGGCGTTTACGGCAGCCGTCGAATGTCATCACACCGACCGTGGCGATCTACGAGGTCTACAAATGGATCAAACGCGAACGGTCGGAAGACGATGCACTCGCCGCCGTCGCGACGATGAAGAAGACCACGGTCGCTGACCTGACAGAGGAGATCGCGCTCACCGCGGCCGATCTGAGTCTCGCGCACGGTCTGGCCATGGCGGACGCGATGATGCTGGCCTTTGCCCGCCAGAACCGGACCGAGCTCATCACCACAGACTCCGGATTCGATGGGATCAACGACGTGACGTTGTTTCCGAAGAAGACGAAGACGTAAGGCGCGTGAACCCCGGCGGGCGGCGCGTGCGCCCCGCTACGGCCCCTCCACCCCTCCCCTCCTCCCGTTCACATTCGTCAGCACCTTCCGGATTCTCCCGTCCGCCTGCGCCTCTTCGAGGCTCATGCGGAAACGGTGGCGCCAGCTCTTTTCGGGGAGGCCGGGGACGTTCTGGGGCTCGAGCTCGTTCCAGAGGTCCTCGAGGTTGAGGAGGACGATCTCGGCGTTGCTGGAGGCGAGATAGCTGAGCAGTGATTCGAGCACCGGGGCGGACTGGTCGGTGAAGCCGTCGACGTACGACTTGACGAGTGCGCGCCGCATCGTTTCGCGGGTGTCGCGCTCCCGGCGCGCGCCCGCGTCGCCGAGGAGGCCCTGGGCGAGGCGGTCGTCGATGTCTTTGCCGTTCCACCAGGCGGCGAAGGTGGGCATGTCGTGGGTGTTGAGGCTGGCCACCGAGGCCTCCGGCGGGGGCGGCAGCGGCGGGGCGTTGGGCTGGATCTCGTACTGGACGACGTACATCCGCCGCAGGCCGTGCCGGCTCATTTTCTTCGGCACCTCGGCAGGCACTGTGCCGAGGTCTTCGCCGACGATGACGCAGCCGTGGCGGCGCGATTCGAGGACGAGGATGGCGTAGAGCTCGTCCACGTGGTAGCGAACGTAGACGCCGTCCTTCGCTTCGTTCCCGTCCGGGATCCAGTAGAGGCGATGCAGGCCCATGACGTGATCGATGCGGAGGATGCCGGCGTGGGAGACGTGGTGCCGCACGGCTGCGCGGAAGTAGGCGTAGTGGTCTTCGCGCAGGGCGTCGGGATCGAACGGCGGGAAGCCCCAGTTCTGCCCTTTGGTGAAGAAGAGGTCGGGCGGCGCGCCGGTGGCGATGCCTTTGGCGAAGACGTGGGCGTAGCGGTGGGTGTCATAGCCGGCGGAATGCACGCCGAGGGGAAAGTCGAGATAGAGGCCGGCGCCGAGGCGGCGGGCGGCGTTGGCGACCTCGCGCATCTGCTGCGCCATCCGGTATTGGACGTAGAGGTGATAGCGCGCCTCGCGCTCGTCGCCGCGCGCGCGGAAGGCGGCGTACTCGCTCGCGTGGGAGGTGAAGCGCTCGTAGTCGACGCTGCCGGGGAACCGCTCCGCGCAGCGCTCCAGGACGCGGCGCTTTTCGCGGCGGACACCCGGATAGTCGACGGTGCGGGTCTGCTGCAGGTGCGCGATCGCCCCTTCATCGGCGTCGCCGGGCTGGAATTCCGGGAGGCGGGTGACGTCGAGGTACATCTCGTTCCAGAAGAGACGGCTGACCGGCGAATAGGGACTCGGCTCGTCGTCGAACGCGGCCAGCATCGGCAGCGTGGCCACGACGCCGCCGCCGTGATGGTCGACCCAGCTCGAATAGGCGAGCAGGTCGCCGAGGTCGCCGGCGCCCCAGCTCCGGCGCGTGCGGGCGGCGTAGAGCGGCGCGAACACGCCCCAGGTCTTTTTGCGCGGCGCGGCGGCCTTCATCGGCGCGGCGATGACGAAGGTCTCGTGCGTGCCGTTGAGCCGGAGGGTGTGATACCCGGGAGGGAGCGGCTGGTCGAGCGAGATCGTGCCGCCGAGGACGTCGATACGGCCGGACCGCCACGCGCCGTCTTCGAGCTGGAGGTCCCACTCCACGGGCGTGCCGTCGGGAAGGTCGACGTCGATCGTCCGGTCGTTGCCCCAGAGGACCGAGACCGGCTCGACGGCGCGCGGTTCTTTGCGATGGACGGAGCGTCTCTCGATGGCCGCCGTGAGTGCCGCTTTACTGGCCTGCTGTCTTTTGCCGGCCGCGTCGATATAGGAAGTTTCGATGCCGTACTGCCGCGCGCGCTCGGAGATCTTCGTCACGGCGCGCACCTGTGCAGCAACAGTGCCTCACGCGTGAACGAGAGATGAGAGATGAGCGATGAGAGATGAACGCCGCCGACTCCGTTCATCGCTCATCTCTCATCGCTCATCTCTCGTCGTCAGCCGCGCACCTGCAGCATCTGTGCGACGACGCTGACAGCGATCTCCTGCGGATGGTTGGAGCCGATCTGCAGGCCCACCGGGCAGAAGAAGGCGCGGGTCAGCTCTTCCGGGAGACCGGCGTTCAGCACATCCTGCCGCAGGCGCTTGGCCTTGGCGTTACTGCCGATCACCCCAAGGTACGGGAACTTGCGGGTGCGGAGGATCTCGACCAGGATCGGGCGGTCGGTGGTGTGGCCCATGGTCATCAACACGACGTACGAGCCTTCCGGAATCTTCTCGACGTGCGACGGCATGTCGGGCTCGAGCACCTTCGTGAGCCGCGGCGATTCCGGAAGCCGGGCCAGCCACTCCTCGCGCGGATCGATGCAGGTGACGCGGCAGTCGAGCTTGAGCAGCATCTCGACGAGCGACTGCGAGACGTGGCCGGCGCCGAAGACGACGATGTTCCAGCGGACGACGTTGAAGGCTTCGAAGTAGACCCGCACGATGCCGCCGCAGGTCATGCCGATGTCTTTTTCCAGCGACCACTGGAAGTAGCGGGTCTTCGGCGCAGTGTCGTCTTCGAGCAGCGCCTGCGCCTCGGCGATGGCGCGAACCTCGACCTTGCCCCCGCCGACAGTGCCGAAGACCCGCCCTTCGCGCGTCACCAGCATCTTCGCGCCGCGGTCCTGCGGCGTGGAGCCGACGGTGTCAACGACGGTGACGGCGACGAAGGGAGCACCGGCGTTTATGAGGTCGCTTTCGGTTTGGAAGAAGGTGGTCATGGGGTCAGAGGTACGAGGCATGAGGTATGAGGCATGAGTGGGCGGGAGCGTTCACTCATACCCCATACCTCGTACCTCGTCCCGATTCCGTTGAGAGATCGCGCCACATGCTTAAAGTTACCATTCAAGCCCGCCGCTGTAGCATCACCCCATGCGTATCCGCAGCACCCGTGTCGTTCTGCCTGACGGCATCCGCCCTGCCACCGTCGTGCTCGACGGTTCTCGCATCGCCGCGATCGAGCCGCATGGCGCGGCGGACGTCGATTACGGCGAGCTGGTGGTCATGCCGGGGCTGGTCGATTCGCACGTGCATGTGAACGAGCCGGGGCGGACGGAGTGGGAGGGGTTCGAGACGGCGACGCGGGCGGCCGCGGCCGGGGGGATCACGACGATCGTGGATATGCCGCTGAACTCCATTCCGGCGACCACCACCCTGAGCGCGCTGGAAATGAAGCAGAAGGTGGCGCGCGGTGTGGTGAACGTAGAGTTGTGGGGCGGGGTGGTTCCGGGGAACACGCGGGAGCTGCGGCCGATGCTCGAGGCCGGGGCGCGGGGGTTCAAGTGCTTTCTCGTCCACTCGGGCGTAGACGATTTTCCGAACGTCGACGAGCGCGGGCTGCGGGAGGCGGCGAAGGAGTTGGCGCCGACCGGCGCGCCGCTGCTCGTGCATGCGGAGCTCGCAGAACATCTACACGAGCCGAGTGGGGATCCGGCCGAGTACGCGACGTACCTGCGCTCACGGCCGAATGCCGCCGAGGATGCGGCGATCGAGCTGCTGCTGCGCGTCTGCCGCGATACCGGGGCGTGGATTCACGTCGTGCATCTCTCTTCGTCGAGTGCGCTGCGCATTCTCCGGCAGGCGCGCGAGGAAGGGCTCCCACTGCAGGCGGAGACGACTCCGCACTACCTCCACTTCGAGGCGGAGGCCGTGCCGCACGGGCACACGGAGTACAAATGCGCGCCGCCGATCCGCGAGCGCAGCAACCGCGAGCAGCTCTGGGATGCGCTGGCCGAGGAACTGCTCGGCGTCGTCGTCAGCGACCACTCCCCCTGCACGCCGGAGCTGAAGCGCGGCGGTTTCATCGAGGCATGGGGCGGGATCTCGTCACTGCAGTTCGTGCTGCCCATTCTCTGGACCAACGCGCGGAAACGCGGGTTCGCCATTCCGGACCTCGTCCGCTGGTGCAGCGAGGCGCCCGCGCGCCTGGCGCGGCTGAACGGCAAACGTGCGATCGCAGCGGGCAACGATGCCGATCTCGTGGTCTGGTCCCCCGAGGAGACCTTCACCGTCACGCCGGAGCTCATCCGCCATCGGCACAAGGTGACGCCCTACCTCGGCGAGGAGTTGCACGGCGTGGTGAAGGCGACGTGGGTGGGAGGGAGGGTGGTGGCCGATCCTCAACTGAGAGAGGAAAAACAATTGTCATCCTGAGCCACAGAATCTTTCCCTCGAAGCGGAAAGCATGGCGGCGAAGGACCCCCTGCGGTTGAACGAGTCGCGTGCAGGCGGAGGGGGTCCTTCGCCGTCATGCTCTCCGCTTCGAAGGGAAGATTCTGCGGCTCAGGATGACAAGGCGAATGACAAGAGGGCCCCTACTCCTTCCCCTTCTTCGGCGATCCCGTCACCGGCACCGACTTCGCCACTTCTTCGAGCAGGAGGTCGTCGGCCCAGACCGTGCCGTTGCCCAGCAGGACGACGCCGAAGTAAATCTCGAACGCCTCCTTCGGAACATCGAGGACGACCTCGTACCGCGCCCAGTCGGTCGTTCCGCGCGGACCGCGGTCCGGCATGTTGTCGAAGGAGAGGCCGGGGGCGGTTTCGGAATCGATGCGCATCCAGAGACCGGCCCATTGGGTGGCGACGTCCTGGGTGCGCAGCCAGCCGGAGAGGCGCACGCGTTTGCCGCGCCACGGTTCCGCGGAGACGAACTGCACCAGCGGCGCGGAGGTTTTGGCGGTGGTCTCGTTCTCGCGGCCCTGAAGACGCGCACTCAGCTCTCCACCGTGCGCCGCAGGGTCGACGCCCAGTGCGTAGCCGGGGGCACCGCCGATCCAGCCGACCGGGCGACCGCGCTCGTCGAGACCTGCTTCGAAGTCGAGATTGACGGGATCTGCCGCCTGCAAGGGCACGGCGAGCAGCAGGAAAACGATGGCGGTAACGGAGCAGCGAACGGCCTTGCGTGTGAATGTCATGTGACTCTCCGGCGTACGGACTTCCACCCTTGCCGAGGATAGCATTTCCTTCGGGTATCATCGGTCACAGAGGAATTACAAAAGGATGCGGATAGGAGACTCCGGAGCGCGCTCCCTTCTCCTGCTCGCCTTTGACGCCGCCGGGGCGGCGCAACTCGCGGAGCTGTTGGCGGGCGAGGCCGAAGTCTCCGTTGCGGCGGGCGAAGAGGATGCGTTTCGGCAACTCGCCGGAAAACGCGCGGACCTCCTCTGCGTCGGTCCGGGCCTCGCCGGACGCGACGCCGCGGTATTCCTCGAGCGCGCTGCTGCTGGCGCGGGACGCTGCATCGTCCTGGCCGCCGGCGACGAGCCGGAGCTCTTTCAGGAGCTCGTCGACGGGGACCGGATTTTCTTCCTCTCCCGTCACGCGCCGCCGGCGAGCGAGGTCGCGTCCCTGCTGCGGAGCGCGTTGCACCACGACGAGCGTCGCGCGCGGCTCGCCGCGACGGAGACCGGACGCGGCGCCGCGGTCGTGGCGCGGGCGCTGTCGCGTGTCGTCGACCGGGTCGCCACCGAGCCCGACGTGGAGCGGATCTCCGGCATCCTCGGCGATGCGGCGGCCGGGCTCACCGACGCCGACGACGGCCGCTGTGCGGTCTACGACCCGCTGCACGAGACGCTCTGGTCGCGCCAGCTCGATGCGGACGAGACGATCCGCAACAGCGCGGCGGCCGGCCTCGTCGGCTTCGTGGCGCGGACCGGCGAAACGCTCGCGCTGGAGCGCGCCGGGGACGACCCGCGATACGACGGCGAGGCGGACAACAACGGCCGCTCGCCGCGCGAGCGCTTTCTGGCAGTGCCGGTGCTCGCGCCTGCGGCATCCGCGGAAGTGCTCGCGGTGCTGACCGCAACGCGCGGACCGGCTTCCGAACCGTTCGCGGAAGCGGAGCGCGCGCGTCTCACCGATCTCGCGGTCCAGATCGCGCCGATCTTGAGCCACAAGATCTTCGAGGCGCGGCTGGAGGCCGCCCTCGCCGCGGCCGACGATCCGGTGGCGACGGACGGCGAGCCGCTGTACCGGCGGGAGGCGTTGCACGCGCACTTCAAAGGCGCCGGGGAGCCGGGCCGCGTGCTCGAGCTGTCGCCGGCCCGTGCGAAAAAGGAGCCACGCGAACGTCCGGGCCGATGGCGTCTCGGGCGCAGCGACAAGCGCCAGATCCCGTTCTTCCAGCAGACCACGCGCGCCGATTGCGGCGCGGCCTGCATGACCATGGTCCTCTCCTGGTACGGCAAGCAGGTGTCGCTGCGCGAGGTCCGCGAGGTGCTGGGCGTGGCGCGCGACGGGGCCGACGCACGGCAGCTCCTCGCCGGTGCGGACTGGTACGGGCTGCGCGCGCGCGCCGTGCGGATCACCGAGCTCGAACATCTCGAAAGCCTGCCGCCGGCGTCGATCCTCCACTGGCAGTTCCACCACTTCGTCGTCTTCGACCGGATCACCGCCGACGGCGCGTGGGTGGTCGATCCGGCCGTCGGACGCAGGCTGGTTCCCTGGAGCGAGCTGCGCACCGCCTTCACCGGGATCGCCATCACGCTCGAACCGGCGGCCGGCTTCACGGCGACGGAGCGGGAGCAGAGCGGCACGGCACGCTACGTACGGCAGCTCTTCCGCGAGTCGTCGACGCTCGGGCGCGTGCTCGGAACGTCGGTGCTGCTGCAGTTGCTCGCCCTGGCCCTGCCGTTCCTCACCGGGATCGTGGTCGACCGGGTGGTGCCGGGGCGCGACGTGAGCCTGCTGACGATCCTCGCGCTCGGCCTCGCCGGAGTGGCCGGCTTTCACTTCCTCTTCACGCTGATCCGCGCGCGGCTGCTGCTGCGCCTGCGCGTGCAGCTCGACTCGCGGATGACGCTCGACTTCCTCGACCATCTCGTCGACCTGCCATACGCCTTCTTTCAGCAACGCTCGGCCGGCGACCTGATGGCGCGCCTGAACAGCAACGCCACGGTGCGCGAGATCCTGACCTCCGGAGCGCTGTCGGGGGCGCTCGACGGGATGCTGGTCAGCCTCTACCTGATCATCGTCCTGGTCGTGCATCCGATCCTCGGCCTGATCGTCCTCGGCCTCGGAGCGCTGCGGGTCGTGCTCTTCCTCGCTCTCCGGCGGCAGCATCAGGAGCTGATGTCGCGGGCGCTGCAGACGGAGGCGTCGTCGCGCAGTTACCAGGTGGAGATGCTGGCGGGGATCGAGACGCTGAAGTCCCTCGGCGCGGAGCGCCGTGCGGTGGAGCATTGGTCGAACCTGTTCGCCGACGAGCTCAATGTCGCGCTCCAGCGCGGCCGGCTGAGCGCGACCTTCGACTCGCTGCTGGCGGCGCTCACCACCGCCTCGCCGTTCGTGATCCTCGTCTACGGCGCGCTGGAAGTGATCCGCGGGGAGCTGACCCTTGGCACGATGCTCGCCGTCAGCGCGCTGGCGGCCGGCTTCTTCGCGCCGCTCTCGGCGCTCGTCTCGACGGCGCTGCAACTGCAACTGCTCGGGAGCTACTTCGAGCGGATCGACGACGTGCTCGAGACGCCGCCGGAGCAGGAGCGCGGTGCAGCGCTCGAACGGCCGCGGCTGGCCGGAAGGATCACGCTCGACCGCGTCAGCTTCCGCTACAGCCCCACCGCGCCGCTGGTCGTCGACGACGTTTCGCTCGACATCGCCGCCGGCAGTTTCGTCGCGTTGGTCGGACCGTCCGGTGCGGGGAAGACCACACTCGCGCATCTCATGGTCGGTCTCTACCGCCCAGGCGCGGGCCGCATCCTCTACGACGGGCACGATCTCGCAGGACTCGACCTGCGGGCGGTGCGCGGCCAGCTCGGCATCGTGAACCAGCAGCCGTATCTCTTCGGAGGCTCGATCGCCAGCAATCTCTCACTCGCCGATCCGGCGCTGCCGCGCGACCGGCTGGTCGAAGCGGCGCGGCTCGCGCAGATCCACGACGACATCGTGGCGATGCCGCTCGGCTACGACTCGATGCTGGGCGACGGCGGCCTGTCCGTCTCCGGCGGTCAGCGCCAACGGCTCGCCCTGGCGCGGGCGCTCGTACACCGGCCGGCGATCCTGCTGCTCGACGAAGCCACCTCGAGCCTCGACACCGCGACCGAGCGCCGGATCCAGGACGAGCTCGCGGCGCTGCGCTGCACCCGCATCGTGATCGCGCACCGGCTCAGCACCGTCCGCGCGGCGGACGTGATCCTGGTGATGGACCAGGGCCGCGTCGTCGAGCGCGGCCGGCACGACGAGCTGCTCGGTCGCGGCGGGAGATATGGCGAGCTGGTCGCCGTGCAGATGACTTGAATGCGGTTGCTGGTTGCTGGTTGCTTGGGCAGTAGGGGCTTCGGATCGAGCCATGCTTTAGAAGGAACGCAGCAGGGCGCATTAAGGCTTCTTCTGCTGCCGTAGGCAGCAAAAGATCTGTAGACCCGGCCTTTAGGCCGGGTAAAGCGTGGATGGATCTTCGAGCCCGCGTAGCGGGCGACAGACGAGAAACGTGCGGAGGGTCTTTTCTGTCGCCCGCTCCGCGGGCTCCCTGACGGACGATCGTTTACCCCGGCCTGAAGGCCGGGTCTACAGATCTTTCGCCGCCTTCGGCGGCTTTCCACGGTTCATTGCCTGGTCTCTTGTGAGGCAGTGGCTTTCGGCCCAGGCACTACATCCCAAGCAACCAGCAACCAGCAACCCTCACGACGCGCCGGCCGGTGGTCCGGCCGGCGCGCATTTCAGGGTCGGAAGCTGGAGCGACGATTAACAGCAGAAGTCGCGGCAGCTCAGACAACAGGTGCGGGGGAACGTGCACTCACTCGTGCTGCCGCCCGCGACCTTCTTCAGGTCCTCGTTCGTCAGGTTGCGTACGGTTTCCTTGTTGAGCTCCAGCTTCTTCACCTTCTTTTTCATCGTGACCTCCAACTGCAACAGACACGTTGACTGAATCTGCCGGGCGACGCGCTCCGGCAGCGGACGACCGGCGACGCGCCGATCGCATTTCGCGTCCATTTCGTTACTTGCCTAATTTCCTGCTTCTGTCCATCCTTGTCAATTGGATGGAATTACTTGCTACCGTCTCGCAACCGGAACGACACAAACGTCGCCGGCTCGACGGGGCTGACTTCGAACCGGCCGGCTTTTTTCTGCTGCGAACGCCGCTGCTGCCGTTCGACGAGCTGGCCGCGTGGGGCGCACGGCTGCGCGCGCCGGAAGCCGTGCACGACACCGCGGCGCTTTCCGAAGCGCTCGCGGCGGACCGGAGGGAGCTGCGCGGGTGGCTGCGCGACCTGCTCTTCCGCCCTGCCGTGATCGAGGCGCTGCACGTCGCCTCGCCGGCACTCCTCGAAGCGCTGGAAACGTGGCGTCACGATCCCGACAGCAGAAAAGGACGGCGCGCCGAGGAATCGTTGGTGCGCTATGCGATCCGGATGACGTCGCGCGCGACGCCGTTCGGGATGTTCGCCGGCTGCACCATCGGCCGCACCGGCGATCGCAGCCGTCTCTTCCTCGGCGAACGGAGCTCCTACCGCCGCCATTCGCGGCTCGACACGGACTATCTGTTCACGCTCGCCGATGAGCTCAACCAGAACCGCGCGCTGCGCCGTTCGCTCCGCTACCGGACGAATTCCAGTCTTTACCGCGCCGCTGGCCGGCTGCGATACGCGGAGGCGCGCCTCGACGGGCAGATGCTGAGCTATCACCTGGTGGCCGTCGAGCCCGACGATTTTCTCGATGCCGCGCTCGCGCGCGCCGCCGGCGGTGCCACGCCCGGCGAGATCGCCGGCGCCGTCGCCGCGAGCGATCCCGACGGCGAGGTCTCGCTCGAAGACGCCGAGGGATACGTCGACGAATTGATCGACAGCCAGCTCGTGGTGTCCGAACTGTGGCCCGCGGTCACCGGCGCCGAGGCCGTGCACGGAATGATCGAGACGCTGGAGCGTGAAGGCCACGGGCAGGCGGCCGTGCTGCGCCGCACGCACGAGGCGCTCGAAGAGCTCGACCGGCAGGAGCTCGGCAACGACCCGTCGCGCTACCTCGACATCGCGCGCGGGCTCGAGCCGCTGCCGCAGCGCGCCGACAGCCGCCGCCTGTATCAGGTCGACCTGATCAAGCCGGGCGAGGTCGTGCTCGACCGCGCGGTGCTCGACGAGATCGCACGCGGCGTGGAAGTGCTGCACCGCTTCGCCTCGCCGGACGTGCAGGACGCGCTGGAAGGCTTCCGCGACCGCTTCATCGACCGCTACGGGATGGGACGGCTCGTGCCGCTCGTCGAGGCGCTCGACGAGGAAGCCGGCGTCGGGGTGTCGTCGGTCGGCGTCGGAGCGGACACGTCGCCGCTCCTCGCGGGATTGAATTTCGGACGCAACGAGCAGAGTCAGAAAGTCACGTGGGGCCCGCGCGAGGAGCTCGTGCTCCGCAAGTTGACGGAGGCGCTCGCCGCCGGCGCACCTGAGATCGAGATCACCGACGAGGACCTGGCGCGTCTCGAGACGCCGAAGCGGCCGCCGCTGCCCGACTCGTTCCAGGCGATGGCGATGGTCGGCGCGGCCGATGAGGGCGCGCTCGCGGCCGGCGACTTCCGCGTCTACCTGAAGAGCGCGTTCGGCCCCTCGGGTGCACGCATCGCGGGCCGCTTCTGTCATGCGGACGAAGAGATCGCGCGGCTCGTCTCGGATCACCTGCAGGCGGAAGAGGCGCTCGATCCCGACGCCGCCTTCGCCGAGGTCGTGCACCTTCCCTCGGGGCGCACCGGCAACGTCGCGGCGCGGCCGGTGCTGCGCGGCTGGGAGATCCCGTACCTCGGCGTCAGCGGCGCGCCGCGAGAGCGCCAGATCCCGCTCGACGACCTGCGCATCACGGTCGAAGGCCCCGAGGTCGCGCTCTACTCGGCGCGTACGGGCCGGCGCGTATTGCCGCGGCTCACCAGCGCGCACAACTACGTCTTCGGCAGCCTCTCGGTGTATCGCTTCCTCTGCAGCCTGCAGGCGCAGGGCGTGCGCACAGGTCTGCAGTGGTACTGGCGGCCGTTCGACGCGCTGCCGTTTCTGCCGCGCGTCCGCTGCGGGCGAGTCGTGCTCTCGCGGGCCTCCTGGCGGATCACGCCGGAGGAGATCAAGAGCCTGGCGGAGCGGCGCGAGAGCGAGCGTTACGCCGCGGTGCAGCAGTGGCGCGAGCAGCGCGGCATCCCGCGCCGGGTCCTGCTGGCGGACGAGGACATCGAGCTGTTCGTCGACTTCGACAACGTGCTTTCGCTCGATGCGTTCCTGGCGATCGTCCGGACGCGCGACGACGTCGTGGTGAGCGAGATGTGGCCGGATTACGACGAGCTGCCGGTGCGCGGGCCCGAGGGGCGCTTCGTGCACGAGATCATGGTCCCGTTCGAGCGGCGCCGGACTCCGGTGCGGCGGCGCGCGCCGTCGTTCAGCGCGGGGGCCGAGCGCATCCTGCCGCCGACCTCACGCTGGCTGTACCTGAAGCTCTACACAGGCGCGGCGACGGCCGACGTCGTGCTGCGCGACGCCATCGCGCCGCTGGTCGCGCAGGCACTCGAGAGCGGTGCCGCCGACCGCTGGTTCTTCCTCCGCTACGGCGACCCGCAGTGGCACCTGCGCGTCCGCTTCGGCGGCGAGCCGGAGCGGCTGCGGGGCGTGATCGATCTCCTCGGCGAACATCTCGACCCGGCTCTCCGCGACGGACAGATCTGGCGGTGGCAGCTCGACACGTACGAGCGCGAAGTGGAGCGCTACGGCGGTCCGGCCGGCGTGGAGCTTTCGGAGCGGATCTTTCACGTAGACAGCGAGGCCGTCCTCGCCGCGCTCCAGGATCTCGCCGGCGACCGCGGCGCCGACGTGCGCTGGCGCCTGGCGCTCGTCGGAATCGACCGGCTGCTCGGCGACTTCGGCTTCGACCTCGTTGCCAGGCGCGATTTACTGGCGATGTGGCGCGCCGGCTTCGGCGCCGAGCTCGAAACCGGCGCGGAGCTCAACCGTCAGCTCGCGCAACGCCTCCGCGCCACCGGCGAGGAACTGTACGACCTGCTGACACATGTCCCCGGCCCCGACCACCCGCTCGCGGGCGGCTACGCGGCCCTCGATGCACGGTCGGCGAAGCTCGCCCCGCTCGTCGCGGAGCTGCGCGCGCTCGAGTCGCGCGGCGAGCTGACGGTGCCGGTTGCGGATCTCGCCGCGAGCTATGTCCACATGTTCGTCAATCGATTGATCCGCTCCGATCAACGGGCACACGAGCTGGTGCTGTACGACCTGCTGCACCGGCTCACCATGTCGCGGTTGGTGAGGGAGGGGCGGGGGAAAGTGGTGCGGGGGACGGCAGTCGTCGCGTGAATTGCTGTCATCCCGAGGCGAGTTGCTTCTGGGTCGCCTGAGGCGCGCCCCCTCATCCGGCTTCGCCACCTTCTCCCCCAAAAAGCGGGGGAGAAGGGCAACAAACATAGGTTGGGACGGGGGTTCGTTTGTTTCTTGCGACGCGCTATTTTCGTTGCCCTTCTCCCCCGCTTTTTGAGGGAGAAGGTGGCCGAAGGCCGGATGAGGGGGCGTGCCTCGGGCGCAGGCGGAGCAACTCACCCTCTACAGTTCTGCCGCCTCTCCCAACGGCACCGACACCGCCAGCGTCCGATCCCACTTCGGCTCCTGCGGCGTGACCGCGGCCAGCAGCGCCAGCGCCACGCCTACCGCTCCGGCGAGGAAGCCGGGAATCGGTTCCCACTTTGGTTTGAACGGGACCTCCGGCGCCCAGAAGAGGAAGCCGGCGATTCCTTCTCCCGGCTTCTGCAGGTCGAGGGTGTGGCGGTACCAGAAGCGCGCGGCCTCGGCGAGGGTCTCGTCGCCGGTGGCCTGGTACATCCGGTTGAAGAGGTGGGCGAGACCGGCGGAGCCGTGGCAGATGCCGGGATCGACGAAGCCGGAGTGCTCGCTCGGCCGTTTTGCTGCGCGGCGGGCGATGTCGAGCGCCTCCGCCTCCCACTCCGGCTGTCCGGCGTGGCGGGCGGCGGTCATCAGCGCCGCGGCGATTCCGGGATCGCCGTAGCACCACGCCATGCGCGACGGCGCGGGCGCAACGCCCCCCGTTACCGCGCTGGCGAAGCACCAGACCTCGCCATGCTGCTTCTGGCCGAGCAGCCACGCCACCGCACCGTCGAGCATCTTCCGTCCCTCGGCGGAGAGGACGCCCGCGCCGGCGCATTCGCCGAGGAGGGAGACGATCGCCGGCACGCCGTGCGCGACGCCGAGATTGAAGTTGCCGTTCGGCGCGTCGGCGCGCTGCCAGGCGGCGATCAACTCCGGCGGCGTGAACCAGGAGAAGCCGTTGCCGGCCGGCTCGCCGATCTCCGCGAGACGCTCGGTCACGCGCTGCAGCGAGCGCCGCGCGGCCGGGCGCGGGAGCGCTTCGAGGGCGTAGAAACCGTAGCCCGCGAGGCCGGTGATCAGGTCGTAGTCGCCGCGGGCGGCGGGGAACTGCAGGCGTTCGAGCAGCGACTCGCCGATCGGATCGTCCTCGTCCTCCTCCTCGAAAAGCATCCCCTGCAGATGCTCGATGGTCCAGCCGATGCCGGTGAAGCCGCCGTGCAGCGCGGCAGGCAGCGGCTTGTTCGCCAGGCCGTCGATGGAGTGCTCGATCAATGTCTGCGCCTGCTCCATCCACACTTCCTCGCCGGTCGCCGCGCCGAGGTATGCGTAGAACAACGCCAGGCCCGCGCTGCCGTCGGAGAGACCGGGATCGGCTTCCGGATCGAGTCCTTCCGGCGGCGGCCGCAGCGCCTCGGCGAGCGCACGGATCGCGGTCCAGGCGCGCTCGGCGTCCGCGCCGTCGAGGAGGGGCCGCCAGCGGTTCGAAGCTGTGTCAGTCACGCAAAATTCGATTGTAAGGCATGACGGATGGACGTCCTTCCCGGTATCCTGACTCCGCTTTGGATTGGCACCGTCCGTTCACCGTCTCACGCGCGTTGACGCTGCAGATCAGCGACGGCGGCGAGCTGCTGGCGAGCAACTCCGTCTCGCGCATGCCGCAGGCACTGGCCTTCGACGGGCTGCCGGTGCTGCTCGCGTTTGCCGGCGGACGCACGCCGGCCGAGGCGATGGCCCGGCTCCGGGACGACTACGAGCTCGACGACGACGGCTTCTCCGGAGTGGTCGGCGCGCTCATCGCGCAGAATCTCCTCACCCCCGCGGACGACGCCGAGGCTTCGCTGGCAGCCGGCGGCTTCGCCTCGTCGGTCGCGCACTTCGGCATGGTCCGCGACACGGTGCGCGTGCTGAGCTACCGCCGCGCCATCGCCGCCCACTGCCGCGACAAGACGGTCGTCGAGATCGGCTGCGGCTCCGGCATCCTTTCGATCTTCGCCGCGCAGGCGGGGGCGAAACGCGTGATCGCCATCGAGGAAAGCCAGATCGCCGACCTCGCCGCGACCATGTTCGAGGCCAACGGTGTTGCCGACCGTGTGGAATTGCGCCGTGCCAACAGCCTCGACGTGTCGCTCGACGAGCGTGCCGATGTCGTCATCCACGAAGTGCTGGGCGTCGACCCGTTCGGCGAGAACGTGATCCGCTTCATCGACGATGCGCGGCAACGGCTGCTCGCGCCGGGCGGTCGGTTCATCCCGTCCGCGCTCGAGGTCTGCTGCGTCGGGTTCGAAGTGCCGGACCAGCCGTATCGCGACCGCGCCCACGCCTGCAGCGAGCTGACGGAGCTCGAGGGACTCTACGGTCTCGACTTCAGCGCCTTCCGGCAGTATCTGAACGCGCCCGAAGCGGACCCCTTCCGCCGGCCGCTCGGAGAGCTCGGTCAGACGCAGTTCATGCCGCCGATCCTGACCGAGGAGACGCAGCTCTATAGGCTCGATTTCAACGCCTCGCTCGCGATCGAGCCTCGCAGAGACGTTCGACTCCGCGCCACTCGCGCCGGCACGCTCGGCGGCCTGCTCGTCTACTTCCGCGCACACCTCGACGAAGAGACGTTCCTCAGCACCTCCCCTTTCGCGCCGCGGACACACTGGGCGTGGGACGCCCGGCCACTCGACCGGCTCGTCCGCGTCGAGGCGGGACAGGAGATTCCGATCGCGGCCGAGCTCCGCGTCGTCGTCGGCGTGCAGAAGCTCGAAGTCCGGCTGGCGTGAGATCGCGACTGACAAGCGGCAACGCACAAAGCTAAACTCCGCCCCCGTGAGAGATCTCCTCGACCTCGCATCCGAACGCCTCGGCGGTTCCGTCCTCTACGCGAACGACGATTACTTTGCCGAGAAGGAAAACCTGCTCAAGCCCTCCGCGCCGGTCTGGAAAGAGCACGAGTACACCGACCGCGGGAAGTGGATGGACGGCTGGGAGAGCCGGCGCAAGCGCGTTCCCGGCTACGACCTGGCGATCATCCGCCTCGGGCTGCGCGGCGTGGTGCGCGGCGTGGTGATCGACACCGCCTTCTTCCGCGGCAACTATCCGGAGTCGGCGTCGCTGGAAGGCACGTCGATGCGCTCCGATGCGCCGGTCGACGCGCTCCTCGCGGCCGAGTGGAGGGAGATCCTCCCGCGCTCGCCGCTGCAGGGAAATCACGAAAACGTCTTCCTCGACCTCGACACCCCCGCGCTGACGCACCTTCGGCTCAACATCTTCCCCGACGGCGGCGTGGCGCGGCTGCGCGTACACGGCGAGGTGGTGCCGGAGTGGCGGATTGCGGGAGGGCTCGGCAACGAGATCGACCTCGCCGCGGTGGAGAACGGCGCCGACGTCCTCGAATGCAGCGACATGTTCTTCGGCCCGAAGCACAACCTGATCATGCCGGGCCGCGCACACAACATGAGCGACGGCTGGGAAACGCGGCGCCGCCGCGGCCCCGGCTATGACTGGGTGATCGTCAAGCTCGCCACCGAGGGGCGGGTGCGGCGGCTCGAGCTCGACACCAACCACTTCAAGGGCAACTTCCCCGACACCGTCTCGATCGAAGGAACGCGCGACGGCCAGCTTTGGGAAGACGTACTGACGCGCACGAAGCTGCAGGCGCACACCCGGCATTTCTTCATCGACGAGCTGCTCACCGACGGCCCGTTCACCCACCTGCGCATGAACGTCTTCCCGGACGGTGGCGTCAGCCGCCTGCGCGTCTGGGGCGTCGCCACCGAAGCCGGCCGCCGCGCCGCGGCGGTGCGCCGCGTGAATACCCTCTTCGACTTCACCGAGCTGCGGAAAGTCTGCGCGTCGCTCCAGTGGATCGACGGCATGGCCCAGGCGCGTCCGTTCGCATCCTGGGACGAGATGATCGCGACGTCGGACCGCATCTGGATGTCCCTCGAGCCGGGCGACTGGCTGGAAGCGTTCCATGCCCACCCGCGCATCGGTGAGCGCAAAGCCGGGTGGTCGTCGCAGGAACAGCGCGGGACCAGCGGCGCCTCCGAGGAGACGATGCGCGCGCTCGCGGAAGGCAACCTCGCGTACGAGCAGAAGTTCGGGCACATCTACCTCGTCTGCGCGACCGGCCGGAGCGCGGACGAGATGCTGGAGAATCTGAACGCACGCATGAACAACGACCCCGAGACCGAACTGCGCACCGCAGCCGCCGAGCACGTGAAGATCGCGGCGCTGCGGCTGGAGAAGCTGGTGCTCTGATGGCTGGAATTACCACGCACATCCTCGACACCGCCAAAGGCCGCCCCGCGGCCGGCATCCGCATCACGCTGCTGAAAGACGGGCAACTGCTCTTCGACGGCATCACCGACGCCGACGGCCGGGCCCGCGTGCTCGATCCCGACCGCGTCGAGAGCGGCACCTACCGCATCACCTTCGACACCGGCTCGTACAACCCCGCCGGCTTCTTCCCCGTGGTCGCGATCGACTTCCGCATCGAAGACGTCGCCCAGCACTACCACGTCCCGCTGCTGCTCAGTCCATTCGGCTATTCGACCTATCGGGGAAGCTGAACGCATGAAAAAGTGGTTGCAGCGGATCGTCATCGTCCTGGCCGTGGTGTTCCTCGGCATGCAGTTCTACCGCCCCGCGCGCACCAACCCCGTCACCGATCCCTCCAAAATCCTGCGCGCGCCCGCCCACATCCAGCCGATCCTCGAGCGCTCCTGCTACGACTGCCACTCGAACGAATCGAAGTGGCCCTGGTATACCAACGTCGCCCCGCTCTCCTGGTCCATCATCGACCACGTCAACGAAGGGCGCGAAGAGCTCTCCTTCTCCGAATGGGGCAACTACTCGCCGAAAAAGGCCGACCACAAGCTCGAAGAGATCTGCGAGATGGTCGAGCGCCGCGACATGCCCCTCCCCGAATACCTCTGGCTCCACCGCGACGCGAAACTGTCGGACGCCGACCGGAGGACGCTGTGTAACTGGGTGGTGGAAGAGCGGGCGAGGATTGGGGGCAGCGACGATCGGGGACGGGGCCGCGGAAGATCGGGGTCGTAACGACTCCCACGCCGTCCTGGCCAAAGCCGAACCGCTCGTGCACGACGTCTTCGCCACCCGCTTCGCCGGCGTCGACGAAGTGCGGGCCGTGCCCACACCCACGGATCACGGAGCCCCGGAAGCCTCCGAAGGCGGCGAAAGATCTGTAGCCGCGGCCTTCAGGCCGCGGACCACGCGCCCAACCCGGTGAGCCCGCGTAGCGGGCGACAGAAAAGACGCCCATTCCTGGGGCGCGGAGCTGGGGTCAGACCCCCAGAAATCAGAACGTGTGACCTGCTTCTCGACCCGGAAATCAGAAGGTGTGACCCCAACTGCTCGGCCCAGAAAGAGAAAGCTCTGACCCCACCTCGAACCCTGACCCCAACTCCGGATCACGCTGCCTCGACGAGCTCGTGCAGCGGCCGGACGAGCTTCCGCGCCGACACGTCGCCGCGCACGATGGTGGCGTTGCCGATCGTTACGGTCATGATCGGAAGCTGCTCGAGGATCGCCGTGAGCGTGGCGACGGTGATGTTGGCGCCGGTCTCCTCGAACTTGACGAGCCGCGCCCGGCTGATCCCCGCGCGCCGCGCCAGTTCCGCGCGGCTGATGCCGGCTTTCATGCGCGCGTCGCGGATCCGGATGTGCAGTACGAGGAAAATTCAGCACGGTTCGGCGCGCGCAACGATGAGGAGCACGTGCCGGGCCTGCGGAGCCACGTCGGAAAGCGTGGCGTGGGAGGCAGAAAGCCTCCCGCGCACGTCCGGTACGCTCGCGCCGACGTCCGGAACCTCGCCCGCAACGGCAGGCACGTTCGACGTCACGTCCGGAACGTGCCGCGCTACGTCGGAACGTACAACGTCAGGTTCGGAACGTGCGGCGTCACGTCCGAGACGTGCGCTGTCACGTGCGAAACGTGCGGCATCACTTCCAGAACGTGAGGTGTCACGGCGGAAGCGTGCGGTGTCACGCCCGTAGCGTGCCGCGTCATGTTCCGGACGTACGGCGTCACGTCCGGAACGTGCCGCGCTACGTCCGGAACGTGCAACGTCGCGGCGCGAACGTGCAACGTCACGTTCGGGACGTGCAACGTCACGTTCGGGACGTGCGGCGTCACGTTCGGGACGTGCGGCGTCACGTTTGGGACGTGCGTCGTCACGTTGGAAACGTGCGTCGTCACTCTGGCAACGTGCGTCGTGACGTTGGCAACGTGCGTCGTCACTCTGGAAACGTGCGGCATCACTCTGGAAATGTGCGGCGTCACTCTGGAAACGTGGCGCGTCACTCGGGAAACGTGACGCGCCACTCGGGAAACGTGCGACATCACTCGGGAAACGCCGATTTCGGGGCCGGCAGACGACTTTTTAGGGGGTCGGACAAATTTTTTTAGCGGCTGATCGGAGTCATTCCTCGATGAAGGCTCGTTCCTTGCCGTTTTCCGCCACGGCAAAGCAGCCACGCGTATCATCCGGCGGTGGCGGCTCCTGAGCGACACCGGCCGCGCCGGCGGGTTCCTTCGCCGCTTGCTCTGCCTCGGGCTCCGGCCCGTACTGTGGCTCATGAGCCACTTCGCCGCGCCACGATCGGCCCAAATGAGGCAAAAGAGGCACCCTTACTCTGATGCAGACGCCTCTGATTAGCCCTCATTCGCACTGTCTCTTATCGGCGTCATGCGTCAATTTCAGCCGATAAAGCGACAGAATGGCCGCATGTTGACATTCGACAGAATCGGATTACCTTTCAGCGCAGCTCAGCCTGATCGCGCAACGGTAATGGCCACGCCGGGGCACTTCAGCCGAGCAGGGAACCTGCGCAGGACAGTTCTGAACCTTTGCGAACCATGTGAGGAAACCATGAAGACAAAAAGTCCACGCCCCCCTGCGGCGAGACGCCGCCGGCACCGCGACGGCGCCGGACCAGCCGGCGAAGACGCCAGGCTCCCATGAGGAGTCGAGCTTCGCGCGAGACCGAACCACCGTGTCGATTTCGTTGATGAGTCGCCGGGGTGTTGCAACGTCGAATCTTGCCGTCGTAGGACACAAAAGTCCTTCGAACTTGCTCACGCATTCCGCGAACGTCTCCACCATTCGTAGACCTGTGTGCCCGCAAGCTTTCCATTCCGAGGAGATTGACGCCTCGTTTCTCTACAACGGGCAGAGATCCTCGGATTTCAGAAAGCACCGTGCGCGTCTCAAGTGGGGTCAAACCTTCGTTCTATGCAAAATCAGAAGGTGTGACCCCTAACTCACTTCGATCGAAACAGGGAGGCGCGTTACGCCGGCTGGCGGCATGGATCGGCTGGAACGAAGGCCTGCTCACCCTCCGCAGCATCGCCGCGGCACTGAGACTTCGCAGCGAGGGATACATCTCGAACCTGATCCGGCGCTGTACCCGGGAGCTCGGCGACAGTTGCGAGCTCCTGGCGCACCTCGACCTCGCCGTCGCCACCCTCCGAGCCTGAGATCGCACCTGCTCCAACGCTTCTATCCTCATCCCACCCACCGCGACAGCCGAAGGCTGCCTTCTGAACGCCGGGCCGGTGTAACCCAGCTGGCTGCGAGCTCAAAATCCCCTGGATTTCGTCTCCACACTGCGGGTCGAGCCCTGCTGGACACAACTCACGGATAGCCATCGGCATGTTCGGAGTGGGCCAACCTCCTTCTTGCTGCCTCAGACCGCGAATTTCGTCTCCGATGGGGTCAAACCTTCGTCCTATACAGAAATCAGAAGGTGTGACCCCTACTTGTGACCATACTGGCGGAGCAGATTCTGCTCCTGGATGCACGCGAAGAGCTGAGAGTCGTCGGCTTCTGGAGCGGACATGAAGCGACGTTTATCTTTTCGGCCTGATGCTTCGGCCGAGCGGCGGACCGAATACTTTCGTGATCAAATCAGGGAAACATCATGCTTGACTCATCCACGTGGGTCTAGCATAAGCTACCTGTCGGGTCGGCCCCTGGAACACGGCGATGACTACCGCGGCCGGAGCCTACTCGCAGGAGGCCGGAATGGCTAACGCGTTTTCCGCGAGTCCCGAAAGCATCGGTGTGCTTCTAACCGCGCTCCGTCGAGAAAGAATAGTCGTGCCGCCATTTCAGCGCGGCTACATGTGGCAGCAAAAGCAAGTCAAGCAATTCTGGAAAGATATTCTGCGGTTCCAGACGCGACGTTCATTGCCGAGCGCACCGCGGCAGTATTTCTTAGGGCCTATTGTCACACTCTCTAAACCGGACGACCGAGAACTGCTTCTAGACGGCCAGCAGCGCCTAGCGACCGCTACGATCCTATTAAGCGTCATCCGTGACCTTGCCAAAAACGTCGGAACCGATGCAGGCACGGCATTATCCCGCGAAATTCAGACGCAGATGATCGAGCGATCTGGCGGTTTCTCTTTAGAGATGGGCGAACTCGATAGCTTGTATTTCAGAGAAACTATTCAAATGGACCCATCGACAAACAGAAAGCCCGCCTACAGAACCAATCTAAACATAAAGAATGCACGCCGAACACTCTATGAGTTGGTTAAGGAGCATATCGGCGTCATGAATACGCCTGGATCTGTTAACGGCCTACGCGCACTCTTCCAAACCATTGTTAGCGACTTGATTATGGCGCGGATTCCAGTTAGCACGGAGGGAGAGGCGTTTCAGATTTTCGAGACTCTTAACGATAGAGGCCTGAAGCTACAAGCGCCGGACTTGCTCCTGAACTACTTAATGTCTATAGCGCCAGAGGAGCATAGAAAGGATATCAGGAATTACTGGACGGAGATGATCCAGAGCCTCAAGCAAGAAGATATCAATAAGTTCCTTAGGCACATGTGGGTTTCGCGGTATGGTGACCTTAAAGACGACCCGCTGTTTGATGCCCTCAAGGACCACATCGAAAAGCATGGCTCAAAAAGTCTGGACTTCGCGGCAGACTGCGCGAGTGACTGTGAGAAGTATGTGGAGATTCTAAGCTTAGACGAAGAACGCATAGGCGCTTCTGTAATCGGCCCTCTTCGTCGATTTGTCAAAGATTTAGACGTTGAATCGGCGCTTCCCCTCCTGTTGGCCTGTCATAGCCTACTCACACGGCAAGACTTCGAGATGGTCGTTCGGCTATTGATTGTGTTCTATGTGCAATACTCAATCATTTCCAATCTGGATCGCGGTGACATGGCTGAGCTATTCTATTCGATAGCCCGCGATGTGCGCGCCATGGTGAGTGATCCATCGGATAAGCGCTCATCACGCAACTGCGCACTGGCGGTCAAGAAGAGCTTGATGTCCAACGCGCCATCATTGGATGAGATCAAGAAGCGCATACCAAACCTCAACTTTGAGGAGGACGCGAGCGAGGCGAGGTATTTCGTCGGCCGTATCGCCGAGTGTATTCAATCGCCAACAAAGGAACTAGCGTTAAACGAGGTCAACTTGGAACATGTCTATCCACTCAACCCGGAGCCAGACGGATGGGGTGGCGAGGCGAATCAGGAATTGCTAAACGAATACACCTGGCATCTCGGCAACCTCACAATTTACGGCAGTCGCATTAATAATAAGAGTCGCAATAAGGAGTTCGCCGACAAGCGGAAGGACTACAGGACGAAGTCGCAGGTCAAGATGACGGCGGATATCGGGAAGGGTTATGCGAATTGGAACAAGGACGCAATCATGGGACGGGCCGTCAAGTTGACCAAGAAGGCGTTGGAGATATGGGCCTTTGATAACCCGTCGCGTGTATGAGTAGCTGTTAGCGGGCGGTCGTACTGCCGCTCGCGGCATGGAAACATGTCGTCTCAGCTGGGGTCAAACCTTCGTCCTATGTGCAAGTCAGAAGGTGTGACCCTAACTTTGCCAGAAATCAAAAGGTGTGACCCCTGCTTTCCCTCCTCAGGCCGCGAACTTCGTCTCAGGTGGGGTCAAACCTTCGTCCTATGCAGAAATCAGAAGGTGTGACCCCTATCTGTCTGCCGCCTCAGGCCGCGAACTTCGTCTCAGATGGGGTCAAACCTTCGCCCTATATCAGAAGGTGTGACCCCTTACCGATAGAAGCACAGCGAGCTTAGCCGGTCGACTCATCTTGATTGACGAAGTAACGCCTGATGGCGTTCGCCAGCGATGACACTTTAGCGTTGCGGTCGCTCCGAACATCAATCCACTGTACCGTTGCCAGCGCTGCAGGAACAGAAGTATTCTCATCCCCTTCTGCCAGCATAGGAAAAATACGTCGCTTTTGCGTCAGTGCTACCTGAATCTCTTTTAGAACCCAGACAGATTGGGCTGATCGCGGCGTGAGTATCACTATGACCGCACCTGATTCCTCGATAGCTCTCTCGATAATCGTCTGCCATTCAGCTGTACCGGGCTCGAGATTTTCATCACTCCACGTCTGGAAGCTCTCGACACGCAACTGTGCGCGAATTTCACGCATAAGGCGGTTATCAGCTCTGGCGTAGCTTAAAAATATCTGCGGAAGCGAGATGAGCGCGCGCTCGCCACGGCGAGGCGGGTTCAGATGAATCGTCTTGATTGAATTAATCAAGTCGGCGCTTAATCTGCCGGTCTTGAGTAATAGGTCGATTACCAACTCTTCGCCATAGATGAAAGAGCTTAATGTGCTGCAGAGCACGATTGCAGCATACCGATTCTTGTCGTGAAGAAGGTTTAGGACCGACGACGCCCGTGCCAGATCGATGTCCCGTGAATTTTTCTCTTCCAGATAGTAAATGAACCACGCGCCTTCAATATTAGCCGACCAAGGATTCCGTAGCATGTAGACAAGGACATCGCTGAGAAGTTCAATGTCCTCTCGCGCCGTGGCGTCCCGAGTGAGATCAGCGAAAGCATCGCGTAAGGTATCAGTCTTAGGCCCAAACGGTGCGCCACGATATCGGAGCATTTCGCAAAAATCGTCTGCGACAACACCGACCCCTCCCTGTGTAGTTACTATACGACGCTTAATCTCGGCCCAACTTTGTTCGCGGAACTTGTGGTTTTTATCCCATACAACCGAATAACCCTCCTTAAAGTCGCTCATAACGTAGGACGCCTCACGTGACCGCGCTCGCGTTAGGGCGATATGCGAGACGCGCGTCCACAGATAATAACTCGCTAGTTGGCCCTCGTTTCACCAACTCGCATAACGACCGGCTAATTCAGAAGGTAAGGGCCACAACCATCATGCGTCTGCCCATGTATAGGGCTCCATCCGCACTCCTGACTTCCTGCCGTTGTCGCGTGAATTTCGGCTGCCACGATCCCTTTCTGGGGCGCTACCTTACCCGGGCCAACCGGGCCGGCGTCGCTGTCGCCGACGTCAACCAGTCGCACCTTCGCATCGCGGCGTATCCCCCTACCCCCTCCCCCGCCTCCCCTGCAAAATCTTCACAGCGAGGTGGGGTCAGAGCTTTCCTTCTTCCGTTTGCCTGAGAAGAACGAAGGTCTAATTCCGGCTTGCCCCCACCCGATCTACCCTACTTGTTACGCGCGAGCCACTCGTCTATCGCACGCCGCAGGCGGCCGACACTGACCTCATCGAGATCTATGGAACCGATCGCGTCATCGCTTGAACCACTTGCCACAATGATCCGCAAGCGATTCTCGGTATCGAACACAGTTATGAAACTACCGCCATCCTGCTCGACGCTGAATAGCTCACCATCAACAATTGCCATACCCGAACCCTACCCCCTCCCCCGCCTCCCCTGCAAAATCTTCACGAAGCTCCGCGACCGCAGCTCCTCCAACGTCAGCCCCGTCGCCAGTGCCTCCTCCTCCGTCAGCGCCCCGCTGTTCATCCCCCGGATGAAGTAATTCAACAACCCCTGTCCCGTGGCGGCGTCGTCGAAGACGTCGCCGACGAGGGTGGCCTGGCCGGCTTTGTCCATGAAGTTGCGGAGGCGGTCGGTGGCGGGGGCGAGGCCGCGGAGGAAGAAGGAGTAGACGGCGGCGTATCTCGTGGGGAGTTGGGCGGGGTGGAGGTCCCAGCCCTGGTAGTAGGCGTGGCTGAGGGAGTGGTTGATGTGGGCGACGTGGAGGCGCCAGGCGGCGTGGATGGTGTCGCGGTCGCCGATGGGGAGGATGTTGGTGGCGCCGTCGCTGAGCCAGAGGCCGGTGCCGGAGTAGGCGACCTGCATCATGTGGCGGGCGAAGTCGCAGGCAGGGTGGTCCATGCGCTGTTCGGCGGCGGTGATGTTGCAGCTGGCGGTGTAGTCGTAGGTGCCGAAGTGGGCGGCGATGGCGCGGCCTCTCGCGGCGTCGAGGAATTGCGGGAGGTTGGATTCTCCGCGCTCGCTGAGGATCGACTGGGTGGTCTCGATCATGAACTCGAGGCGCAGGGTGCCGGGGGCGAGTCCGAGGCGCGGCTCCATGGCGTCGAAGACGTCGGCGAGGAGGGTGACCTGCTCGGGGAGCTGGATCTTGGGGAGGGTCACGACCCAGTTGGATGGGAGCTCGCCGCCGGTCTCCGCGAGGAGAGTGGAAAGGACGATGTCCATGGTCCGCAGGCCGCGGCGCATCAGTTCCTGGGTGAAGGGCTTGATGCGGATGCCGATGAACGGCGGGAGGGTCCCTTCGCGCATGCCGGTGACGAGCTCGCGCGCGACGGCGGCGGCGTGGCCGTCTTCTTCTTCGTCGGAGCGGTTGCCGTAGCCGTCTTCGAAGTCGATGCGGAAGTCTTCGACCGGCTCGCGGGCGATCTTCTCCATGACCCGCTGCCAGATGATCTCGGCGTGTGCGTCTTCGAGGCCGATGGCGCGGGCGAAGACGAAGGGGTCGACGCCGTGGGTGTCGAGGGCCTGCATCGCCTTTTCGCCGAGCTTGCGCGCGGTGTCGCTCTTGAAGAGGTGCGCACCGCCGTAGACGGTGTGCACGGGCTGGCGCTCGCCGGCGTTGCCGGGGAAGCGGCGGTTGAACGGTACGAGCGCCGCTTCGAGCGGCGCGGACATGGAGGTGAGCTCGTCGGTCGTCAGTGTGGTCTTCATTGCTTGCGGATGATGTGGGCCACGATCCAGCCGATCAGCGTCAGCACGGACAGGATGATCCAGTTCTGCTGGTGGCCGTAGGTGGCGATCGGGTAATGGTTGCTGATCATGGTCAGGACGACCGGGATGACCAGGTAGGTGTTGTGCTTGGAGCGGAACTTGGCGCGGTCGGCCAGGGTCTGGTCGGGCTCGCGGCCTTCTCTCGCGGCGGCGACCATCTTCTTCTGCGCGGGGATGATGCGCATCCAGACGTTGAAGGCCATGAGGGTGCCGAGGACGGCGCCGACGTGGAGGAACGCAGCGCGGTTGCTCATCACCTTCGGCAGCCACCACGCCAGGGCGACGATGAGGGCGTAGGAGATGGCGATGGCCACCGGCTCGTTCTTCGCCAGCGGGGAGAGCCAGAGGAGGTCGTAGACGATCCAGCCGACGATGATGACGCCGATCCCGATGGCCGCGGCGACCTGGAACGACGGCTTGCCCGGCTCGCTATCGACCAAAAGGCCGCCCATGTAGTAGACGAGGATGAGCAGCGGGACGCCGCTCATCCAGGTCATCAGCGCCTCGTATTTGAACCAGTGCAGGGTGTGGCCCGGCGCCGGGGTTTTGGTCTTGGTGACGCGATAGAAGCCGCCGCTGTGGACCATCCACACTTCGTCCGGATCGCTGGTGTGGAAGCGCCGGTCGAGCCAGGTGAAGTAGAACGTCGCGCCGACCCACATGATGCCGGCGAAGACGTGGGTCCAGCGGAGGATGAGGTTGAGCCACTCTTGTACGGTGTAATTCATTCGTTAGTCTCGATGCTCGGCGCAGGGGAGAAATGCAAAATGCAAAATGCAAAATGCAAAATGGAAAAGGAGGACCGGTTACCGCACTTTTTCCATTTTGCATTCTGCATTTTGCATTTCGCTTTTGCCTCTAAGCAATCGCCGCCTTCTTCGCGTATACGGTCAGCCGCGACAAAATCTCCTCATTCGTCGCCGGGAGCCGCAGTTGCGCGATGTCTCCGTTGGCGACGAACTGCAATGCGTTCTTGACCGCACACCAGACGGAGATGGCCATGAGCAGCGGCGGTTCGCCGACGGCTTTGCTGCCGGCGACGTTGACCGGGTTGTCGTGGTCGATCCAATCGACGTTGAAGATTTCCGGGACGTCGTTGATGTTCGGGATCTTGTAGGTGGTCGGCGAGTGGGAGAGGAGCTCGCCTCCTTCGGTGTAGCGCAGCTCCTCAGTGGTCACCCAGCCCATTCCCTGGATGAACGCGCCGACGAGCTGGCCGCGGTCGACGCCGGGGTTGATCGGGCGGCCGATGTCCATCAGCACGTCGGCGCGCAGGACTTTCATCTCTCCGGTGAACCGATCGATCAGCACCTCGGAGCACGAGGTTCCCATGGTGAAGTAGAGGAACGGCGTGCCGCGGCCGCTGGTCCAGTCCCAGTCGAGGCGCGGCGTCGCGTAGAAACCGCGCTCGCCGAGGGGCACACGCTCGTGGTACGCCGCCTTGATCAGCTCCTCCCACGACAGCTTGCCGCCGTGGCGCTCCTGCACGTCGTCCAATCGTGAACGGATCCTCGAACAGGCGTCGACGGCGGCGCTGCCGTTGAGGTCCGCGCCGCTTGACGCGGCGGTGGCCGAGGTGTTGTTGTTCTTCTCGGTCGAGGTGGTCATCACCACGACGCGCTCGATCGCCACGCCGAGGGTGTCGGCGACGAGCTGGCGGATCTTCGTGTTGACCCCCTGCCCCATCTCCGTCGCGCCGGTAGAGACCTGCACGCTGCCGTCGAGGTAGACGTTCACCAGCGCGTTGGCCTGGTTGAGGAACTTGGTGTTGAAGGAGATCCCGAACTTCACCGCCGTCAGCGCGATCCCTTTCAGGTGCGTCGCCGACGACTCGTTGAACGCGCGCACGGCATCGCGGCGGGTGCGATAGTCGCAGCGCTCTTCGAGCTCGGTGAAGAGCCGCGGCAGGGTGTTGTTGGCGACGATCTCTTCGTACGGGGTGGTGTTGCGCGTGTCGACGCCGTAGCAGTTGACGCGGCGGACGTCGAGCGGGTCTTTCTTCAGGAAGACGGCGATCTCTTCCTGGATGTTCTCCATCGTCGCCACGCCCTGCGGCCCGCCGAAGCCGCGGAAGGCGGTGTTCGGCGGCGTGTTGGTCCGGCAGATGGTCCCGCGGATCTCGATGTGCGGGATGTAGTAGGCGTTGTCGGCGTGGGTCATGGCCCGGGCCATGACCGCGGGCGAGAGGTCGGCATACGCGCCGCCGTCAGAGTAGAGGTCGACCAGCAGGGACGTGATCTCACCGGTGCGGGTGAAGCCGACGCGATAGCGGTTCTGGAACGGGTGGCGCTTCCCGGTCACGTGCATGTCGGTGTCTTTGTCAAAGACGATGCGCGCCGGCCGCCGGGTCGTGCGCGCCACCAGCGAGGCCATCGCGGCGGGATGCGTCGCCTGCGACTCCTTGCCGCCGAACGCGCCTCCCATCCGTTTCGACTGCACGACGATCTGGCTCATGTCGATGCCGAGGAGATGGGCGATGACGTGCTGCAGCTCGGTAGGGTGCTGCGTCGACGAATGGACGGTCAGGCCGTCGAACTCGCCGGGATAGACGAGCGCCGCCTGCGACTCGAGGTAGAAGTGGTCCTGCCCGCCGTTGATGAAGACCCCTTCGAGGACGTGCTCCGCGTTCTCCATCGCACCGGCGGGATCGCCGCGGCGGATGTAGCGCGTCTCGCCGATGAAGCTCTCCGCGGCGATGGCGTCGTCGATGGTGAGGATCGGCTTCAGCTCTTCGAGGTCGAGCTTGACCGCTCGCTTTGCGGCGTTCATGGCCGCCTGCGATTCGGCGGCGATGACGACGATCGGCTGTCCGCGGAACGTACACACATCCTCGGCGAGCAGCGGTTCGTCCTGCACGATCGGGCCGAGGACGTTGTGGGCGAGGTCGCGGTAGGTGTAGACGCCGGCGATTCCGTGAAGCGCCCGGGCCGGTGCGACGTCGAGGGCGCGGATGCGCGCGTGCGCGTACGGGCTCCAGACGAAGTCGACCAGCAGTTCGTTCGGCAGCGGCGGCATGTCGTCGACGTAGATCGACTCGCCAGTCACGTGGCCGCGGGCGGAGTCGTGTGGAACGTCCGTGCCGACGTACTTCATCGTGCGCCCGCCTGTGTCTCTTCGTAGAACCGGCAGAGGACGTTCTCGGCGAGCTGCAGCCGGAACTCTTTCGCCCCGCGCACGTCGCTGATCGGCGCGATCTCTCCTCTTGCGATCTCTCCCGCCTCGGCGAAGGTTTCGCGCGAGTACGCGCGCCCCGCCAGGAACTCCTCAGTTTTTCCGAGGCGCAGGACCACCGGGCCGACGCCGCCGTAGGCGATGCGCATCGAATCGATCTTCCCGTCATTGCGGCGCATCAGCATCGCCGCGGTGAAGGTGGAGATGTCGAGGTGGCTCCGTTTCGAGACTTTGTAGAGGCGCAGCGTGTCGCCGTCTTTCGGGAGCGGGATGCGGATGCGGGTGATGATCTCGTCGGCGCGGAGGTCGAGCTTCTTGTAGCCGAGGTAGAAGTCGCGGATGGGGACGACGCGGATGCCGTCGCTGCCGGTCAGCTCGAGCGTGGCGTGCATCACGTAGAGGAACGGGAGGGAGTCGGCGATCGGGGAGGCGTTGGCGATGTTGCCCGCGAGGGTCCCGGCGTTCTTGATCTGCGGCGAGCCGAAGCGGTCCATGATCTCGGCGAGCGAGGGGACGAGCTCGCGCACGGACGACTCGAATTGGGCGAGGGTGACCCTTCCGCCGACGAGCAGCGCCTCACCGTCGATGCGCACGTCGGCGAGGCCGTCAATTCCTTCGAGCGACAGCACGGCTTCGGGGGTGAAGCCGCGCTTGGTGCGCCAGACGCCGAAGTCGGTCGCTCCCTGGACGATGACGGTGTTGGGATGGTCGCGCTTGAAGGCGATCGCGCTTTCGAGGTCGACCGGTTTGTAGAAGTTGTCGATCCGGACCGGCTCCCTCTTGACGGCGTCGATGGCGCGGAGGATCGGCTCGGAGGGGTAGAGCTGCTCGATGCGCGGCTGTTGCTCGACTTCGAGCGCGGCTTTGGTGATGGATTCGTAGCCGGTGCAGCGGCAGAGGTTTCCGGTGAGCGCGGCTTTGACGTCGTCTTTGGCCGGTTTGTTGGTGCACTCGAACATGCCGGCCATGGCCATGACGAAGCCCGGGGTGCAGTAGCCGCACTGCGCGCCGTGGCAGCGGACCATGGCGTCCTGCAACGGGGTGAGGGCGCCGCCGCTGGTGAGTCCTTCGACGGTGACGATGTGCGCGCCGTCGAGCTGGAAGAGGAACTGGATGCAGGAGTTGACGGGGCGATAGCGGAGCGTATCGCCCTCGGCGCGGCCGATCAGGACGGTGCAGGCACCGCAGTCTCCTTCTTCGCAGACGATCTTGGTTCCGGTGGCGCGCTGTTCGTAGCGGAGGTACCGCGAGAGGGTCTGGAATGCGTGTGCACCGCCGATGCGGTGCGCGACGCCGTTCACATGCACGAGGAGGAAGGGGCGCATCGAGGAGGCGATTGTACGACGTGCGGACGCTGTCCGTCCGCTGACAGTAAGAGGGGAACGACGAGGGGCCTCCGGCGGGCGGGCCCGGCCCGCTGCGTTGGTTGCCATAGGCTGAACGCACGCGTTCACCTCGAACGCGATTCAAGCGAAAACAAACGCAGCGGGCCGGGCCCGCCCGCCGGAGGCCTCCCGTCGTCCCCTGTTACTCGATCGACACCAGTTCCAGCTCGAACGTCAGGACCTTCCCTGCCAGGGGGTGGTTCGCGTCGAGGACCACGTCGTCATTCTCGAGCGCCGCCACCTGCACTGCCGCGCTGCTGCCGTCGGGGAAGCCGACGCGCAGCATGTCCCCGACCTCGATGTCCGTCCCCTCGGGCATCTGTCCGCGAGGAACCGTGAATACCAGCTCGTCGCGGCGGTCGCCGTACGCATTCCCGGCCTCGATCCGCTGCTCTTCTTCTCGCCGGCGGACATCCCCTCGATGGCCTCCTCGAATCCCGGGATCACTTCGCCCGAACCGAGGATGAAAACGATCGGGTCGGAACCCTCCGAAGAGTCGAACTCCGAGCCGTCGTCGAGCACCCCCCGGTAATGAACGTGCACGGTGTCCCCACGTTTCGCCTGCTGCATGAATCCCCTCCTGTTCGAGGGGAGAGGGTGGCAAGGGACGCGCCCATTCCGAGGGGGCGACGGCGGAGTAGACCAGGTGGAGCGGGGAGTCGCGCCTGTAGGGAGGATCTTCGCCGTACAGATCCCACCGCTCCCTCACACCCGCCCACCCTCCGCTCGGGATGACGGAGGGGTGGGCGCTGCCGGGTTGGGGCGGATTTCTGTCACTCGGCCGCTTCATGGCGTTCTACGAAATGTAGATCACGCCGTGCTGACCGCCACTGCTAGCGAAACGCTCCCCTCCCGTCATCCCGAGCGGAGGGTGGGTGGGTGTGTGGGAGCGGTGGGATCTGTATGGCGGAAAGTGATCCGACAGGCGATTCCTTTTGTCGGAGCGGCAGGGCGCCACCATCCACCATCAGTAGAGATTCCTGCACCGAGATCCTCTCCCATAGGATGTCGGGGATGGTGTACCCGCGGCAGTCAGCCTTATGGCTAGCGGACGGAACGCGCCGGCAGTTGTTCGTGTACATCCTGTCGAACTTCAGCATGACGATGTACACCGGGGTCACGAACAACCTGGCAACTCGCGCGATGCAGCACAAGGCCGGGACAGGATCTTCATTCACGAGTCGCTACCACTTCGATCGGATCGTCTACTACGAAGTGTTCGAGCTGGTGGTGGAGGCGATTGCGCGCGAGAAGACAATCAAGGCGATGTCGCGGACGAAGAAGATTGCGCTCGTGAAGGCGGTCAACCCGAGATGGGAGGATCTGCTTGCGAAGGGGGAGCGGGAGTAGTGGCTTGTGGGCTTAATTTTGGCCGTACAGATCCCTCCGCTCCCTCACGCCCTCCCTCCCTCCGCTCGGGATGACGGGGGAAAGGCTGCGCCTGAAGGAGGGTTGATCATCACTCCAGCAAATCCAGCACCCCCCGCAACGGGATCTTCACCCAGTCCGGCCGGTTGTTCAGTTCATACGTGATCTCGTACAGCGCCTTTTCGATCAGGTAGGAGCTGAGGAGGATCTCGGTCGCTTCGCGATCCGACGGCAGGTGGGAGGAACCACCGGAGGCGGCGAGGTAGGAGCGCAGGAAGGCGGCGCTGACCCAGCGGTACCAGAATTGGGCTCCGGTCTCGAGGCGGGCTTTGTCTTCCGTCCGGACGTAGGAGCCGGGAGCGGTGCCGAAGACGACGGCGTAGGGGGCGTAGTGGAAGGAGCGGAGCATGCCGGCGACGTCGCGGAGACCGCTGCGTTTGAGGCGGCGCTCGCTGAGCGGTCTGGCCGGCTCGCCTTCGAAATCGATGATGACGAAGTCGTTGCCGGTGTAGAGGACCTGGCCGAGGTGGTAGTCGCCGTGGATGCGGATCCGGGAGGCGTCGATCTTTCCTTTCAGGACCCCTCGGACGTGCTGGTGGAGCTGTTCCTCGTGCTTCACCAGCTCTTCGAACTCCGGGTGGTCTTTGGCTCCGCGCCGGAGGACCTGGAGGGTCTGCACGACCTGCGTGCGCATGTACTGGTAGATCGAGCGCTGGTAGTGCGGGGTGAAGGGCTCGGGAGCGAAGGCCGGGTTGTCGGGGCGCGAGGCGAGGGCGAGGTGCATCTCGGCGGTGCGCCTGCCGAGGAGCTCCGCGTCGGCGAGGTAGCTGCCGATGGTCTCGCGGGCGATGTCGGGAGCCGGCTTCTGTGCGAGCGTGAAGAGGCTCTCGTGCGGCATGGCCTTGCGGATCCGGTCGGCGGCGTCGGGATCGCTGAGCAGTCTGTCGTAGTAACGGCCGATGGCGTCGAGGGTGTACGCCCAGGCGTCGCCTGAATTCGGGGTGAAGCCCTGCAGGATGCCCACCGTCGTCGGCGTGCCGGTGCGCTCGTCGCGGTACTCCAGCGAGCCGGCGACGCGCGGGGTATGCGTGAAGGAGGTCTCTTCGTTGAGGAAGCGGGTGATCTCGATGTCGGTGTTGATGCCCGCTTCAAGGCGGCGGAAGAGCTTGAGGAACAGGCGCTGGCCGTACACGATGGCGGTGTTGCTCTGTTCCACGCCGAGGACGTGGGTCTCGAGAGGCGGCTCGCCGCCGCGTAACTCCTTGAATGCGCGGGTGGTGCCGCCGGCCACGACGCCCTGGATTCCCTTGAGCTGGCGCTTGCGGGCGATGGCGTCGAGCAGCGCCTGGGCAAATGTCTCGTCCTGAACGGGCTCATACAAGATCGCGCCGTCGCGCAGGCGGGCGATGACCGGGACGTTGCGGGCCTGGTCCTGTTCGCGGCGGACGTTGGCGACGCCGAGCGGCAGCAGATAGGTCTGCGGCTCCCCTTCGTGGAAGTCGATGTCGAGGATGGCCAGGCGGGTGTCGTTCGGCAGCTCGATGGCGTCGCGGACGGCGATGTGCGACATCCCGCGGGCTTTGCTGCCGAACCAGCGGCGCGTCGGCAGGTAGGCCATCAGAGCGCGCGCGAGCTCGTCGCGGCTGCGGGTGGCGAAGATCTCGTCCCAGGAACGGGCGCCGATGAGCGGCGCATCCTGGGTGGTGATCTCCGGTGCGACCTCGCGCTTGAGCTCGAACCAGTAGAAGGCGAACGGCCCGAGGTTCAGGAAGTAGGGACGCTCGCCGACGACCGGGAACTTCGTCCCGCCGGAGAGCTCGACCGGGACCATCCCTTTGTACTGGCCGAGGTCGAGCTCGAAACACTGCACGAGCCGGGAGAGGTTCGCGACGACCAGGATGATCTCGTCCTCATAGCGCCGGACGTACGCGAGGATCTTGCGGTTCTCGCTGTGCAGGAACTCCATCGTCCCGCGGCCGAACGCCTTGTAGCGCTTGCGCATGGCGATGAGGCGCTTCATCCACCAGAGCAGCGAGTACTGGTTGGACTGCTGCGCCTCGACGTTCACCTGCTCGTAGTGATACTGCGGGTCGATGATCACCGGCAGGAAGAGCTGCTGGGGGTTGGAGCGCGAGAAGCCGGCGTTGCGGTCGGCACTCCACTGCATCGGCGTGCGCACGCCGTTGCGGTCGCCGAGATAGATGTTGTCCCCCATCCCGATCTCGTCGCCGTAATAGATGATCGGCGTGCCGGGGAAGGAGAAGAGCAGGCCGTTCATCAGATGGATGCGGCCGCGGTGATTGTCGAGCAGCGGGGCTAATCGACGACGAATGCCGAGGTTGATGCGCGCCTTGATGTCCTTCGCGTAGGTGCGCCACATGTAGTCGCGGTCTTCGTCCGTGACCATCTCCAGGGTCAGCTCGTCGTGGTTGCGGAGGAACATCGCCCATTGGCAGTTCTCCGGGATGGGCGGGGTCTGCCCCATGATGTCGATGATGGGGAAGCGATCCTCCATCGCCAGGGCCATGTACATGCGGGGCATGACCGGGAAGTGGAAGGCCATATGGCACTCATCCCCATCGCCGAAGTACGGCAGGGAGTCTTCCGGCCACTGGTTCGCTTCGGCGAGCAGCATCCGGCCGGGATGGTGTTCGTCCATGTGGCGGCGGATTTTCTTGAGGTAGTCGTGCGTCTCCGGCAGGTTCTCGCACGTCGTCCCTTCGCGCTCGAAGAGATAGGGGATGGCGTCGAGGCGGAACGCGTCGACGCCCATGTCCATCCAGAAATCGAGGGCCTTGATGAGCGCGTCGTGGACGGCGGGGTTCTCGAAGTTGAGGTCGGGCTGGTGGGAGAAGAAGCGATGCCAGTAATACGACTTGGCGACCGGGTCCCAGGCCCAGTTGGAGGTCTCGAAGTCTTTGAAGATGATGCGGGCGTCGCTGTATTTGTCGGGGGTGTCGCTCCAGACGTAGAAGTCGCGCCACGGCGAGCCGGGCTTGGCGCGGCGCGATTTCTGGAACCAGGTGTGCTGGTCGCTGGTGTGGTTGATGACCAGCTCGGTGACGACGCGGATGCCGCGCCGGTGCGCTTCTTTCAGAAACGCCTTGAAGTCGGCGAGCGTGCCGTAGCTGGAGTTGACGGCGGTGTAGTCGGCGATGTCGTAGCCGTCATCGCGCAGCGGCGACGGATAGAACGGGAGCAGCCAGAGGATGTTGACGCCGAGGTCCTGCAGGTAGTCGAGCTTGCGGGCCAGACCCTGAAAGTCGCCGATGCCGTCGCCGTTGCTGTCGAAGAACGCGCGAACGTGCGTCTGGTAGATGATCCCGTCTTTGTACCAAAGGTCGTCAGTCATACGTGTGCCAAACGAGAGATGAGCGATGAACGATGAGAGATGAGCAAAAAGCTCCTGATCTCCGTTCATCTCTCATCGCTCATCGCTCATCTCTCGCTATAAAAAGTACTCAAAGTCTTTCTCAGTGCGTACGCGTCTGCGGATTCTGAAAATGTGTGCGGGCACGATCTGCGGGTTGATCTGCACGTAGTTCCGCGGAGCGTGCCAGGTGTGTCTTGCGCCGCTGAGGAGGTCGTGGACCTGGAAGGGGCGGCCGGTGTCGAGGCGGAGGGTCTCGAGGTCGAGGTCGATCCAGCCGGCGTGGGTGTTGTGGGGGTCGAGGTTGACCACGCAGACCAGCGCGTTTTCTTCGGCGGTCTTGCTGTAGCAGATCAGGTGTTCGTTGTCGGTCTCGTGGAACTTGAGCGTGGCGTTCTGCCGGAGGGCGGGGTTCTCGCGGCGGATGCGGTTGACGGCGGCGATCAGCTCCGTCAGGTCATCGTCGGTCGGCGGCCAGTGCTTCACCTCATATTTTTCGGAGTCGAGGTACTCCTCGCTGCCGTGCTCGCGCGGCTCGTGGACGAAGCGCTCGAAGGCGGGGCCGTAGATTCCGTACGACGATGCCAGCGTCGCCGCGAGGATGAGGCGCATCGAGAAGGCCGGCGGTCCGCCGTACTGGAGAAAGTCGGGGAGGATGTCGGGCGTGTTCGGCCAGACGTTCGGGCGGAAGAAGTCGCTCACCGGCGGCTTGGTGACCTCGGTGAAGTACTCCTCGAGCTCGTGCTTCGTGTTGCGCCACGCAAAATAGGTGTACGACTGCGTGTACCCCGCTTTCGCCAGCCGGTACATGATCTTCGGCCGCGTGAATGCCTCGGCCAGAAAGATCAAATCCGGATGCTCCTTCTTTAAGCTGCGGATGCACCACTCCCAGAACGGCAGCGGCTTGGTGTGCGGGTTGTCGACGCGGAAGACGCGCACGCCCTTGCCCACCCAGAAGGCGAAGATGTCGCGCAGCTCGTTCCAGAGCTCCTGCCAGCCGTCACTTTCGAAATGGAACGGGTAGATGTCCTGGTACTTCTTCGGCGGGTTCTCGGCATACTGGATCGTCCCGTCGGGACGGGCGAGGAACCACTCGGGATGCTCCTTGACGTACGGATGGTCGGGCGCTGCCTGGAAGGCGATGTCCATCGCCACGTCGATGCCGGCCGCTTTCGCCTTCGCGACGAGGCGCTCGAAATCTTCGATCGTGCCGAGGGCGGGATGCACGGCCTTGTGGCCGCCTTCCCTGCCGCCGATCGCCCACGGGCTGCCGACGTCGCCCGGCTCGGCGGTGACTTTGTTGTTCTTCCCTTTGCGGAAGGTCTCGCCGATCGGATGGATCGGCGGAAGGTAGAGGATGTCGAAGCCCATCCGCGCGACACGCGGCAACTGCGCCTCGACGTCGCGGAAGGTGCCGTGCCTCCCCTCTTCGCTCGCGGTGGAACGGGGAAAGAGCTCGTACCAGGTGCTGTACGCCGCCTTCGGGCGATCGACTTCGATCAGCAGCTCGCGTTCATAGCGCGCGACGAACTTTCGCTCGGCGTTGCGCCACATCAGTGCGAGGAGGTCTTCGCTCCAGAGGTCGGCGATCTTCTCGTCGACTGGATCTTCGCTGTCGAGCGCCGCGATCACCGCGTCGAGCTTGCGCTTGTCGCGCGGATTCGCACGCGCGGCAGCGTCGCGGATGTGCTCCAGCCCGATGAGCAGTTGCACGCGCAGGTCTTCCTGGGAAACGCCGGCGTCGACACGCTTCTTCAGGTCGCGATGCCAGGTGAGGAAGTGGTCGACCCACGCTTCGATGGTGAATCGATGAAACCCGAGGTGTTCCACCGGGAACTCGGCCCGCCACCTGTCGTTGACGAGCGCCCGCATCGGAACCTCGGTCCATTCGGGCTCGCTGTCGTGCCGGTGGAGGATGACCGCGGAGATCCTGTCGTGGCCGTCGGTGAAGATGTCGGCTTCGGCGATGACGACTTCGCCGGTCACCCGTTTTGCGGGAAACGCGCCTCCGTCGACCTCGGGAGACGCCGCTTCGATGATGACGCGCTTTCTACCTTCCTGCTCCGGTACCACTGCGGGTCAACGGTGCGAAGTGCGTGCCTTCCAGAGTCAGCGCAGCAGATCCCGCACGAACGGCCGTGCAATCGCGCCGAGGATGCTCCCGGCCGGGCCGCGCTTCAGCGCGGAGAGGCGCAGCACCTGTTCGAGCGCCAGTCCCGCAGCGATCAGGAACGAGAGCAGCGAGCCGATGTCGCCGCTGCCGGCGACGCTCACGAAGCCGCTCACCGCGCCGAGCGAGGCGAAGGCCATCAGCACCCAGGCGACCCAGAAGGCGTGCTCCCGATAGTTGAAGCCGTAGCGTTCCGCGAGCTGTTTCTGCTCTTCCGGCGTGAGGAGTGTGAGCAGCGGCCCTTTCATCACCAGCTTGTCGCGCAGCACGATCTCTTCGGTCGGCGCGATCGTGAAGGTCGTCGATTCGCCCGGCGCCGCGAACGGCGACGGCAGCGTCGCGCGCCTCGGGTGGAGCTGCCAGTAGATGATGTAGACCAGCCCGCCGAGGAACGTCCCCATGGCGCGGTTCTGCGACATCGCCACGAGGAAACGGATCATGGCTTCGAGCATGAGCAGCGCGCCGAGGTAGAGAAAAAAGATCGGAATGGCCGGCGGGACCCCTCGCATCTGCGCGTCGACGAAGACCCAGATCACGGCGCCCATGAAGATAAGGGGAAGGAGGCAGGAGAGGAGGGTCATCCGGTTCGCGGAGACGCCCAGCTCGTTCTCGAGATGCTTCTGCACCGGCTCCGGGAGGTTGCCGAGGAAGATGCCGGAAAGGTGGGAAACGAAGCTGCCGGCCCGCTGCTTCTGCGCCTGCCGGAAGTCGTCGGCCCGCCGGATCTCCGACTGTTCGTTGTAGTGCTCGAAGGAACGGAAGGTGTGGTGGTCCTGCCACGGCGCCAGCACGTAGCGCACCCCGCCGGTCTGCAACTGTGTCGCCTCCACGACCTCGAAATACTGCTCGTCCCACAGCACCGCCGTCCCGGGATACTCCGCATGCGTGAGAGACTTCGGCGTCCGCGGCCGCCAGCTCTTGGGGATCGCGCACTGAAGAATCACCCGCTCTCCCGCCGCGCGGAAGCGATCGGAGCCGTATGGGTGCATGGGGGAATGGTAACGCGGGGGAGGAATCCCTATGCTGTCGCCCGCTACGCGGGCTTGCCTTGCTTCGCCGCGCGATACCCGGCCTGAAGGCCGGGCCTACAGATCTTTCGCCGCCTTCGGCGGCTCCCGCCACCATAAGGATTCAGCTACGGCGCCACCTGCCTGCTCTCCTCCTGCGCCGCGATACACGCCTGGACGCTGGTCACCAGTTCCTGGATGTCGAACGGTTTGGGGAGGAGCTGGAAGACTTTGCCTTCGAGGCGTTCTTTGATGACGGCGGGGGAGGCGGCGCTGGTGACGATGATGCTGCGGAGGCGTTCGGGGGCTTCGCGGTTGAGGGTGCTGATGAAGGTGAAGCCGTCGAGGTTGGGCATCATCAGGTCGAGGACGATGACGTCGTAGTCGGAGAGGCCGAGCTTGAGGACGGCTTCGAGGCCGTCCGCGGCGACTTCCACCCGGTAGCGCTGGCGCTGGAGGACCATCGTCACCAGCCGCCGGATAGCGGGATCATCCTCGACCACGAGGACCCCATACTCTGAATTGTCGGCCACGCTCGTACCCGGGATTGCAGGACGAGCAAAAATCACACCGCCGGGCGGAGTTGTCGGTTATCGGTTGTCAGTTGTCCGAACCGCTCGCGTCGAGACACACACGACCGGCAATCGACAACCCTCTATTTCACCCCGTTTCGTAACTCCATGAGGTGCGCGGCTTTGACCGGCGTGCTGCCGGCGGTGAGCGTGGGATTGGTGTACGTCAATGCGGGCAGACCGAGGTCCGCACGGGCAGCGTCGAGAGCGGTGCGGAGCTCGGTCAGGTGGACGGCCTTGATCTTCGTGCCGGGGAGCGAGGCATCGGTGAACGCTGTCGCGGTGAGGCCGGCCGCGGCGCGCATGGCGTTGACGGCGGTGCGGAGCTGGGTCACGTGCACCGCCTTCGCCGGGAGGGTGTTGTTCAGCGCCGGGTCGGTGAAGAGGATCGTGGTCGCGGCGTCGACGGCGCTGAAATCGGAGACGGCACCGCCGGCGACGGCGCGGACCTGATAGAGATAGGTGGTGTTGGCCGAGAGGCTCGAGTCGTTGTGGCTCGTGGTCGTGACGGTGATCAGGGGGGCGAAGGGAGTGTTGTTGGCGCTGCGGTAGATCTCGTAGCCGGTGGCTCCGGCGACGGCGGACCAGTTCACCGTCACCTGCGAGGTGCTGGTGGCGGTGGCGGATCCCATCACCGGCGCGTCCGGCGCGGCGGAGGGAGGGAAGACGAGGAGGGTGATGCTCTGCGCGGGGAGCGTCAACGACACCGAGGAGCCGGAGACGGGGACCGCGGCGAGGCTGGTGATGGTGTTGGTGGAGGTGAGCTGCCACCGCTGGCCGGGACCTGAAGGGACGAAGTTCGCCAGGTTGACGGTGGCTGGGGTGACATCGGTCAGCGTCTTGGCGATGAGCATGACCGTCAGGGCGCCGTCGGACGTGCGGATCGCGGCGAAGGCGGCGACGTCGTCGGGATTCGGGCCGCCGGCGCTGACGCTGACGTCGCCGAACGTGGAGTGGTTACCGTCATAGTTCCGGTACATCCGGAAGGCGTTGGCGCTGACCGACCCCAGGGCCGGCGTCCCCCAGCGGACGCCGAGGTTCAGGCCCTCGCGGCCGAAGATGCCGAGGATGTCGGCCTGCGCGGTCGCGCCGTTGATGTGATTGTCGGCGCCCCAGTTGTACTCGGTGATGCCGATCTCGGTGCCGGGATAGTGGTTGGCGACCCACTCGTGCAGGCGCGGGATCAGGCGGACGATGCCGCCATCCGGACCCCAGTGAATCCACGACTCGTCGACATAGCTCATGTCCCAGAGCGCGCGGGTGGAGCGGTTGCGGAAGCCCTGCATCGCGGGGGTGACGACGTCGGGCGGCCAGAACTCGCCGTTCTGCGGGTAGAAGTGGACGGCCAGGATGTCGAGGATGCGAAGCTCGTTGGCCGCCTCGTACGCGGCGGCCTGCTGCAGCAGCCAGTCGACGTAGGGCGTGTCGTCGTGCGCCAAACGGTCGGCGTTGTCGCCATTCTCCTGGTCGGCGCCGCTCATGAAGTAGCCCGACCACCCCCATTCCTCGACGCCGGTCAGCTTCGCGCCGGGGTCGACGGCCTTGATCGCCGCGCCGTACTCGGCCATCTTCGACCAGACCTCGTCGTACGTGGAGCCGTCCGGGTGGATGTCCCAGTGATCGGCGCTCCAGAGCGACGGTTCGTTGTCGAGCGAGTAGTACTTCACCCCTCCCTCCGAGGCCGGGCCCCAGGTGTCGACGAGGTGCTGGATCCAGTTCGCCTGATGCGTCTCGTCGAAGACGGCCGCCGTGTCGGCCGGGTCATTGACGTTCAGCATCCGCAGGCCGCCCTGCTTCCCGTTGCCGCAGTCGGGCATCCACTGCCAGTCGGCGTCGTCCTGGTTGCCGTACTTGGCGCGCGAGTAGCCGCAGCGCTGCACGCGATCCTTCGGCAGGAGTCCCATCAGCGGAATCGTGAGCACCGGCTCCGCCCCGGCGTTCCGGCTGAGGGTGATGAAGTCGTCGACCGCCTTGCCGTTCGAGCCGTCGCCGGAAGAGACGCCGTCGGGGATGTTCTCGAAGTACCAGTCCTTGGCGCGGTTGGTCGTACTGATCGCCCAGTTGTGGCGGCTGGTGGCGTTGCCGCCCCAGCGGTTGACGGTCAGCCCGAGTTGGTCGATCTGCGCCGCGCTGGCGAACGAGGAGCCGTAAATGCGCGGATCAATCGGCTTCTGGTCCGCGGCCGCGTCGACGTTGACGGTCACGGCCGGGTTGGCAGCGAGGAGCGAGAGAGCGGAAAGCAAAGCTGCGGCGGCGTACGCCGCCACTCGTACTCGAGCAGACATCATGGTCCTTTTTTATGGAGTGGCGCTTACCGCGCGCTTACAGGCCGTTCCGGGGAGCTCTTCACGACCGGGATGATGTCGTTGAGGATCCAGAGCGGGCCGATGAGGAGGTGGACGAAGTTGCGGAAGAAGGCGGGGTTCTTGTGCTCGTACACCTTGTGGCCGATGAACTGGAAGATCCAGCCGAGCACGAAGAGGGCGACGTTGATCCAGAACGGGATGGCCGCGCCGGCGAAGTAGAAGACGATCGACACCGCGGTCATGGCAATGGCCAGCCGCCACTCGACCACGAAGTAGTACGCGCTGGAGAGCGCAATCAGCACCATGGCCGCGTCCCACTCGACCGTGGCGATGGTGGGCAGTTTCACGTGGGTGAGCATGCCGATCAGGCTGAGCATGATCATCGGGATCCCCAGCCGGTGGAACAGCTTGTTCCCGCTGGTCTGGTGGTAGGACGCGTAGTCGGCAAAGAGAGCTTCGACTGTGGCCATGGATCTATTGTAGTGCGTGTCGCCATCCTGATTGTCATCCTGAGCCGCAGGAAGTCCGCATGTGCCGAAAGCAAGGCGGCGAAGGACCCCCTCCGACAGCACGCGTCTCGTTCACCGCAGGGGGTCCTTCGCCGCCATGCTTTCCCTTCGTGGGGTAACTCCTGCGGCTCAGGATGACAGCAAATTTCCCCTGTTGCCTTCACTTTTCCTTAATTTCGCCAAGTACTCGCCGAAACCACCGCCCATCATGAACAGTCACAGGACTCGGAGGGCTGCCATGAAGAACGTAGTTGCCATCATCGCCATCTTTCTCTTTACCGCGCTGGCGTGGTTCGTCCTCGGCGCGACGATCATGAACCGGACGTACTCAGCCGACTCGGGGCTGCAGAAGATGGTCGAGTCGAGCTGGGGCGGGCCGCAGCGGCAGGTTCCGCCCGAGGCGGTGGCGACGTGGACGCGCCTCAGGAAAGTCGAGGAGAAGGTCGACGGAAAGGTGACGGAGAAGACCGTCGAGGAGACGGTCGCCGGAGTCCTGCCGCTGGAGCGGAGCCGGATCACCGCCGACCTCGACCTCGAGCAGCGCCAGAAGGGGCTGCTCTGGTACGCCACCTACCGCGTCGCCTACAGCGGCGATTACCTCTTCCGCAATAACACGCCGGGCGAGCAGACCACCATCAAGCTCCTCTTCCCGGCGCCACAGGCGATCTACGACGACCTCGTCTTCCGGGTCGACGGCAAGCCGGTGCCGACGACGGCGGTCGCGGGCGCGGTCACGGCCACGGTGCGCATACCGCCCGGGGCGACCGCGCGGCTGGAAGTCGGATACCGGTCGCAGGGGATGACCACCTGGCACTACACGTTCGGCGAGAACGTGCAGCAGGTGCGCGACTTCAACCTGACGATGAAGACCGACTTCGATGCCATCGATTTCCCCTACGGCACCCTCTCCCCCACCGCCAAGGTGAAGACGCCGAACGGCTGGCAGCTCACCTGGAAGTACAACAATCTCGTGACCGGCTACGGCATCGGGATGGAGCTGCCGCAGAAGCTGCAGCCGGGACCGCTGGCGGGACGCATCAGCTTCTTCGCCCCGGTGTCGCTGCTGTTCTTTTTCTTCCTGATCTTCATCATCACCACGCTGCGGGGGATCGACCTCCACCCGATGCACTATTTCTTCCTGGCGACGTCGTTCTTCGCCTTCCACCTGCTGCTGGCGTATCTGGTCGACCACATTTCGATCCATGCGGCGTTCGTGATCTGTTCGGCGGTGTCGGTCTTCCTCGTGGTGAGCTATCTGCGGATCGTGACCGGCTCGCGGTTCGCCTACGTGGAGGCGGCGCTGTCGCAATTGATCTACCTGGTCGGCTTTTCGTACGCTTTCTTCTTCGAGGGGTTTACCGGGCTGGCGATCACGATCGGCGCGATCGTGTCGCTGTTCGTAGTGATGCAGATGACGGCCCGCGTGAACTGGCGGGCACCGCGGGTGGCAGCGGCATCGGCGTAACGAAAGAGAGACGACGGGGGGCCTCCGGCGGGCGGGCCCGGCCCGCGGCGTTTGTTGCCCTAGGCTGAACGGGCGCTGGTCCCGCTGAACGCGGTCCAGGCGAAAACAAACGCCGCGGGCCGGGCCCGCCCGCCGGAGGCCTCCCGGTCGTCTCTCTTCTGAAACAATGCGCCTGTGCGTGACCTCTACTCCGAACGTCTCTCCTCCCGGACCGCCGCTGCCTCGGGGCTGCGGGCGCGGGAGCGGAACATCTCGATCATTCGCCTGCTGGCGATCGTCGCGGCGATCGCCATCGCCTTCTGGAGTCTTCTGGCGGCGCTCGTGCCGGTGGCGCTCTTCATCGCCCTGCTGGTCGTCCACGAACGCGTGATCCGCGAGCGCAGGCGCGCCGAGGGAGGGGCGGCGTTCTATGCGCGCGGCCTGGGGCGGATCGACGGGACGTGGCAGGGACAGGGCGATCCGGGCGACGAGTTCATGGAAGATCACCATCCCTACGCCGGCGACTTCGACCTCTTCGGCCGAGGATCGCTGTTCGAGCTCATCTCGATCGCCGTCACGAAAGCTGGCCGGATGCGGCTCGCGCGCTGGCTGAAAGAGCCTTCGCTCGACGCGGAGGAGATCCGCGCGCGGCAGGCGGCGGTGCTCGAGCTGCGGGAACGGGTCGATTTGCGGGAAGACCTCTCGATTGCAGCCGCCGAGGTGAAACGCGACGTGGAAAGCGCGCATCTCGACGCCTGGGCGGCGCTGCCGCCGGTGACGATCTCGCCGCTGGAGCGGTTCGCGGCGATCGTGCTGCCGGTTGCTGTCATCGTCCTGTTCGCGCTCACCCTGCCTTCCTGGATCGCGAGGATCATCGGGATGACCCACCCCGAGGCCGAGCTGCGGCTGGGGATGCTGGCGAACATGCCGTCGCTGCCGTTGGTGCTGGTCCTCGTGGCGGCGGGATTCCTCGCACGGTACCTCGCGCCGAGGATCGAGCCGATCGTCAACGCCGTCGAGCGCGCCGAGCCGGCCCTGGCCCTCCTCGGCGACGTGCTGGCGCGGCTGGAGCGCGAGCGTTTCTCCTCGGCGCGCCTGACCGTTCTGCACGACCGCCTCCGCGGCGCCGAGCGTCCCGCCTCCGAGGAGATCGAGAAACTGCGCCGGCTGGTGGCGCTGCTGGATGCCCGCAGGAACCAATTCTTCGCCCTCTTCGCCATCGTGCTCTTCTGGACGACCCACGTGGCGCTGGCGATCGACCGCTGGCGGACACGCTCCGGCGCCCGGATCGCCGACTGGATCGAGTCGGTCGGGGAGATCGAGGCGCTGGCTTCCCTCGGCTCGTTCGCGTTCGAGCACCCGGCGTTCGCGATGCCGGAGATCGTCTCCCCCGGGCCGCTCTTCGACGCGAAGAGCCTCGGCCACCCGCTCATCCCCGGCGACCGCCGGGTGACGAACGACATCCGCCTCGACGACACGCTGCGGCTGCTGGTGGTCAGCGGCTCGAACATGTCGGGCAAGAGCACGATGATGCGCAGCGTGGGAGTGGCGGCGGTGCTGGCGATGAGCGGCGGCCCGGTCTGCGCTCTTTCCCTGCGAATCGCCCCGGCGTCGGTCGGCGCCTCGATCCGCATCCACGACTCCCTGCAGGAAAACGCCTCCCGCTTCTACGCCGAGATCCTGCGCATCCGCCAGGTCCTGGAGATGTCGCGCAGCGGCCCCCTCCTCTATCTACTGGACGAGATCCTGGCCGGCACCAACTCCCACGACCGCCGCATCGGCGCCGAGGCGATCGTGAAGGGGCTGGTGGAACGGGGGAGCATCGGCCTGGTCTCGACGCACGACCTGGCGCTGGCGCAGATTGCCGAATCGCTGGGGACCAGGGCGGCCAACGTTCACTTCGAGGACCACATCGAAGACGGGAAGGTGGTCTTCGACTACCGGATGCGGGCGGGGGTGGTGACGAAGAGCAACGCGCTGGCGTTGATGAGGAGCGTGGGGATTGAGGTGTGAAAGTAGTTGCTGGTTGCTGGTTGCTTGTGAATTTGCGGCCTGAGGGCCAGGCGCTCCGTCACAAGCAACCAGCAACCAGCAACCGTTCCTCACGAAACGTGTAATTTTTACTCCGGTTGCCGCTCCAGCGCCTCTTCCACATCCCCCACCTCCCCCTCCGCCTTGGTGGGGGTGTGGCCGGGGTTGGGGTCGTCGCGGCGGGTGCTGCCGCTGGTGCGGCCCTGCTGCGCCTGACGCAACTGCTCGTTGCCTCGCCGCTCGCTGGGATTCTCGGTGCGTTCCACGCGGGACATGGGCTCCTCCTGGAGCCCAAATCCCTGCAAATGCGACGCCTTATCAGAGGTTGGTGAGCAGCGTGGTCGTGGTCACGTTTCCGGCCGCGTCGAGGGTGTCCTGGCGCACGACGATGTTGTGCTCCATGGAAACCCAGGTGATCGCCGGCTGGACGTCGTTGTTCGCGCTGCCGACCAGCACGCCCTTGTACTGAACGGTGTTGAAGGTCCCGGCCGGAACGGTGATCGGCAGGCCCACCGCCAGCACCACACCCTGCGAGGCGACGGTGGTGACGGTGTTTACGGTCGTGCCGCTGATCGAGCGGACGGTGATGGTCTCCTGGACCGGCGGGACGTCCCAGGTGTTGCCGACGCACCAGCCGGCGGCAGGACCGGAGACGAGGCCGGGGACGAAGTCGATCTCGACCTCCGTAACCACCTTGCCGAGGATCGGCACGGTGATGGTGGTGGTCAGGTCGATGGCATCGAGCGACCGGAGATTGCCGACGGTGTGGCCATACAGAAAGGTCTCGACGTCCGCGTTCCCCTGCGGCGTGCTGACTTTCTGGGTGGTGTGGGTCTCCGTGGCGGTGTCGGAGATCCAGGTGATGGTGAAGTGGACGTCTGCGTCCGGCGTGTGAGTGACGTAGGTCGCCTCGGTTCCGGCCTCGACGAACCCGAAGGTATGGCAGCCGCCGGGGTTCACCACCGGAGCGGACGGCGAGCGGACCGCGCGGCGCTTGGCGGCGCTGGCCGAGAAAGCGAGCAGGAGCGTGAAAACGGCAATAAGGACACGACGACTGGTGGACATTGGGGAAGGACCTCCTCTTCTATGGATGATCGCGCAAAAGAGAGGGAAAGCTTGTCAAAGATCAGCGGTATGAAGTGTCCTTCCTCGCTGACACCGCCGATATGCCGGGATATGGACTTCGCTTAGAAAGTCGAAAAAAAGTCGACTGAAGTCGAAAACGAATCGACTGAAGTCGAAAAAAAGTCGACCGAAGTCCAAACCGAATCGACCGAAGTCGAAAAAAAGTCGACTAAAGTCCAAACCGAATCGACCGAAGTCGAAAAAAAGTCGACTGAAGTCGAAAGCGAATCGACCGAAGTCGAAAAAAAGTCGACTGAAGTCCAAACCGAATCGACCGAAGTCCAAAACGAATCGTCCTCCCTCATCCCTCGTTCCTCTCCCCTCGTCCGCCTCCTGAAATACCCCTTGACACTCCCCGGTTCATGCATAAGTATTCGAGATGATGAATTTTCATTCACACGGTGACGCGACGCGCAGGCGGGAGGAAATCCTCCTGATCGTCGGCCAGACTGCCGTCCACTCTCAGGACGAGCTGCTGGTCGCGTTGCGCGAGCGCGGGTTCAGCGTCACGCAGCCGACGCTCTCGCGGGATCTCCGCGAGCTGGGGCTGGTGAAGACGCAGAACGGCTACGTGTCGCCGGAATCGCTGGCGCCGCTGGCCCCCGTGGCGGCGTTCGCCCCCCGGCAATCGCTCGAGAACCGTTTCGAGCAGCTCGTGCGCAGCTCGGTCCTCTTCGCCGAGGCCGCGGGGAACATGGTGGTCGTCAAGACCCCGGTCGCGGCAGCGCAACCGGTCGCCAGCGCCATCGACGCCCTCCCGATCGAGGATGCCCTCGGCACGATCGGCGGCGACGACACGATTTTCATCGCTTTCCGCACCCCAGCCGCCGCGATTGCGTTCACGCGGCGAGTCCACCAGATCGCCGGCATCCGACCGCCGGTTCGACGTACGCGCGCGTAAGCGTAGCGAACTTCTTTCCGGGAGAGCGCGCCAATGACTATGACCAGAGAAGATACGTGTGTATTCATCAACGACCTCAGGCTGGAGGCTTCAGGGAGTCAGTACCTGAACGCCGAGGCGCCTGACGCCGCGGTACGCCCGACTCCCGTCGCCATCGCCGGCGCCACCGGCTACGCCGGCATGGAGCTGCAGAAAATCCTCGGCCGCCACCCGCATGTCCGGGTCGCCGGTGCATATTCATCCGAGTCGTTCTCGGTCGCGAAGGTCGTCGAGAGCGGTGCGGAAGTGGTCTTCCTGGCCACGCCGAACGAAGTGTCGGCCGAGGTCGCGCCGAAGCTGCTCGACGCAGGGATCAAGGTCATCGACCTCTCGGGCGCATTCCGTCTCGGCGAGCCGGGCCTCTATCCGTCGTGGTACGGCTTCGCGCACGAGCGGCCGGAGCTCCTCGGCGAGGCGGTCTACGGCCTGCCGGAGTGGTGCAATGGGGAGCTGAAGAAAGCGCGGCTGGTCGCCAACCCCGGCTGCTATCCCACCTCCGTCCTGCTCGCCCTGCGGCCACTGACGTACCTGATCGACCGGACCCAGCCGGTGATCGTCGATGCCAAGAGCGGTGTCTCCGGGGCCGGGAAGAAGGCGGATGTTGCATATTCATTCACCGAATTGTTCGGGAACTTCAAGGCCTACGGCATCGGAACGCACCGGCACGAGCCGGAGATCCGGCAGGGGCTGCACCTCGGCGAGCGCACCACGCTCGTCTTCGTGCCGCACCTCCTGCCGACCGACCGTGGGATCTACTCGACCATGCACGTCGGCTTCACCAATCCGGTCACGGCCGCGGAGCTGACCGCGCTGTATGCGGACGCCTATGCCGATGCGCCGTTCGTCCGGGTCCTGCCCGCCGGAAAGATGCCGGAGCTGAAGGACGTGGTGAACACCCCCTACGCCGAGATCGGCTTCACGCTGCTGCACGGCGGCAAGCGGGCGGTGGTGGTCTCGGTGATCGACAACCTGCTGAAAGGTGCGGCCTCGCAGGCCGTCCAGAACTTCAACCGGATGTGTGGGTATCCGGAGACGGAGGGACTGCTTTGACCACGGTCATCAAACTGGGGGGCTCGCTCCTCGACGACGCCGCGCGGCGCGACGGTGCGCTGCGCAGGATTGCCGCGCGCTGGAACGCGGGCGAGGATCTCGTTCTCGTCCACGGCGGCGGGAAGCACATCGACGCGGCGCTCGCGCAGGCGGGCATCGCGAAGAAGACTCACGCCGGGCTGCGCATCACCGACGAGGCGACGCTGCAGATCGTCGTCTCGGTCCTCGGCGGCACGGTCAACAAGATGCTGGTCAGCGAGCTGACGAAGCTCGGCGTCCGCGCAGCCGGCATCTCCGGCTGCGACGGCGCGACGCTCGTCGCCGCGCAGCATCCGCCGATCGACGGAGTGGAGCTCGGCCACGTCGGCCAGGTCACGCACGCGAACCGGGCGCTGATCTCGGCCATGCTGACCTACGGCACGCTGCCGGTCGTTTCGTCGATCGCCATCGGCTCCGACGGCGCGCTCTACAACGTCAACGCCGACAGCGCCGCCGCGGCCATGGCCGTCGCCGTCGGCGCCGGCGAGCTGCTGTTCATCACCGACGTCGCCGGGCTGCTCGACGGCGACGGCAACGTCGTGCCGAGGCTCCACGCCGCTGATGCCGAGACGTTCATCGGCAATGTCACCGGCGGCATGAAACCGAAGCTGCAGGCAGCGCTCAACGCGCTCACTTCAGGAGTTCCCGCGATCACGATCGGCGAAGAAGGAGGGACGACCCTTGTTGCTGCATGACGAATCGCCCGAAGCAGTCGAAGCGCGCGAGAGCGCGTTCCTCGTGAAGACGTACGCCCGCACGCCGTTCCATCCGCGCGATGGGAAGGGCGCGCGCCTCATCGACGCCGATGGCCGCGAGTACTGGGACCTCCTCGGCGGCATCGCCGTGAACGTCCTCGGCCACAAGCACCCGAAGATCCTGCGGGCGATGAAGGACGCCGGCAACTCGCTGCTCCACGTCTCGAACCTCTATTACCACCCGGCGCAGGGCATCCTGGGCGAAGCACTCGTGCGCGCGTCGGGCCTGAGCCGGGCGTTCTTCTGCAACAGCGGCACGGAAGCCAACGAGGCGGCGATCAAGTTCGCCCGCCTCGCAGCGCAGAAGTCGCACCTCTCGGCGCGGAAAACCAAGCTGGTCGCGCTCCAGGAGAGCTTCCACGGCCGGACCATGGGCTCGCTCTCGCTGACCGGCCACGAAGCCTACCGGACGCCGTTCGCGCCGCTCGTCGAGAGCGTCACGTTCGTCGCGCCGAACGACGTCGCCGCGCTCGAAGCGGCCGTCGACGGTGACACCGCGGCGATCTTCTTCGAGCCGGTCATGGGCGAAGGCGGGATCATCCCGCTCGACGACGATTTCCTGATCGCCGCGCGGCGGATCGCCGACCGCAACGGCTCTCTGCTGGTCTTCGACGAGATCCAGTGCGGCCTCGGCCGGACCGGCCATCTCTTCGCCTTCCAGAAGAGCGGCGTCCTGCCCGACATCGTCACGCTGGCCAAGCCTCTCGGCGGCGGCCTTCCCCTCGGCGCCGTGCTCACCGGCCTGGCGCTGGAAGGCGTGGTCAAGCCGGGCCATCACGGCACGACGTTCGGCGGCAACCCCGTCGCCTGCCGCCTCGGCAGCGTCGTGCTCGAAGAGACCATCAAGCTGCTCCCGCAGATCAACGCCCTGGGCGCGTGGTTCGGCCAGGAGTTGAAGAAACTGAACGTCGTCGACGTCCGCGGCTCGGGCCTGATGTGGGGCATCGAGCTCGATCGCCCGGCCGCGCCGGTCGCGCGCGAGCTGCTCGACCACGGCTTCGTCGTCGGTACCGCCAGAGAGAAAGTTTTGCGGCTGCTGCCGCCGTACATCACCCCGAAGAAGGCACTCATCGAATTCATTCATGCGCTCGAGCATGTGCTCGGCGCAACCAAGGAGAAGGCAGCGTGAAGAAACCGATCAAGAAAGTGGCGCTGGCATACAGCGGCGGCCTCGACACCTCCATCATCATCACCTGGCTGAAGGAAAACTACGGCTGCGACGTCGTCGCGGTGGCCGTGGACGTCGGCCAGGCCGAAGAGACCGCCGGTCTCGCGCAGAAGGCGTATTCGACCGGCGCGTGCGATTTCCACCTCGTCGACGCGAAGGAAGAGTTCGCGGCCGACTATCTCTTCCCGGTCCTGAAGGCCGGCGCGATCTACGAGCACGACTACCTGCTCGGCACGTCGACCGCCCGTCCGCTCATTGCGCGCAAGCAGGTCGAGATCGCTCTCGCCACCGGCTGCGACGCGCTGGCGCACGGCTGCACCGGCAAGGGAAACGACCAGGTGCGCTTCGAGCTCGCCTACCAGGCACTCGCGCCGGAGCTGACCGTCATCGCGCCGTGGCGCGAGTGGGACATCGTCTCGCGTGAAGACGCCATCGACTACGCCGCCGCGCGCGGCATCCCCGTGCCGGTCACGAAGAAGGACCCATACTCGCGCGACCGGAACCTCTGGCACCTCTCGCACGAAGGCGGACCGCTCGAGGACCCGTCGTTCGAGCCGGAAGCATCGATGTTCAAGCTGACCACCGACCCGATGGACGCGCCCGACACACCGGAGAAGGTGACGATCACCTTCGAAGACGGCGTGCCGGTCGAAGTCAACGGCGTGAAGCTCTCGCCGGCGAAGCTGGTGCAGACGCTGAACGAGATCGGCGGCCGGCACGGCGTCGGCCGGGCCGACATCGTCGAGAACCGTCTCATCGGCATCAAGTCGCGTGGCGTCTACGAGACCCCGGGCGGGACGCTGCTCGTCAACGCGCTGAAGGCGCTCGAGTCGATCGTCCTCGACAAGGAATCGGCGCACGACAAGGAGCGGATGGCCACCCGCTACGCGGAGCTGGTCTACAACGGCCAGTGGTTCTCGCCGCTCAAGGAGGCGTACGACGCGTTCGTCAACTCGCTCTCGGAAAACCTCTCCGGCACCGTCACGCTGAAGCTCTACAAGGGCAACGCGACCGTGGTCGGGCGGAAGTCGCCGTACTCGCTCTACCAGCAGAACCTCGCCTCGTTCGACATGACCGGCTACGACGTCACCGACTCGGCCGGCTTCATCAAGCTGTTCGGCCTGCAGTTGCGCGGCCGGAAGCGGCTGTCGCCGATGGATGTGGAGACCGTGCAGAGCGGCACCGGAGGGTGGTCGAAATGACGATGTGGGGGGGCCGGTTCACCGAGGAGCCTTCGGCGCTGCTGCGCGCGCTCAACGACTCCTTCGCGTTCGACCGCGAGCTGTTCGCGGAAGACGTGGAGGGGTCGATCGCGTGGGCGCAGGAGCTGGGCCAGGCGGGCGTGCTGACTTCGCAAGAAGTCAGCGCGCTCGTCGACGCCCTGCGCTCGCTGACGCTGGAGAGCGGCGACGCCGAGGACGTGCACTCGTACGTCGAGGCGTCGCTTCGGGAAAAAGTGGGAGCGCTCGCCGGCAAGCTGCACACCGGCCGCTCGCGCAACGACCAGGTGGCGACGGACCTGAAGCTGTGGCTGAAGAAGGCATGCAACGACTTCGAGGACCTCGCGACCTCGCTGGCGCAGGCACTGGCGCAGCGTGCCGTCGACGAGCACGCGACGCCGATGCCCGGGTACACCCATCTCAAGCAGGCCGAGCCCGTGACGTTCGGTCACTGGTGCATGGCCTACGTGGCCATGCTTCAGCGCGACCTCTCGCGCATTCGCGATGCACGCGAGCGGGGCGATGAGTGCCCCCTCGGCTCCGCCGCTTTGGCGGGAACGCCGTTGCAGATCGACCGGCAGCGCCTCGCCGAGTCGCTCGGCTTCGCCCGGGCGACGGCCAACTCGCTCGACGCCGTCTCCGACCGGGACTTCGCGGCGGAGTACCTCTTCTGCGCGTCGACGACGCTGCTCCACCTCTCGCGCATGGCCGAAGACCTGATCTTCTTCACCAGCGACGAAGCGGGCTACGCCGAGCTGCCGGATGCCCTGGCCACCGGCTCCTCGCGCATGCCGCAGAAGAAAAACCCCGACGTGCTCGAATTGACGCGCGGCCATGCCGGCCGCGCGCTCGGCGAGCTCACCGGCTTCCTCGCGCTCATCAAAGGCCTGCCGCTCGCGTACAACAAAGACCTGCAGCTCGACAAAGAGCCGCTGTTCCGCACCCGCACCACGCTCGCCATCCTACTGCCGGCACTCACCGCGCTCGTGGCCGGCCTGAAACTGAATCACGCGAAGCTGTACGAGGCGGCGGCCAGCCCGCTGCTCCTCGCCACCGACGCCGCCGACGAACTGGCGGCGAAAGGCATCCCCTTCCGCGAGGCGCACGACATCGTCTCGCGCGGCGGACAGCATTCGCGCAACAGCATCGAAGTCGTGCTGGCCAAGAAGAACGTTCTCGGAGGCACTGCACCCGAGAGAGTGCTGGCGGCCGCGAAGGCCGCCCTGGAGAGCCTCAGTTGAAACTACCCAAGGGATTCCTCGCCTCCGGCGTCCGAGCCGGTATCCGCAAGAAGCGCCCCGACCTCGGCCTCATCGTCGCCGAGGACGGCGCCACCGCGGCTGCCGTCTTCACCCAGAACAAGTTCCAGGCCGCGCCGGTGGTCCTGTCGAAGAGCGCCCTGAAAAAGAGCGGCGGCCGCGTCAAAGCCGTCGTCGTCAACGCCGGCTGCGCCAACGCCGTCACCGGCAAAGAAGGCCTCGACGCCGCCAAGCGCGTCCGCACCCGCGCCGCCGAGCTGCTGCGCTGCACCGAAGAAGAAATCGTCCTCGCCTCCACCGGCGTGATCGGAGTCGTGCTGCCGGACAAAAAAGTCCGCGACTTCCTCCCGGATGCCGTCTCCCGCCTCTCCTCCGGCGGCGTGGACGCGTTGTCGCACGCCATCCTCACCACCGACGTCGGCCCCAAAGTCGCGCAGAAGAGCTTCACCATCGGCGGCAAGCGCGGCCGCCTCGTCGGCGTCGCCAAAGGCGCGGGGATGATCCACCCCAACATGGCCACCATGCTCGCCTTCATCATGACCGACGCCGCCGTCGCCCCGGCCGTCCTCCAGCGCGCCCTCAAGACCGCCGTCGACACCAGCTTCAACACCATCTCCGTCGACGGCGACACCTCCACCAACGACACCGTCCTCGTCCTCGCCTCCGGCAAACTCGGCAACGGCCCGAAAGACGACCTCTCCGAATTCAACGCCGCGTTGGAATCCCTCTGCCGCGAACTGGCCTGGATGATCGTCCGCGACGGCGAAGGCGCCATCCGGGTCATGGAGCTCGAAGTGACCGGGGCTCGCACGGATCGCGATGCCAAGCTCGCGGCACACGCCATCGCAACCTCGCCGCTGGTGAAAACCGCATTGCATGGGGGGGATCCGAACTGGGGGCGCATCCTGGCCGCGGTTGGACGCAGCGGGGCGCGGTTCTCGTTGAAGAAGATCTCGTTGACCGCCGGTCCCATCACGCTCGTCGAAAACGGAGCGCCGGCCCGCTATAACGAGAAGGATGCGGCCAAGGTGTTTGCACGCGAGCGCGTTCCGCTGCGCGTAGACCTCGGCATGGGAACGGCGCGGGCCGTCGTCCTGTCGTGCGACCTCGGGCACGACTACGTGTCGCTCAACGCCGACTACCGGTCGTGAGGCCACATTTCGTTCTGTCGCCGCTCCGCGGCTGACCTTCTCCCCCGCCTGTTCCCCGGGCTAACGCCCGGGGCTACACTCTTCCGCCGCTCCGCGGCTGTGCCGGCCCCCACCCTTACGGCGGGACGCCGTGCGCCGGCGAGACGCCACCGCGCCAGCCCGCGCGGACGCGGGCGCTCCACGCGCGGACGCCCGGCTCGGATACGCGGACGTTCGTCTCGGATACGCGGACGCCTAGTCTCGGATACGCGGACGTTCGTCTCGAATAATGCGGACGCCCGGCTCCGATACGCGGACGCCCGGCTAGGATAGGCTGACGCTCACGTCGCGAAGAGCGTGGTCACGCGCCGGAGCGCCGACGTCGCGTCGGCTGGTCCGGCGGCGTCCCGCCGGCGGACGGCGTCCCGCCGTAAGGGTGATGTTGAAAAAAGACCAGCCTCGCGTAAAACGCCCTTCTCTGTCGCCCGCTACGCGGGCTCACTCGGGGGGCGCGGGTTGAACCCGGCCTAAAAGGCCGGGCCTACAGATCTTTCGCCGCCTCCGGCGGCTCCGACAGCGGCCTGCCGCGAGAGCCGCCTAGACTAAAAGTCTGGGCCACATGTGGCGGAGTTGGAGCCGAAGCCGAGGACTGGCAGATAACCGACAACCGACAACTGACAACCAACACTTACGGTTCAAACCGTCTCGTCGGGATCCCGTCCTTCGTCCCGATGCTCATCTCCGCCATCTTCCGGATGAAGTCGCGGTCTTCGCGGGTGGTGGCGAGCTCGAAGGAGCTGCGGAGCATTTCGACTTCGGCGGGGGTGTGTTCGGAGGAGACGGTGAAGCCGCGTTCGGGTTGTTTGGGGTCTTCGGTGGTGGTGGTACGCCAGGTGGCGAGGATGAATTCGTGGCGGACGTACTTCGTGGTTTTGCCGGTCTGGAAGGACTGGGGGGAGACGGCGGGGAGGCCGCGGGCGTTGGCTTTCTGCTCGTCGAGGGCGCGGAGGACGCGGGTGGCCACGATCTCGCGCATGGTCTCGGCGGCGGTCTCGTTGGCGCTGGTGACGGAGAGGCCGGAGTGGTAGGTGGCGCGGCCGGTGGCCCCTTCGGCGGGGCGGAAGAGGCTCGTGTGGCGGATCTCGCAGCGCACCGACACCGTCCGTCCGTCGTGCTCGAACTTCACCAGGACGTTCTGCCCGACCTTGCCGATGTGGTCCTGGTGGGCGATGCGGAGGCCTTGGAGGGAGAGGTCGACGACGAAGATGCGGATCTCGCCGAGGACGCCGCGCAACGGCTTGATCAACCGGACGCGCTGCATGCGGCGGCGTTCGACGAACCCCGCGTTCTCGGTCGCTTTAGCCATCCGCCTACGTGGTCTGCGGCTCCGGGTGAACGAGCGTTCCGAGAATCCGGCGCGAGCTTTCGGAAAGGTCCTTGAAGAAGAGGCGGGAGGCGTAGAGCGTCGCCCCGCCCGGACCCGCGCCGAGGCCGACCACCGTGCAGGTCTCGACCTTGGCCGAGGCGGCGAAGCGATCGCCGTCGTGCAGGAAGGAGATCTCGATGGTCGCGCCGGTCTTGAGAATGCCCGTGTGCGTGGCCAGGACGCCCGCCTCGCTGATGTCGACCAGGGTCCCGTCCTTCCATCCGAGCTTCAGAGGAAGGTTCATGATCACGCGGAAGCGATTGCTGCGCCGTACGGCGCTCATGGCGAGCTTGTCAGGCATGTTCGAGGACCCGCATGAATCTACGCCCGACAGGCTTCCGACGCAACAGTTGCTACCATCATTCCCATGAGACGCATCCTCGCCCTCCTCCTGCTCGTCACCTCTCCCCTGCTGGCCGCATCGAGGGAACCGCTCCGGACCCGCCAGGCGATGGTGGCGTCGACCTCGGAGATCGCCTCACGGGTCGGTGCGGAGGTGATGCGGAAGGGTGGCAACGCCATCGACGCCGGCGTGGCGGTCGGGTTCGCGCTCGCCGTCACCTGGCCCTCCGCCGGGAACCTCGGCGGGGGCGGTTTCATGTTGATCCGGAAGGCCGATGGGTCGACGGAGGCACTCGACTACCGGGAACGCGCGCCGCTGGCGGCAACCCGCGACATGTACCTCGACGCGAGCGGCAAGGTCGTGCCCGGCCTGTCGACCGTCGGCTACAAGGCGGTCGGCGTCCCCGGCACCGTGGCCGGACTCGCGCTCGCGCACCGGCGCCACGGCAAGCTCCCGTGGGCCGACCTGGTAGAGCCGGCGCGCAAGCTGGCCGCGGAGGGGTTCGAGGTCAATTACCACCTCGCCAAGAGCCTGCGCGCCAACAGCACGGTCGAGAGGATGAAGAACTTCCCCGACAGCCGCCGCATCTTCCAGCGCGACGGCCGCTTCTACGAGATGGGCGAGACCTTCGTGCAGCCGGAGCTGGCGGCGGTGCTGGCGCGTATCAAGGCCAGTCCGCGCGACTTCTACGAGGGCGAAACGGCGAAGCTCCTCGCCGCGGACATGAAGGCCAGCGGCGGCATCATCACGCTGGAGGATCTCCGGACGTACGAGCCGTCGATCCGCCAGCCGCTGCGGGGGACGTATCGCGGCCACGAGATCCTCACCATGCCTCCCCCGTCGTCCGGCGGTATCGCCCTGGTCGAGATGCTGAACATGCTCGAGGCGTACGACCTGAAGGCGCTCGGCTGGCACTCCACGCAGTACATGCACACGCTCGTGGAGGTGATGCGCCGCGCGTTCGCGGACCGCGCGCAGTTCCTCGGCGACACGGACTTTGTGAAGGTGCCGGTGGCCGGACTCGTCAACCCGAAGTACGCCGCCACGCGCCGCAGCACGATCGACGCGAGCCGGGCTTCGAAGAGTCTCGAGAGCCGGGCCGGCGACCCGGTGCCGTACGAGTCGCCCGAGACCACGCACTACTCGATCGTCGACCCCGAAGGGAACGTCGTCAGCAGCACCTACACGCTCAACGACAGCTACGGCGCCGGCGCGACGGCCAAGGGTCTCGGCTTCCTGCTCAATGACGAGATGGACGATTTCACGTCGAAGGTCGGCGTGCCGAACGACTACGGGCTCATTCAGGGAGAGGCGAACGCGATCGCGCCGAAGAAGCGGCCGCTGTCGTCGATGACGCCGACGATCGTGTTGAAGGACGGCAAGCCGCTGATGGCGATCGGCAGCCCGGGCGGGCCGACGATCATCAATACGGTGCTCCACGTGATCTTGAACGTGCTCGACTTCGGGATGAACATCCAGCAGGCCATCGACGCCCCGCGGTTCCACCATCAATGGCTGCCCGACTTCATCTTCTGGGAAGCCTTCGGGGTGAACCCCGACACACGGATGATCCTGGAGGCACGCGGCCACAAGTTCCGCGAGCTGCCGGGCATGGACCGCACCGAGCCGGGCGACATCGGCGACGCGCAGGGAATCGTGATCGACCCGAAAACGGGGATGCGGATGGGGGCGTCGGATCCACGGCGGGGGGGCGGGCCGGCGGGGTGGTGAAGTGGTTGTCCCTCGATTGTCATCCTGAGCCGCAGGCCTTATCCCACGAAGCGGAAAGCATGGCGGCGAAGGACCTGGGGGGTGGGGGTGGGATGAGCGTGCATCGCTCCCCCGCCCGCCCAGGTCCTTCGCCGCCATGCTTTTCGCTTCGTGGGTTAAAGCCCTGCGGCTCAGGATGACAGGTCGGACTCTGATATACGATTCGCCGCTATGAAGATCGAGAAAAAAGCGCTGCTGGCCTGGGCCAACAGCGAGCGTGAGTCGTTCGAGAAGCGTCTGCAGGAACTGGTCGAGATTCCGTCGGTGTCGTCGGAGCCGGCACGCGCGGACGACATGCGTCGCTGCGCAGACGCGGCGGCGCAGCTGATCCGCGATTTCGGGGGCAAGGCGGAGATCCTGGAGACGGATGGCTATCCGATGATCCATGGCCGCTTCTTCTCCAGCTGGTCGGCGCCGACCATGACCATCTACAACCACATGGACGTGCAGCCGGCGTCGCGCGAGACGGAGCCGTGGAACACCGATCCGTTCACGTTCACGAAGCAGGGCGACCGCTATTTCGGGCGCGGGACGACGGACGACAAGGGGCCGGCGCTGAGCGCGCTGTACGGCATCCGCGCGGCGCGCGAGGCGGACGTGCCGCTGAACCTGAACGTGCTGTGGGAGCTCGAGGAGGAGATCGGCTCGCCGAACTTCGAGGCCGCGATCAAAAAGTACGCGAAGGAGCTGGCCACCGATCATCTCCTGGTCAGCGACACGATCTGGGTCTCCCGCGACCGTCCCGCCTGCCCGGCCGGACTGCGCGGACTGCAGGGATTCACGCTGTCGCTCAAGACCGGCGAGACCGACCAGCATTCCGGCGTCACCGGCGGCGCGGCGCGCAATCCGGTCGGGGAGCTGATGCAGCTCGTCTCGGAGATGTACGACGCCCGCACCGGCAAGGTGAAGATCAAAGGCTTCTACGACGACGTGGAGCCGCCGACCAAACGCGAGCTCGAGGACTTCCGCAACTCGGGCTTCACCATCAAAGGCTTCAAGAAAGACCACCTCTTCAAGTCGATCCGCAGTGATGACCCGCTGGACGTGATGAAGCGGATCTGGGCCATGCCGACGTTCGAGGTGCACGGCCTGGTGGGCGGCTACACGGGTCCCGGGATCAAGACCATCATTCCCCCGCACGCCGAGGTGAAGATCTCCTGCCGCCTGGTCCCGAACATGGACCCGCGCAAGATCCAGAAGATCGTCCGGGAGTTCGTCCAGCAGCGCAGTCCGGACGTGAAGCTGGAGATCGAGAATTCGATGTGGCCCTACAAGGCCCCGACGACGGGCGTCCTCGCGGATGCGATCCGGGACGCGATGAATTTCGCCTTCGGCCGCGAGCCGGTCTTCGTCCGCGAAGGCGGCTCGATCGGCGCCGTGATCTCGATGGAGAAGGTGCTGAAAACCCCGGTGATGTTCCTCGGGTTGTCGCTGCCGGAGCACGGGTATCACGCGCCGAACGAGAACTATGACTGGCGCCAGGCCAGCGGCGGAATCGCGTCGTTCGTGAAGTACTTCTCGAACGTGGCGGCGATGGGGTGAGTCACGTGCAGCCGCGGAGCGGCGAAAGAATGTAGCCCAGGGCGTTAGCCCTGGGAAAACACGGCTCTAAGGTGAGCCGCGGAGCGGCGAAAGAACGAATCGTGGCCCGTGCCGTTCTTTCGCCGCTCCGCGGCTGACTTCCATCGCGCGCGTTTCCCCGGGCTGACGCCCGGGGCTACATTCTTCCGCCGCTCCGCGGCTCGTGGCGCTCATACAATCCCGCATGCGCAAAGTCCTCTTCTTCGCAATCCTCCTCCTCGCCACCACCACCCACGCCACTTTTTCCATCGTCGCCCGCGATCCGGCCACCGGGGAGCTGGGCGTTGCCGTGGCTTCGCGGTTTTTTGCGGTGGGGAGTGTCGTTCCTTATGCGAGCGCCAAGGTTGGCGCGGTGGCGACGCAGGCGAATGCGAATGTGACGTATGGGCCGCGGGGGCTGGAGTTGCTGGCGCGCGGGGCGACGGCGGAGGAGGTGCTGAAGGTGCTGGTGCGCGGCGATGCGAACGCGTCTTCGCGTCAGGTGGGGATCGTCGGGGCGGATGGCTCTTCGGTCACGTATACGGGGCCGGCCTGCAATGCGTGGGCGGGCGGACGGAGCGGGGCGAATTACGCGGTGCAGGGGAACATCCTGACCGGGGAGCCGGTGGTGATCGCGATGGAGAAGGCGTTCCTGGAGACGAAGGGGACGCTGGCGCGGCGGATGTTCGCGGCGATGGTGGCCGGCGATGCGGCGGGCGGCGACTCGCGCGGCAAGCAGTCGGCGTCGTTGCTCGTGGTGAAGGAAGGGGCCGGCTACGGCGGCGGGAACGACCGCGCCATCGACATCCGCGTGGACGACGATCCGGAGCCGTTCGTCGAGCTGGGGCGGTTGCTCGATTACGCGGAGATGAATTACGCGTGGAACGAGGGATGGACCGCGTTCGTCGAGAAGCGGTTCGCCGACGCGCTGGTGGCGCAGGAGCGGGCCGCGCAGCTCGGGGCGAAGGTTCCGGAGGTGATCTACGACCTCGCGGTGATCCGCCTCGCCGCCGGGAAGCGCGACGAGGCGCTGGAGGCGCTCGCGCGTGCGCTGACGATGAACCCGAAGCTCAAGGCGCAGGCGAAACAGGACAAGGATCTCAACGCGTTGCGCGGCGATCCGCGGCTCGCGAAGCTGCTCGAGTAACGCACGACGGAGCGCCGGTCTTCGACCGGCCGGTCCGCCGGCTTTCAGCCGGCAGTGTAGGTGGGGAAGTGCGGCGCGAGAGACTGCCGACCGAAGGTCGGCGGACCGGCCGGTCGAAGACCGGCGCTCCGTCGTCGTCTCGGTCGTCCCTCGTGAGTTGTGGATGCGTACGCTCTACTGCACCCCCTTTCGCAGGTCGACGACGTGCGCGGCCTTGACCTTCGTCGACGCGACGGTGATGGCCGGATCGGTGTAGGCGATCGCGCTGAGGCCGAGGGCGGTGCGCGCCGCGTCGAGTGCGGTGCGCATTTCGGTGAAGTGGATACGCTTCACGATTGCCGGCGCCGGGTCGGTGAACGTCGCCGCTCCGAGACCCGCGGCGGTGCGGGCGGCATTGATCGCCGTGCGCAGCTGGGTCACGTGCGCGGCCTTGACCTTGATCGCGTTCGTCAGGGTGGGATCGGTGAAGATCACGGTCGTCCCGAGATCGGGAGTGCTGAACGGCGACGGTCCGACGCTGCCGTTTGCGAGCACTTTGTAGAGGTAGGTCTTGTTCGCGGTCAGGCCGCTGTTCGTGTAGGCGGTTGCGGTGGTGGTGTGGATCAGCGCGTATGGAGTGCTGATGGAATCGGTGCGGTAGATCTCGTAATTCGTGGCGCCGCTCACCGCGCCCCAGTTCAGGGCGATGCTGGTCGCGGTGGCGCCGGTGGCGGTGAAGAATAGCGGCGCGCCGAACGGGGAGAGGTTGACGGTCTGGCTGACGGTGTTCGAGGTGCTGACGTCGTAGGTCGCATTGCCGTTGTAGGTGGCGGTGATGGAGTGCGTACCGGGCGCGAGGTTGGCGACGGCGAGCGACGCCGAGCCGCTCGCGAGCGTCACCGTGCCGAGCGTCGCCGCACCGTTCTTGAAGGTGACGGTCCCGGTGGCGCCGGCGGTGACGGTCGCGGTGAAGGTGACGCTCTGGCCGGAGGTCGACGGGTTGACCGAGGACGCGAGGGTGGTAGTCGAGGGTGTCTTGTCGTCGTCGGTCGTGGTGACCGTCACGTCGGCAGGGTTGATCGGGTCGTAGACCGGATCGGTCGTCGCGCCGGCGTTCATCGCCAGGACAATCGTGCTGGTCTGATTGCCGTCATCGAGCACGTCGTCGGTGCCGGTGACCGTGACGGTCTGCGGCGATGACCAGTCGCCGGCGGTGAACGTCAACTGCGCGGGCGAGGACGTGGCCTCGCCGGCGTCGGAGGGGGTGACGTCGAGGACGACGTCGCCGGTTGGCTCGGTGAGAAGCACGACCGTGAACGTCGCAGTCGTACCACTCTCCGAGACCGTGACCGCAGACGGCGTTCTGGTGACGCCGGCGGTGTCGTTGTCGGTGGTGGTGGCGGTGACGTCGTCGGGGTCGACGGTGTCGTAGGCAGGATCGGCGGTGGCGGCGGTGTTGACGGCCACGTCGATCGTGGTCACCTGATCGCCGTCGTCGACCGTGTCGTCGACACCCGTCACCGTGACGGTCTGCGGCGTCGACCAGTTCGCAGTGTCGAACGTAAGTTGCGCCGGGGAGACCGTGGCTTCGGCGGGATCGGCCGAGGAGACGTCGATCACCACGGCCGCGGCGGGCTGCACGTCCAGGACGACGGTAAAGGTCGCGGTCGCGCCGCTCTCCGCGACGGATACCGCCGCCGGCGACACGGTCACGCCGCCCGAGTCGTCGTCGGCGTTCGTGCCGGTAACGTCGCGCGGATTCATGCCGGAATAGAACGGATCGCTGCTCATGACCGCGTCCGTGACGATGGTGTAAGCGATGGTTCCGTCGGTGACGGCGTCATCCTGTCCGTGCACGGTGACGACCTGCGGCGTGCTCCAGTTGGAGTTGGTGAAGGTGATGGTCAACGCATTCTGCTGCGTCGAGCCGTCGTCGGAGAGACGCGCTTCGGTGGGATCGCCGGAGCTGAGCTGAAACGAGACGTTCGCGGTCGGCTGGCGTCCGAGGACAACCTCGAACGAGACCAGACTGCCCGACTCGTTTGTCGAAAGGCCGGAGCTCGGAGTCAACACGATCCGCTCGTTGAGCCATACCGTTTCGTCCTGGCGCGGATTGCCAGCACCGCAGATCACGGCGTCCAGGTCCCCGTCGCCGTCGATGTCGCCCAGTGCGCCACCCCAACTGTCGCCGCCCGTCGCGAGCGCCGGTACAGACGGGTGAGCCGAGAAACCGCCGGTGCCGTCGTTGATCCAGACGGGCTCCGAAGAACCGAGGGCATCCAGCACGATCGCATCGAGATCGCCGTCGCCATCGAGATCGCCGAGCAGCACGGCCCTGCTGTCGCCCGCACCAAAACCGGGGATGGCCGGGTGCGCGGAGAAGGTTCCGGTGCCGTCGTTGAGCCACACCTTCTCCGGCTGCGTGCTCATGTTCGCGGTGAGAGCATCGAGATCGCCATCGCCGTCCAGATCGCCGAGGCCCAGCGTCCAGGTGTTGTCCCAGTTGCCGAACGGATCGTTGCCGAATGCAGGACCGGCCGAGAAGCTTCCGGCTCCGTCGTTTCGCCAGACGCGCTCCGCGCCGTTGTACCCCGGCATGACCGCGTCGAGGTCTCCATCGCCGTCGACGTCCCCCAGAACGATCTCCTGGGGACCGCCCGCTCCGAACGCCGGCGTCGCGGGATGGGCGCTGAATGTCGCGCTGCCGTCGTTCAGCCACGTCCGTCCTCCCGCGTCCTCGTGACCCGTGACGGCGTCCAGATCGCCGTCGCCATCGAGGTCGCCGAGTGCCACGCGCGTGGTCCAGTTCACGTCGAAGGACGAATGAAGCGAGAAGTTGGCCGCGCCGTCGTTGAGCCACACCGTCTCGTCATCGAACCGGCCGGTGACGACGGCATCGAGATCGCCGTCACCGTCCAGATCGCCCAGAGCGATGCCCGGCTTGGAGGCACTCACATTGCCGAAGTTTGCGTGGAACGTGAACGCACCTGTGCCGTCGTTCAGCCAGACAGTGTCGTGGTTGCCGTTCGAGATGAAGATCGCATCGAGATCGCCGTCCTCGTCGAGGTCGCCCAGTACAGCCGTGTAATCTCCGGCCGCGAAGTTGGGATTCGTCGGATGCGCGCTGAATGCGCCCGTGCCGGCGCCCGCCGCGGCAGTGAACTGCCAGACGTGCGGACGGAGTGAGTTGGATGCCGTTCCCTCGATCGCGCCGGTCGCCGTGACGTGGATCGTCTCTCCCGGCTTGAAGTCGTTCGCCGGATCGAACTGGAACGTCGTTGCCGTGGGAGTGCTCCGGTTTCCGGTGAGACGCCCGGTGCGGCCGCCGTGCACGAGGAACGTTGACGGCGTGACGGTCGAGGGATTGAGCGGATGGGTGGTGGTGGCGTGCACGTTCGCCGAGCGCGATGCGGACGCCGTGCTCGCGGACGGTGCGGTGGCGCTGATCGCGATGACATCGTCGACCGTGGTGACGGTCACGTCGGGCGGATCGATGGCGTCGTAACCGGGGTCGAGCGTCGAGCCGGTGTTGACGGTGAGGCTGATCGTCGTCACCTGATCGCCGTCCGCAAGTGAGTCCCCGACGCCGGTGACGGTGACGGTCTGCGGAGTCGACCAGTTCCCGGTTGTAAACGTGAGCTGCCCCGGCCCGGCTGTTGCCTCGCCCGGATCCGTTGGAGTGACGGTGATGACGACGTTTCCGGCCGGTTCGACGTCGAGGACGACGGTAAACGTGTCGGTAGTGCCGCTCTCCGCGACGGTCACCGCCGCCGGTTCGACGGTCACGCTGGCCGTGTCGTCGTCGCTGTTCGCAGCGGCGACGTCGGCAGCATCGAACCCGGAGTAGAGGGCATCCGTGCTGGCCGCCGCGCCGGTGGCGAGGGTGTACGCG
>DASPHC010000004.1:0-98823 GCA_035629865.1 Thermoanaerobaculia bacterium | reverse complement strand
CCCTGGTGATGAACGCGGTCATGGAGATGACGGAGAAGTAAGGATGTGCGCGTTGCCCGGCGGCCGAAGGCCGCCGAAACGGAGCGCCGGTCTTCGACCGGCCGGTCCGCCGGCCTTCGGCCGGCAGTGTGCAAGGAACACTCTGCGCGAGAGACTGCCGACGGAACGTCGGCGGACCGGCCGGTCGAAGACCGGCGCTCCGTAGCGGCTTCGCCGCGCTCTTCGCCTTCACTGCAACTGCTTCAACTTCCCCTCGATACTCCCCCGCACCGCCGCCCTTCGCTCCTCGCTCATCCCCTTATCCGCATCGAGCAACTCAGAAGCCTTCTTCGTCAACTCCAGCGCCTTCCCGCGCTCCCCGACCGCCAGATACGCATCCGCCAGCGAATCCCACGTATTCGACGACGACGGATGCGCCTCCGCGTTCAACGCCAGCAGCTTCAACCCCTCCGCCCCCCGCCCGCCGAACAACAGCGTGTACCCGGCGACGTTCACCACCGCCTCCGCCACCGGAGGAATCCCCCGCTCCTTCCATGCCGCACGATAGGCAGCGATCGCAGCCTCCGTCCCCTCTTCTTCCAGCGCGTTCATGAATGCCGCGGCGCTCACCGGCGCCGGCTCCGCGGGCAGGTCGGGAAGACGCTCCAGCTTCTTTCCCTTCAGGTGCGCGTCGAGAAACGCCAGCGTCTGCCGGTTCCACGACTGATACGCCTCCGCCACCTTCCCCGCGTTCTCCCCGCGCGCCCCGACCAGCGCCATCTCGTAGCCGAGCGACTGAAAATCCCAGTGATCGAGCGACGGCTCCTCGAACGTCACGTACGTCCGGTCGGCGTAGCGCATCGCCTCCCACATCTTCCGGTCGTCCTGCTTCGCGAACGCCGTGCGCGTCAGGTGCAGCACCGGCACGCGCACCGCCTCGAGGTCGAAGTGCGGCATCGACCGCCAGGCCGCCGTCACCGCGTCGTTGAAGAGCATCACCGAATCGAGCGACACCACCGCGCGGACGTCCGGATACTTCATCGCCGCCGCCAGCGCCCACCGCCCGCCGGCACTGAACCCGATCGCGGCCATGTTCGACGGATCCGCCTGCGGCCAGGCACCGAGCTCGTTCAGCACGAAATCCATGTCCCGCAGCTTCGTCTCCAGGTCGAGCGCGTCGCGGTTGTCCTGAGGGAAGCCGGCGAACGCGCCGAGCCGCGGCGCCTGCACCACCACGTAGCCGTGGCTTGCCAGATACTCGGGCGTCCCGTGATGCACCGCCGGAGAGCCGAGGCTGTAGAGGATCACCGGGAACTTCCCTGATACCGGCTTCGCATCGCGATACGCCCGCGACGGCAGCGCGCGCAGCTTCCCCCGCTGCTCCGGCGTGAGCGTTCTCACCAGCGGAAACGCCCAAAGCGTCTCCTCGGCGCGCCGTTGCTGCTCCGGCGTGACCGTGCCGAAGCGCGCCTCCGCCCCCAGCATCCCCACGTAATCGCCGAACGTCAGCGGCGCGCCCTCCGCCGCCTGCGCCGGATACCAGATGCTGATCCGCACCGGCCGGGCACGCTCGCCCGTACGCGGCTTCCCGTCCAGCGTCCGCGCCGTGCGCCAGATCCGCGCATGGTCATACCGCTCCCATTGCGTGAAGCCGGCGGTATAGGGGCCCGGCTTCAGTTCCTCACCGTGCGTGGAGACCGCGAAAAGCAGCAGCAGAACGAGTACTCTCATGACGTCTAAATTAGAGACGCACGCCGCGAGCGGCTGCCGCTTTGTCACGACCGGCGCGGGACGCGTCACGAACGGCCCCATGCGATGCACGAGCGGCGCGTATCATCGGCCGCGTGACCCGCAGCCGCGCCGTCCTCCTCGCCCTGACCGCGTGGACGCTGGTCGGCTTCTATTTCGCCACCCAGGCCTACTTCAACCCCGCCTTCCGCTTGCGGCCGCAGTGGGGAGAAGCGGTCGCGATCAACCTCACCTACTACTACCTGTGGGGCCTGGCCACGCCGGTCGTGATCTGGCTGGCGAGACGCTTTCCGCCGCGGCAGGCGCGGACGCTGCTGCTGCACGCCGGTGCGAGTCTCGTCCTCACCTTCACCCAGCTCGTCCTCGCGGAACTGATCCTCTCCACCTTCACCAACGCCACCTATCGCGACCAGGGCTTCCTCTACGCGCTCAAAACGGCCCTCGGCGTGAACTTTCACAGCAGCCTGCCGACCTACTGGCTGATCCTCGCGATCTACCTCGCCTGGACCTACTCCCGCAACGCAGCGCGGCTCGAAGCACAGCTCTCGCGCGCGCAGCTCGACGCGCTGAAGATGCAGCTCAACCCGCACTTCCTCTTCAACACCCTCAACTCCGTCTCCGCGCTGATGTACAGCGACGTCGAAGCCGCCGACGCGATGCTGGCGCGGCTCTCCGAGTTCCTCCGCCTCACCATCGACCGGCCCATCGAGCCGGAGATCCCGCTCGAACAGGAGCTCGACTTCATCCGCCGCTACCTCGAGATCGAGCACATCCGCTTCGAAGAGCGCCTGCAGGTCGAGATCGACGTCCAGCCCGGTGCCGAGCGCGCGCTCGTCCCTTCGCTCGTACTGCAGCCGCTGGTCGAAAACGCCATCCACCACGGCATCTCCAAGCGCGCCGAAGGAGGTTCCATCGAGATCCACGCATCGCGGACCGGCGAGAACCTGCTGATCGTCGTCGAAGACCACGGCGCCGTGCCGGCGGCAGTCCACGAACGGATCGGCCTCTCCAACTGCCGGGCGCGCGTCGAGGCACTCCGCGGAGAAATGACCTACGGCCCGACCGGCGACGGCTTTTCGGTGGAGATCACGCTGCCATGGTCCGAGCGCTGATCGTCGACGACGAGCGCCTGGCGCGCCAGAAAATCCGCACCTTCCTGGAGGCGCGCGGCGACGTCGCCATCGCCGGCGAAGCGGCCAACGTCGAGGAAGCCATCGCCGCCATCGAGCGGGAGAAGCCCGACCTCGTCCTCCTCGACATCCAGATGCCGGGCCCGACGCCGGAGAGCACCGGCTTCGACGTCCTGCGCGCCAACCCGCGCGCCGTCATCTTCATCACCGCCCACGACGACTACGCCATCCGCGCCTTCGACGTCGCCGCGGTCGACTACCTCCTCAAGCCGTTCGACCGGACCCGCTTCGACCAAGCCATCGACCGCGCCCTCCAAAGCCGCCCCCGGAACGTCCAGAGCGACCTCCAATCCGCCTTCTTCACCGTCCGCAAACGAGACCGCACCCTCCTGATCGCCGTCAAAGACGTCGACTGGATCGAAGCCGAAGGCAAATACGTCCGCATCCACGTCCGCGCCCAGTCCTACCTCGTCCGCGACGCCATGACCGCCGTCGAAGAACGCCTCGACCGCCGCCACTTCGTGAGAATCCACCGCAGCACCATCGTCAACCTGAGAAGGGTGAAAGAGATCGAGCACGACTCGGTGGTGGTGCTGCACGACGGCACAAGGCTGACCATGAGCAGAAGGTTCCGGGCTCACGTGCGGGAAGTCACAGGCCTGGACGTGTGAAAAAGGCAGAAGGCAGAAAGCAGAAGGCAGAAGTGCTTGACCTTCTGCCTTCTGCCTTCTGCCTTCTGCCTTCTGCCTTCTGCTACCGTTCTCCCTCATGTGGTCCCCCGAACAATACGCACGCTTCGCCGCCGAACGCCGCCAGCCCTTCGACGATCTCCTCGCCCTCGTCGAAAAACGTCACCGCATGCGCGTGGCCGATCTCGGCTGCGGCACCGGCGAGCTGACCCGAGACCTGCACGACCACCTCGGCGCCTTCGAGACCCTCGGCATTGACGACTCCGAGACCATGCTCCTCAAAGCCGGCCATTTCGGCGGCGAGATGCTCCGCTTCGAGAAGGGCAACATCGAAGCCTTCGTCGCCGACCAGCCCTTCGACCTCATCTTCTCCAACGCCGCCCTGCACTGGGTCCCCGAGCACGAACAGCTCCTCGTGCGCCTCACCAACTTCCTGGCGAAAGAAGGACAGCTCGCCATCCAGATGCCGGCCAACGACACCCACCCCTCCCACAGCGTGGCCGCCGGCGTCGCCCGCGACTTCGGCGTCACCGCCCGTCCCGACCCCATCCTGCCGGTCGAAAAATACGCCCAGCTCCTCCACCAGCTCGGCTACAAACGCCAGCACGTCCGCCTGCAGGTCTACGGACACCTCCTCCCCACCAGCGACGACGTCGTCGAATGGGTCCGCGGCGCCCTCCTCACCTGGTACGAATCGCAACTCGACCCGAAACGCTACGAAGAATTCCTCGCCGCCTACCGCACCGAGCTGGCGAAGGCCATCGGCCACACCCGGCCGTTCTTCTACACGTACAAGCGGGTGTTGATGTGGGGGACGTTCTAAACTAATTACAGTTCCCGTAAGCCGAGGAATGGCAGACAACCGACAACTGACAACCGACAACCCTTCTCACTCTTCGGCCAGAATCGCGTGCAGCCCCAGCATCACCGTCATCGACGCAAGGACGAAGACCAGGGCGAAGAAGGACATCGACAGCGCCCCCGCACCGATCACGTCCTGCACCCCGCTCGGGGTCAACGAACGCACCCACAGCTCCACCGTGCTCCAGCGCCACGTCAGCAGCGCGGCCCAGCCGGCGGCAACCACGAGGTAGGCGAGCATCTGCACCAGGTCCAGGGGACGCGTGGCCCGGTCGGTATCGACGGTTCCCTGCAGCAGCTTCGCCTTCAGCCAGATGATCGCCGGGTCGGGAAGCATGTGCTCGCGGTCGCTGATGCGCTCGAAACGGCTCATCCACGGCGCCACGGACGCGGCGGCGATGCAGTCGTCGCATCCGCCGAGATGCGTGCGGAGAGCATCCGTCCAGCGATCCTCTTCCGCCGCGTGCAGAACCTCGGCCTCGTAACGGCAGGCTTCGCTCATCGGGACACCTCCGGGGCCAGCCCCTTCTTCGTCAGCAACTCGCCGAGGCGCTTGCGAGCACGGAACAGCAGCACCTTCACACTCTTCGACTTCACGCCGAGAGCCTCACCGATGTCCTGGTGATCGGCCTCCTCGACGTGGGCCAGCCAGAGCAGCGCGCGCTCGCGCGGCTTCAGCTCGGCGAACGTCTTCATCATGTCGTGCCGCAGCACCTCCCGCGGCTCCGGAGCGGGACCGGCCTCGCTTCGCCGGTTCTTCTCCGCGTACCCGCGGTCCCGCTTCGCCTCGCGGAAATGATCGAGAGCGAGGTTCGTCGCCGTCCGGAACATCCACCGCCGCATGTGCTCCTCGGAGGCGAGAGCCGGATTGGCGCGGATGAACTGGAAGAACGCCTTCTGCAGCAGGTCGTCCGCCGTCGCCGGATCGCCGGTCATGCGGAACAGATACGACCAGAGACCCCCCGCGTTACGGCGGTAGAACATCTCGAACCGTCCCTCTTCCATCGGATCGGGCTTACCGGAGCGGCTCCGGGCCTCCGCGAGCAGGTGCGCAGGCAGCGTCATGGCGGCCAACATGGTCATCGATCACGGCTGGGTGAGGTCGGCGTCCAGCTCACTGACGTGCATCCCTCCGGAGAGCTTGTAGGAGACGAACGTGGCCAGCAGGAAGCCGACCCCGAGCGAGAAGAGCAGCACCGCCGGGATGGCGAAAAAGCGGCCCACGTAGTACGTCAGGCCGAGGAAGCCCAGGCCCAGGCTGATCAGCACGATGGCTCGCGTAAAGCCGTGCAGCAGCCGCTCGCGCATCAGCAGCGCGGGCGCGGCCTGCACGCCCGTCACGAAACTGCGTCCCGCGGGCGACTGCAGGAACTCGACGAGCTCCGGCGCCGACCCGAAACGGTCGATCAGCTTGCTCTGCATCTGCATCCGCGCCTCCACCCGCCGCGTGCGGGCCTGCGCCACGAAGTACACCACCAGGACCACCGTCACCGAAGATGAGATGACGCCAACGATCGGAATCAGTTCCATCAAAGTTCAAATCCTCCCTGTTTGTCGGAGCTAATACGGGGAGGGTGGGGGCCCGGTTAACAAGAGCGGCCGGGCGAGGTCCGGCCCAGACTCGCCAAAGTCGTCAAAACCCTATAGAATCCGCGGCAGGTCTCCCCTCTATGAGCATAGAAGTCGTCGATCTGCGGAAAGGCGACCGTTTCGTCATCGTGGAACCGGTCACCGGTACCTTCGGGACGGCGGACGTCGCGCTGTTGAACCTCAGCCTTTCCGGGCTGCAGATCTCCCATCCCCAGCCGCTGCGGATCGGCACCCGCGCCCGCCTCTGGTTCAAGCGCGGCGACATCAGCGCCGTCGTCCAGGCCCACGTCGTCTGGAGCCACCTCGCCAAATCGACCAGCGGGGCCATGGCCTACCAGAGCGGCCTCAAGATCGACAACGTCGACCCCCAGTACGGCGCCGCCCTCAACGCCATGATCCGCGCCGGCATCATCCGCCAGGATGCCGACTCGATGGAGAAAAAGCACCAGCGCGCCATCGAACGCGAACAACTGCGCCAGTCCAAGATCCGCATCATCCCGTCGAGCGAACCACCGCCGTCGTGACGCGGGAACGATGAAGGGCGTCCTCGTTATTTGTCATCCTGAGCCGCAGGGACTTTGTCAGCGGCAGAAAGCATGGCGGCGAAGGACCCCCTGCCATATCGGCCAGCCAGTTCGCTTCCGTCATTGCTCAAGCATTGCTTCAGCGGAGGCTCCGAGGCCAGGTTTCGAACCTGGATCTCCGCGTCCAAAGCGCGGCGTCCTGCCATTGGACGACCTCGGAAAACGATGGAGGCGTCGGCGGGATTTGAACCCACGTACGCGGTTTTGCAGACCGCTACCTGGCCACTCGGTCACGACGCCATCGATTGTGAGAATTCAGGGAAACGCTTCGCCAGCCGCCGGGTGCGGCGTCAACAGCTTCGTTGGAGCGAGCGGATGTGGGTCATCGCAGCGAGAGGGTAATACGCCGGAGGTATCGCGTCAAACCGAGAAGCGCCTGATGCTAGTGTGGTGTCTCGCAAATAGCTATGCGTTATTCAGCGCGATGGAGGCTCGATGGCGAGCCGCCGCGACGCAGGCGATGCGGTGTCATCGTTGAGGAGCGGCGGCGAAGCAAGCGGGCCTCCAGCGTGCTGAAGAACGCATAGCTATTTGCGAGACACCACACTAGATTCTCGACCGTGCGGATCGCCGTCTCCGGAACCCATTGCTCGGGTAAGAGCACGCTGGTCGAGGACTTTCTCGCCGCTCACCGCGACTACCTGCATGAGCCGGAGCCGTACGAGTGGCTGGAAGACGAATTGGCTGCCGGGGAACCGGATGCCAACGACTTCAACCGGCAGCTCCAGCTCTCCGTCGAGCGGCTAAGCACCTACGGACTCGGAACAAGAGTCATTGCCGAGCGAAGCCCTCTCGATTTTCTCGCCTACATGCTGGCTCTGGCCGATCTCGGGCGTACGGGACGCGATTGCGCGCTCATCGCTTCGGCCGCTGAGTGCGCGGCCGCCGGCATGGCGCACGTCGATCTGCTCGTGCTTCTGCCACTGAACGGCACCGATGGAATCTTCGCCCCCGACTCCGAAGACCTCGAGCTGCGGGAAGCGATGAACGACCGGCTTCTGGACCTCGTCGCCGCCGACCCCTATTCGCTCTTCGCCAGTGGGCGCCCGCGGGTCGTCGAGATCCATGGCAGCCGCTACGAACGCCTGCGGCAGCTTGGAGACGCGGTAACAGGTTAGTGGAACCGCACGACCGGCTCGGCGCCGAGAACTTGCTTTCTCATCGCCTGCAGCAGACGAGGATCGTGAAACGCGTCCACGTTCGACGCGGAGCCCAACACCACGACCACCGTTCCAAAGGCATTCACCCGCTTCAGGCGCAAAGGCAGGTTCGGTCTGACGTAGTACTGCTCGCCGAAGCGCGACTGATGGTGCAGTGTCACATTCACCGGGATCAGGACGCCGTTCAGGATCAACGTGACGGGCCCCGGTTCGGCAGATTCCACCCGGAAATCGCGCGACTCGAGGAGGGACGGGACGTTCAGGACGAGCGATTCCGCGGCGGCAGCGCGGTCGAGCACCGTTAACGGGTGGGATGCCGACGACAGCACGAAATGCATGTCTTTCGAAACCGCGGCGCCGAGAGAGAACAACCCGTCCTCTGAGACCCGGGCGCGACCGATGACCTGGCCGCCGGACACCGCAAAGAGATCTCCGCCGGCGATGGGCGTCGCGCTCGCGATCCGGCCGGAGCGCGACGTCTCCGCCGCCAGGGAGAGTTTCAGGCCACGGCTCTCCGATGCCGTGAGCTCGAGATCTCCACGGCATTCGCGCAGATAGCCGCGCCGGCCGGCGCACACCGTGAACGGCTGGCCGGGCGGAAACCGGGAGCTCTTCACGAGACCATCCGCCGAGGTCGTACCGAAATCACGCGTCGGTCCCAGGTCACCTTCCTCCTTCCCGAGAAAGCTCCAGACGTGAACATCCGCCAGCGGCGATCCGCGTGTGTCGGAAACCTGTACCGACAGCGCGTTGTCCGGCAGCGTGATCTCGATGATGCGGTCCGCTGCTTCGCTGTCGGCGACGACGTGGGCGTATTCCTGCGACCCGTCACACGGCAACACGCGAAGCACCATCGGGAAGATGGGCTTCTCCGGAAGCCAGCAACGGAAGTCGCCGGAGAGTGCGTCACTCGTCGCCGCAGACGAGCCGCAGAAGACCGTGGCGTTCAGAGGTTCGCTGCCGAGACGGACGGTCCCCCTGAAGACTCGCGGAGCCAGGCGAAGAGTCGCGCGCGATTCATCCCGCGACGTGACCGGGCGCGTCGCGGTAGAAAGCCCGCCGACGCGCACTTGCGCCCAGACCTCGCCGGATCCCGGCCGCGGCCAACTGACGGCGCCGATCGCCTCCGGCACGCGCGCACGCCGGATCACGGAGCACGCGCCTTCCGTTCGCCGATCGAGCGTCTCGGTGCCCGGCGGGCAAACCAGCAGCCGAACCTCCGCACTCACAGGCTCACTTTCCGCGCTGCCGCAGCCGGCTGCCGGAGCAAGCAGGTCAGGATCGATCCACCAGTCGACGGAGAGGGCGGACAGCACCGGCTCGAGGCGGACATCGTCTGCCTCTGCTACAGCCTCCTCGACGGGAAGCCGCAGAGGCGGACCGGCCGCAAGCCACCGGTCGCCCTCGGTCTGCACGTCGTAGGTGCCCGGTCCCAACCCCGCGGGATCGAGAAACAGGAGACCGTTCACCTCCTTCGACAACTCGAAGCGACGCACCGCCTCGCCGCTCGAACGGCTGACGATCCCAAGGAAAGGTAAAGGCCGGTTCTCGAGCGAGACCCCATCCGTCGTGATCGGGATCACGACGACCGGCGAAGTCTCCCATTCTGCGGAAGCGCGCTCACCGGGCCGAACCTCACGGCCGACGCGCGTGACGGACTCCCCATCCAGCTCGAGCGGCCGCGCGTGCATCCCGGCCGGCAAAACGATCGAGTCCTGGCCGCGGCGAACCGGCACGATCGCCGGGAGACCGCCAGGATCAGAGACGTAGACGCCCAGACTCCTGCCCGGTGCAGCAGCGCCCAGCCTGGCGAGATCGAGCCGCGCGCCCGGAACGAGCTGCGCCTCCAATCGCATCACTTCTTCATTCTCGTCAGAGCCGGAAGGGAGGACGATCTTGAAAGGATGCGTGGAGACGAGGCTTCCGTCTTCCTTCACGAGGTAGACGTGCCAGGTACCCCGCGGAATCGCCAGAATCCGATCCGCCGAAACGCAACGGACCTCCGGCCCCGAGACCATTCGCGACAGCACGCTTCCGTACCGTTTCGCGGGCGAGAAGCAAGCCTGGATCCCCTCCTGCCGCTTCCCTTCGAACTCCGCGACAATCTCGAGCCTCGGTGCCGCCTGAGCCTCGGCGAATACGAAGAGGAGAGTGAGAACGCCGACCCAATGCTTGATGCCCGCGGTCATCCGGTTCTAATTAATGCACGTTTGGCACTTCAGCAAGCCGGTGACCGGATCTTTCATCTTGGCGCATTCCCTACCGTTCGAGTCTGACACACATTCCCTGGTGACACCGTCGCTTGCAGTACGACAGACAGAATTCGAGACGTACGTCCATTCCTCGCAAGCCTGGTTGCATGGACCAAGCTTGCAATCCTGGTTTGGATTTGCGATCACCGTCCAACGTGAACGGAGGGCATCTGGAGCCCGGTCAGTTTGCGACTGATTCTCGGCAACGACCGGCCACTCGTCAGCCGCCGAAAGAATCTCTGCATCCGCCAAAGCCGGCATCGCCATCGCCATCAAGAGAAAGAGCACCGCCACGACTGATTTCATTTTCGTTCTCTCCTGACATAGGAGTGCCGTCTCGGTGGAAAACCTTACTTTCCGCGATTCAGGAGGCCAGACCTTCGTTCTTCTCGATCGGCTACGGCCCTTGTGACATTCAGCGCCGCGAGATCAGGATGCATCAGCAGACTCGCGCCTTGTCGGCGCCCGACTATGTTTCGGCTACATCCCGATGAAGTTCGGTTCCGGGTGCATCTCCACGCCGAACTGCTCGCGCACCCGTTCCTGGATCATCCGCACCAGTTCCAGCACCTCGCGAGCCGTGCCGCCGCCGCGGTTGACGATGGCCAGGGTGTGCTTGGTGGAGAGGCCGACGTTGCCGTGGGTGAAGCCTTTGGTGAAGCCGGCGCGCTCGATGAGCCAGGCGGCAGAGAGTTTGACCTCGTCGCCGGACGGGTAGTGGGGGGCGTCGGGGGCGCGGAGGGCGAAGTCTTCGTAGGCGACGGCGGGGAGGACGGGGTTCATGAAGAAGGAGCCGTCGCTGCGGGTGTCGGGGTCGGTCGGGTCGAGGACCATTCCTTTGCGCTTGCGAATGGCGATCACCGCCTCGCGCACGCCCTGCAGGTCGGCCGTGGAGACGCCCCGCTCGTCGACGAACTTCTGGAGCTCGGGGTAGCGGATGGTGGCGCAGCCGCCGCGTTTGAGGCGGAAGGTGACGGAGAAGACGATGTAGCGCTCGCGCTCGTAGTTTTTGAAGAGGCTGGAGCGGTAGCCGAACCGGCAGTCCCAGTTGGTGAACCAGGTCACCCGGCCGGTGGTCCGGTCGAGCGCTTCGACGCGGGCGATGGTCTCGCTGACGTCCTGGCCGTAGGCGCCGACGTTCTGGATCGGGGTGGCGCCGGTGGAGCCGGGGATACCGGAGAGGCACTCGATCCCTGCCCAGCCGTTCGCGACGGCGTGCGCGACGAAGGGGTCCCATGGCTCCCCCGCCGCGACCTTCACCATCACGTGCTCGTCCTCGCTCTCAACGGTGATGCCGCGGAGGTCGAGGTGGATCACCAGGCCGTCGAAGCCGGCGTCGGAGATCAGCAGGTTGCTGCCGCCGCCGAGGAGGAAGACCGCCAGGTCGCGCTCGCGCGCCCAGGCGAGGGCGGCCCGGATCTCATCCACATCGCTCGCCCGCACGAAAAATCGCGCCGGACCACCGATGCCGATGGTGGTCAGCGGCGCGAGAGGAACATCCTGTTCAGGCATGAGGTACGAGGTACGAGGCATGAGTAAATTCTCGTTACTCATGCCTCTCGCCTACTCATACCTCATGCCGCGTACCCCGTACCCGGCTGTTAAACCCCGGGCATGGCCTTCTTGAGAGGCCGCAACAACACGAACAGAACCACGGCCATGACCCAGGCCATGATGGCCAGCGTCAGGAAGAACTGCGCGTGGCTCCAGCGGTCCCAGTAGACGCCGATCGCCGTGAGCTTGTTGCCGATGGCGGTGGCCAGGAACCAGCCGCCCATCATCAGACCGCGCCAGCGCACCGGTGCGACCTTGGAGACGAGAGAGAGTCCCATGGGGCTGAGCATCAGTTCCGCGAGCGAGATCACCGCGTACAGCAGGAGCAGCCACCACAGCGACGCCTTCGTCGTCGGCCCGGTGGTGATCTGCGAGGGCGAGTGGCTCTCGAGACGCACGAAGTCGCCCGGCTGCATCGCGCCGCCGTTGACCGTCACCGGCCAGGCTTCCTTCTGCACCGGCTTGCCGTCTTCGATCACCTCGACCTGCGTGGGGGGCATGGTGATCTTCAGATACTCGCGCGCCTCCTTGGCGATCTGCACGTACGTCTGTGCGCCGTCCGACTTGATCACGCGGAACGCCGGGCCGGTGAAACCGTTGGCATTCGAGGCAAAGTACAGCACCAGCATCGAGAGGCCGGTGAGGGTCATGCCGAACATCATCTTCGTCGGCGTCGACGGCTCCTTGCCGCGCTTGTCGAGCCACGTCCAGAACGCCGCCAGCGGCAGCGACAGCAGGATGATGTAGAGCGGGTTGATGGCGTTCGAGAGAATGCCGCCCGCCTCGAGGAACGTCCAGCGCGTGTGGTCGTCGGCCCAGAACGTCAGGGTGAGGGAGTTCTGGTGGAAGATCATCCAGAACACGATGACGATCAGGAAGACCACGATCAGCGCCATGATCCGCTTCCATTCCGGAACGGCGGCCATGTTCCGCGCGTCCTCGTTCAGGACCGGCGGCAGGTCCTCGGATGTGGCCACCGCTCCCTGGTTGCCCTTCGAGCCGTCGGCGCGCGCGAAGTCGCCCTTGCCGCGGACGCGGTCCGCCTGGCGCACGTGCTTCGTGTTCGTGACGAAGACGATCAGCGAGATGACCATGCCTACGGCGCCCAGGAAGAACGCGGTGTGGAAGCCGTACCGCGGCTGCACGATGCCGGCGACGATCGGCGCCAGCGTCGCACCGATGTTGATGCCCATGTAGAAGATCAGGTAGGCCTTGTCCTTGAGGTGGCTCCCTTCGGGATAGAGGTTCCCGACCATCGAGGAGACGTTCGGCTTGAAGAACCCGTTCCCGACGACCAGACAGCCCAGGGCGAGGTAGAGGATGTTGATGTTGTTCGGCACGGCCAGCAGCGCATGACCGGCGATGAAGAAGATCGCGCCGATGATGATCGACTTGCGAAAGCCGAGGAACAGGTCGGCCAGCAGGCCGCCGAACAGCGGCGACGCGTACACGGCCGCGAGGTACCAGGCCGAAATGCTGGTCGCCTCCGCGTTCGTGAAGCCGAAGCCCTGCACGGTATCGCGAAGGTACAGGGCGAGCATGGCGTTGACGGTGTAGAAGCTGTAGCGCTCCCACATCTCGCTGCCGAAGAGGACGTACAGACCTTTGGGGTGCTTGTCGGTTGCTCCTGATCCTGCTGCTGTGGCGGTAGCCATACCTCTCCCTCTCCCTTCGAGTCGCGTTGCGCGCCGGACGATACAAGATCTCTACCAGACACGGCCAGAAACTTGTCTCAGGCGGCGCCGGGGAGGGTACGGACGGCTGTCCCCGGGCGGGGGCAGTGTGGCGCCGGGATGGGACGACGTTGTTGCTGGTTGCTGGTTGCCTGTGAATCGTCGCCTGCCGCCCAGGCGCTGCCTCACAAGCAACCAGCAACCAGCAACACGGTCAAAAGCTCTTGAACATCGCCTCTTCGGCCGCATCGGCCACGAACATCCGGCTGGTGCCGCCGCTGGAGAAGGCCCAGTCGTGGCTGATACCGGTGACCATGATCGACTCGTCGGGACAGAGCTCGCCGAGGGCCAGGCCGAGAGTCCGGACGTCGGTGCAGTCGTCGGACTGCACCACGAACGTCGCCTCGAACGGCACCGGGATCACCGTGCCGAGCCGGTCGAGCGCGTCGTGCAGCTCGGAGTAGTCGGCGCCCGGGGTGAGGCTGTGGCGCACGAGGAGGAAGTCGCGCGTGGTGGTGAACTGGGTGCACGCGACCAGCATCCGCGACTCCGCCGCGAGCTGGGCCCGGAGATAGCGCACCAGAGGCGCCGCATGCCGTCCCTCGGGCAGGAAGACCTGCCAGCTCTGATCGAAGTTCGGCTCCGCGCCCAGGCGCCGCATCACGTGTGAGACTTCCACCGTGAGGTCGCCCTCATAGCAGATCTGGAACAGCCTGATCTCGCCCATCACACCCTCCCCTGAGCCGTTCTTCCTGTGCTGGTTCGAGCGATCTTAACAGATGGGATTGAGAATTGAGGATGAAGGGTGGTGGGAATCCTCAATCCTCAATTCTCAATCCTCAATCCATCTCACGCCGCCGGCAGGATCCGGTGCCCCGTCGTCCGCAGAATCGACGGCAGATCCACCGGGCCGCCCTTCAGGCACGCCGTCACCAGGGCGCGCAGTTCCTCGGCCGCCACAGGCTTGTACAGCACGGCCGTGACGAGCTCCCGGTCGGCGGCGCTGATGTTCTGTTCCGCGAAGCCGGTGACGATGTAGAGGAGCGGGGGGCGGAGCTCGTGGCGGGTGCGGAGGAAGTCGAGGACTTCCCAGCCGCTGACGCGGGGCATGTTCAGGTCCATGAAGACAATGTCGTAGCGGCGCGACTTCAGGGCGGCGATGACGTCGCGGCCGCTGCCCACGACGTCGGCCTCGACGCCGATCCGCGCGGCGACGGTGGTGTAGAAGTCGCGCAGCGACGTCTCGTCGTCGGCCACCAGGATGCGCTTGCCGGGAAAGTTGTCCTTCACGGCGACGCGCTCGAGGAGGTCGGCAAATACCGATGGCGACGGGGGACGCTGGCCGATGTCGCGCGAGAGGGCCCGCTGCAGCAGCGCCGCCACGTCCGCCGGCACGTCGGGACGGAGCGACGACAGCTCGATCGGCTTGTCGGCGCATACCGACAGCATGACCTCGGCCGGTGTGCTGCCGCGGAACGGCGGCCGGCCGGTCAGGGCATGAAAGAGGATGGCCGCCAGGGAGAAGACATCGGAGGCGGGAGTGGCGGGCTTGCCGAGGATGCGCTCGGGAGCGGCGTACTGGCCGTAGCGGGTGCGGTCGGCGACGCCGCTCGGAACCACCCCGATCCCATCCGAAGAGACCGAGATCGCGCTCGGCCACAGCTCGCCGTGGACGTCACGCAGCGCCGCGGCCGCCTCGCGGCCGATCCGCAGGACTTCGTCCACGGGCATCGGCCCGCCGGCCATGAGCGTCGTCAGGGGCTCGGAATCGGACATCTTTTCCCTAAGGCTGCAAACCGGCTGCCCCGCGCGGGTAAGGCAGAAGTCAGAAGGCAGAAGGCAGAAGTAGCAGCCGGCAAATTCTACTTCTGCCTTCTGCTTTCTGCCTTCTGCCTTGGAGAGGCCTTCTGCCTTTTACGAAACGCCCAGTTGTTTCAGCAGCCAGGCGTAATCATGCGCGGTCTCGCGCAGCTTGTCGTAGCGGCCGGACGCGCCGCCGTGGCCGGCGGCCATGGTCACGCGCAGCAGGAGCTGGTTCTCGTCGGTCTTCATGGCCCGCAGCCGGGCCACCCACTTGGCGGCTTCCCAGTAGCCGACCTGGCTGTCGTTGAGCGCCGTGCGCACCAGCATGGCCGGGTAGGCCTTCTTCTCGACGTTCGAGTAGGGGTCGTAGCTCTTCATGTAGAAGTACGCCTCCTTCTCGTTCGGATTGCCCCACTCGATGTACTCCTGCGTGGTGAGGGGGATGGTCGGGTCGAGCATGGTGTTGATGACGTCGACGAACGGGACGTTGGCCAGCACCGCCTTGAAGAGGTCGGGGCGCATGTTCACCACCGCGCCCATGAGCAGTCCGCCGGCGCTGCCGCCCTGGATGCCGAGCTTTTCCTTCGAGGTGTAGCCCTGGTCGACGAGGTACTGGGAGACGTCGATGAAGTCGTTGAAGGTGTTGATCTTCGACATCATCCGCCCCCCCTCGTGCCACTCCTTCCCCATCTCGCCGCCGCCGCGGATGTGGGCGATGGCGAAGGTGACCCCGCGGTCGATGAGGGAGAAGCGGTTGGAGTTGAAGCCGTCGTCCTGCGACGAGCCGTACGAGCCGTAGGCGTAGAGGAGCAGCGGGTTCTTCTTCCTCGGGTCGAGGTCGCGCCGGTGCACCAGCGCCACCGGCACCTTCGCGCCGTCGCGGGCGGTGACGAAGAAGCGCTCGACTTTGTACTTCTCCGGATCGTAGCCGCCGAGGACCTCGGTGCGCTTGAGGAGCGTCTGGCGCTCGCTGTCGACGTCGTATTCGTAGACCGAGCTGGGGGTGACGAACGACTGGTAGGTGAAGCGGTACTTCTTCGTGTCGAACTCCGCGTTGGCGCTGCCCGACAGGCCGTAGGCCGGCTCGGGGAACTTCACGCGGGTCATCTTCGGCGTGTCGCCGCGGAGGTCGTAGATCTCGAGCTGGTCGAGGCCGCCCTCGCGCACCGACAGGACCATGTGGTCTTTGAAGAGGTCGAAGTCTTCGATGAAGACGTTCTTGCGATACCGCACCAGCTCTTTCCACTGACTCTGCGCGAACTTCCCGACAGGCGCCGTGGCGATGCGGTAGTTGATCCCCGAGTCGTTGGTCATGAAGTAGAAGCGGCCGCCGCGATGCTCGGGGTAGTACTTGTGGTCGGTCTTGCGGGCGACCATCACCACAGGCGCGGTCTGCGGCTTCCCGGCGGGGATGAAGCGGATTTCGCTGGTGGTCTTGCTGTCCACGAGGATGAAGATGTACTCGCCGTCGCGGGAGCGGGTGGTCCAGACGTCGTAGAGCTCGTCTTTCTCTTCGTACAGCAGGGTGTGCTCGGGCGTGCCGAGGACGTGGCGGAAGACGAGGTTCTGCCGCTTGGCGTCGTTCTCGGTGGTGTAGAAGAGGGTCTTGTTGTCCTTCGCCCAGTCGACGCTGCCGATGCGGTCGGCGAGGTTCGCCGCCACCTTGCCGGTGCGGAGGTCTTTCACGTGGAGCTTGTACTGGCGGTAGCCGACGTCGTCGGTGATGTAGGCCAGCAGGTTCGAGTCGTCGGAGATCTCGAACGCGCCGACGGACATGAACTTCTTCCCTTCGGCGAGCTGGTTGACGTCGAGCAGGATCTCCTCGGCGGCCTCTTCACTCTTCCTGCGCGCGTAGATCGAGTACTGCTTCCCCTCGACCGTGCGGGTGTAATAGAGGTAGCCGTTCTTTCGATACGGCACCTGCATGTCGGTCTGCTTGATGCGGCCGAGCATCTCGTCGTAGAGCTTCTTCTGAAGCTCCGCGGCCGGCTTCATCGCCGCTTCGGTGTAGGCGTTCTCCGCTTCGAGATAGGCGATGGTGTCGGGATTTTTCTTGTCGCGCAGCCACCCGTACTCGTCGACGCGCTCGTCTCCGTGCAGGGTCGCTTTCACCGGCGCCTTCTTCGCCACCGGCGGCTCGGCCACTTCGGCCATGGTCATCGTTGCAGTCATGATGAGGAGAAACGTGAAGAGAGACTTCTTCACCAGGGGGGATACCTCCATCGAAGTGAAACTTCGGGGGAAGGGAACGGAGGGCAACGAAGTGGTATTTCGGGGGTGCGTTGCAGAGCCGCCGTAGGCGGCGAAAGATCTGTATACCCGGCCTTTAGGCCGGGCATAGAGCGCCCGTGAAGCAAGCCCGCGAAGCGGGCGACAGAACAGGTTCTCGGCGAAGGCTCTACCCTGTCGCCCGCTTCGCGGGCTCAAATCCTTGCCGGCAGCTTTACCCGGCCTGAAGGCCGGGCCTACAGATCTTTCGCCGCCTGCGGCGGCTTGGTCTGTCAGCCCTTTTCCGCCATCTTCGCCCACGTATCCTTCAGCGTCGCCGTCCGGTTGAACACGAGCTTCTCCCCGTTCGAATCGGCATCGACGCAGAAGTACCCCAGCCGCTCGAACTGGTAGCGGGTCATCGGTGCGGCGCCGGTGACGGAGGGCTCGAGCCTGGCGTGAGTAACGACCTCGAGTGAATTGGGGTTGAGGGCGGCGAGGAAGTCGCCTCCCTCTTCCGGGTTCTCGATACTGAAGAGGCGGTCGTAAAGCCGGACCTCGCAGTCGACGGCGCGGTCGGCGGAGACCCAATGCAGGGTCGCCTTCGGACGGCGTCCGTCGGGGGAGTCGCCTCCTCGGGTGGCGGGGTCGTAGGTGGCGCGAAGCTCGACGATGTTTCCGGCCTCGTCCTTCACGACGTTGGTGCAGGTGATGAAGTAGGCGGAGCGGAGGCGCACTTCGCGGCCGGGAGCGAGGCGGAAGAACTTCTTCGGCGGCTCTTCCATGAAGTCGTCGCGCTCGATGTAGAGCTCGCGCGAGAACGGCACTTTGCGCCTGCCTGCCGACTCGTCTTCCGGATTGTTCGGGGTCTCGAACTCCTCGACCTGCCCCTCCGGATAGTTCTCGATCACGACCTTGAGCGGCCGCAGCACGCCCATCACCCGCGAGGCGGTCTTGTTCAGGTCCTCGCGCAGGCAGTACTCGAGCAGGCCGAGGTCGATGACGTTGGGGCGGCGGGCGACGCCGACGCGCTCGGCGAAGTTGCGGATCGAAGCCGGAGTGTAGCCGCGGCGGCGGAGGCCGGCGAGCGTCGGCATGCGCGGGTCGTCCCAGCCGGCGACGTGGCCTTCGGTGACGAGGGTCCGAAGCTTCCGCTTGGACATGACGGTGTAGCTGAGGTTCAGGCGCGCGAACTCGGTCTGCCGCGGCCGCGACGGCACCGGCAGCGTCTCGACCAGCCAGTCATAGAGCGGACGATGGTCTTCGAACTCGAGCGTGCAGAGGGAGTGGGTGACGTGCTCGATCGCGTCCGACGGCGGATGCGCGTAGTCGTACATCGGGTAGATGCACCACTTGCTGCCAGTCCGGTGATGGTCTTCGTGGCGGATCCGGTAGAGCACCGGGTCGCGCATGTTGATGTTCGGAGAGGCCATGTCGATCTTCGCCCGCAGCACGTGCGCGCCGTCGGGGAACTCGCCGGCCCGCATGCGCCGGAAGAGGTCGAGGTTCTCTTCGATGCTCCGGTTGCGGTGCGGCGACTCTTTCCCCGGCTCGGTGAGGGTCCCGCGGTACGCCCGCATCTCCTCGGCGGTGAGGCTGTCGACGTACGCCTTGCCATGCTGGACCAGGTACTCGGCCCATTCGTAGAGCTGGTCGAAGTAGTCGGAGGCGTGGAGCGGCTCGCCGACCTCGAAGCCGAGCCAGCGGACGTCGTCGACGATCGCATGGGCGAACTCCGCCTCTTCCTTGACCGGGTTGGTGTCGTCGAACCGGAGGTTGCAGCGGCCGTTGTAATCGAGCGCGACCCCGAAGTTGAGGGTGATCGACTTGGCGTGGCCGATGTGCAGGTAGCCGTTCGGCTCGGGAGGAAACCGCGTCACGACCGTGGCGTGCTTCCCGGTGCGGAGATCCTCCTCGACGATCTCGCGAATGAAGTCGAGCGAGCGGCTCGGCGCTTCAGTGATGGTCATATGGTGTGCTTACAAGAGTTACGGGATGGGCGTCAATTCCCGCCGGGAAAGCGTAGAATCGGTCCAGATCCCCGAGGCTGAAACGTGCAGTGCCCCTCCTGCGGCGCGACTGTGGACGACGGCGCGGCGGAATGCCGCTCCTGCGGGATCATCTTCGCCCGCTGGCGTCCGCGCAGCGAGCGGGCCCCGACGCTGACGAAAACGCCGATCCCCGTCACCCGTCATCGCGCGCCGTACCTGATCCCCGCCGTCGCGGCTGTGGTCATTCTCGGCGGCGCTGCGGCGCTCTTCATGGCCCGGAAGCCCGTTCAGGAGAGGCTCGCGCAGATCCGCGAGCCGGAGGTCGCCCCGGTTCCGTCGACGGAGCGGGCGGCCGACCTGTCGTTCCGGATCCCCGGCTCTCCGGCGGGACTGGCGTCGAATGGCCGCGAGCTGCTCGCCGGCAACCGCTCCGGTCCCTGGGGCGTGGTCCGGCTGACGCGCGACGGCGACAGCTTCGACGCCAAGAAGATCGAGATCATCGAGCCGAAATACTCGCAGAAGATCACCCTCGGCTCGCTCACCTGGAACGGGAGCCACTACGTCGGCCTGGCGATGTCCGCCTGGTTCGAGCAGGGAACGGACAGCACGGTCTTCACGGTCCACGACCCGAAGACGCTGGCCGTGCTCTCCCACCACCGCGAGCCGAAGGACGCGCAGCTCGGCTGTCTCGCCTGGGACGGCAGGTCCTACTGGGCGGCGTCGCGGCGCCATACGTGGGACGACCCCAAGCCGCCGCTGCTCTACCGGCTGGACGCGCAGTTCAACGTCGTTAGTACGGCCCCCGCGCCCGGGAAGGGCTGCCAGGGGATGGCGTGGGACGGCCGGCATCTCTGGCTGGCCGACGTCTTCGGCGACACCATCACCGTGCTCGACGCCGCCGCGACGCCGCCGAAGCTGGTCCACCGGGCCGAGCTCGGGATCGGCTATCTCAGCGGCCTGACGTTCTTCGAGGACGACCTCTGGCTCGTCGACTACGGCGACAACCGCCTCCACCGCATCCGGCGCTCGACGAAGCTGGCGTGGGGCCGCGGAGAGGACCCCGACCCGAACGCGCCGGTCGTCGCCGCCTCCGCCGTCCCGGCTCCCGCGGTCGCCACCCCCGAGGTCGAAGAGCTCCGCCGCGGCCTCCGCCACGAGAACTGGGCCACCCGCATGCGCGCCCGAATGGAACTCGACCGCCTCGGCGCTCCGGTCGACTACGCCCGCAACCAGAACAATTTCCCGAAGCGCGACCCGGAGAACACCGACGTCCTCGACCACTCGATCGAGATCCGCGACCGCCAGCTCCGCGGCTCGTGGACGATCTGGTTCGGACACGAGTTGTTCGTGAAACGCGAGCAGACCTCGAGCGTGGTCACGCTTCCGGTATTCGCGAAATACGAGGTCACCGTGAAGCGTCCCGACGGGACGAAGACCGAGAAGGAATTCGAGGCCATGGCCGGCGAGAACGTCCTGTCGGACGTCCACCTCGCCGATGTGACCATCCCCGGCGAGTATCAGGTGAGCATCTTCATCCACGTCCAGTACGTCACCCCGGCCGGCACCGCCAAAATCCTCAACAACTCCGGCGGCTTCCTCGACGTGCGGCCGTAAAACGCCTTGCATCGCCCGCGAGAGGGTGAGCGCGCTCAACGCAAGCTCCCGTCCTTACAGTGCTTTGAGCGGTTTGCTGCCCCTCTCCCCGCCGGGGCCCCGGCGGGGGGAGAGGGGGAATAAGACAGCGATCATACGAAGGTTTTGGCGAGAAACGAGAGTTTGTTGCCCCTCTCCCCGCCGGGCCGGGGAGAGGGATGTTCGGCGCCTGCGTTTGGCCGTGCCGGCGACGATTGCACTGGCCATGAGCGCGTGAGAAGACCAAGTGCCGGACGGGGTGAGGGGCCGTGCCTCAGGCGCGGAGTGACCACCATCACCTCCGTCGGCCCGCAATCGCACCCGGCTCCGCGACACCTGGTACCCGTTCCTCCTCGGCGGAGGACAACCACCCCACAACCACCTTCTTTGCCATGACTTACGCCTATGCGCGAAGCTTCGACCGAGCTCGGTCGAGGCCCGACACACCTCGGCCGAAGCCCCGACACATCGGAAACCGCGCCCGAGCAGGAAGAGGAATAAAGAGCGGCGCGACGCAAACCCGGCGCGGTCGCATCAACCGGTTACGCGACACCTCGTGTCGCATAACACCGCCCCTCCACTGCCCAACACCGCGCTACGGGATACCTGACTGTCGCATATTCGAGGAGGTCCCGTGTGGAAGGCGGTGTCTAAATTTTCCGTAACGCGAAGTCAAGTAGACGTTTGCGACTCGCGCCTGACGCGAATCGCCCGCCAATAGTGAGCCACGATGCAAACGCGGACACTCTCCCGCTATACTTAACAAACAACATGTCTACCTCTGACAATAACATTCAAATGCTGGTTCAGCACCTACAGGCTGACATTCAGCAGCTTCAGGCGGAACTCGCACGAGTTGAGGCGCAAAACGATCAACTCAAGATTGACATCAATGTTCTGCTACAGAAAAAGGAAGATGCAGAGTCCCGTGCGGCTACTGCCGAACAGACGGCACACGAAACTGAAGAAAATCTATCTAAGCTGCGTGCTCTGGCGGAAGGCGAATACAAATCGGTTGTAGCGCAGTTATTCAAAGAGCCAAGTAAGAAAGCTGCTCGCCAGACTGCGGCATCGATCGTTATCGGGCTCGTTGCCACGATTTTCTCAGTTCAATATTCGCTGCGTCGCAGCACCGCAGATAGTGTCGCCTTAAAGAGAGATCTGTTCTCTGCGTTAGGCGAAAGCGCCTCTCTCAGTAGAGAGCAGGCATCGCAGGAGTTGCGCAACACAGAAGCCCGCATGACACAGTCTGTACAGTCGGCATTTCAGCAGGTTCTTTCAAAGCCACCTTCTGGTGCCGATATCATAGATCTTCCGCGAAATGTTGTACTTCAGCGCACAGCAGGTCTGGGTCACGATCTATATTTTCGCGTTACGGTTCCTAATGATGCTCAACGGTTAGATGTTCGACTGTGGCCACTTGTTGGCAATGCTGATCTTTACTACCGCTTTGGAGAACCGCCCGTGCCGAACGCTCCTGCCGATAACGTCTGCGCCAGTACTCGCGCCGCTACGGAAATGGATTCGTGTTACACCATTGCTCCCAGAGCTGGAGATTGGTACATGCGTGTTCGAGGCGCCACGGCTGGATATACAACATTCGTAATTCAAGCAGTTTTCTAGATCGGTCATTGCCGGGTCAGTCACTCGGGGTCACACCTTCGTCTCCGAGAGGGGTCAGGGCTGTGGGGTCAGAGCTTCCTCCTTTCTCGGTTACTTGGGAAGAACAAAGGTTTGCCCCCCCTGACCCCCACTCTCCAGACCTGCGAAAGTCCCTCGACCCGCTCACGCATTTCGCGAGCGTCTCTACCATTCGTAGACCTGCGTGCACGTCGCTTTCCATTCCGAGGAGATTGACGCCTCGTTTCTCTACAACGGGCAGAGATCCTCGGCTTTCAGAAAGCACCGAGGGATCCTCGGCGGTGCTATGGCACGACAACTTCGGATCGAGTTCCCTGATGCTCTCTACCGCGCGGCCATCTTCGAAGTGGGGTCACACCTTCTGTCTGCCGCCCAGGCCGCGAACTTCGTCTCGAACTTCGTCTCAGGTGGGGTCAAACCTTCGTTCTATGCAGAGCTCAGAAGGTGTGAGCCCTAACTTCCCTCATCGCACCCGCCGCGACGGCCGAAGGCTGCCTTCTGAACGCCAGGCCGGCATACCCCCGCTGGCCGAGAGTTCAAAGCCCCCTGGATTACATCTCGATCCGCGGGTCGACCTCTGCTGGACACGATTACGGACAACCATCGGCCATCTTCGAAGTGGGGTCCAACCTTCTGTCTTGCTGCCCAGGCCGCGAACTTTGTCTCAAGTGGGGTCAAACCTTCGTTCTAGGCAGAAGTCAGAAGGTGTGACCCCTAACTTTCTGGCTCGGCACGAAAATGAAAGTGGCGTGCGGCTTGTCCATCGCACATATTATGCACAACAAGGCGAAGTGGGGTCACACCTTCTGTCTTGCCGCCCAGGCCGCGAACCTCGTCTCGAACTTCGTCCTCAAGTGGGGTCAACCTTCGTTCTATGCAGAAGTCAGAAGGTGTGACTCCTAACTTCCCTCACTGGCCGCACAGCTTAGCATGAGATCCGTTGGGCGGACCTAACCTGAGTTCCCGAATCAACGCCTGCTCTTTGGAGCGCTCCTGCGTGACGATGCATCAGGACGATTTATCGCCGCCGACTGACTCGTCTCGTCTATCGCCGGAGGCACTGCAGCGTGGTGCGGACGTAACACGAAGTAACCGCGACGAATGAGCGAAAGAATGGTTACTCCCAAGATTAACAGGGCGATGACAGGCATCGAGTAGCGCACTTCGATTGGTAGATTGAGGAACCAGTCGACTAGATCGGAGTCCCACCCATAGAATCCATGGAGCCGACGTGTCACACCCGAACCCTGCGCGTGGGAGATGCCGGGGTTGAATTTCGTGCGAAATGGCTCACCCTGCGGCCAAAGCATCAATTGGACGTTACCGTTTGGTGCGATCGAGCCCAGTGCAATCTCGTCCTTCCACTCCTGCAGCGGCTTACTGATGTCGGCGGTGCCGCAGTCACAGTCCAGATTCTCATATTTGCCAGTGCCTGGAACAAGTAGGCGAACATCCTTTGCTACTTCGTCGCTCTCGTTATGGATCGATACGTGCCATGCGCAGGATACACCCGTCTGTCCGTAGACAGCGGCGATGTCCATGTCGGTAACTTTTCGCGATGCGATGTCACTTATATATCGTACCGCTTCCTTCGCGTCGCGATCGGCGCCCACAAACGTTGCAAGTTCCTGCCGCGAGATACTATCTTTGAGTGTTTCACGCAACCGTGGCGAGGGCACGTGATAACGGTCGTCAAAGACAGCAACAACCGAAGGGCCACCGATCATCTGCCGGATCTGCAGAATCGTCAGTACGAGTACTGCTGCCGTTCCGAAACCGGCCAACAGTTTACCAATGACGGCCCACCGTTCTTCAGATTTACCCATAGACAGAAGTGTGGCTCACACCCTCACCGAAATCAATTGGTGTGCCGATGCAGAACCCCCGACCCACTGAAATGGATGGGCGACGTCCGTAGCCCGAACATGCCGGAGGAGTTGCACCAGGCCGACGACGAGGCGGCCGCTGGGCGGTCGGTGAAAGCAAGCCTAACGCCTTCTCCGCGGCGTCGTCGCCGCGAACCTGGTGCGCCGCCAGAGCCTCGGCCGCGTGGCGCTGCAGGCCTACAACGTCAGCCGCGAGCTGGTGAAGGAGGAGGCGTACGCTCACCTGCAGCCCTACGTCGAGCGCATGAAGCGCCTGCCGAAGTACGGCCGTCGGAAGAAAGCGGCCGGGCCGCCGCCGGCCCCCAAGACCTGACCGCGGCGACGCAGGGAAGTCGAGTAGTGAAGTACCGCGTGGTTTAAGGGGTCAGACCTTCGTTCGTCGAATCTTGCCGTCGTGGCCACGAAAGTCCCTCGACCTGCGCACGCATTTCGCGAACGTCTCCACCATTCGTAGACTTGCGTGCACGCGGGCTTTCCATTCCGAGGAGATTGAGGCCTCGTTTCTCTACAACGGGCAGAGGTCCTCGGCTTTCAGAAAGCACCGAGGGATCCTCGGCGGTGCTATGGCACGTCAACTTCGGATCGAGTTTCCCGATGCTCTCTACCACGTCACCTCCCGCGGCAACGAGCGTTCTACACCGATGAGGACCGGCTGGCTTTTCTCGGCTTTCTCGGGACAGCCGTTAAGCGCTTCGGCTGGTCCGTCACGGCTTGGGTGTTGATGACCAATCACTTTCATCTCGTCCTTCAGACACCCCAGCCGAATCTCTCCAGCGGCATGCACTGGCTCAACGGCACCTACGCGGCATGGTTCAACCGCACTCACCGGCGATGCGGCATCTCTTCCAGGGGCGATTTCATGGTTTTCTGATCGAGAAGGACGCCTATTTCGCCGAGGTCCTCCGCCACACCGTGCTCAATCCCGTCCGCGCCGAGATGGCAGGCCGTCCGAAGGACTATCGTTGGTCGAGCTACCGGGCGACGGCCGGACTGGAAAAGGCACCGGAGTGGTTCGATCTTTCAGAGGAGGGCTGTGGGGTCAGAGCTTCTTCATTTCTCAGCTAGACGAGAAGAACAAAAGTCTGACCCCACCTCCAGCCCCCTTGGAATCGAGCAGACTCGGAAGAAGGCGCCGCTTCGGATGGTCCTTCGCCGTCACTGCCGCCCAAAGACGACCTGCCCATCGGGCGGGACAGGCCGGAATTCGCGAATCGGGGCGTACTGCGGCAGGAGAAACAGGTCTGGTACGGAGACAGGCTGTGGGTAAGTGCCGAGAATGGCAAGGACGCGCAAAGGGGCGCTTTCGAGAATCTCGACGACACGATTCGGGCCGCCATCCTCGATGTACGTGGTGAAGCCGCGGCGGGTGTTGTGAGCCGCCAGCGCGTTCACCGGCAGAAGGGCGTCGCCTATGGCAATCGTGAACCAGCCGGAGCGATGCGGCATCTCCGGTGAGATCGCAACCGTGAATGTTCGGATCGGACCGGAAGGGACACGGACCACGAGCTCGGAGTCGCCGATCGCCGGGTGAGGGACGACGAACAGCGGGTGCCCCACCCCGGCAACGACGAGAAAATCCGCGGGATTCGTACCCGTATAGGCAAACGAGCCGTCACTTTTTACGCGGATCTCCTCCACGATATGACCGGCAGCCGTCGTTCGATAGACGGTCGTTGCCTGAAGCGGCGGATTCGTGGCAATACGGCCGCGGCGAAGCTCGCGACGATGCAGAGACAGCCGGATCGTCTCGTCCGTATCGATCTGCAGCGCGATCGGATCGGCGCAGGCACGAGGCCAGTAACCTTCCGCTCCCGCACACACACGCAGGAAGTAGCCCGGCTCGAGCCGGCGAAGAAGAGTCTCCCCTTTCCCGTCCGCGCGCAGGTCATCGCCGGTCTCGGCCTTCCGAGCGTCATTCTCCGTCGCAAAGAACCCGCGGCCGATCGACGCGCCGGGAATGGCTTTGCCTGTGTCCGCATCGCTCACGGAAACGTGGACCCGGTTCCCCGGGATGTTGATGTTGTACTCGCGGCTGCCGGCGATCACCTCCGCCGGGATGTGAGAGAACGTGTCGGTCCCATCGCAGGGGATGACTTCGACGACGTTGTCGCCTGGATCCGTCTCGAGCACGGCGTAGTAAGAGCCGGTCGCGTCAGCTACGGCGGTGCCCGTCTCGAACGCGATGAGCGCAGGTACGGGACGATCGTTTTCCGTCACCCTGCCGAAGACCACGGGCACTCGAAGCGGCAACTCGACATCCGTGTCCTCACGGCTTTTGATGACGATGTCGAGAGCGCCCAGCGTCGTGTTCGGACTCTCGAGGATGGCGGCATACAGTCCGGCATTCGACACGTCGAACCGCGATGAACCGCTCTCGCCTGCCGGGACGGATTCGGTGCGAATCACCTGGCAGGCCGCAGGCTTCCGGATCGCACCTTGCGCCGGCGGCCCCTCACAGGCCATGAGCTTGAGTGTCCAGTCTGCAGCAGGCAGAATCTTTTTCGTGATGTCCGCACACTCCGCGGGCGGCTGGTTCGAGGACCGAGGAATGTGCCACCGCACGGCGATCCGCTGCGCGAGACGCGCCACCAGCGGGGTGTCGAGAAATCCGCCCGCTGGCGGATCGTGCGGGACGGATCGCTCCGATGTGCGCCATGCCGGTCCGGAAAGACGCAGGGTGAGCGGGCCGGGAGGCACGTCGTTGAAGATGACCAGGCCCTCGTGGGCGGCGCCGGCGGTGTCCCAGTCGAACGCGGGAGAGCGTTCGCGCTTGCGGCCGTCGAGCAATCGAACGATCGGTGGCTTCACGTCTCGCATGTTGGCCTGAGACTCGGGATCGATCGCGATCCAGCCGAGCAGATCGCGTTCCGACAGGGCAGGAACCAATTCCACGGCGCTGAGGGTCTCGCCGGCCTTCGCCGTCACGAAGGGGCCGGCCGCAACCGGCCGGCCGCCGCGGATGCGAACGATCGTGAATGCGTAGCCGGCTGGTACCGCGATGCGCGTGCCTCCGGCCGGCAGGGGAAAAGCAGCCGGAGCATACGTCGCGTGCTCTGTCATCGGAACGTATGCCGCGAATCGGTCTGCGCCGGTCTCGAGCTCCGAGAAGTCCACGTACGCCGCGGGATGGAGATCGACTTCGACAGACCGGTAACCCTGGTCGGGAGCGCGCGGCCCGCGGCGAATGAGAGTGCTCCCGTGCGCGCTGACGTAACCGTCCGTGTGCCGGGCGTAGAAACTCCAGGCGCCGGAGGGGACGTCGATGATCTGATCGGCCGGCAGGCAACGGACATCGGGCGATGCGAAGAACATCGCCACCGGCCCCTGCCCGTCTCCGGCGCGATGGAGGCACACCTCGCTGCCGGCAATCCGCTCCTGACCCCGGACGGTGATGAACTCGACTCGATAGGCGTGGAGTCTGGTGGTCCCGATCAGCAACAGGGCCAGTGCCGCCGCGCGAATGCGCATCAGACGCAATTGACGGCCTTGCACTTGAACCCGGTGCACCATACGCCGAAAACTGGCGAGAGATGAAGAGGCAGATCGCCCGTAAGTTGGTGTCTGATTGCCGTCAAAACGTTGTCCGTTGTCAGTTATCTGCCAGTCCTCGGCTCCGGGTTGAGTTTCGCGAGCGTCGTCTGTGGAGCGCCGGTCTTCGACCGGCCGGTCCGCCAGCCTTCGGCTGGCAGTCTCTCGCGCTGCCCCCCTCCCACCCACCGTGCCGGCTGAAAGCCGGCGGACCGGCCGGTCGAAGACCGGCGCTCCACAGGACCGGCTTCGTTCTTCCGCAGAAAGCGAAACCCTGACCCCACAGCCGCGCCGGCAGTCTCTCGCCGTGCACCCCCAGTTACGCTGCACTAGCGTTTCTTGTTCTTTCGCACAGCGCCGCCGGCGAAAACGCCAGCCACTACGAGAAAGGGATTGACTGCCGCGACCCACAGAGGCTCACGCGCTTTGAACATCGCCTCCATTACCGGCAAATCCACCGTCCGAGGTTCTACCACCCGATTTTCCCTGAGCAGCTGCACGAAAACGAACGCACCGATCAGCACGACGAGTCCGGCCATGATCTTTACCGCACCGCTCTTTCCGATGAGTGCCGCGACATAGCCGCCGATCGCGGCGGCAATGAGGCCGATGACAAAGGCGCCGATGATCCACATCATCGACGGGTCATAGTTGCCCGGAAGAAAGAGGCGATCCGGTCCCAGTACCAGGGAGAGGCCGGTGAATAGAAGGAACACACAGAAAAAGTACGCGATATAGCCGGCAACAGCGCCCAGGATTTTCCGTGTCATTGATTGATCGGGGTGTTGATCGAACCCCCGCATTATGCACACGGGGGTGTCGTCGACCCGCTTCTGTCACGTGTGGCCCGCGAGACGCGGGAACGCGCCGAGGGGCTGCGCCCTCCCGAGGAGTGCCCACAGAATGTGGGCGACCGGCCCCATGGCGAGGCCTGTTATTTGTCATCCTGAGTGCCCCGAAGGGGCTCCGGAAATTAGCCGGGGGTTGGTGCGAAGCGCCTACCCCCGGATACGACACGTCCCCCATATTTCGTGCCCCGGAGGGGCACCGGAAGCGTGACATTCACGAGCTCCGGTGCCCCCTCCGGGGCACGAAATATGGGCACGCGGTATCCGGGGGTAGGCGCTTCGCGCCATCCCCCGGCTAATTTCCGACACGCCTCCGGCGTGCATTTTGAGCGTGTTGAGATTTTCTGCACAGCCTCTGAGTCGCAGCCACGTCCCCACTGTGCGTGAAGCGTGGCGGCGAGGGATCTTCCCTCGGACCACGCTTCCCGAAGGCTGCCCACTGGAAGGTCCTTCGCCGTCGTGCTTTCTGCCGCTGGCAAAGTCCTGCGGCTCAGGATGGCGAATAACAGAACTTGTCGCGCTTGAGGCGCGACCCCTCACCCCGCCGGGCGCCTGGTCTTCTAACTCGAAAACCGGCAAAACGAGCCCGATTCGTTCTTCCATGCGCAGGCGCCCAGCATCCCTCTCCCCTACAAGAGGGGAGAGGGGCAACGAATCACCCACAACATATTCCTTTGCAATGCGTCAGCGGGGGTTGTCGCCCTCTTCCCGCGGGGCCGGGGAGAGGGATGTTCGACAACCCGAGGAACTCCGCGCCGCCACCCTCATCTCACCGACCGTCTCTTCTTCTGCGGCGGGCGGTTCGTGGTCACGGATCCGCGGCCGCCGGTGGCGCGGGAGAAGTCGCGCTCCATGGTGGTGCGCAGATCCTCCATCTTCGCGATTTCTTCCGCGGCCGGCTCTTTGCCCGGGTCGGTGAGGAGGACGAACAGGACGCGGAAGTCGCGCGGGCTCATTGCCGGCGAGGGGTTCCGGGGGCCCTGCGCGGCGACGACCTGCGACAGCGTTACGTCGCGCTTCGTGCCGGTGACCTCGATGCCGTCGGTGGGGAAGTAGGCGTTCGGGAGTTGGGGATTGGTCGAGCCGAGGTAGAACCAGGAGGGGACTTCCTCGGCGTCCGCAAGCCCCATCAGGTAGAGATCGGTCCAACTGTAGCCGTAGTGCAGGCTGCGGGCGCGGTAGCGGTTCCCGCCGAGGCTCGTGAAGGAGCCGCCGCCCATGACCGACGACTCCTGGGGGCCATACAACGGGAACGCGGAGCGGGTGTCGACGTACGCGGCCGGGTGGTAGCGCTGCGGGCTGAGGATGTTGCTCGTCGATGGTCCGTCGGCGAATCGCAGCGTGTACAGCCAGCGGTGGCCGAACTCGTGGAGGAGCACCGCCGATGCCAGCCGCTCGTCGGCATTCTCGTCGTAGCTCAGTTGATTCATGTGGATCAGCGTGGGATAGCGCGGCTTGCCGGTGCCGCGGTCCGGTTCAGGCGGATGGATGCCGTCGACCTGCGGATTGCCGACCGCGGCGTACGCGGTGCCGAAGAGCAGCAGGTCGGTGAAGAAGGTCTGGTAGATCGCCATGCCGTCGATCTCGTCGTCGCGGAAGCCGGTCGCCGCCTTCACCTGGTCCCAGACGGCGAACGGATCGAGCACCGGCAGCAGGAACGGCTCGACGATCGGCAGCGGCAGCTCAGAGCCGTTGGCGGCGGAAAGATCGGTGGCGATCCGCCGCTGCGCCGCGTCGAGCGGGAACTCGTATTCCGCGACGTCGGCCGGCCGCCCGGAGCCGCTGACGAACGTCACCACGTTCAGCCTCTGGGTGCTCGCGGTGCCGGGCGCTCGCTGGAGGCCGAAGATCTCGACCGTGTTGCCCTCGACGCGCCCGGTGACGCGGTCCAGGGTCGACGTACCGAATCCGTTGACGAATGTGTCGTTGCGCGTGACCTGGACGGTCGCGCCGTCGGTCCCGGACTCAGTGGCGATGAGGAACTCGTACGTCAGCCACTGGCCGTTCGGGATTTTCGAGCGATCGATCGGCGCCGCGAGCGTCATCCGCAGCGACACGACCTCGGATTCCGCGATCCGGAAGACCTCGACGCGCCTCATGTCGACCATGTCCCGCAGCGCGGGATCGACCTGCGACGTGGTGCCGTTCGCCCCCTGCACGTCGAAGAGCGTGCGGCGCGGCGCGCCGCCGGGCGCGAGCACCGGCGCACCCCAATGCACGTTGCGCAGCGAGTTATAGGAGAAAACGATCGAGCCGTCCTGGTGCAGCTCCGCCTGGACGTCGTAGCCGAACGACGGGTGGCTGATGCTGCGCCAAGTGACGATCAGCGACGAGGGGGTGCGATCGACGTGAACGGCGGGCGGCGGCCGCAGCGACCGGCTGGTCTGCGCCAGCGGCGCGATCAGCGGCTGCGGACGCATCAGCGCCTCGACCTCGCTGAACCCGGTGGCGTCGTCGTACCGCGGCTCGTCGAAGGTGATCCCGATGAACGCGGCGACGTAGACCCGCTGCACGCTCCGTCCGAAGGCGGAGAAGGTGAAGCCGAGGTCCGCGGTGAGGAATTGCGTGGTGACCTGGCCGGCGGAGGAGGGCTCGGTGTACCGCAGCGGCTCGCGCGAGACGGCGTAACGGCCTTCGGAGCCGGGACGGAAGAGGAGCGACTCCCCTGCGAGATCGAACGGGCGGTAGCCGGGCGTGACCTCGTCGTTGGCCGGGAGGTAGATCACTCCGTCACGGAGTGCCGGTGGCGCCGCCACTGCGCCGGCCGCAACCCGCGCCTGCTCGCGCGGCCTGGCATGCAGCGCCGCGATGCGCCGGTCGTTTTCCGGACTGGTGGCGCACTGCAGCTCGGCCGCCTGGATGCCGGCGGCGCTCCCCACCAAACCCACTGCGACGACGACCGCACAGGTGATGCGCATCGGGATTCCCTCCGTTAGATGTCAGGTACTAAAACGCCTCTGCGTCGCGAGGGTTACGGAACCGCGCCAAGAGCCGCCCGCTCCCTTGACCCTCCCTTCGGCGACCTTTAGTTTCGGCCCACGATGAAACCCCGGCTCCTGCTGTACGCCGTCTTGGCCGCGCTGGCCGCGTTCGCCCTTCAGGCGGACGATGCCGGTGAAGTGCGCCGCCTCGACGGCGAGCTCGCCGTCGCAACCTGGACCGGCGACGCGCTCTGGTTCGATCGCAATCTCGCCGACGACTACACGCTCACCACTCCCACCGGCTCGATCCGCACGAAGCGCGACGTCATGAACGAGCTGTCGACGCCCGGTTTGAAGATGGACCCGTTCGATCCGCTGGAGGTGCAGGTGCGTCTGTACGGCGACTCGGCGGTCGTGACCGGGCGGATGCTCCAGCGGTTTCTGCTGGGGCGCGTCCGCTATGCGAATGACCTGCGGTACACGGATGTGTATGTGAAGAAGAAGGGGCGGTGGTTGCTGGTGAGCGGGCATACGTCGAATGTGGCGGTACGGCGGTAAGAGAAACCGGGAGGGCACGAGGTATGAGGTATGAGGCATGAGTGGGCGGCCGCACACTCGTACCTCATGCCCCATACCCCGTGCCTGCGCAGCTACTCGCTGCGCCCGACCCCCCGCCGCTTGGTCGTTCTCACGTAGCTAGTGGTCAGCCGCCCCCGGCCCCCCGTCGCGAGGGCGAAGTTGCGCTCCAGGAGCCGGCGCCATTCGTTCAGTTTGGCCATTTCGGCGGGGGTCGGTTGTTTGTTGGGCTCTGTGACCAGGACGAAGGCGACGCGGAACTCTTTCTGGCTGGTGGCGGCGCTCGGGTTGCGGGGGCCGTGGGCGTCGATGATCTGGCCGACGTTCACGTTGCGCCGGGTTCCCTGCACTACGATCCCGTCCTGCGGCCAGTAGGCGTCCGGGAGGGTGGGGTTGGTGTTCGAGAGGTAGAACCACGGCTGCACTTCGTCCGGCGCGGCGAGGCCCATCAGGTAGAGGTCCGTCCAGCTATAGCCGGCGTTGAGGGCGCGGGCTTTCCACGTGCCGTCGCCCTGCATGGTGAAGAAGCCGCCGCCCATGGTCGACGACTCTTCGTCCGCGTAGACCTTGAAGGCCGAGCGGGTGTCGACGTACGCGGCGGGATGGGCAGTGGTCGGGTTCAGCACGTTGGAGAGCCCGCCGTTGTCCCGGATGCTGAAGAAGTAGAGCCAGCGGTGCCCGAGCTCGTGGAGCATCACCTGCGACGAGGTCTTTTCCGCGGACTGGTAGCCGTACGTCAACTGGTTCATGTGCAGCAGCGTGGCCGTGCGCGGCGCCTCCGAGCCCTGTCCCGCCTCTTCCGGCGCAATCCCGTCGACCTGGGGATTGCTCCAGGTGGCATAGGCGCCGGCGTAGAAGATGATGTCGGTGTAGAAAGACTGATACATCGCCACGGCGTCGACGGAGTGGTCGGTCATGCCGAAGGCCGGCTGGAGGCGCTCCCACACCTCGTACGGGTTGAACGGCGCCAGCGTGAACGGCTCGGCGATTGGCACCGTCAGCTCGTGCGACGCCGCCAGCGAGAGGTCGACCGCCACGCGCCGCTGGGCGACGTCGAACGGGATCGCGAAGTTGAAGAGATCGCGTGCGACGCCCGAGGGACGGAGGAACGTCGCTACGCGGAACGTGCGCAGATCCTGCGTCCCCGGCGCCGGCTGCAGGCCGTAGATCTCGAGCACGTCGCCGTCGAGGCGCGCCGACGAGCCGTTCGGGATCAGTCCCGAGCTGCCGAAGGGAGCGACGCGGATGCCGGCAGCGTCGATCTCGACGGCGGACTGCACGCCGTCGAGCGTCGCGGAGTAGCGGAGCCTCTCGCCCGGCGCCAGTTTCGTCACGTCGGGGGCGACGGCGAGTTTCAGCCGCAGCGCGAATACCTCGGTCTCCCCGATCCGCGAGACCTCGGCGTTCGCAACGTCGAGCATCCCCCGCACCGCCTCCCGCACGTTCGTGGTCTCGTTCACGGCATCCGGGGTCGCGTGCAGCACGCGCCGAGGCGCGGTCGCGGGATCGAAGCCGGTGGAGACGACCGGCGCTCCCCACTTCATCTCCCGCATCGACTTGTACGAGAAGACGATCGACCCGTCGCGGCGGAGCTCGGCCTGGACGTCGTACCCGAATCCGACGCCGGCGGTGCTGCGCCAGGTGACGGCCACGCCATCCACGTTCTCCTCGACGAAGAGTTGCGCGAACGCGAGCCGGCTCGGCTTGCGGTTCGTGATCATCAGCGGCGAGACCAGCGCCTGCCGGTGCACCATCGTCTCGAGCGAGTCGAACTGCGTCATCCCCGGCTCGGCCGCCGGCTCGTCGAGGTAGATGCCGTTGAACGCGGTGATGTAGATGCGCGAAACCGGGCGGCCGAGGGTCGCGAACGGAGTGCCGAGGGCGTAGGTGTAGGTGCGCGCGCCGGTCTGGAAGTCGTGCACCGCCGGAGCGGACGGCTCGCGATAGCGGAGCGTCTCCCGGCGGACGGCGTACTTTCCGGGGCTGCGCGGCTCGAAGACGAGGGACTGTCCCTGGAGGTCGAACGGCCGGTATCCCGGGATGATGTTCTCATCCGCCTCGACGTAGAACGCGCCGTCCCGCAGTTCGGGACCGTGCCCGGCGTGCTGTGCGGCAACCTGCGCGCGGTCGCGCGAGCGCTGGTGGAGTGCGAGCACGCGCTGGGTATTCTCGACGCTGGTGCCACACCCGAGCTCGTCGGCCTGCGCGGCGGTTCCACCGCCTGACGACAACAACCACGACAACACTGCAACGGCGCCTGCTCGCATCAGTGCATGCATTGGTGTTTCCTCCCGGAGATGCCGTAAATGTACTCTACGTTCCGGTGACAGGACGGTGACACAGCAGTACGGCGACTACGAGGTCGAGTCGTTCCTCGGCAAGGGCTCCATCGGGAAGGTCTATCTGGCCCGTCACCGGCGGATCGGCCGCCGGGTCGCGCTCAAGACCGTGCACCTCGAACAGAAGTTCGAGGACGACGAGGACCGCAGCGAGTTTTACAAGCGGCTGCAGCGCGAGGCGGAGCTCTGCGGCGCCATCCAGCACCCGAACGTCGTCACGCTCTACGACGTCGGCTACGAGGACGACCGGGTCACCTATCTCGCCACGGAGTACGTCGATGGGGAGTCGCTCCTGGCCCGCCTCCGCCGCACCCGCCCGCTCCCGCTCGACGAAGCGCTGAACATTGCCATCGACCTATTGCGCGGCCTCGCCTACGCCCATGCGAAGGGGATCATCCACCGCGACATCAAGCCGGCGAACATCCTCCTGACCTCGGAGGGGCACGCCAAGATCGCCGATTTCGGGATCGCCCGCCCGCTGCACTCCAGCCTGACCGCCACGCGCTCGCTGGTCGGGACGCCGAACTACATGTCTCCCGAGCAGGTGAGGACCACGCCGGTCTCCACCCGCTCCGACCTCTTCTCCGCCGGTGCCGTGCTGCACGAGATGCTGACCGGCCTCAAGCCGTTCGGCGCGCCGGAGCTGAGCGCCATCCTCTACAACGTCGTCAACCTCGTCCCGCCCCGTGTCAGCGAGACCAATCCCCACGTCCCGGAGGCGATCGCCCGCGTGGTCGCAAAGCTGCTCGAGAAGAAACCGGAGCACCGCTACGCGACCGCGGACGAGGCGCTCGCGGACCTGGAAATGGTGCGCAAGACCCGCGCGGCGGCGCTCGACCGGATGGAGCTCGACACCCTTGCCATCGGTCCCGGCGACGCCACCACCCCGCTGCCGACAATCATCGACTACACCCCCGCTCCGCTGCTCCGCCGCCCGATCCCGCCGCCGGTCTTCTGGCTGGTCACGCTTCTCCTCATCGCGGCCCTCGGCGCGTCGGTGATGACCCTCCGGCACCGCATCGCGGCCGAAAAGCCTGTCGGAGTCATCAGCCCCGACCGGCTCCGCATCGCCGACGCCAAACGCGACTCCCTCGAAGCCGCCCGCGCTCTCGCCTACGCCGGCAAATTCGAAGAGGCCATCGCCGCCTACACCACCCACCTCAACCGCTTCCCCCAGGCCACCGCCGCCCGCGAAGAGCGCGACAGTCTCCAGAAGAAGGTGGCGGAGCTGAAGGCCTCGAAAGCGGAAGAACCGCGCGTGACGCGCAAACCGAAGCGGGTCGTGCCGGAGGCAGAGCCGGCGCCCGAGGAGAAGAAGCTGTCGCGGATGCAGAGGCTCCGGCGGTGGCTGAATGAGGATACTTCGAAGCCCAGGGAGAAGAAGAAGAATTGAAAATTGAAAACGCGACGGGCCGCGGTGCCTCATTTCCAATTTTCAATTTTCAATTTTCAATTCCCTCAAGCGTCCACCGTCCGCAAAGCCCGCAGCACCCGGTGCCACCTTGCCCTTTCGAAGTACCACACCAGCGCCACCACCGTCGGCAGCACCGAAAACACCAGCAGCCACTTCGCCACCCCTTCGATCCCCGGGACCTTGTTCAGCCAGATGTGCAGGTCGAGGGCGACGATCTCGAGGTCGTTCATCATCGCCCCGCCCTTTCCCTCGCGGTACCAGTCGAGGTACGCCGGGTCGTGGGTGAGGCGCCAGGCGAAGAGGGTGCTGTGGATCTGGACGAAGAAGGCGATGAACGCACCGAGGGGACGCTCGAATTCGGGGTTCTTCCAGCCGACCCCGGCCAGCGCCTTGTAGAACATGATCCCGGCGAGGATGAACTCCGCGAGATGCCCGGCCGACGCGAAGGCAATCTCGCGCCGCCACTCCTTCGCGATGATGAACAGCCAGCAGAGAAAGAGCACGCCGACGATGGCCATGCTCTTCTTGTTCTCGCGGAACAGGTAGGCGGCGTAGAAGAACCCGAGGGCAACGAGGATGGCGATCGGCCTCTGGAAGTTGCCCATGTGTGTGATGCCGCCGCCGTAGACGAAATCGAACGCCGGGATCGACGGATAGCCGAACAGCCACCCCACCACCGCGTGCCCGAGCTCGTGGAACAGCGTCACCAGCGCGGAGAAGGCCATGCGCGTGAACGGGATGGCATAGACGACGATCGCCGCCACCAGCCCGAACCCCATCACCTTCAGCTCGGACGGCCCGATCCGCCCGTCGCCGATCCGCTCGAGCTCATCGACATACGGACGCGGCACCCGCGGCACCCGCACCCCGGAGCGCGTCGCCTTCGCCAGCACCACGCCGCAGAACGAGCACTCCACCGCGCTCGCACCATTCTCGGCACCGCATTTCGGGCAGGGAATCACTCCAACATTATGAACCGGGGGACCCCTATACTCTGCGCATGCCTTGGCTTTTGTACGGTGCAAATGGGTACACGGGCGAGTTGATCGCACGGGAAGCCGTGCGGCGCGGGGTCTATCCGATCCTGGCCGGCCGGAGCGCGGAGAAGATCGAGCCGCTGGCGCGGGAGCTGGGGTGCGAGTTCCGCGTGTTCGATCTCGACAAGCCGGATCTCTCCGGCGTCTCGCTCGTGCTGCACTGCGCGGGACCGTTCATCCAGACCAGCAAGGCCATGGTCCAGGCCTGCCTCGCCGCCGGCGTGCATTACCTCGACATCACCGGCGAGATCGCCGTCTTCGAGGGAGTGCTGCGCCGCGACGCCGACGCGCAGCAGCGCGGCGTGGTGCTCCTCCCCGGGGTCGGCTTCGACGTCGTGCCGACCGATTGCCTCGCGGCGATGCTGCACGAACAGCTTCCCGACGCGAACGAGCTCTGGCTCGCCTTTTACTCGCGCGCCGGCGTCAGCCGCGGCACGCTCAAGACCATGATCGAGGGGGCCGGCTACGGCGGCGCGATCCGCAAGGACGGCAAGATCGTCCGCGTCCCGCAGCTCTACGACGTCCAGACGATCCCCTTCGCCTCCGGTCCGAAGCTGGCCATGACCATCCCCTGGGGCGACGTCTCGACCGCGTTCCACACCACCGGCATCCCGAACATCCGGGTCTTCTCCGCGCAGGCGCCGCGTGCCATCAAGCGGATGCGCTGGATGAAGTACCTCCTGCCGCTGCTGCGCGTCCGGGCCATCCGCAACATCGCCCTGAAACGCGCCGAAAAGACCTCCGGCCCCAGCGCCGAGCAGCGCGCCAAATCGCGCGTCGAAGTCTGGGGCCGCGTCCGCAACGCCCGCGGCGACGAGCGGACCATGACCATGACCGTCGCCGAGGGCTACAACTTCACGGTCCTCTCCGCGCTCGAAGCGGTCGACGCCGTCCTCGCCACCCCGCGCCGCGGCGCCTTCACTCCCGCACGGCTGCTGGGGAAGGACTTCGTGAAGCGGATTCCCGGCACCGAGCTTTAGCCTGCCGCTTTTTGGCGAAGCTGCGGGCGGCGAGAGCGAGGTCGTCGGGGTTGAGATGGGTGAGGGAGGTGGCTTCGTCGTGGGTAAGGCTGTGGCGCAGCGCTTCGTCGTAAGGCGCGGCGAGGAAGCGGGCGCGGGCGGCGGGGTCGGTATAGAGATTCGCGAGAAATGCAGTTGCTGTGATGGGACCTATAGGACTAATAGGACCTATGGGACGAATGGGGTGTCTATAGGTCCCATTTGTCCCATAGGTCCCATTTGTCCCATCTCTTCCAAGCGCGCCCGCGGCCAGCCGCGCCCTTTCCAACTGCCCCACCAACTCCTCCACCGCCGGGTAGTTCCCGTCCCGCTCCAGCACCACATACGGCGCACGAACCAGAGAGAGCAGCTCGTACACCGGATCCGGCACGTCGTGCAGATGATCGTCCAGGACCCGATCGCGCTCGATGCGCCGCCCGCCTGCCAGGTGAATCATCCCGATCCGCTCGACCGGCAACGACGACGCCACCCCACCCGCGTCGAACCCGAAGTTCGTCGCGTTCGCGTAGAGGTTGTGCAGGTCGAGCAGCAGGTCGCAGCCGGTCGCCTCCAGCACCGCGTGCAGCCACTCCCCTTCCCCGTACGTGCTCAAAGGCGGGTCGATCAGCGAGGCGACGTTTTCCAGAAGAGGGAACGAGCCGACGATCCGCCGCGCCTCTTCCACATTCCGCTGCAGGCCGGCGAGCGTGGCGTCGTTGCGCGGCGGGGCGGCCAGATGGCCGATCTCCACGTCTCCCGACCGCACGAACGCGAGATGCTCGGACCAGAGCTTCGGCTCGAGCCACTCCACCACCCGCGCCACCCGTTCCAGCCGGCGCACATCCACCCTTTCCGGCGACGCCAGGCCGACGGAGGTGGCGTGCAGGACGATCGGCACCTGCGCGCCGAGGAAACGGAGGGCGCGGCGCTGCCCGCGGTCGGCGTCGAAGAGCTCCTCCGCCAGCACCTCCAGGACTTCGATCCGGTCGAGGTGCGCGAGGATCCCGGCGCCCAGCTCGGCGCGCCAGCCGAGGCCGAACCTCATCCGCCGCACCCTCCGCAGCCGCCGCCGCAACCGCCGCCGCAGGAGCTCCCACAGGAGCTGCCGCGCGACGAGCCGCAGGAAGAGCTCGACGAACCGGAGCTGCTGTCCGCGGCAGCGCTGGCGCGCGGGAAGAGCCGCTGCCGCCATGGGTAGTGCTCCAGCGGCAGCGCCGACACGCCGAAGACCGCCGCCAGCATCGCCAGCTCCGTCGTCGCGCCGCCGGGGCGGATCTGCGGCGCGCGCAGCTTCAGCGAGTGGAAGACATTGCGGACCTCCGAGAGGAACGCGTCGCCGCGTGCGGTGCGCCGCGCGTGGATGGCTTTCCAGGAGAAGATCAGCGCCAGCGTCGCGAGGATGATCAGCAGGATCACGTTCGTCCGCCCCCGCACGAGCGCCACGAGGATCTTCGTCACCGCAAAGAACGCCAGCACGGCCACGGCCCCCATGTACAACGTCCGGCGCCGCGCCTTCGCCTCGTCGTCCGGGAGCAGCCGCATCTTCTCCAGCTCCGTCTCGTACTTCGCCGCCGCCCAGTCGAACGCCGCCGACTCGAACAGCTCCTTCGGCTCGCGCGCGGCGATGCAGAGCGTCAGGACCTCCTTCTCGATCTCCTTCCGCGCGCCGGCGCTGCGGCCGATGGCCGTCGTCTGCAGCCGGTCGTGCTGCACGCTGAGCAGGCCGCGGTCGACCAGCGACACCACCGCCACGCGCACCAGCTCCGGCTTGCCGCCGCGGAGGTAGGCAATCGAATACGGGTCGGTGAGCGGCGAGGCGCCGTAGCTCCCCGGCTCCATCTCCCCGCTGCGCCGCACCAGGCGCGCCACGAGGATCACGACCGCCGTCAGGACGATGTAGAAGAAGAGGAATTGGGGACCGTAAAGGTCGAATGGGTTCATGCGTCGATGCGCAGCGTCCGGGCGTGCATGGCGCGCGCAAGCTCCAGCGTGGCGAACAGGATGTCGGCCGCCTGTCCCCTCGGCAACGTGAGGCGCTCCCGCGCCTCGGATAGATGCGGCAGCAATGTCTCGAACTGCGGATCGAGCTCACGGGCGAGCACGGCCAGCGCTTCCTTCGGCGTCATCGTCCCGCGCCCCTCCAGCTCCAGAATCGACACCGCCGAGGTACGCAGCGGTCCGGAGGTATCGGCCACCACGATCGCGCACTGCTCCTCGCGCAGGCTGCGCTCCACGTAGCTCTCCCGCAGGCGGAGGGTGAGGTTGAGCAGCACCTGCCGCAGCCGCTTCACCAGCGCCTCGCGCGAGATGGTGATGTGCGTGACGAGGTCTTCGCCGTGCAGCACGACGTGGCGGCGGGCGATGTCGGCGAACTTCTGGGCGAAGGCCTCCGCGGCCGCGTCGAGCTCCGGCTCGAGAACGAACATCGCATTGACGTTCGCCGCCGTCTGCGCGAACCGGAACGGCTCCCGGAAGGCATCGACGGACCGGTCGAAGCGGCTGAGCACGAACAGCAGGTTCACGTCCGAGGTTGCCCGCATCCGCCCCTCGGCCGCCGACCCGAACAGGATCGCGGACCGCAACGCCTCCCCGAACACCTCCCGGGCCGAAGCCACCAGCCCGTCGATCACCCGCTGCACGTCATCAGGGATATTCATGCAGGATGAAGATACGCGCCGCCGGAGAAACGCGCCACCCCGATTCGTTCACACGGTTTTCAAACGGACTTTACACGGGACCGATGGGACGAATAGGACAGATGGGACCTATAGGACGGGCGGCGGCTCATTCGTCCCATAGGTCCTATAGGTCCCATCTGTCCCATTTGTCCTATTTTCTTCAACAACCTATTGACAACCCATAATGATCGCCGCTACCATGCGCCACTCAATGAATACGAAACCTACATCGATCGAGCGCTTGGGCGATAGCCGGGCCGGAGGTGCTTCTCCGACGAGTTGAGCTTGTATTACAGCCGCTCTCGATGAAGCCCTTTCGGCAAAACCGAAAGGGCTTTTTGTTTTGTCTGTCATTTTTCTTCAGGGGATTCCTACCATCCGGGCCGGCGGCGCGCACCGCTCCCTTCTCGATGGGTTTTGGGTGCGCGTTCCGTGTTACGGGTTCTAACGAAGGAGGGTATGTAGTCCCACAGCTTGTGTAGCTCATCTGGTAAGAGCACAGGACCGCTAATCCTGGTGTAGCGGGTTCGAATCCCGCCACAACGGCCGCAGCCTTGAAAGCTGCTCCATAAAACAACGACTGACCGCCGTTAGCGGTCACCGGCCGCGGCGCGTTGCCGCGAATCGCTCCAGCCACCGCATTGCAGAGCACCGCATGCGGACCGGCAAGCCCGAACGAAGCCCTGCAGCGTACGTGCAGGACGCGAGAGGACCGCTCACTCAATGCCATTGTGTGGCGGAGCTCTGCGAACCGGCGTAACGCTCCGCTTCGGATCGCGTGGACGGCGCAGCAGCAGACCCGGCCGGTCTTTAAATTGAAAATGCAAAATTGAAAATTGAAAACGAAAAACCACCCAGATCTTCGTTGCACTTTCAATTTTCAATTTTCAATTTTCAATTTTGGTCAAAGGAGGGCCAAGAAAATGTTCAAGCGAATCAAAGTGAAGCTGCACGAGCGTGCGCTGCTTTTCCGGGAGGGCGATTTCCTGGGCGTGCTGCAGCCGGGCGTGCACTGGTACTTCGACCCACTCCTGAAACTGCGGAGCGAGATCGTCTCGCCGCGCGATCCGTGGCTGGTCCACGACGACCTCGACCTCATGGTGAAGTCGGGGAAGCTCGGCAGCGAAGTGCTGGTCATCGACCTCAAGGACACCGAGCGGGCGCTGGTCTGGATCGACGGCCGCTTCGCACGGATCCTCGACGCGGGACGGTACGCACTCTGGAACACCGAGTACGCCGTCCGGGTGGAGATCGTCGACGCGCGGGTCATGCAGCTCGTCCATGCCGAACTGCCGGTCATCGTCCGCGCTCATGGGGCGGCGGCGCTGCTCGAAGTGCTGCACGTCGAGCCGGGTCACACCGGGCTGTGGTTCCGCGACGGCGCCTACCAGGCGACGCTCGCGCCGGGTACGTACGCGTTCTGGAAAGGAGTCGGAAAACTGAAGCTCTACGACGTCGACATGAAGGAGCTCGTGCTCGACATCAGCGGTCAGGAGATCATGACCGCCGACAAGGTCACCCTGCGTCTCAACGCCCTCGTCGCCTATCGCATCACCGACCCGCTGCGGTCGGTGATGGAAGTCGAGGGGAGCGGGCAGGCGCTGTACCGGGCCGCGCAGCTCGCGCTGCGTGAGGCCGTCGGCGCGAAGGACCTCGACACGCTGCTCACGGGGAAGGAAGCACTGGCCGGCGAGCTGGCGGCCATGCTCGCCCCGCGTGCCGCGGAGCTCGGAATCGCCGTCGTCACGGCAGGTGTGCGCGACATCATCCTGCCGGGCGACATGAAGGATCTGATGAACAAGGTCACGGAAGCGAAAAAGGCCGCGGAGGCATCGCTCATCACCCGCCGGGAAGAGACGGCGGCCATGCGCATGCAGGCCAACACGGCGAAGATCCTCGAGTCCAGCCCGACGCTGATGAAGCTGAAGGAGCTGGAGGTCCTCGAGAAGGTCGCCGGGAAGGCCAACCTCACCGTGGTCCTCGGCGAGGAAGGCCTCGCCAACCGTGTGGTGAAATTGCTGTAGCAACGAGCGGGTGGAGGGCAGGGACAGCGCCTGCCCTCCACATGGGAGAATCGCGGCATGAAGCGAGTCGCGAGCGCCTCCCTCCTCTTTCTCTGCCTCCTCGGCTGCACCACCACGCGCAGCAACGACCTCCCCGGCCGCATCGACCGCATCCTCGCCGCTCATCCGCAACAGACCATCGCGGTCGCCTACCAGGAGCTTGACCGCGACGCCTCCCTCTTCCGCAACGAGCGCGAGGTCTTTCACGCCGCCAGCACGATGAAGGTGCCGGTCATGGTCGGCGTCTTCCACGCCGCGGCGCGCGGCGTCCTGTCGTTCGACGCACCGTTCACCGTCCGGAACGAGTTCACCAGCATCTACGACGGCAGCACCTACGCGCTCGAAGCGCGGGAAGACTCCGACGCGGAGCTCTACGACAAGGTCGGCCAGGGAGTGCCGATCGAGGAGCTCGTCCGGCGCATGATCGTGCGCAGCTCCAACCTCGCCACCAACAACCTCATGGCCCTCGCCCAGACCACGGCGATCCCGGTGCTGATGAAAGAGATCGGCGCGAACGACATCAAGGTCCTGCGCGGCGTGGAGGACGACAAGGCGTACCACGCCGGGATGAACAACACCACCACCGCCTACGACCTTCTGCTGATCTTCAAGGCCATCGCGCAGCACAACGTCGTCTCCGCCGAGGCCTCGGAGAAGATGATCGCGATCCTCCTGGCGCAGGAGCACAATGACGGCATCCCCGCCGGTCTCCCGTCCGGCACACGCGTGGCCCACAAGACCGGCTCCATCACCGAGATCGCCCACGACGGAGGCATTGTCATTGCAGCCGACGGAACCCGCTACGCGCTCGTCGTGCTGACCCGCGGCTTCAAGAAACACGCGGACGCGGAGCGGGTCATTGCAGAGATCTCGCGCGCGGTATGGGAGAGCCGATCGTGAACGTCCGTCTTCTGGCCAGCCTGCTCATCATCCTCACCACCGCCGTCTCCGCCTCGGCGGCCGGTTCCGAGAAAGCAGTCATCGACGCCTGGAACCGCAGGATGCAGGAGACCGTGACCCTGCTGAAGGCGCAGGACCACCGCGCCGCGCTCCGCCTCGCCAACCGCACCGTCTCCGAGATGGTGGAGATGCTCGGCCCCGGCGATGCCGCAACCGCCGCCTTCGGCCTCGCTCTCGTGCACAAAGCGCTCGCCCATGCCGGCCTCGGCGAGGAGGAGAACGCGCGCTGGTACTGGCAGGTGACCGTCAGCCTCTATCCGCAGCTTGCGAACGACGACCTCTCCATGTTCGGCGCGGCCGGCGAATTCCTGAAGCGCAATACCACCCCGGCGCCACCCTTCGACGGCGCCGCTCCCACCGGCCCCATTTCGAAAGACCGTCTCACCGCGCCGAAACACCTCAAGTTCGTGAAGCCCGACTTCCCGTCCGGCGCCAACTCGTTCAAAGTCGGCGGCGACCTGACGGTCGAAGTAGTCATCACCCCCGAGGGAGGCGTGCGGTCCCCCAGGATCATCACCCCGCTGCCCGCTCCGACGCTCTCCTACGCCGCCCTCGAAGCGGTGAAAAAATCGCGCTATCGGCCAGGAACGATCGACGGAAAACCGGTCCCCGTGATCTTCCGGTTCACGGTGAACTTCAAACCGCGGTGAGCGAGAGGCCCCGCCACCCGAAATGTCATCCCGAGCCACAGGGATATCCCGACACAGCTAAAGCATCGCGGCGAGGGACCCGGGTGGGCGGGGGCACGCAGCGCCTCCCCTCCCGCCCAGGTCCTTCGCCGCCATGCTTCCCCTTCGTGGCAAAATCTTGTGGCTCAGGATGACAAGAACTTCGGCTATCCCGAGCGTCACTTTGGAGGCTCAGAGACAACCACTCGACGAAGTCACCCCTCCGCGCGCAGAATCGCAAACTCTATGGCCGCAAGTAGGACCCCAATCTCCGGAGCATCCTCCTATCGTGAGATCGGCGAGTACTGGGACCAGCACGATCTTTCGGAGCATTGGGCTGAGACTCGCGAAGCTGTATTCGACGTCGATATTCAGTCCTCGGTGACGTATTTCGCTCTGGAGAAGTCGCTTGGAGACAAGCTCCGATCTGCCGCCGCGGACAACGGCGTTTCCGCCGAGGAACTGCTGAATGGCTGGGTGCGCGAGCACCTCACCAGCAGTTCGTCGAAGTAACGGAGAAATCTACCGGGCGTAGCGGCGTACGCCCCTTCTCGCCTCAGCTCCCTGTTCATCTCTCATCGCTCATCGTTCATCGCTAGAATTACCCGGTGCCCCTGACCTCCTTCCACCCCGTCACTCGCCGCTGGTTCGAAGAGACGCTCGGGGCTCCGACTGCGGCGCAAGCGCGGGGGTGGAGCTCGATCCGGGAGGGGCGTCATACGCTGATCGCGGCGCCGACGGGGTCGGGGAAGACGCTGGCGGCGTTTTTGACGGCGCTCGATGAATTGTTTGTCGAGGGATTGCAGACGCCGTTGAAGGACGAGGTGCGGGTCGTCTACGTGTCGCCGCTGAAGGCGCTGAGCACGGACATCCACAAGAACCTCGACGAGCCGCTGGAAGGGATGCGCAGGCTGGCCGAGGAGGCGGGGATGGCGGCGCCGCGGATCACGGCTGCGGTGCGTACCGGCGACACGACGCAGTCGGAGCGGGCGGCCATGCTGAAGAAGCCGCCCCACATCCTGGTGACGACGCCGGAGTCGCTCTATCTCCTGCTGACCGCGGAGCGGAGCCGGGAGATGTTGCGGACGGTCCGGACGGTGATCGTGGACGAGATCCACGCCGTCATCGGCACCCGCCGCGGCGCGCACCTGGCGCTGACGCTGGAGCGGTTGCAGCAGGCGGCGGAACGTCCGCTGCTGCGGCTCGGCCTCTCGGCGACGCAGAAGCCGATCGAGGAGGTGGCGCGGTATCTGGTGGGGAACCAGAGGGCCGAGGGCCTGGACAGCAGGGCCGAGGGCCAAGGGCTGAGGGCCGAGGGCCCGACCGCCCACGAAAGCTCTGCGCCCGTCGATCTCCTCCCTCGGCCCTCGGCCCTCGGCCCTCGGCCCTGCGAAATCATCAACGAAGGCCATCGCCGGGCCATGGACCTCGACCTCGAGCTTCCCCGCTCGCCGCTCGAAGCGGTCATGTCGGGCGAGGTGTGGACCGAGTATTACGACCGGCTCACCCAGCTCATCGCCGCGCACAAGACGACGCTCGTGTTCGTGAACACGCGCCGGATGGCGGAGCGGGTGGCGCGGCATCTCTCGGAGCGGCTCGGCGAGGAAGCCGTCACGGCGCACCACGGCAGCCTCTCGAAAGAGAACCGTCTCGACGCGGAGACGCGGCTGAAGTCGGGGCAACTGAAAGCGCTCGTGGCGACGGCGTCGCTGGAGCTGGGGATCGACATCGGCCACGTCGACCTGGTCTGCCAGCTCGGCTCCCCGCATCGCATCGCCACGCTGCTGCAGCGCGTCGGACGCTCGGGCCACACGGTCTCCGGGATGCCGAAAGGGCGGCTCTTCCCGACCTCGCTCGACGACCTCGTCGAGTGCACTGCGCTGCTGCGTTCCGTCCGCCGCGGGGAGCTCGACCGGATCGTGATGCAGGATCAGCCGCTGGACGTGCTCGCCCAGCAGCTCGTCGCCGAGGCTTCGTGCTGCGATTCGAGTGAAGACGAGCTGTTCGCGCTGATGCAGCGCGCCTGGCCGTACCGCGACCTCACGCGCCACCAGTTCGACGAAGTGCTGAAGATGACCTCGGAGGGCTTCGCCACGAAGCGCGGCCGCCGCGGTGCGTTGCTGCACCGCGACGAGGTGAACGGCAATGTCCGTGGACGCCGCGGGTCGCGCACACTTGCGCTGACCTCGGGGGGCGCGATCCCGGAGGTCGCCGATTACCGCGTGGTGCTCGAGCCGGACGAGACGTTCATCGGCACGCTGAACGAGGACTTCGCGATCGAGAGCTCCGCCGGCGACATCTTCCAGCTCGGCAACGCCTCCTGGCGCATCCTGCAGGTGGGAGCCGGCACGGTGCGCGTCGCCGACGCGAAAGGGCAGCCGCCGACGATCCCGTTCTGGTTCGGAGAAGCACCCGCACGCAGCGATGAATTGTCAAAAGCGGTGAGCGACCTGCGCGGCGATCTCGACGCGCAGCTCGATGCCGCAGCGCAGTCCGCCGAGGGCGCGACGCCCGCCGAGTGGCTGCTGCACGAGACCGGCATCCCGCAGACCGCGGCCGAAGAGATCACCAGCTACCTGAACGAAGCGCGCCGAACCCTCGGCGTGCTCCCGACGCAGGAGACGCTGGTCCTGGAGCGCTTTTTCGACGAATCGGGCGGGATGCAGCTCGTGCTGCACTCGCCGTTCGGGAGCCGGATCAACCGGGCCTGGGGGCTGGCGCTGCGGAAGCGGTTCTGCCGGCAGTTCAACTTCGAGCTGCAGGCCGCCGCCACCGAGGACGCGATCCTGCTCTCCCTCGGCGCGCAGCACTCGTTTCCGCTCGCCGACGTCTTCCGTTATCTGCATCCCAACACCGCGCGCGACATCCTGGTGCAGGCCTTCCTCGACGCGCCGGTCTTCCAGACCCGCTGGCGCTGGAACACCACCATCTCCCTCGCCATCCCGCGCAACCGGAACGGGAAAAAGATCGCGCCGCAGCTCCAGCGGATGCAGGCGGAGGATCTGATGGCAGCGGTCTTCCCCGACGCCGCGGCCTGCTTCGAGAACATCCCCGGCGAACGGCAGATCCCCGACCATCCTCTGGTCAATCAAGTCGTCCGCGACTGCCTCGAAGAAGCGATGGACTTCGAGGGACTGGCGCGCGTGCTGTCGAAGATCCACGCCGGCGAGCTGCGGCTCGTGGCGCGCGACACGACCGAGCCGTCGGTGCTGGCCCACGAGATCATCAACGCCCGCCCGTATGCCTTCCTCGACGACGCGCCGCTGGAAGAGCGCCGGACGCAGGCAGTCATCACCCGCCGCGCCGGCGATACGGCGCCGAACGAGCTCGGCGCGCTCGACGCCGCCGCCATCGCCCGCGTGCGCGACGAGGAGCGGCCCGATCCCCGCGACGCCGACGAGCTGCACGATGACCTGCTGACCGCGGGCTTCCTCACCGAGGAAGAGGCGTCACAACTGGACATGTCGTTGTTCGAGACGCTGGTCGCTTCCCGACGGGCTACGCGCGTTGCGGGTGTGTGGGTTACGGCGGAGCGCCTCCCCGAGCTGACCGTACTGCACCTTGTCACAACGGACATCACCGCGCCGCCCTCACGCGCCGCGAAACAGTGGACGCGCGAGGATGCGCTGGTCGAGCTGCTGCGCGGCCGGATGGCGATCCTCGGCCCGGTGACTGCGACGGAGCTGGCGTCGTCGCTCTCCCTTTCCGAAAGCGACGTCGATCAGGCGCTGGTGAAGCTGGAATCGGAAGGGGTGATCCTCCGCGGCAGCTTCGACCGCCCGAACCAGTGGTGCGACCGCCGCCTGCTCGCTCGCATTCATCGTTACACCCTGAACCGCCTGCGGGCGGAGATCGAGCCGGTTTCCTCGGCGAACTTCATCCGCTTCCTCTTCGCCTGGCAGCACGTCGCGCCGTCGTCGCGCCTCGCCGGCACGGACGGGCTGCAGGCGGTGCTCGCGCAACTCGACGGCTACGAGATCGCCGCCGGCGCGTGGGAGCGCTCGATCCTGCCGGCGCGGATCGACGGCTACGAAGCGTCGATGCTGGACATGCTTTGCCTGACCGGCGAGATCGGGTGGGCGCGCCTCTCCCCCGCCACGACCGGCGTCGTCAGCGTCACCCCGATCTCGCTCTTTCTCCGCGAGCACACCGGCGCGTGGCAGTCGCTGCGCGGCGAGTCGGAGATCGCGCTGAGCGAGCGGGCGCAGGCCGTTCTCGACACGCTCCGCGCCCGCGGCGCCTGCTTCTCCCGCGACCTCGGCAACGACGCCGAGGCGCTCTCCGAGCTGGTCTCCGCCGGCCTGATCGCCTCGGACGGCTTCGCCGGATTGCGCACGCTGATCCAGCCGAGCGCACGGGCGAATTTCGCCGGACGGTGGTCGATCATCACCGGCGCTCCTTCCGATGATGCGGTCGAGATCCAGGCGCGCGTCTTCCTCCGCCGCTACGGCGTCGTCTTCCGCCGCCTCGTCGCCCGCGAGCCGAACGCCGCCCCCTGGCGCGACCTCGCCCGCGCCTACCGCCGCCTCGAAGCCCGCGGCGAGATCCGCGGCGGCCGCTTCGTGCACGGCATGAGCGGCGAACAATTCGCCCTTCCGGAGGCAGTGGAGCGCCTGCGCGAAGTCCGCCGCGAGACGCCGGACGGCGCGGTGATCGTACTGAGCGCCGCCGATCCGTTGAACCTCACCGGCATCCTCACCACCGACGAGCGCATCCGCGCCGTCGCCGGAACCCGCATCGCCTGGCGGGATGGGGTCGCCGTGTCGGCGCTGGAAGGCGAGTACCTGCGGCCACTGGTGGACCTGGACGCGCCGACCGCGAGTGCCGTGGCATCGGCGCTGGCCGGGAGGCGGGTACCGGTGAGCAGCGGGTGGGTGGGAAGGACGGCGTAGGGAACTAGGGAGCGGTCCCCCCTGTCATCCTGAGCCGCAGAAATCTCCCTCGTGCGAAAAGCACGGCGGCGAAGGACCCCCTCCGCCAGCACGCGACGCGTTCAACCGCAGGGGGTCCTTCGCCGCCATGCTTTCGTCTTCGTAGGGAAATTCCTGCGGCTCAGGATGACAGGGGTTTGGGACCTTACTCTTTTGCCGCCGCCACTTTCTGGCGGATTGCACCGATGTGATACGCCAGGTGCGTCACCGCGGCCAGGGCGCTGCCGAAGGCCTCGGGGCCTTCGTGGCCGTGGGCTTTGATCGCATCGCGGAGAGCTTCGTAGCCGCGGACGATGTCCTCCTGCAGCTTCGTCCAGGCCGCGTCGTCGACGGTGTTGACGCTCCAGCTCTGGTCCCAGTCGCGCTGGGTGCGGTCGCCGTTGACGTAGGCGGCGAAGGCGTCGAAGCTGAAGAGGAGATGGTGGGCGTGCGCGGCCACGGAGTTGCCGCCCCACGGCCGCGAGGCCTCCTCGGCGCTCAGGCCCGCGAGCGTCGTGCGCAGGCCGGCGTTGGTGTCGAGGTAATAGCTGGGACCTTCCGCCGGTCCGTCGAGTCCTTCGCGCAGGACCCGGAGCGTTTGCTTCACTGCGATCTCGGTCATGTCGTGCCTCCTCGCTTCAAAACACGAGGAGGCACGACGGCGTTCGCGGAAAATCAGGGGTTCTGCACGCGCAGTTGCAGGGAGCGGGCTTCGACCGTTCCGGCGGTGATGTTGCCTCCCGAGTTTTCGACCTGCACGCGGATGTCGTAGCTATGGTTGCCCGCGCCGGGAGTGTCGACCCAACTGAAGGGGATGACGTAGTGATACGTGCCGTTCGTGTCGGTGCGGACGCGGATGTGCGAGTTGATGCCGCCGGTGTTGCCGCCCGTGATGCGGACGCGGGCCACGATGGCCGTCGGCGAGGTGGTCGCCGTGGCCGAGATCTGGACGCTGCCGGTGATCTCGACCGTCCCGCCGGCGGCGACGCCGTTCGCGGTCGCAGTGAGGACCGTGACGAAGGAGCCGAGGGCCACCGCGGTCGAACTGGTCGACTGATTGAAAAACAGCGCGCTCCCGGGGCCGGTCGGGCCGGTGGGACCAGTGGGACCGGGGGGGCCGGGATCGCCGGTAGGTCCGGTCGGACCGGTGGCACCCGTGTCGCCGGTAGCGCCGGTTGCACCCGTATCGCCAGTGGCCCCCGTGGCTCCGGTATCGCCCGTAGCGCCGGTCGCACCCGTTGCTCCAGTGTCGCCGGTTGCACCCGTATCGCCGGTCGCTCCAGTCGCGCCCGTATCACCGGTCGCGCCGGTTGCTCCCGCAGGACCGGGATCGCCGGTCCCGCCCGTGGCACCTGTGTCACCGGTCGCACCGGTAGAACCCGTGCTCCCTGTCGCACCGGTGTCGCCGGTTGCGCCAGTGGCGCCAGCAGGACCGGTGTCGCCGGTCCCGCCCGTGGCACCCGTGTCGCCGGTTGCACCAGTGGATCCGGTCGGACCGGCGTCGCCGGTTGCACCGGTGACACCCGCGGGACCGATGTCCCCCGTCGCGCCGGTCGCACCTGTCGCACCGGCAGGACCGAGGTCGCCCGTCGCGCCGGTCGCACCCGTGGCACCTGCAGGACCGAGGTCGCCCGTTGCGCCGGTCGCACCTGCGGGACCAGCGTCTCCGGTTGCGCCGGTCGCGCCGGTAGCACCCGCGGGACCGATATCACCCGTTGCTCCGGTCGCTCCCGTGGCACCTGCTGGACCGACGTCGCCCGTCGCGCCGGTCGCGCCTGCGGGACCAGCGTCTCCGGTTGCGCCGGTCGCGCCGGTGGCACCCGCGGGGCCGATATCACCCGTTGCTCCGGTCGCACCCGTGGCACCCGCAGAACCGAGGTCGCCCGTTGCGCCGGTCGCGCCCGCGGGACCAGCGTCTCCGGTTGCGCCAGTCGCGCCGGTGGCACCCGCGGGACCGATGTCACCCGTTGCTCCGGTCGCACCCGTGGCGCCCGCCGGACCGGCGTCGCCCGTCGCGCCGGTCGCGCCCGCGGGACCGATGCCCCCTGTCGCTCCCGTAGCGCCCGTCGCTCCTGCCGGTCCGATATCTCCCGTGGCCCCGGTCGCGCCAGTGGCGCCTGCCGGCCCGATGTCGCCCGTTGCACCCGTACCGCCGGTCGCTCCCGTTCCACCTGTAGACCCGGTAACTCCAGTGGCACCGGTCGCACCGGTCGCACCCGTAGAGCCGGTAACTCCATCAGCACCGGTGGCGCCGGTCGCACCCGTGGTCCCGGTCGTACCCGTCGCACCGGTCGTACCCGTCGCCCCGTCATCGCCGCGCGGACCGCGGTCGCCCTCTTCTCCCTGCGGGCCCGTCGGACCGGTCGGTCCTGTCGGTCCCGGAGGTCCGGCCAGCAGTCCTTCGGCGAACGCGAGCTCGAAGCCGGAGGCATCCTGGCTGTCGCCGGCGATCTGGGAACCGATCGCCAGCACCCGGCCGTCGCCGCCCGTCACCGTCACACGCGCCGCGCCGTCGACCAGCACGCCGGGTGCGACCAGCGAGGCCACGCCGATCGAGCGGGGCTCGAACGGCTGCAGAGCGATCTCCTGGCGCGCCACCTCCACCCCGGCCGGCGTCACCAGCACGAGCTCCACCGTCGCCGCGTTGCCGGTGGTCTCGACGAAGAAGACGTTGTAGCGGAAGTGCTGGTCGACCGTGACCCCCTGCAGGTGCGCGGTCTGCCCGCTGCCGATCGCCAGCGCGCTCGGAATGCCTGCGAGGAAGAGACCCTGCGATGCGGCCGCGGTCGCGCCGTCGTCCTGGTTGTACGCGCGCGCCGAGGCGATCACATTCGAGGAAGCGCGCAGCCGCACCGCCCCCACCACGCCGGTCACACCGAACAGCGTCTCCGCCGCGTTCTCGTACACGCGGGTCGCCCCGGCGGGGATCGAGTCGGTAAACACGGCCGGCGAGACGTTCGACGTCCCCGGACGGAGGAACCGCAGCTCCACATCCGCCACCGACGCACCCGGGTTGGTCACCCAGATGGTCGTATAGAACTGGCTCCCTCCCACGCCGGCCACGCGGCCGACCGCGGGAAGGAACAGCTCCACGCCGCCGAACGACGCCATCGAGACGAGCGGCGAGAAGGCAACGACGACAGCAAGGAGCACACGGATGGCAGGCAGTGATGCAAGTCGGACCATGGCGGGAACTATACGTGCGCTCCGCCGGAAAAACGGCCTTTCTTATGGAGGCTGTCTCGCTGCCCAGCTCCAGTTCCAACGCTATAGGTTCGGACAACTGACAACCGACAACATCAGGCGCCGCATGCGATACTCGCGATGCCGGTGAAAGCAAACAAATCCCGCGAACAGATCCTCCTCGACGACGTCGCCGACCTCGAACGTCTCGGCTACAGCCAGCAGCTCTTCCGGCAGATGGGCGGCTTCTCCAACTTCGCCGTCTCCTTCTCCATCATCTCCATCCTCACCGGCGCGGTGCTGCTGTACGGCTACGGATTGAAGTTCGCCGGCCCCGTCGTCAACTCCGTCGGCTGGCCGCTGGTCAGTTTGCTCACGCTGGCCGTGGCGATGTCGATGGCGGAGATCGCCTCCGCCTATCCGACCGCCGGGGGCCTCTACTTCTGGGCCTTCCGCCTCGGCGGGCGCGGTTGGGCATGGCTGACGGCGTGGCTGAACATGATCGGGCAGGTGACGATCACCGCCGGGATCAACGTCGCCGCCGCCATCTACTGCATCGGCGCGACGACGCGCATCCTCGGCCTGCCGCCCGACGTCGCCGTGCCGTTCTTCGGCAGCGCGACCAACTGGTATTTCCAGCTCTTCGTCATGGTGCTGCTGCTCCTGCCGCAGATCGCCGTGAACCTCTGGGGCATCCGCCTCACCGCGCGGCTCAGCGACATCAGCGTCTGGTGGCACATCGGCGGCGTGGCGGTGATCGTGATCGCGCTGGCGTTCTTCGGCCAGCACCACAACTCCGCCGAGTTCCTCTTCTCCTTCGCCCCAACGCCGGCTGCGGTCAGCGAAGTGACGACGCTGTACGGCGCGGCCCCGGTGATGCTGCTCTTCGTCCTCTCGCTGCTCCAGGCCCAGTGGACCTACACCGGCTACGACGCCTCGGCGCACATGGCCGAGGAGACCGTGATGGCGCGCCTGAACAGCGCGTGGGGCATCGTCCTGTCGGTCGGCGTCTCCGCGATCGCCGGCTACCTGATGCTGATGGTGCTGACCTGGTGCATCCCCAACGGCGACGTCGCCGCGACCGCCGCCGATCCATACCCGGTCCTGCAGATCGTCTCCGGCAACCTCGCGCCGCTGCTGGCCAACACCATCGCCGTGATCATCGGCGTCGCCATGTGGCTCTGCGGCGTTGCCTCGGTCACGTCGATGGGACGGATGTGGTACGCCTTCGCCCGCGACGACGGCATGCCCGGCTCGCGCTTTTTGAAGCAGGTCGGCGGCAAACACCAGACCCCGTTCGCGGCGATCATCGTGACGTCGGTGCTGTCGGTGCTGATCTGCGTGTATGCGGCCGCGTTCGTGGTGGTGACCTCGATCAGCACGATCTGCCTGTATCTCGCGTACGGCATTCCGATCTACCTGAACGCGCGCAACCGGAGGCGGGGGCGTGGTGAGTGGATGACGCGCGAGATTGCACCGTGGAGCCTCGGGCGGTGGTCGCGTTCTGTGAACCTGATCGCGATGGTGTGGATCGTCATCATCAGCGTGGTGTTCATGCTGCCGCCGAATCAGCTGGTGGCGTGGACGATGGGTGGGGTGGGGGTGTTGCTGGGGGTGTACTGGGTGGGTTCGGCGAGAGCGCGGTTCAGAACGTAAACGCGCCCTGTCATCCTGAGCCCGCAGGAATCTCCCACGAAAGCGAAAGCATGGCGGCGAAGGACCTGGGGGGCGGGGGAGCGATGCACGCTCATCCAACCCCCGCCCCCCAGGTCCTTCGCCGCCATGCTCTCCCCTTCGTGGGAAAGCCCCTGTGGCTCAGGATGACATTTTGTTTCTGCCTCGCGAGATCGCGGGCTCACTTCAACAGCGCCAAATTGTTCCTCGCCCGTTCAAACCCCGGATCCACTACTAGCGCCTGCCGGTACGCCGCTGCCGCCTGCTCGCGATACCCCAGAGACGCCAGCGACCACCCGAGGTTGTTCCACGCATCCGCATGCTGCGAGTACCCGAGTGCCGCGCGATATGCCACCACCGCCTCGGCGTGCCGCTTTCCGCCGGTGGCACTCAACCCGATCTTGAAGCAGTCGTCGTACGACCCGCACCGCACCGGTAACCCGGCGCGCAGGGCGTTCTGCGCGGCGGCGTCGGTGGGGTCGACGTTCAGGATCTCCTGCGCGAGCGCTCGCCGGGCGGCATCGTCACCGCGCACCGACGCCAGTTGCAGCAGCAGCGCGCGCGGCGGAATCCAGGTCGGGGCGAACTTCGCGGCGAGACGGAGATGTTCCTCCGCCAGGGCGCCGCGGCCGTCCTGGACGAGCCAGCGGGCATAGAAGTAATGGGTGTCGCGGTCGGGGCGGAGTTGCAGGGCGCGGAGGAAGTGGCGCTCCGCCTCGGTGCGGTCGCCGAGGCCGCCGGCGGCGATGCCCTGGTTCACGGCGAGGTTCGCGTAACGCGGCGTGTAGCGCGCCGCCTCTTCGAACATCAACTGCGCCTGGCGGTAATCACCGCGGGCCATGAACGTCAGCCCGTAGTTCATCCACGCCCGACCGTTGCGCGGGCTCTTCACCGTCACGTCGCGCCAGAGCGTCTCCTCGTTCTGCCAGACCTTGTTGCGCGCGTACGTCCCGATCGCCAGCGCCGCGATGAACAGCAGCAGCGCGCCGTACGCCGGCGCTCCGCGACGCCGCGCGAGCAGCGCAACCGCGGAGACCAGCGCGATCGCGAAGCCCATCAGCGGGAAGAACAGCCGGTGCTCGTTCGCTACCTCGGCGAGCGGGAAGAAGCTCGACGTCGGCATCAGCGTGATGGCGAAGAAGAGCAGCCCGAACGCGATCGGCGCCGTCGCCTCCGACTTTGCAAAGCGGCGGATGGCGATCACCAGCGCGATGATGAACAGGTAGCCGGCCATCGCCGCCGTGTCATACCAGGCGTTGAAGAGCGACAGGTCGGTATCCGCGGTCAGGCCGATCGGGAAGAACGACAGCCGCAGGTAGTGCAGCCAGACGAACGGCTGCGTCCATAGATACTGCAGTCGCGAGCCGCCGCCGGACGTCCATTCCGGGACGTTCATCCGGTCGAGCAGCACCAGGATGATCGCCCCCGCGACGAGAGAAGGAACCGCTGTGACGATCGACTCCCGCCACGACCGCCGTTCCAGCACCCGGCACCACGCCACGATCACGAACGCGAAGACCACCACCGGCGCCTTCGCCAGCGCGCCGATCGCCAGCGGGATCAGATACAGATGGAAGCGCCGTCCCGTGGGCCAGAACGCGAAGACGACCAGCGCTCCCAGAAACCCGATCGCCGACAGCAGCTCACTGCGGCTGGAGAGAAAGTTCAGCGTCTCGGTATTCGCCGTATGCACCGCGAATAACGCCGCCGCCGCCACGCCCAGAAAACCACTGCGCAGCACGCGCGCCGCGATCACGCCGAGAAGCGCGGAGACGATCGCCATTAGCAGGAGCTGGGTCCTGTGAAACGGCACCGGGTCAAGGCTGTTTCGGGCGGCGTAGTCGAGCGCGAAGCTCAACGTCACGATCGGCCGGTACGTCGCATTCGCCGGCAGGCTGCTGAACGTGTAGGCGTCGGTGAAGAACTTCTTCCAGTTCGCCAGCGAGCGGATCGACGCGTTCTCGACGATCGCATGCCCGTCGTCGAAATGGAACCCATTCCGGAAGAAATTCGAGTAGGCGGCGAGGAGTAGCAGCAGCGCCGCGAGCGCTGCCGCCAGGACCTGAATACGGCTCTTCGTCACGTCCTGGAAAGAGTAGCACCCGGGATGGTCCTCCACCGCCAAGCGCGTGATCGCCCTGCTGCCGTAGGCAGCTAAAGATCTGTAGGCACAGAGAGTCAGCGACGCTGGTAAATCGCGAGCGTCGCTTCGGCGGCGCGCTGCCACGTCCACGCCGACACCTTCTCGCGGTTGTGCGCTCCCATGCGCGGCAGCTCGTCGCGTCCGTCGATCGCGTGGGTGAGGGCCTCGCGCAACGCGCCCGGGTCGTAGAGGAATGCCCCCCGATCGTCCAGCGTCTCGGGCATGCAGCCGAGACGCGGGGCGATGCAGGGACGGGCGAAGGACATGGCCAGGATGACGGCGCCGGAGGTGAGGATGCGGCGGTAGGGGAGGACCACCACGTCGCAGGCGTTGAGATAGAGCTGCAGGCGATCGTCCTGCACGGCGCCGGAGTGGATCTCGACGTTCGCGGGGACCCGAAGCGATTCCACGAATGCAGGGTCGCGCGCTTCGCCGGCGATCAGCAGCCGCGCGGGGAGTCCTTCGACCGCGTCGAGCAGCTCGGGGATCCCCTTGTAGGGACGCAGCCAGCCGAGGAAAAGGAAGACGAATTCGCCGTTCCCGATGCCGAGGGATTGCCGGGCAGCGGCTCGATCGACGCGGTTCTCGTAGTGCCCGATGTAATGGCCGTGCGGGATGGCCGTGACCTCGCGGCCGAGCTCCCGCCGCGCCGCTTCGCAATGGACGATCCGCGCGTGGGCGAGGCGCGCCGTGAGAGCGGTGACGATGCGGTCGAGCAGCGGATGCCGGCGATCGTGGTGGCCGAGGTCGTGGACCGTCCAGACGATGCGCACCCCGCGCAGCCGCACCATTATCAACGCCGCCACGAACGCGAGCACGTTCATCAGCGACCGCACCCACCCGCGGCCGGTGAGGAACGGATGGACGTTCTGCAGGTGCAGCACGTCCGGCTTGCACTCACGGACGGTGGCGCCGAGGGAGAACGGAAGCAGCGGACGCTCGACCACCTCCGCGCCCAGCCGCCGCAACGCCCCCACCAGCAACTGCTGATACGGATTCACCCGCCACTGCGAGAGGATCAGGCAGCGCACTAATACTTGAGCTTCAACAGCGTCGCGGAGTCTCCCACCAGCGTCACCACGAAGAAATTGTCGTAGTCCGTCTCCGGGATGAACGGCGCGCCGGCGATCCCCAGCTCCTGGATCACCTGCTGCGTCGAGTTCGAGTGCCCGACGACCAGGACCGTCGAGCCGGCGTGCTGCTTCCGGATCAGCTCCGCCACGTCTTTCGCGTACGTCTTACCGGTCTTGACCTCCACCGCCTCCAGCCCGAGGGCCTTCGCCGCCGGCGCGCCGGTCTGGCGGGTGCGGTGGAACGGCGTGACGTAGATCGCCTGGACGCCGCTCGACGCCAGCATCCGCGCCAGCTCCGTCGCACGCGCCCGGCCGGCGTCCGTCAGCTCCGGATCGGCGTTGGCCTTGTCGTCGATCTTCTCCGCGTGCCGGACGAGGATGACGGTCGTGACGGACGGTGCTTCGTGCGCGAAAAGCGGGAGGGCAAACGCGAGGGCGAGGAGGAATCGTTTCATGCGGCGCAGTATGCCCGTTAACCGACTCCACCGCGCTGCGTAACTAGCGGGCAGGAGTCGAAACCATGACCGCAGAAATCGCACGCCGCATCCTCGTCATCCTCTTCCTTGTCCTCGGCTGTATCCCTGCTACCGCGCAGGAAGCCGCCACCTCCACCGCCTCATCCGCAGAGAAAGCCGCCGTGGCCGAACCGGCCGCGGCCGCCTCGGGCTCGATGAACGACAGCCACATGGTCCGCGTCGAGCTGCACGACGTCCTGCAGCGGTTGCCCCCCGAAGTCGGGCGCGTCCTGAAACTCGATCCCGCCCTCTGGAACAACGAGTCGTACATCGCCAACTACCCCGAGCTGGCAGCCTTCGTCCGCACCCACCCCGAGGTCACGCGCACCCCGGCCTTCTTCCTCCAAGGCATCTCCTCGCCTGACTTCGCCCCCGAACCGCCGGGCCTGCGGCTGTGGCGGGAGACGATGGAAGGAATCGGCATCTTCGCGATCCTGCTGACGTTCGTCGGCCTCGGCGCGTGGCTGATCAAGACCTTCGTCCAGCAGCGCCGCTGGAGCCGGGTCTCGAAGATCCAGGCCGAGGTCCACAACAAACTGCTCGACCGCTTCGCCTCCAACCAGGAGCTCCTCGCCTACATCCAGACCAGCGCCGGCAAGCGCTTCCTCGAATCGGCGCCGCTGCCGGTCGACGAGAGCCCGAGCACCATCCACGCCCCGATCAACCGCATCCTCTGGTCGGTGCAGGCCGGCCTGGTGATCGGCGCGACGGGCCTCGGCCTGCGCTTCGTCAGCATGAGCATGGAGAAGGACGTCGCCGGGCCGATGGCCGGCCTCGGCTCGATCGCCATCGCCATCGGCCTCGGCTTGGTGGTCTCCGCCGCCGCGGCGTTCCTGATCTCGCGCCGCCTCGGGCTCTGGCAGCCGCCCGCGCAGGTCGAAGGCACGACGGCGGACTGATGGCCGCCGTCGTCGCAGCAGGTGAGACGGTGCTGGCCGCTCTCGAAGGAGAGACGCCGCGGCTGATGGACGAGGAGTCCTTCCGCGCGTTCTACGACCGCACCTCCGCCGGCCTGTGGGCCTACCTCTCCCGCATGACCGGCGACCGCCAGCTGGCCGACGACCTGGTCCAGGAAGCCTACTACCGCTTCTACCGCGCCGGTGCGAGTCACGTGGACGACACGCACCGGCGCAACTCGCTCTATGTCATCGCCACGAACGTCGTCCGCGACGGCGCCCGCCGCGGCAGCCGCATGGTGACCGTGCCGCTGCCGGAGCCCGACGCCGCCAACGAGCTGCGCGGCGACGAACGCACCGCCGCCCGCGCGGAAGGACGCACGGACCTTGCGCGCGCCATGTCGCGGCTCGCGCCGCGGCAACGGGAAATGCTCTGGCTCGCCTACGCCCAGGGAGCCTCGCACGAAGAGATCGCCGAGACGCTCGGCGTGAAGACCGGCAGCATCAAAGCCATGCTGTTCCGCGCCAGACAAACCGTCGCGCGGCTGCTCAAAGGGAACCCGACGTGAAGAACGAACTGGAATGCCCGCGTGAAGTGGAAGTGCTGGAGTCTGTGGGGCGCTCTCTGCCCGCCGATCTGGAGGCGCACCTCGCCGCCTGCCTGCCATGCAGCGACCTCGCACTCGTCGCCACCGCCATCCGCGCCGACGCCGAGCGCGCCGCGCGCGAAGCGAACGCCCCGCCGTCCGGGGCGGTGTGGTGGAGGATGCAACGGAGGATGGTGAGGGAAGCCGCGCGGCGAGCGTCGTTGATGGTGACGTTCGTCTACGCAGGAACGCTGGCTCTCACCGCGGCGGGGATGTTGGGGGTGTTGGGCGGGGTGCCGCAGGAGTGGCTCGTGACGGTCGCGACCACGGCACCGACGATGCCGCTGGCGCTGTGCGCCGCAACGGCGCTGTTGCTGGCGCCGTTTGCGGTTTATTACGCGGTTGCGGAGTGAGTCATGGAGCCACGGAGCGCCACGGAGCGCCACGGAGCGCCACGGAGCGCCGGCTTTCAGCCGGCAATCAGGGTGGGACGGGGGCTCAGACTGCCGGCCGAAGGCCGGCGGACCGGCCGACCGAAGGTCAGCGCTCCATCACTCCGCCTTCGGCGGCTCCTCAAACTGTCATGAATTTTTCTTCCCTCCGAGATTTACGCCCTACCCCTTCAACTTCTTCAACTCCTTCGCAATCTGCTCGTGCAGATCCGGCGGCGCGCCATAGAACACCCGCACGATCCGCCCCTTCCCGTCCGCGAGAAATAACGTCGGCACCGCCGGCAACCCGCCGAACGCCTGCAACACTTCGGGCGTAGCCATGGCGAACCGTCCTCGCGGTTCATAGCGCGCGAGCACTTTGTCCACCGCCGCCCGGTCCGACTCGACGGCGATCGCGACCACGTTGGCCGAGGCGGGATCCAGCTCCTTCAGCCACTCCATGGTGTGCAGACATGGTGGGCACCAGGTGGCCCAGAATTCGATCAACAAAGGCTTGCCGCGATAGTCGGCGAGGGTGAACGGCTTTCCGGCGAGGTCGACCACCTGCACCGCAGGCAGCGGCCGCGCGGACGGCGGCGCCGGTTTGGTCTCAGTGGGAAGCACGTTCCCTCCGGCCAACCGGATCTCGATCATCTTCTTCAAATCGCGCTGAAACTTGCGGCGGTTTTCCAGCTCGCTCCAGGGCATGTACTTCCCCTTCGCCGTCCCACCCCACTCATAGAAATCCTCGGGGCGCGCGACCAGTACCTCGTCGACGAAGAGCGCCGGGTACTTGTCGATGCCGAACCGGTCGGCCAGCGGCGAGGCGCCGAAGTCTTCGACTCCGAACGCCGCTTTGGCGCCGTATTCAGAAACCACTTCCTTCGCCAGCAAACTTGCCGGATCCGAGAGGCTTCACGTGTAAGGCCAGCGAACCAGCGTCACCTTTACCGGCGCCGCAGACAGGGCGCCGGCGAACAGCATCGCCGCAAGAACGAACAAGGCACGCCTCACTTCTTCACCTCTTCCTCGGCCAGTGCGCTCCAGAGCGCGGCCATCGGTCCGGTCAGGATTCCTTCGGGCATTGGGTACGGATTCGCCGTGACGCGCTCGAGCGAGCGGCGCGCTTCGAGGAGGAGGAGCGTGGCGCCGGAGAGGCTGCCGCGGTCGAGGAGCTCGCGCGCTTCTTTGAGCCGGACGCTGACGCCGATCACCGGCCGTCCGACCGGGTCTTTCCCGAACGCGGCCAGCATCTCTTTCTCCATCGCCTCCAGCGTCCCCCGCAGCTTCGCCTCCGTCGGCGGAGCCTCTGCGTCGCCGGCGGTCATCGAGCGGACGAGCTGCGCAAAGCTCGCGTTCGCGTCGGCTTCGGCGAGGTAATAGAGCCCGGAGAGCGCTCCGCTCACCTTCCCGTACGGCAGGCTGGCGCGATACAGCACCTCGGCGCGGTTCACCGACGCCTGCACCAGCGCGGTCTCCAGCAACGGCCCCTGCGCGACCATTACCGGCTCCGGTTTCCGCGCGCTCCAGAAAGCCTGAAGCTTCTCGAAACTTTCCGCCGCCGCCTCGTGCTCGTCGACGTAGCGGAGGGTCTCGATGTAGATGTAGGCGTTGCGGAGGCGATAGAGCCGGACGATCGGCGCCTGCGACTTCAGGGCGGTAGCGAGCACCTCCCGCGTCGTCTTCGTCTCCCCCTTCAGCATCTCCGGCAGCTCGGCCTTCTCGAGCTGCGCCTGCACGGTGCCGAGCCGTTCGAGCTCCTGATTCACGCGGGCATCGGAAACCAGGATGGTGGCCGCCAGCAGCAGGATGTGCATGTGTGCATTACCTTACGGCGACTCCCGCCGCAGGTTGCCGCGTGTGACAGATGCGTTCGCAATCCGTGACGCCGCCGCGGAACCATGGACGCCTGCGCCGCCTGCCAGGTCCGGGCGTTATCATGTCCAACGTGGTCAACGTAGGGAACGTCGGCGCGGTCGGGCGCGTTTCGGTGAGGCGGGCATGAGCGACCTTACGATGACGCAGCTCGAAGAGCTTGCCGACAAGCACAGCACGCGGCAGTCGTCGGAGGTCAAAGCGAACTGGCGTGCGATCGTCGATGAGGCACGAGAGCAGGAAGTGATCGTGACGAACTACAACCGCCCTGAGGCGGTGGTGATGTCGGCGGAGCGCTACGCACAACTGCTGGCCGCGGCGCGGGCGAGCGATCCTGTCCGCCGGCTGCGAGACGACTTTGAGCGCGAGCTCGCCGTGCTCCATGCGCCGGGCAGCGGGGACAAGCTGCGCGAGGTCTTCGCGGCCGATCCGCGGAGCATCGCCGATGCCGTCAACGCGGCACCGGACGAAGCGGAGTGACACCGGTCCTCTTCGTGCTGGCCGGGGTGAACGGCGCCGGAAAGAGCTCCGTTGCAGGCGCCTTCCTGCGCCGCCGCAATTTGAACTACTTCAATCCCGACGAGGCCGCGAGGCGAATCCGGATGTTCCTCGGCTGCTCCGTCGAGGACGCGAATGCGTATGCCTGGAATGAGGGGAAGCTGCTTCTCGAGAAGGCGATTCGCGACCGCGCGAATCACGCATTCGAGACAACTCTCGGCGGCAGGACCATCCCGCGCCTCCTCGCCGCGGCGGCCGACGGCGGCTTCGAAGTGCGCATGTGGTTCGTCGGTCTGGCGACGGTCGAGCAGCACATCGCACGCGTTCGAGCGCGCGTCGCGACCGGTGGACACGACATCCCCGAAGACAAAATCCGCGAGCGTTGGAACACCGCGCGGCAGAACCTGATGGCTCTTCTGCCACGTCTCAACGAATTGCGGCTTTTCGACAACAGCGATGACCGAGATCCTGTCACCGGGATGATCCCGCCCCCGAAGCTCCTGCTGCACTGGCAACGAGGCGCAGTCATCGCGCCATCTCGGCCGGCGCTCGAAGCAACGCCCGAATGGGCGAGGCCGATCGTCACCCACGCACTGCAACTCGACAGACTTCGCCGCTGACGTTGTCCGCAGGTGTGCGGCGACCGCTTTCATGGTCACCGCACACCCCACCAGGATCCAACTAGAACGCCAGCGACCCCCGCATCGCGATTTGCGCGCGGACGACGGCCAGGCCGGACTGCACGTAATTCGAGATCAGCATCGGGGCGCGGGCGAGGAGGTTGTAGGCGCGGGCCATGGCTGCGCCGCCGGCTGCGACCGGGATGGCTCGTCCTCCCGCGGCCGCGATTTTGCCGGCTTTGCTCACCACGTCCGCCAGCGCTTTGGCGGCGGCCAGGAACACGGCCGGTTCGAGGAGGCGGATCAGGCGCTCGCCCGGCTCCTGGGCGTAGATGACGGCGCCGGGTCCGAACCAGGAGTGGCCTTTGACCCACAGGCCGCCGACGGCTGCCGGCGAGGGATCGATGAAGGTGAAGATGCCCATGTGCCACACGCCGCCGAATTCGGGCGCGCCCGGCTCGACGATGTTGAGTGCCACCGCGTACGCGAACGCCTCGGCGTAGACGGCAGTGAGGCCGTACGGCGAGAGCGGCTTGATCTCGTAGACGTCGCCGGTGAGGTACTCGCGCAGGTCGGGGAACTTCCCGAGGCCGCCGCGCTTCTTGCCGGTGCCGGCCCCGTGCGGCCCCTTGGCGATGCCGCGGCCGGAGACGCCGTAGCCGCCCATGTAGCTCTCGTAGTACGCGCCGATGATGCCGTGGAAGATCGTGCCGTCGCCCCTGCTGACGTGACCGCTCGGGTCGATGCGGCTGGCCGGGTTGTTCAGCGCGTAGACGTAGCGGTTGCGGGTCTGCGGCTCGTGGTCCTTCCCCTGGAACGTGTCGATCTCGATGAAACGGCCGAGGGACGGATCGTAGTCGCGTGCGCGGAGGTGATAGAGACCGGTGGTGCGGTCGAGACGCTCGCCGCGGTAGAAATAGTCGTTCGGCGTCGTGCCGCTCCGGCCGGTGATGCGGCCGAAGGCGTCGTACGACACGAGATCGGTGACCGCGCCGTTTGCATCCGTGATGGCGCGGACCGAGCCCATGCCGTCGAGGACGTAGTAGACCTCCTGTCCACCGCGGGCGGCGCTGATCAGCTCGTGGCCGTGGGTGTAGGAGGCGACGATGTTGCTGCCGCCGTCGCGCTCGAGCACGACCTCGGCGTCGCGGCGCACGGGGTCGATGACGAAGTCGCGCAGCGTCCCGTCGTTCTCCCGCAGGCGGCGGCCTTCGGCGTCGTAGAGATATGAGACCGAGACGCCGTTCACGGTCGACGACTCCAGACGATCCTGCACGTCGTAGTCGTACACCACCGCCGGGCCGGCGGTCTTCATGTTGCCGTTGCCGTCGTACGTGTACGCGCGCTGGCCGTCGGAGACGACCTGGTCGAGATCGTTGATCGCGTAGGCGGTCGTGGTGTTGGCCAGGAGATCGGTGACCGATGAACGGTTGCCGGTGGCGTCGTAGTCGTAGTCGAGATTGCGGAGCACGGTGCCGTCGGACGAGCGCTGGGTCTCGACGTCGAGGCGCGAGAGGACGTCGTAGGTCAGCGTCGTGGTCGCGCCGTCATGGGCCACGATCGACGTACGGTTGCCCGCCTCGTCGTAGTCGTAGGCCTCGGCGAAGAGCGTCGTGCCGGCGGGATCGACCGTCGTCGTCGTGTCGACCAGATTCAGCTCGTCGTACGTATTCGTGGTGACCATGCCGTTCGGATACTCCACGCGGGTCACGTTGCCTCCGGCGTCGTAGCCGTAGTGGGTGACGTGGCCATGCGGATCGGTGACGGTCTCCAGGCGGTTCGCCGCGTCGTACGTGAACGCGGTCGTCCCTTCCGGAGTGGTCATCGACTCGCGGTTGCCGGCGAGGTCGTAGGTGTAGGTGATGACCGTGCCGTCGGCCTGCTTGAAGCGGGTGACGTGATTGCGGACGTCGTAGTCGTAGTCGATCACGCCGCTCGCGTCGGTGATCTGGTCGATGCGGCCTTCACTCGTGTAGGTGAGCGAGGTGGTCGCGCCGCCGGGACGGGTGATGGTGGAGATGCGGCCGCGCTTGTCGTAGGTGTACGTCGTCGTCCGGCCCATGCGGTCGGTCTTCGATTCCACGATCGCGTCGGCGATGTAGGTGAAGCTCTCCGTGCTGCCGTCCGGATAGGTGCGCAGCCGGAGGCGATTCAGCTCGTCGTAGGCGTAGCTGACGACCTTCTGCCGGCCGTTCGTGTACGAGGTCCGGTTCAGGTTGTCGTCGTACGTCATCGACGAGGTGACGTTGTTGGCCTCCTTCACCGTGTCGAGCATCGAATCCGCCGTCCAGGTGAAGGTGGTCAGGTTGCCGCGCGGGTCGCTGGAAGTCAGGTTGTTGCCGACGCCGTCGTAGGTGTAATCGTGCGAGAAGCCGTTGGCGAGCGTGCTCTTCGTCATCCGGTTCAGGCCGTCGTACGTGTAGGTGGTCTTGCGCTGGTTCGAGTCGGTGAGGCTCTTGACGTTTCCGGCGCCGTCGTACTCGTAGGCGGTGGTGTGGCTCAGCGCGTCGGTGCGCGAGGTCATCTTGTTGAGGGTGTTCCAGGTGAAACTGGTCTTGTGGCCGAGCGGGTCGGTCTCCGACTTGCGGCGCCCTTCCTCGTCGAGCTCGTAGACGTACTCGATGCCCGGCGCGAGGATGAACTTCTTCTCCTCGCCCACGTCGTTCAGCTCCACGCTGGGCGAGTAGCCGGTGCCGCGGTTGACGCTGGTGAGGACGTCGCCCGGCTCGTATCCGAGCACGATCTCGACGTCGTCGGTGGTCTTGACGTTCGTGGTCAGCCCCTTCGCGTTGACCGTGACGGCAGTCTTGTTGCCGCGCGCGTCGATGCGGCCGGAAATCGCACCGGCGCCGTCGAATTCGTCGGTGATCGTGTTGCCGAGGTGGTCGGTCATCGACTTCATCCGGCCGGCGTCGTCGTACGCGTACGTGGTGGTGCGGTTGTACGGGTCGGTCATCGTCAGGCGGCGGCCCATCGCGTCGTACGTGTAGGTCGTGGCTTTGCCGTTTTCGTGGGTCTCACGCGTGACGTTGCCGAAGTTGTCGTAGGCGAAGCGGCGGACTTTGTTGCGCGCGTCGGTGACGGTCTCCAGCCTGCCGTGGAAGTCGTACGCCATCTGCATGAGGTTCCCCTCGGCGTCGGTGACTTTGAGGAGATTTCCGGTGACCGGGTCGTACTCGTACGCGGTGGTCTCGTTGTTCGGATCGGTGGCGCTGGTGATCTGCTTGAAGGAGTTGTAGGTGTAGCGGGAGATCCGCCCCTCGTGGTCCTTCTTCACGGTCACGTTGCCGGCCGGGTCGTACTCGTACGTCGTCACCTGGCCGAGCTTGTCGGTCGAGGTGAGCATGTTGTTCTTCGTGTCGTACGTGGCCCGGCGGGCCTTGCCGTCGGCGTCGGTGATGCTGAGCGTGTTTCCGCGCTCGTCGTACTCGTAGACGAGGGTCTTGCCGCGGCGGTCGGTGACGACTTCATTGCGGCTGTTCGGGTCGAATGTGAAGGTCTGCACGTGGCCGTCGGCGTCGGTGAGCGCGATCAGGCGGCCGGTGGAGTCGTACTCGCTCTTGATGCCGCGGCGGCCCATCGAGTCGAAGTAGTCGAGGATGCCGTGGTTGCTGTTGTAGGTGAACGTGGTCGCGCGGTTCGACTGGTCGGTGACTGTCACCAGGTCGCCGCTGCCGTCGTACGTGTAGCGCAGGATCTTGCCTTCGGCATCGGTGATGGTGCTGATGCGGCCGGCCGAATCGCGGCCGAACGACACGCTGCGGCCGGTGGAGTGCACGACGCCGGTGCTGCTGATGGTGAGCGTGTTCTTCGCGCGGTCGGTGATCTTGCGGACGCCGAGGCGCTCGTCGATCTCGTAGACGATGCCGTCTTCGTCGGTGAGCTCGAAGCGCGACGGATCGTAGATCTCGACGTCGGAGGTGATCAGGTCGACCGGACCCGGCACCGAGCCGTAGGACATGACGAAGTTGTCGCCGAGAGCCTTGAGCGAGCCTTTGGTGGTGCCGACCGGCTCGAAGAAGACCGTCGGCGTCTGGATCGGCAGGAAGAGCTGGCAGCTCGGCGTGACCGCGAGACGGAAGCGATAGACCTTGCCGGTCGGGAAGGTGAACGTCACGAAGCGCGGCGAGGCGGCCACGAGGCAGTAGCGGGGGAACTGTTCGGACGACACGGTCTGCTGCCAGCCGGAGCCGAGCTCGCCCGACTTCTCGATGCGGATGCCGGACAGGCCGAGGCGCCAGCCGTGGCCGAAATCGCCGACGCGCGTGTCGCGGCTGTCGTAGTTGCGGGTGACGTTGAGCGTCATCCCCGGCAGCGGGATCTCGAGGTCGGTGAAGCCGATGGTGAAGGCGCCGACTTTCAGGTCGCCGTCGGCGACGGCGGTGATGAACGGCGCGCTGGTCTGGCCGGTGGCAGGATCCTGCACAACCAGACGCACCTTATAGGTGCCATTGACGACGCCGGTCGGGTCGAACGTGCCGAGAGTCCCGTTCGTCACCGGACCGGAGCCGCTGGCGATGGTCGTCCAGGGATTAGTGCCGCCCGTGGCGTCATCGGGGTTGAGGCGGTACTCGAGCCGCCACGTCGCTCCATCGGCGACGGTGCCGGTGAAGACCGTGCGCTCCGTGACCGTCGCCCCCGAGGCAGGGAACATGATCGCGGCGACCGGCGGCGGCGCCGGCGCGTCGACGGTGTACGTCACCGAATCGCTCGCCGAGAGCGCCGAATCGTTCGCGGTCAGGCGGAGTACGTAGGTGCCCATCGCCGAGAAGCGCGCCTGCGTGTTCGGCAGCGAGGTATTCGCAAACGTCACCGTACCCGGTCCGCTGACCTTGCTCCAGGAGATGGTGATGCTGCTGCCGAGCGGCAGGTTGTCGTCAGTGACGGAGCCGCCGAGGGTAATGATCTCGTTCGCACGGGCAGTGGCGTCGGGGCCGGCGTTGACGGCCGGCGCCGCGTTCACGCCGTCGTGGCGGATCGTGACGGTGTCGCTCGCCGACAGCTCGCTGTCGGTGGCAGTGAGGCGAAGGACGTAAATGCCGGTGACGCTGAACGTCGCCATGGTCGCCGGCGCCGAGGCGTCGGCGAAGGTGACGAGGCCGGGGCCGCTGACCTTGGTCCAGGTCGCGGTGACACTGCTGCCGTTCGGCAGGCCGTCGTCGGTCGCGGTCCCGGTGAGGGCGATGCTGTTCGTCGGCGCGACGATCGTGGCGTCGGCGCCGGCGTTGACGACAGGCGCGAGGTTGCCCGGCGTCCTGCTGAACGTGACCGTCACCTCGTCGCTGCTCGACAGCTCGCCGTCGCCCGCCGAGAGGCGGAAGACGTACGTGCCGTGAACCGGAAACGAGACGGCGGTCACCGGCGACGACGGCTCGGCGATGACGACGGCGACCGGGCCGCTGAGCTGTACCCAGCCGATCCCGAGCGTCGATGACGGGATGCCGTCATCGGTCACGCTGCCGGTGAGCGTCGCGGTGTTGACCGGATCGGTGAGGGAGATGTCGGCACCGGCGTTGACGACCGGAGCCTGGTTGCCCGGAGTCACATCCACAGTGACCGTGACGTCGTCGGTCGCGCTCAGCTCTCCGTCGCTGGCCATGAGGCGCAGGACGTAGGTACCGAAGAGGGGGAACGTCGCCGTGGTGACGGCGGCGTCGGGCGTGGCGAACGTGACGGCGGCCGGGCCGCTGACCTGCGTCCAGGTGACCGTGACGCTGCTGCCGTTCGGGCGGCCGTCGTCGGTGACGGTGCCGTTGAGGGTCGCACCGGCGGAAAGCGTGGCCGGAACGTCCGGACCGGCGCTGACTTCCGGCGCGCGGTTGCCCGGCTCGACGACGATGGTGACGTCGTCGCTCACCGTGTCCTCGGTGTCGGTGGCCGTCAGGCGCAGGACGTACGTGCCGTCCACGGCGAACGTGATCTTGGTCGAAGGCTGCGCCGGGGTCTCGAAGAGCGGCGTAGCCGGTCCGCTGACCAGAGTCCACTCCTGCGAGACGCTGCTGCCGAACGGCCAGCCGTCGTCGGTGACGCTGCCGGTGAGGGTGATGGTCGTGGTGGTCGGGCCGTCGGGGATGACGCTCGGGAGGCCGATCGTCCGATCGGCGCCCGCGTCGACCACCGGCGGCTGGTTCTCCGGGTAGACGTTGATGGTGATGGAGCTGCTGCGGACGTACTGGGTGTCGTTCGCGCTGAGGCGCAGGACGTACGTCCCGACCGCGGAGAACGTGGCCGTGGTGGACTTTTTCGTGGCGTCGGCAAACGTGACCGTGCCGGGGCCGCTGTCTTTCGACCAGGTAGTGGTGAGGGTGGCCAGCGGCGGACGGCCGTCGTCGGTGACGGTGCCGCTGAGGGTGACGCTGTTCACCGGGAAGACGATGGTCCGGTCGCTGCCCGGGTCGACGATCGGCGGCTGGTTGGCCGGCTCGCAGATCGAGCTGACGATCGAGGCGTAGATCGCCGACAGCTCGGTCGTCTGGGTCGCCTCGTAGTAGTCGCCGGGACCGGAGGCGATGTCCTTCATGAGCTGGCGGGCGGTGGCGCTGCCACCGATCATGACGGAGATGATGCGGATGCCGGCCGCCTTGGCCAGGTTGGCGGCGTTGATGGCCGAGTCGCGGCCGGTCTCGCCGTCGGAGTAGAGGATCATGATCGGCCGCGCGTACGGGTTGCGGCGCACGCTGAGGAGCTCGATCCGGCCGGTATTGATGCCGGCGCCGACGTCGGTGCCGCCGCTGGCGTTCATCTCGTCGATCGCCTCGCGGACCGCGTCGAGGTCATAGGTGAGGGCCTGCTCGACGATGCCGGAGCCGGTGAACGAGACCGCGGCGGCCTGGTCCTGGTTGCGCTGGAGCGAGTCGAGGAAGATCAGGGCGCCGCTGCGGGCGGCGGTCAGGCGCTCGCCGAGCATCGAGCCGGAGAGGTCGAAGACGAGCGCGACGTCGATCGGCTGCTGGTCGGCCGGGCAGGAGGCGAGGACGCTGACGCTGCTCGCGCCGTAAAGCGCGTCGCCCGCGAAGGCGGAGAGCACGACCGGCGTCGTGGCCGCGCCGTTATAGATGACGGTGGTCTCGGCGAAGCCCTCGGCGTTGGTGATTGCGCTGGCAGTCTGCCCTTCGATCGTGAACTGGATGGTCTTGTTGGTGATGAAGTCGTGGGTGATGTCGTCGCGCAGCGTGGCCGACAGCACCAGCGGCTCCCCGGGGATCACGCCGCGTCCGCCGCCGTAGCTGATGACGGTCGGGCGCGGGGTGACGGTGTAGGTCGCGCTGTCGGTGGCGGTGGCGCCGTCCTTGTCGCGCACGACGAGCGTGGCGGTGTAGGTGCCGGGGACGGCGTAGACGTGGTTGAAGACGGTGCCGCGGCAGTTGGCCCGCTCGAGCGTCTGCCCGTCGCCGAAGTCCCACGTGCAGTAGATCGAGGTGCGGTCGACGGAGCTGGCGTCGTTGATCGTCGCCGTGACGCCCCAGTTCTCACCCCACGGGAAGCTCTTGTTCGCGCCGATCTCGACGGTCGGGGCGACGTTGAGCACCGTCACCGGCTTGGTCAGCGTGCCGGTGATGCCACGCTGGCTGGTGACGGTGAGGGTGGCGTTGTACGTGCCGTTGTCGGCGTACGGATGGGTCGTCGAGACGACGTTTCCGCCGTTGGTCGTGCCGTCGCCCCACACCCACTGGCGTGTGGCGATCGGCCCGAAGTCGCTCGACGAGATGTCGGTGAAGGTGAGGCTGCTCCCCTCGTTCCCGGGCTGCGGAACGATGGTGAAGTCGACGCGCGGGGCGCCTTCGACGCGGTACGAAATGCTCTTCGTGCTGGTCAGGCCGTTGCCGTCCACGACGGTGAGGCGGACGTCGTACTCGCCCGGCTCCGCGTAGACGTGCAGCGGGTCGCGCTCCGTGCTCGTGCCGCCGTCGCCGAACTGCCATTGGTATGACTCGATCGGCGCGTCGCCTGGTTCGGACCGGTCGATGAAGCGCGCCGTCAGCGCACCCATCTGCGGCGTGTAGACGAAGAGGTTCTGTATCCCGACCTGCGTCGCTCCCCAGTTGTTGAGGACGACCAGGCGGATGGAACGCGTGCTCACCGCCGGGAAGAAGATGTGCTGCAGGCGATTGTCGTTGCCGCGCAGCGTGCCCGACCAGACGGTCTGCCACGCGGTCGCGTTGTCGTCGGTCGCGGCCTGGATCTCCACCTGCCGCGGCCCGTAGGTCGGGCAGGAGCCGCAGTCGATGCGCTGCTGGACGGCGACGTGGTCGACGACCCAGCTCTGCGCCGGCGGGAGCGCGACGACGAACGAGAGGTTGCTGACCAGGTTGTTGGCGCTGAGATAGAGGCCGGTGGTCGTGTTGACGTCGAGGATCGACGAACCGGCGAACGTGGTGGTCGACGGCGTCGAGTAGGCGATCAGCGTCGCGCCGTCCTGCGGCAGCGGCAGCACGCCCACTTCACGCACGCCGATGCCGGTGGTCACGTAGGCATTGCGGAAGAAGAGCTCGACGTAACGCACGTCGGCCGTCCGCCCGAACAGCAGCGGCTGCGCCGCCGAGCTGTTGGCGAGCGTGCCGGTGTAGATGGTGGTGAAGGCCGAGGCGTCCGTCGTGGTCGAGGAGACCCGGATCTCGATGTCCTTCGGCGCGAAGCTCGAGTCGCCGGTGACCGTGACGCCGTAGAGCTTCTTCAGCTCCGGCAGCGCGATGCGGATCCACTGATCCGTCGCCGGCGCCGCCGAGACCCAGCCGGTGCCGGTGTTGCCGTCGAGCGCGAGCTGCGGCTGGCGCGCGATGATGTGCGACGACCAGGCGAACACGCCCTGCGCGACCGGCTCCGTGACCACGTCGAAGTAGCCGGTCGTGACCGTGGTCGTGCTGCCGTGCGTCGTCTTCGGAACGTACTTCACGTACTTCGCCTCGACGGCCGGGAAGGAGAAGGTCTGCAGCGCCTTGGCCGTGGTGGCCGCGGCGGTGAGGATTCTGGTGAACGCCGCGTCGTCGGACGTGGTCGTCGAGACCCACACCTCGAAATCCTTCACGGCGTCGGTCGTGGAGGTCGTGTCGCTGCGCTGGCCGAGGACGATGCCGGTGAGCGTGCGCGGCGCGGTGCCGGCGAGCTGGATCTTTACGAACTGATTGGCGAACGAGCCGCTCGTCGACCACGGCGAGCTGGTGGCCCAGTCGAGCATCTGCACCGGCGAGCCGCTGCTCTGCGCGACGATCGCCGCGCCGTTGGCCGGATGCGCCGGCGAGTCGTTCTTCAGGAGGTACGCCGCCGCGGTGCCGGGCGCGGAAACGAGGTTCCCCTCGGTGGCCTCCGTCAGGAGGTGCATCAGGCCGACGCGGATGTTGCCGGTCGAGCCGTAGTTGTTCTTCGCCACGAAGCGGAAGAAGCGGGCCCGGATCGGCCCGCCGGGGAGGACGAAGCGCTGCGGCACGCCGCTGTTCAGCACCGTCCCGCTCACGACGGCGGTGAACGTCGTGCCGTCGGCCGAGGCCAACAGCTCGAAGTCCTTCAGCGCGTCGGCAATCGTCCCGTTGAAGGTATGGATCAGCACCCCGTCGACGAGCGCCGGGGCGTCGCCGCCGAGCTCGAAATCGACCGACTGATTCGTCGTCCGGCCGCTGGCGGTCATCCAGTAGGTGTTGACGTCCTGATCGAAGAGATTCTCCGGCCCGTTCCCCGCCCCGGAGTAGCTCGACACCGAGCTCTGGCCGGCGTACGCCGAGAGCACTTCGAGATCGCGGATGCCGAGGGCCGCCGTCGAGCCGTAGTTGTTCACCGCGAAGAAGCGGACATAGCGCGCCGGGACGGCCGGGAACGTGAACTCCTGCGCGCCGGCCGGCTGCAGCGCCGTACCGGTGAACGCGGTGGTGTAGGTGACGTTGTCGTTCGAGACCTCGATGCGGAAGTCTTTCGTCGACCGGGTGTCGTCGAGATTGAAGACCCGTACCCGGTTCACGGCGTGCTGCATGCCGAGGTCGATCGTGAACGACTGGTTCGTCAGGCGCGTCGAAGAGGTCGCCCAGCCGGTGGCCGGGTTGCCGTCGAGCGCGTTCGCGCCGGTGCCGAAGGTCTGGGCGATGACGCTCGCCTCCTCGATCGTGACGGCGAGGTTCGCCGGGGCGAGATACGTCGGGAGGCCGCTCAGCCCCGCGCCGATGACCGCGAAGCCGCGGATCGACATCACCGTCGAGCCGTGCGCGTCGGCCATGAAGAGGCGGACGTAACGGGCCGTAGCCGGTGCGGCGAGGCGGTACTCCTGCACGCGGTCGGTCGCGCCGGCGATGCCGGTATAGACAGTAGTGAACGCCGCGTTGTCCGCCGTGGTGGTCGAGACGTCGACGCGGAAGTTCCGGATCCCTTCGGTGCTGTTCTGGTTGGTGATGCGGAAACGGTCGAACGTCCGCGGCCCGTTCCCCGCGAGCTGCACGACCAGGAACTGGTTCACGGCCGGAGTCGCCGAGGCCGGCGAGCGCCAGCGCGTCGTGGCCACGTCGTCGAACGCGAAGTCGGCGAGGAAGCTGGCGCTGTTGATGCCCGACGAGGCGACCACCAGCGCTCCCATCTGCGTGGAGGCGAGGTTGTTGTCGATCGTCACCGCCGCCCTCTCCGGGCCGGCGATCGTGAACGACGCCACCGGTGCACTGCGCACCGTGACGGTCAGCTCGTCCGAGGAGGTCAGCAGCGAGTCGCTGGCCGTCAGGCGAAGCACGTAGGTGCCCGCGCGGTCGAAGGTGACGACCGTGCCGGCCGCGGTGGCGTCGGCGAACGTCGCCGTCCCCGGACCGCTGACCATGCTCCAGGTGACGGAAAGCGCGACGCCTCCCGGCAGTCCGTCATCCGAGACGGTGCCGTTGAGTGCGAGCCCCTCGGCGACCTGCGTCGTGGCATCCGCTCCCGCCTCGACGACCGGGGCGCGGTTCACCGGCTCCGGCTCGACGGTCACGGTGACGTCGTCGCTGTCCGACAGCTCGCCGTCCGTGGCGGTGAGGCGGAGGACGTACTCGCCCGCCTCGCTGAAGCTGGCGGTCGTGACGGCGGAGGCCGGATTGGCGAAGACGACGCTGCCGGGGCCGGAGACGACCGACCACGCGAGCGTCAGCGGCTGATCCTCGGGGTCGACGGCCGCGCCGTTCAGCGTGGCGGTCGACGGCAGGACGATCGTTTGCGGGAAGCCGGCGTTGACGATCGGCCCGCGGTTCGCCGGACGGACCACGATGGTGAGCTCGTCGTGGATCGTCTTCTGTGAGTCGCTCGCGCTCAGGCGGAGGACGTACGTGCCCGGCGCGGTGAAGGTGACGGTAGTGGCGGCGCTGGCGGAATCGCCGAACACCGGCGGCGCCGGCGCGGCGAGCACACTCCACTGGATGGAGAGCAATTCTCCAGCCGGTAGACCGTCATCGCTGACCAGGGCGTTCAGGGTGGCATTCGACGGCAATTTCACGTCGTCGTCCGTCCCTGCCTCTACAACGGGTGGAGTGTTGGCCACGTCGATGTTGACGATCACCTCGTCGGTGACGGTCAGCTCGCCGTCCGTGGCGGTGAGGCGGAGGGTGTAGGTGCCGCTGACGGTGAAGGCGGCGTTGGTGGCGGCGGCGTTCGCATTCGCGAAGACGACCGCGCCCGGTCCGCCGACCACGCTCCACTCGGTGGAGAGTGCGTTCCCCTCGGGGAAGCCATCGTCGGCGGCGCTGCCGGCCAGCTTCACGGCGGCGGTGCCGACGGCCCGGAAGGTGACGGCGTCAAAGTACGCCTCGGCGGTGGTCGCGATGAGGCGGATGCGGACGGAAACGGTGCCTGGCGGGGCGACGCGGGTGTCCGTGACGCGAGTCCAGCCTGTGTCAGTCTGGCCGTCCGGACTAAAAGTCTGGACTACATTTCCGGCAACGTCGCGGTACTCGACGATGACGCGCGCGTCGCCGCGGAGCATGGCCGCGAAGGTGTATGTCTGGGTGGCGGGGAAGAGCGAGAGGTCGATGTCCTGCGTCAGCTCCGCCCCTGCTGCGGGCGCGGCAAAAAACGCATCGCCCTCGGCGCTGGCCGGGAACGACGCTCCCTTCGTCCAGCCGCTGCCGGTCCAGCCGGGGATCGCTTCGTCGACCAGCGGCTGTTCGTTGCCGCCGTTGGTCAGCAGGTTGCGGTGCAGCGACGCCGCCTGGTCCGGACCGGCGTCGACCGCCGGGGCCTCGTTCGCCTGGAGGACGGTGATCGTCACCTCGTCCGAGACGTTTTCGCGGGTGTCGCTCGCGCTGAGGCGGAGGACGTAGGTCCCGGCGACGCTGAACGTCGCGGCCGTCACGGGCTGCGCGGCATTCGCGAACGTCACTGTGCCGGGGCCGCTGACCTGGGTCCACTGCGAAGTCAGCGTGCTGCCGAACGGCCAGCCGTCATCGCTGGCGGTACCGGTCAACGCGACCGCGGCCGGGAGGCGGATCGTCTGCGGCTCCCCTGCTTCCACGACCGGCGCCTGGTTGGCCGGATAGACGGTGACAGTGACGTCGTCGGAGACGGTCAGCCGGCTGTCGGTGGCGGTGAGGCGGAGGACGTACGTCCCTTCCGCACCGAAAGTGGCCGCGCTCACCGGCGCGGTCGGGTCGGCGAAGGAGACGCTCCCCGGGCCGCTGACTTTGGTCCATTCGGAGGTGACGGTGCTGCCGGCCGGCCAGCCGTCGTCGGTCACGGTGCCGGCGAGCGTCCCGGCATTCGGGAGCTCGACCGTCGCGTCCGGACCGGCGCTGACCACCGGGGCCTGGTTCTCGGGATGGACGGTGATGACCACGTCGTCGGCATCGGAGGCCGCGCCGTCGGTGGCGGTGAGGCGGAGGGTGTAGGTGCCGGCGACAGTGAAGACCGCCGTCGTCACCGGCTGGCTCGCGTCGCCGAAGGCCACGGAGCCGGGACCGTCGAGGACGCTCCACGTCGAGATGAGCGTGGAGCCGCGCGGCCAGCCGTCATCGGTGACGGTACCGTTCAGCGCCGCCGGATTCGGAAGCTCGATCGTCAGGTCGCCGCCCGCGCGGGCGACCGGCGGCTCGTTCTCCGGGTCAACGGTGATGGCCACGTCGTCCGAGACCGTTTCGCGGCCGTCGGTGGCGGTGAGGCGGAGGACGTACTCGCCCGCCGCGCTGAATGCCGCCGTCGTCGCCGGCTGCACCGGGTTCGCAAACGCAACCGTCCCAGGGCCGCTGACCTTCGTCCAGAGCGAGACCAGGGTGCTCCCCTGCGGCCAGCCGTCGTCGGTGGCCGTGCCGCTGAGCGGCGCCGTCGCCGGATGGATGATGGTCTGATCCGGGCCAGCGTTCACCGCGGGCGGCTGGTTCTCGGGATGGACAGTAATGACGACCGTGTCGGTGGCGGAGAGCTCGCCGTCCGTCGCCGCCAGCTCAATCGTGTAAGTCCCGGCCGCGCCGAACGTCACGGTCGTGCTGAGCGCCGCCGCATCGGCAAACGTCACCGCACCCGGTCCGTCGACCTTGCGCCAGTTGCTGGTGAGCGTGGAGCCCATCGGCAGGCCGTCGTCCGAGATGCTGCCGACCAGCGTCGCGCCGCCCGGCAGCTCGATCGTCTGGTCGTCGCCGGCGTTGGCTTCCGGCGCCTGGTTGCGCGGGATGACCGTGATCGTCACCTCGTCGCTGGAGGCGAGGAGGGAGTCGTTCGCGGTGAGGCGCAGAACGTAAGTGCCGGGCGTCGCGAACGTCGCCGTCGTCGCCGCCTCGTTCGCGTTGCCGAACGTGACGCCGGCCGGGCCGCTGACCTGCGACCAGGAGATCGCCAGGGTGACGTTCGCCGGCAGGCCGTCGTCGGTGGCCGTGCCGCCGAGGGAGATCGTGTCGGCCGGCAGGGTCGTGGTCTGGTCCGCACCGGCGTCGACCGAGGGCGGACGGTTCACCGCGGGCGGCGGGAGGTCGTTCTCGGTGACTTCGAGCACGCCGTTCCCGCTGATCGCCAGCGTGTCGGCCGTGACCGTGCCGCGGATGCGGCTGTTCCCGTCGATCGCGATCGCCGCCGACGGCGCGCGGATGATGCCGTAAAGGATCGCCTTCCCGGTGACCTGCACCGGGCCGTTGACGGCATTGAGGAGGAGCTGCTTCGGCGTCGTCGGCGCGCCGACGGTCGAGCCGGTGAGCGTCACCGCATCGGCGACATTGAGGACGACCGGTCCGGCCAGGCGCAGCTCGCTGCCACCGCCGAGGGAGAGGCTCTTCAGGTTGTAGACAGTTGGAGTGGTCGATCCTGAGACGCCGAGGACGAAGGCAGTCCGTCCGCCGGCCTGGAACGCGCCGTACGTGCCCGGCGGAACCGCGACCGCGCCGGCCTGGCCGGAGATCGTCAGGTTGCGCAGCGTGGCAAAGTCGCCCGCGGAGTCGCTCGCCTTGGTCAGGCTGACGTCGCGAGTCCCGGTGGCCGCCGGAGGGGCGGCGACCGGCGCGAGCTGGATGGCGTCGGTGCGGTTGACGAGGTGGCGCAGCACCGCGTTGTTCGCGATGGTGAAGGTATGCGTCGACGGCTGCGCGCTCTCCGTCCCTTCGATCACCCCGCCGAACGACGGCTTGCCGCTGCCGATCACCACCTGCGGCGTGCCGGGGAGCAGCAGGTCGTGGGTGATGACGTCGGTCCCGTCGAGAGTCACGTCTTCCGCGGCGAGCTGCCACAGCGACCCTTCCACCCGCCCGCTCGACAGCACCGGCGCGTGGCGGACCACGGCCAGGGCGTCGTACACCCGCTGCACCGCGACGATCTCGGCGAGACCGGCGGGCGAGAACGCGATCGCGTCGAAGCGGGAAGCCTGCGCGAGCTGCGAGGCCTCGATCTGGGTACCGTTCCAGCGGAGGTGCGCAAGCACGCCGGGGGCGGTCTGGGCGATCAGGATGTCGCCGATCAGCGAGGCGAAGGCGTCATCCGGCGCGCCGGCGATCTTCTGCGCCGCCGAGTCGACGGCGTAGAAATTCTGGTGCGGCGGCACGACGGCGATGTCGTTCGCGACAGTAGTTAATGGATAGGAGGTGGCGGCCCCGGTGGCGTCGATGGCGTACAGCAGCGGCTGGCCGCTCGCGCCGGCGAGGATCTTCCCGGCCAGCGGGCCGTAGCGCGGCACGTCGTTCGGGACGGTGGCGACCGAGGCGAGTCCCTCGGGCATCGTGGCCACCCGGGTCGCAGTCCCGGCGGCGTTCACGCTCCAGACGCTCCCGGCGTCGGTGACGGCGAGCAGCGCCGCCTCCTCGACATGGAGGGCCGTGACTTTGCCGGTCTCGCCGGCGAGGGCGATGGTCCGGAACGACGAGCCGTCGGCGGCAACGCGATTGATGATCCCGTCCGAGGCCGTGCTGGTGAACACCTCCCCTGCCGTGAACCCGCTGGCGACCGTCGCCCGGACCGCGGCGACCGCCGCGGCAGGCGGGAGGCCGGCCGGGTTGGCGAACGGGCGATGCTGGCCGTTCGCCGCGATCAGCTCGAGGCTCGCCGACTGCGCCACCGCCGCCGCGGCGACGACGCTGTCGCTCGGCGCGTGGTGGTCGATCCCCGAGTGCGCGTGGAACGGGGTGGTGAGCGGCTTGAGGAGGACCTCGAAGTCGCCCGCCGGCCGCGTGGCCACCGCCGCTGCCGCAACCGTCCGCGGCGGCTGTGGCCGCCCGGACGTGTGCATCGAGGCCGCCTGGAGCGCAACCGGCTGCAGGAGCACGAGGTAGGAAAGCAGGGCGGCAACGCCGCGACGCAGAGACGGATTGCGGAAGGTCATGAGGTCCACCGTTTTTCACACTCCCGCCCGAAGCTGCCGCCGGGAGTGCTCATACACGGGGGCCGCGAGGGAGGGTTGAAGCTCCGAATTGTTTGCGAGGGTGACTCGACTATTGGTACCGAGAACCGATAGGAGTCATTCTACACTTTCGGAACGTGTGGAAGGCAACAGGTAAATCGCCAATTGCAGATGTGGCTGCTTTCTTGCTCCTCCGTCCCGATCATGAAAAAGTTCATCCCGCTCGCCGCCACCCTCCTCCTCCTCACCGCCGCCTGTGAATCGAAGACCGAGACCGTCACCGACGACACCGTGACGACGTCGACCACCGAAGTCACCGCCACCGTGCCCGAAGTCGACACCGCCGCCGTCAACGACGCCGCCGCGGACGCCACCGCCGCCACCACCGAAGCCGCCAACGACGCCGCCCACGCGACCGGCACGGCGATGGAAACGGCCGGCCAGAAGATCCAGGAAAAGACCGACACGACGAACACGAAGCCGTAGGGGACGGGACGTACGGGGCGCCCGCTTCACGCGGCACGGCCCTCAGCCCTTCCCAGTTTTTCTGCCGCGGGGGGCTGTTGTACCGTCGTCGCTCCTGGGGTATTTCTGCGCCCCATGAGACCGACTTCGTAATCCCGCCGGGGAGTGTCCCCCGGCGTATCGCCTCTCGAAACCGATTCGTGTAAAGGTTCCGGTCTACTAGACTGGTAGCCGCTTTGGCGCACTTCAACATCTATTGCGACGAGAGCTGCCACCTCGAGAATGATCATCAGCGGGCGATGGTGATCGGCGCGCTGATCTGCCCGGCAGAGAAGACCCGGGCTGTTGCCGAGGCCATCCGGCAGCGAAAGCAGCAGCACGGATTAGCCATCCACTTCGAGGCGAAGTGGACAAAGATCTCACCGGCCAAAGTAGGCTTCTACCTCAGCCTCGTCGATCTGTTCTTCGAAGACCCTGATCTGCGGTTTCGCACGATCGTGGTACCAGACAAAAGCGCATTGAATCATGCCGCCTTTGATCAGGATCACGATACGTTCTACTACAAGATGTACTTCAACATGTTGAAGGTGATCTTCGTGCCGGATGCGACGTATCACATATACATCGACATGAAGGACACACGCAGCGCGGCGAAAGAACGCAGGCTCCTCGACTACCTCTGCAACGCTCATTACGACTTCGAGCATCTGCGTATCCAGAAGCTGCAGAGTGTCCGTTCGCATCAGGTCGAGCAGATCCAGCTCGCTGACATCCTGATCGGCGCTGTGAGTTATGCGAACCGCGGCCTCAGCGGCAGTAGCGCCAAGATGGCGGTGCTCGAAAGGGTGCGACAACGCGCAGGTTACGCACTCACCGCGAACACCCCGCTGTCTGCGCAGAAGTTGAATCTTCTCCGCTGGCAGCCTGACCCGCGTTGAAGGCGACATGGACTGGCTGCCGGAACTCATCCCGCTCAGTGACTACGGTGGCGATTTTCATCGGTACGTTGAGGCCGTTTACCGCATCTTCCGTCGCGACTTTGTCCTGAGTCAGCCTCTCTTCAGAGGAAGAAGGTGCTACTGCGACACGCGCATGGATACCGACGGAAAGGAGGCCGGGTTCTGGCACGTCGTCACCGAAGGGTCCATAGAAAGTGAGCGGATGCCTGCGTTGCGGCGATGCGAGCGGATCGCCTGGCCCCGCGCGATCGTCGAGGCAGCAGACACTCCGCTCGTCAACATCTGGGAGGCCGAGAGACGCCGTCCAGGAAAGGGACGGCAAGTGCGGCTCTCTCTTGCTCCTTCTGATTTCAGCTATCTCGTCGTCATCCGCGCTACATCGCACGCATATGTCCTCGTGACAGCGTTCTATCTCGAGCATGAACACCAGCGTAAGAAAAAGCGCCGGGAGTATGAGTCGTCGCAAAATAGCTGAGGCCGCCCCGAAGGACGGCCCCAGAACTCCTTCCACACATGGTGGATGAGCTGATCGCAATTTATGGCCAAAGGTTGATCAACGCAAGCGCTAGCATTGGTAACTCACGATAACATTCGACGATTCCCTGCAGGCGGCGGTCGTTCAAGACGAGTTCGGGCCGCGGTTGGAGTCATAGCTTTCGTTCTTACTGACCCACCGCCGTGCCCTAAGATGCACTCCCATGAAAGCCATCCGCCTCACCGCCCCGAACCAGCCGCTGCAACTCGATGAGGTCACCGGTCCCGAACCGGGGCCGGGCGAGGTGGTGGTCGACGTCCACCGCGCCGGCATCTGTCACACCGACGCGCACTACCGCGCCGGCACCGGGACGACCGTCCTCCCGGTGACCCTCGGCCACGAGATCGCCGGCGTCGTCTCGGCGATCGGCGAAGGGGTGACCGAGGTCCGGGAAGGAGAGCGGGTGGCGCTGCACTACCTCACCTCCTGCGGCGAGTGCGAGCGCTGCCGCGACTTCGGCGAGCAGTTCTGCCCCACCGGCGCCATGCTCGGCAAAGACCGCGACGGCGGCTACGCGCAGCAGATCGTCGTCCCCGCCGCGAACGCCATCCCGATTCCGGACGGCGTCAGCTCCGACGTCGCGGCGATCATGATGTGCTCCACCGCCACCGCCTTCCACGCCCTCCGCCTCAGCAACCTGCAGAAAGGACAGTCGGTCGCGGTCCTCGGCTTCGGCGGACTCGGCGTCTCCGCCGTCCAGCTCGCACGCGCCCTCGGCGCGTCCAAAGTCTTCGCCGTCGACGTCGTCCCGGAAAAGCTCGAGCTCGCGGCCAAACTCGGCGCGACCCCCCTCGACGCCCGCGAGATCCCCGTCCACAAAGCGATCCTCGGCGCCACCGACGGCCGCGGCGTCGACGTCGCCGTCGAATTCACCGGCAACGAAAAAGTCGCCCACGGCGGCCTCCGCGCTCTCTCCCCCGGCGGCCGCCTGATGATCGTCGCCATCAACCTCCGCACCCTCACCTTCAACCCCTTCACCGACCTCCTCGTCCGCGAACGCCACATCATCGGTTGCTCCGACCACACCCGCGCCGAGCTCGTCGAGCTCCTCGAGCTCGCCCGCACCGGCGCCATCGACATCTCCGGAGCCGTCACGAGAACGGTCCCGTTGGAGGCTGATGCGATCAACGGCGTGCTGGACGATCTCGAGCGGGGCAGCCAGCACCTGCGAACAGTCGTTCAGGTGCAGTAGGACCTCCGGAGCGCCGGTCTTCGACCGGCCGGTCCGCCGACCTTCGGTCGGCAGTCTCTCGCGCAGCGTGACCCGCACGGGCCGGCTGAAAGCCGGCGGACCGGCCGGTCGAAGACCGGCGCTCCGGACGCCTCAGTCAGACCCGAGCCGGTGCCACGCCGCAGGAGCGACAACCTCCGTGCGCGGCCGCTCGTCACACCGCACCACGGCCGGATCGTCCCGCCGCACCTGCAGCCGTTCGGCCTCGGCGCGATCGAGCCAGAAATAATGCCCCCACGACTGCCCGCTGACCGACACCGCCCAGACCTGCTCGCCTCCCCGCCTCGGGTCGGCAAAGCGGAGCCAGACATCGTCGATCCGGCCGGCCGGCATCCCCCACTCGTGCGGAATCCAGAGCATTGCCCCGCGACAGGGACGGGCCGGCACCAGCAGGTCGGGACGCCGCCAGTCCGCGGGAATCCAATCGTTCGTCATCGGCACGAAGGCCTGCACCCACCACAGATGCAGGAGGATGCCGATCAGGGTGGCTGTCACCGTGAACGCGGACTGCCGCACGATCGCCGGCGTCCGCCGCAGCCGCGTGATGCAGAGGAACAGCGCCGCCAGCCCGAGCGTCACGACGACGCTGACCGCCACCCTGCGCACCACGATCACCGGCTCCTCCACCATCTCCGCCACCCGGTCCACTCGCTGCGCCGTCCACCAGTAAAACGGCGCATACACCGCCGCAGCCTCGACGCAAACCAGCACCGGCACCGCAATCGCGAACCACCCTGTCGCCCCCCGCCACCCCGTCACCCACCGCACCACCCACCCCACCCCCGCCGCCCCAACCACCGCCCACACCAGCAACGGCAGCCACGCATACAACCCGAACGCCTCGAAGCCCTGCATCCGCGGCACCGGAGGCCAGTCGACCGGCCAGAACCCCAGCACCCACCCAAGCCGCCACGCCACCACCCACGCGGTAAAGACCACGGAAGCGCCGATCGTCAGGGCCGTGAAGCGGCGTTCGAGTTTTGTCATCTCATGAAGATAGACACAAGGGGAGGCGGAAACGAAAGAGGGGCTTGGGCGAGATGCGCGACGAACTACGTTCCTGGAAACAGCGGGCGCCGGCGGGGAAAAAAGGGCGGCCCTGCGGCCGCCCTTTTCTGCTTATACTGTTGCTGCGCACCGCTTACTTCTTGACAGGGGTTGCGGGTGTCGCCGGGTCCGCGGGAGTGGTGGCCGGCGGAACGCCATCCGCCTTCTGCTTTCTCCCGCGGCTCAGCTTCTTCTTCAGATCCTCGACGAAGGGGACCAACTCGATCCCCTCGGGGCGGGTGCTGAAGCGGGTGGCCATGACGTAGACGTCGCGCGCGCAGTATCCCGCTTCCGCCCGTGCCGCGCGGATGGTGTGCGCGAGCGCGTACCCCACCGCGAACAACTGCTGGACGACCGGCTCATAGGCGAGCGCGAGCGCCATGGCGTTCCGCATCACCTCCGCCGACTTTCCGGCAATCATCTGCATACGCTCGTTGCGCTGCACCAGGGCGCTCACCGCTTCCACGGCGACCTCCGGGGTCGCCGCGATGCGCCCGAGGCGCTTCGCCTCGCGATGAGAGGCCGGGATGAACCCGGGAACAGCCGTCTTGATCGTGTCGATCGTATCGAGGATTTCCTGTGCCGCCGCAGCGTGCAGCACAGGCTCCTGGGAACCCAATTCGAGAGGCATGTGACATCTTCTCCTTTCATGATCGGTGGCTTACGGATGCGGAAAAGGTCATTGGCGGCCCCCGGTCGCGCTCTTCGATCGTAAGCGCCGGAACATAGAGGGATGATCTGATTTCGACTTCGGTCGATTTTTTTTCGACTTCAGTCGATTCGTTTTCGACCTCGGTCGATTTTTTTTCGACTTCAGTCGATTCGTTTTCGACTTCGGTCGACTTTTTTTCGACTTCGGTCGATTCGTTTTCGACTTCAGTCGATTTTTTTTCGACTCTGGTCGATTCGTTTTCGACTTCGGTCGACTTTTTTTCGACTTCAGTCGATTCGCTTTCGACTTCGGTCGACTTTTTTTCGACTTCGGTCGATTCGTTTTCGACTTTCGACGTCACGGTCCCGAGACGTGCAGCAGCGTCGTTTAAGCCACCTTGCGTCTTCGTTACCCATGTGCTTTGAAGTTTCATGCATCCTAAAATGCACCAATCGTTAAGCGGAGTCAACCACCAATTGCGTCAATTAGTGCACCTTTTGATGGTTGTGTGTTAAATTTAGCCATCATGCAGCTCCCGCAAGCCATCATCGCTGCCCGTAAAGACCTGCGACTCAGCCAGAAGAAGCTGTCGGAACTGGCCGGCATTCAGCGGCGCCAGCTCGCCACCCTCGAGGCGGGCGGCAACGTCACCCTGAGTACCCTCCGGAAGGTCCTGGCCCACCTCCCCAATCTCCAGACCTTCAGCTTCGAGGCGGTCCGGGTGAACGTGGAGATGGAGATTCCGGTGGACGAGAAGCGGTTTCAGGACGCCCTCCTCGGCCTGAGCGCGTCGCTGAGCACCTTCGCCGAACAGCTCGCCCGCCGCGGCTATCCGGTGGCGGAAGACCTGGAGGCCATCGAAGACATCCAGGAACAGCTCACCAACATGCCCCCCGAGCCCGATCCCGCGGAGACCGAGCGCGCCATGATCCAATCCACCCTCCGCCAGATCGCGGAGGAGGAGGGCGAAGACCCCAACATCGCCGAGGCCTGGCTCGAAAGCGAAGTGGAGCGCCGGGTGGCGGAGCGGCTGAAGAAGATGGGGCAGGGGTGAAATGCCAAGGGCGCGGCTGTGGGGTCAGGGCTTCGCTTTCTGCGAAGAACGAAGCTCTGGCGTTGACGGATGAGACCAACGGAGTCCTGACATGGCTGAAGAAACTCTGGTGAAGGAAGTGCTCACGGACGACATGATCGTCACGGGTTCGGAGCTGACACGTGCGCTCGACGACGCAGGATGGCCCGTCGTCGCCTCCTTCTGGCTGTTCGATGCGGAGGTCAATGGGTGGCGCCTGGTCCTGGCCTCACCGACGGTCAGCGAGACCGGACCTCTAGCAGCGTATCGTTATGTCGGCGAAGCGCTCGACGGGTTGAACCGCACCCTGCCTTTGAGTGGCTTGTCCGTGGTGGCGCCGAACGACCCGATCGTCCGCGCCCTCGCCTCTTCCCCCTATGCGCACCGCTCCGACAGCAACGGCCGCCGAGTCTCTCGAACGGTCGTGAACCGGCAGTTCGTAGACGACGCGTACCTGTACCGGCTGATGCCGGTAGCGCCAGCGGCGTGACGGGCTGGGGAAGCCGGGTAGCGGAACGGAGATGGCCACTGAGTGCGATGTCGATCGCGGCAATCCTCCCGATGACTGGCGCGGCGACTTTCAGTCCGCCGAGGACCGCCTCCTCGACGCCTCCCTCGCCACGACGCCGTCACAGCGGCTGAAGTGGCTGGAAGAGGCTCTCGCGTTCGCGGCCAAGGTAGGGGCACTGCCGACGTGGGACGAAGGTCAACAGGATTGAGGGAAGCGAGCGCGTAACGTGCCGTGTCGAATCAAGAACGAAGCTGTGACTTCCTCACCAGGAACTCCGACGCCTACCGTGACTGTTCGGCCGGGTAGCCCCTCGTCAGCCGCCGTAGGCGGCGAAAGATCTGTAGGCCCGCCCTTCAGGGCGGGTACCCGGCCGTCCCCCCAGGACGAGCCCGCGAAGCGGGCGACAGAGAACGGCATGTGACGGTATCCCCGCCGAACGTCACCCGAGGTACGATGCCCGCGGGACTTCCACATGGGTCGACGGACCCATGCCGCACACATATTCCTCCCTGTCGACACACGTCACGTTCTCGACGAAGCGGCGACAGCCCATCATCACGCCCGATCTCGAGGCACGCCTTCTTCCCTACTTCGGCGGCATCGTCCGCCAATTGGGAGGGACCGTCCTGGTGTCGAACACCGTCCCCGATCACGTGCACCTGCTGATCGAGCTCCCGCCGACGATCACAATGTCCGAAGCCATCGGGCAGCTGAAGGGAAGCTCCTCGAAATGGATCCACGATTCGTTTCCTGAAAGGCGGACCTTCGCCTGGCAACGCGGATTCGGCGCCTTCAGTGTCAGCCGTTCGAACGTGCCGGGCGTTGCCCGCTACATCGAAAGCCAGAAGGAACACCACCGCAAAGTGACCTTTGAGGAGGAGCTCGTCCGCCTCCTGCGCCGCCACGGCATCGATTTCGATGAGCGATCCTGGTGGAGTGACTAGCCTGTCGCCCGCTCCGCGGGCTTGCCTGGTGATGCGCGCTGTTGCCCGCCCTGAAGGGCGGGCCTACAGATCTTTCGCCGCCTTCGGCGGCTTGGGACATGAACATCCTATGGCCGCGTTGGTCTCATACCTGAGGCGCCACCAGACACGCATGAGCGGCACAGCCGCTATCCTGGTGAGGTGCTGAGAGGCGAGTCGTGGTCCGAGGTGGAAGTAGAAGCCATCGTGGCGGATTACTTCTCCATGCTCGAAAAAGAGCTGCGCGGCATCCCGTACAGCAAGACGGCGCATCGCAACGCTCTGAGTCCCCTCTTGAACAACCGTACCGATGGATCGATCGAGCGGAAGCATCAGAACATCAGCGCGATTCTGACCGAGGCAAAGTTTCCGCCCATTCGCGGATACAAGCCGTTGTCGCAGTATCAGAACTTGCTCGCGGACGTCGTCCTCGGCCATCTGGAGGAAGACGCCGTGTTGGGACAGTTGGCACTCAGTTTCGCCGACGCATCCGTCGAACCGCCCCACGTCGGCAATCTGTTGGCTCTCATGACCAGTCCACCCGCGCTGCTGGAATCGGTACGCTCAGCACTGGATACTCACCTGCAGCATCGTTACGCGCGCAGAATCGACTATCTGGCACGCGAGGCGCGCAACCGGACACTCGGCGCGAACGGAGAGACGCTGGTCGTCTCATACGAGCGGGCACGACTCAGCTCGCTCGGACTCGACACGCTCGCCGACCGCGTGGAGCATGTTTCGGTCACGCAAGGCGATGGACTGGGCTACGACGTGCTCTCTTTCTCCCCTGCCGGCCGCGAGCAGTTCATCGAAGTGAAGACCACGCAACTCGGCCCGCTGACGCCTTTCTACATCACCCCCGGCGAAGTGGCCTTCTCCAGTGAGCATCACCAGAACTATTCGCTTTACCGAGTCTACGAGTTCGCCACGGCTCCGCGGATGTTCTCGCTGGATGGGCGCGTGGATGCGACGTGTACGCTCAAGCCGGCGCAATACCTCGCGGTTCCGCGGTAGACGAGCCGCGGGCAGCAGTTTCTGAATGTAAACGAAGCTCCGATCCCCGCCGCGACTACCTGCCGCCATCTATACTCCCGTGTGAAGTGTCGCTACGTGAGTGCCTCCGTCGCCTACGCCGCGAAGCTCGTCATCCTGTCGACGTCACGTTCTCGAGGAAGCGGCGGCAGGCCTCCTCACGCTCGACCTCGAGGCGCCTTTTCCCCTACTTCGGCGACATAGTTCGCCACCTGGGAGGGACGGTCCTGGGAGGTGATCAGGTGGGGTAAAGCCTGCATCCTGCCGAGGCCGAAATCCGTTGCGTTCGACACCGGGTGACTACCCCGGCCAGAGGCTGTCAGGAAGGTTCATCCAATGACATCACTACCGCCCTGAGGTGATCCATGAAATTCAGCGGCATATGCGTCAGAATCGCGCCGATGAGTGCTTCGTCCCGCGATCGTGCAAGGAGTAAGTATTCAAGATAGACCACCGGTAAGACTTCGCTACCGGCCGCATCGCTTCCTTCACGAAGAGTTTGTCCAAGTGCGGCAATCGCCGCGGCCTCACGTCGCATCTGCTTGTCGAGTTCTCCAACTGTGTCGATCCCGAACATCGACAGTTGACGCACGTGACGCGCGATGACGTTGTTGGACGCACTGAAGGGACGCGATGATTGGATTGCACGATTGATTTCAGCTGCTATCCCACTAACACGCAGGTAGGTTCGGAGAGACGCGACGTCAAGGCGAATAGCACCCGATTCATTGGCGAGTTCGCTCCTCAGATCGTCATCATATGTACGGAGGAGATTTCGCAAAGCCACGAACGTATTGTCTGCACCTTCGAGCAATGCCGCCAAGCGTGCGAACTCGCGCCGCACATGACGCGGGATTGCAATAGGCGTCTTATAGCCCAAGTCGTGTTCGATCTCCGCCCAGGCATGCTGCAGAATCGAGCGCACCTGAATCTCGGCAAGTAATCCCGCGACGTGGCTTTGCTCCAACAATCGCGCTCTTTTGTCGTGTAACCGCACTACGTAGTGAAGCGACAGGTATCCGAATTCGCCATCTGACAACAAGTCTCGCTTATCGCTCGAGTGCGTCTCGAGAACATCGAACTCGTGGCTGATCGTACTGCCCGCGGTCTCCACGTCATCGGAGAAGTACGTAATGACCCGCAATCCGGCCACGTCGGTAACGTCGTTCAGTGTTTGGTACCGTTCTGGGGCTGCTAGGATCTTCGCTCTAAAGCTCGCGCGCTCCTTGACTCGCCCAACCACAGAATGAACGCGGACCGTCGTTGTCGCCAGTATCTCAGTCAGCAATGCCTGCAGAACGTCAACGTACCGCACGTAGCGCGGTCTCGCCTCGTCATAAGCAACCAACAACTCGTCAGACATAAAAAAGGGCGGTCCTGAGACCGCCCCTAGTGAATTCCATTCTTGATGCTCTACGAGCAGCCGCTGGTCGAACCACAATTAATGCACTTATAGCATGCACCGTTGCGAATCATGATCTCCCCACACTCCGAGCAGCTCGGCGCGTCCTGCTGGTACAGGAACGTCCCGTGTTTCGCGCTGTTCACCCCATCCGCGTTCTTCGCCGGCATCACGAAGCCGACGACCTTGGAATCCACCGAGGCGGTGACGGCAGCGGGGACCGGGGTGGCGGTGGCGGTGGTGATGCGGTCGATGAAGGAGAGGTCGGACGAGGTCGGGGTGGTGATGTTGGAGGACGACGGGCCGGAGGACGTCGGGGTCGACGGCGCGGCGTCTTCGCGGAGGATCACTCCGGCGTGCTGCTGGCTTTCGCGGTCGAGGAACTTGATTGCGAGCCATTTGAAGATGTAGTCCATGATGGACTTGGTCATCGGGATCTCGGGGTTTTTGGTGAAGCCCGAGGGCTCGAAGCGGGTGTGGGTGAATTTGTCGACCAGGAGCTGCAGGGGGACGCCGTGCTGCAGCGCGAGGGAGGTCATGGTGGCGAAGCTGTCCATGAGGCCGGAGATGGTCGAGCCTTCTTTGGCCATGGTGATGAAGATCTCGCCGGGGCTGCCGTCTTCGTATTTGCCAACGGTGATGTAGCCTTCGTGGCCGCCGATCGAGAACTTGTGGGTGATGGACTCGCGCTCGTCCGGGAGTTTGCGGCGGATGGCGGTCGGGGAGATGCCGAGGGCCTCGAGCTGCTGCTTTTCCTTGCCGGTGGAGAGGGGCTGGGAGCGTTTGCAGCCGTCGCGGTAGACGGCGACGGCTTTGAGGCCCATTTTCCAGGCTTCGTAGTAGGCCTGCTCGATCTCTTCGACCGTGGCGCTGTTGGGCATGTTGATGGTCTTGGAGATGGCGCCGCTGATGAAGGGCTGGACGGCGGACATCATCTTGAGGTGCCCCATGTAGTGGATGGAGCGGGTGCCGTTGGCGGGCTTGAAGGCGCAGTCGAAGACGGAGAGGTGCGGCTCGATGAGGTGCGGCGCCCCTTCGATGGTGTCGTTTTCGTTGATGTATTCGACGATCTCTTTGACCTGCTTCGGGTCGTAGCCGAGGCGCTTCAGGGCCGTGGGGACGGTGTTGTTGACGATCTTGAGCATCCCGCCGCCGACGAGCTTCTTGTACTTGACCAGGGCGATGTCGGGCTCGATGCCGGTGGTGTCGCAGTCCATCATGAAGGCGATGGTGCCGGTGGGGGCGAGGACGGAGATCTGGGCGTTTTTGTAGCCGTGCTCCTGGCCGAGGGCGTAGGCCTCGTCCCAGACGCGGCAGGCGGCGTCGGCCAGGTCGGCCGGCAATGACCGGACGTCGAGGCGGTAGGCGCTGCGGCGGTGTTTGTCGATGACCCGCAGGAAGGGGTCGCGGTTGTCGGCGTAGCCGGCGAACGGGCCGAGCTTCTCGGCGATGCGCGCGGACTGTTTGTAGGACTCGCCGGAGAGGATGGAGGTGATGGCGGCGGCCCAGTGGCGGCCGTCTTCGCTGTCGTACGCGACGCCGCGGGCCATGAGCAGGGCGCCGAGGTTGGCGTAGCCGATGCCGAGCGGCCGGAAGGCGTGGGAGTTCTTTTCGATGGCCGGGGTCGGGTAGGAGGCGTAGTCGACGACGATCTCCTGGGCGGTGATGACGACCCGGAGGGCGGCGCGATAGGCCTCGACGTCGAAGCCTTTGGTCTCGCTGTAGAACTTCATGAGGTTCAGCGAGGCGAGGTTGCAGGCGGAGTCATCGAGGAACATGTACTCCGAGCACGGGTTCGACGCGTTGATGCGGTCGGTGTTCGGGCAGGGGTGCCAGTCGTTGACGGTGGTGTCGAACTGCATGCCCGGGTCGCCGCAGACCCACGCCGATTCGGCCATGCGGCGCATGATCTGGCGGGTCTTGTAGGTGCCGGTGATCTGGTTGGAGTCGGTGACGGCCCGGGTGTGCCAGTCGCCGTCTTTCTCGTAGGAGCGCATGAACTCGTCGGTCACGCGGACGGAGTGGTTGGCGTTCTGGAAGTGGACGGAGTCGTACGCGCCGCCGGGGGCGTTGAAGGCGCCGTCGTAGCCGGCTTCGATGAGAGCCCAGGCTTTCCGCTCTTCGGTCTCTTTCGACTCGATGAAGTCGACGATGTCGGGATGGTCGGCGTTGAGGATGACCATCTTGGCGGCCCGGCGGGTCTTGCCGCCCGACTTGATGACGCCGGCGAAGGCGTCGTAGCCGCGCATGAAGCTGACCGGTCCCGAGGCGGTGCCGCCGCCGGCCAGGAGCTCTTTGGAGGAGCGGATGTTGGAGAGGTTGGAGCCGGTTCCCGATCCGTACTTGAAGAGCATCCCCTCGGTCTTGGCGAGGCCGAGGATCGAGTCCATGGTGTCCTTGACGGAGTTGATGAAGCACGCCGAGCACTGCGGCTTCTCTTCGATGCCGACGTTGAACCAGACCGGCGAGTTGAACGCGGCCATCTGGTAGAGAAGGATGTGGGTCAGTTCGTCGCGGAACGTGTCCCCATCTCCCTCGGAGGCGAAGTAGCCGCCTTCCCGTCCCCACTGGGTGATGGTGCGGACGACGCGGCCGATGAGCTGGCGCACGGAGGTCTCGCGGTCCGGGGTGTTGAGGTGGCCGCGGAAGTACTTCGAGACGACGACGTTCGTGGCCATCTGGGACCAGAACTTCGGCATTTCCACGTCTTTCTGCTCGAAGACGATCCCGCCGCTCTCGCTGGAGATGGCGGCGTTGCGGAGCTCCCATTCGCAGGTGTCGTATACGTCGACCCCGGTCCTGGTGAAATAGCGATCGATCTCGATCCCGCCGGACTTGGTTTCTTTCTTCGCGGCCTTGCTCCCGCGAGGCGGCGACGTGCGCGAGCGGACGGTCAAATCGATGGACGTCATGGTTCTACTCTCCTCGTTTCCCTGTGCTCAACAGGGCCCTCACACGGTGGAACAAAAAAGTAGAGGAGGGCAGTTCGATCTGCGAGACCAGGGATATCGGCCGGTGCGCGTCTCGTGGATCCTTTTCCGAAACGCTGCCGGGGCTCCGATGTCCCCCTATCGAACTTCCATCCCCTACCTCCCCCATCACTAGCAGACCGAACGCAGACGGCAACTCTCAACGACGGCTCGAGAGGTGTTGTGTGCGGGCGGCGGGCTTGATCGACAACTACCGGAACAAGGGCCGCGAGGACCGTGTCGAAGGGGTTTGAGGCACCGCCGTCCTGACCTTTAACGTCACCTGATACTCCCGAATCTGCAGCGAGACGGAACGTACCGGGGGGTAGGTCGCAGGACGTGTCGAATGCTTCAAATCCTTCATAGTCCTCCCTCACTTCCAGCAAGTTGTTTTGTGAGTGACAAGCTACGCCCGGGCCTCCACGATGTCAAGTATGCGACCACTACATCTTGTGGTCGTCTTGTGTGTGAACACCATATCGTGCGTAAGTATTCGTTTTCGCAGTGACTTAGAGAGAGTGGACTGCTACAGCTCGGTTACGTCTTTTCCTCCTGGCTTCCTCTGGTTATCCGGCTGTTCTCCGCATGATTTCCGCAGGGTTTTGCACAGCCTGATTTTGCGAGATTCCTCGAAAACTCCGCTGGTTCTTCACAGGATCTGCATTTGTTTTTCGTATTAGATATCAACAGATATCAATGCTGCCTTTTCATCAACTTTTTCGTATTGATTCCGAAGGAAATAGCGGACGCAGCCGGAAAGAAAAAGGACGAAAGACAGGCGGAATGTGTTCGTTGCGGAAAAGTGGGGGTTCGAAGGGCGGAGACACTACGGGTTGGGGTCGCGAGGGCGACTGCACACACAATGTGGCACGTGGAACAATTTGCCGTGGGGTGGCACGAGGTACGGGGTATGAGGTACGAGTGAAGGTGAAGCAGGACATCACCTCTCTCCGCTGCCGTAGGCAGCAAAAGATCTGTAGGCCCGGCCTTCAGGCCGGGTAAAGCGTGGGGTGATCTTCGAGTCCGCGTAGCGGGCGACAGAAGACAGCGCTGCGTGAGGCGTCTTTTCTATCGCCCGCTACGCGGGCTGGCCTTGACGGACGATCGCTGTACCCGGCCTGAAGGCCGGGCCTACAGATCTTCGCCGCCTTCGGCGGCTTCCGCGGGTTGTCTCGCTGCCAGGCGTTAGTAATCGCCGCTCGCTCCGGCGCCGCCGAATGAGCCGCCTGGCTCAGCGGCGGGAGGGGTGACGGGAGTATCGGGTTTCAGGGCGAGGGTGGCGGCAGTCTGAGGTCGTCGTCGAAGTCGGTGAGGGTGGCGGGGGTGAGGACGAAGCCGGAGGTGCGGTTCCGGAGGATGCTCGAGACGAGGAAGGAGAGGGCGAGAAGGAAGGCGCCGCCTGCGGCGAGCTTGGCTTCGAGCGGCGCGGGGATCGTTCTTGCGGCATCGACGACTGCGATGGTGAGCGCCGCGGCGGCGGTCAGGAACCAGGCGTGATGGCGCTTCACGAGCGCCAGCACGAGGGCGAGGGTGCCGAAGGCGGCGTAGAGGGCGATGGTGGTTTTGCGCCACTCCGCTCCGGCGTAGAAGCGGCCGGCGATCGGCACGACGAGGGTCGTGAGGATGAGTAGCCACTCGGTCGACACGCGGCGCCAGGTGCGGAGGAGCGCGACCATCGCCAGCGCGGCGATCGTCAGGGCGGCCAGGACGCCGAGGTCGGAGCGCTCTTCGAAGTAGTGGACGACGATTCCGGCCGCGATCGTCCCGAACAGCGGCTGACGCAGCCGTCCGCCGGCGACCGCAAACGCGGCGGCGAGCACCAGCAGTGCCTCCGGCTTGCCGCTCGACGGGAGGGTGCTGATGAGCGAGAGCATGCCGGCGATCCAGAGCGCGGCCTCGACGCCGGTCGCCCACCAGCGCTTCGCACGGATGAGGAGCTCGGCAAGGGCGATCGCGCCGACGCCGGTGAAGAGTCCCGCGAAGGTATCGGAGCCGAGAGCGAAGAAGAAGTAGCAGGCGCCCGCGCCGACGCAGGTCAGGACGAAGAAGACGAGCTGTGCGAGGAGTCCGTAGACGCGCCAGGGCTGCGGATGGGCGGCGAGGATGGCCTGCTCGGCCGCGCCGTCGAGCAGCCCTTCCTTGTGCCACGCCGCCGCGCGCCCGCGGAGAAGCCAGGCCCGTTCGTGCTCAGCGTTCATGGCTCGGCCTTTCAGGTCCCAACTGGTCGAAGCGGGCGTGGATGAAGAGCAGCAGCGCGATGGCGGCGATCATGGAGACGAGGACGATCAGGAAGGTGATGGCTTCGTCCTTCACCCTCTCCAGAAGCAGGACGTCGGCGGCGATCACGGCGTACACGAAGCCGTAGAGGACGAAGGCCTCGCGCCGCGTGCGGAAGCCCCACACGATCACCAGTGCGGCGACCGCTATGGTGGCCAGGCAGGCGATCGCCTGCTCGATCCCGCCGTCGTCGGTCCGGGCCATGGCGGCGAGCAGGAAGAAGTTGGCGGCGAAGTGCTCGAAGGTGACGGCGAATTCGGGACGCCGGTTGACGGCGCGCCAGAGGAGCAGCAGCGCACCGCACAGCGAGGCCCGGATGGAGAATTGGGTGGTGTCGAGGGTGTTGATCGTTCCCTGCTCGATTCCCAGCCAGGCCGCGCCGGCGATGATGGAGAGGGTGAGGAGGGCCCGCGAGCCGTAAAGATACGCGCCGAGTCCGTGGACGACGGCGACGATGAGGAAGTGGCGGTACCAGGCGTCGCCGAGGAGGTGGAATTGCGACTCGATGAAGGCGACGTCGGCGCTGACGAGGAGCGCGCCGAGGAGGAGGACGGAGTCGTCGGCGATGGAGGCGCGGCTGCGGCGCCGCCAGGTCCAGATGTAGCAGGCCGCGGCGACGAGGGCGATCAGGACGGCGATGGCGTGGGGGCCGATGCGTTCGTAGTTGTCTTTGAGAATGATCCCGGCCGCGGTGGCGAGGAGCATGGCCCCGGCCCAGGCGAGAAGGCGGACCTCGGGGTAGAGGGAGAAGACTTCCCGCCGCTCGCGCGCGATGAGGAGATCCGCGGCGCGGTCGCCGATGGTGCCGCGCAAGGTGTGGAGCTCGGGCTCGAGGGAAATCACGTGGTGATGGTACCGCTGGAGCGCCGGTCTTCGACCGGCCGGTCCGCCGACCTTCGGTCGGCAGTGTGCGAGGGCGTCCCGAGAGACTGCCGGCAGAATGCCGGCGGACCGGCCGGTCGAAGACCGGCGCTCCGTAAAGGCCGGCCGGAGGCCGGCGGTCCATGGAGACCGTTTCGCTAAACCAGGTACGCCACCGCAAACCCCACCTGCGCCGCCATCATCATTAGATACATGTGGCGCCAGCTCGGGTGGTTCTCCGTGGCGGTGAGCTCTTCGGGGTTTCGGACGATGAGCCAGACGGTGTAGGCGCCCCAGATCGCGAGGACGAGCCCGAGGATGGTGATGAAGGTGGGGTTGCCGGTGAGGATGCCGGTTTGGGCTCCGTAGGGCATCAGCAGCCAGGGGAGGATGAAGAAGGGGGAGATCATCCAGGCGGCTTTGCGCACGCCGAAGGCGATCGGGAGGGTGCGGCAGCCGCCGGCGCGGTCGCCTTCCATGTCGCTGAAGTCTTTGGTGGAGGCGGCGCCGAGGAGGAAGAGCATGAAGATGGCGCCGATGAACCATGGCTCTGCGTGGGTGGCGCGGGCGACCATCGTCCAGCCGGCCACTTTCAGCAGCAGCCCCCGAGGGATGGCGATGGTCAGGTTGGCGCCGATCGGGTGGGCTTTGGTGCGGCCGAAGGAGGGGACGGAGTAGACGAAGGTGGAGATGAGGGCGATGACGTAGATGTAGAAGCACTCGTGCCAGCTCAGCGGCGCGAAGAGTTTCTGCATCCATGTGACGTAGGGGTAGACGACCACCAGCCAGGTCGGGATCGTGCCGAGGGCGTAGAGGAGCCAGGTGAATTTCCACGCCTCGGCGATTGAGATTTCTCCGGTCACCAGCGGCCGGTTGGGCTTGTTGATCCGGTCGATCTCGAGGTCGTAGATCTGGTTGAGGGTGTTGTTGGCGGCGTTCAGGAAGGCGGCGCAGAGCGAGCCGAGGGCCACCGTCAGGATCACCGAGGCGGTGACGGCGCGGGAGGGGTCGGGGTTGTAGGCGGAGCCCCACGCGCAGATGGCGCCGGAGATGATGCCGAAGAGCGGCGGCAGCAGCGTGAACGGTCGAGCCAGCGTCAGGTAGCGCTTCACGGGCGCGTAGTGTAGCGGACCGGGTTTGATAGACTCGCCCTCGTGTCACGCAAGCCAGCATTTGAAAGCCATGAGGAAGGCGGGGATTACGGCTCCGCCCCCAGCCAGCGTATGAGCGAGAGCAAGCTCGCGCTGTTCATCGATTTCGAGAACATCGCCATTGGGGTCACGGACGCGAAGTACAAGAAGTTCGAGATCGCCCTCGTGCTCGAGCGCCTGCTCGAAAAAGGAAAGATCGTCGTCAAGCGCGCCTACTGCGACTGGGACCGTTTCCCCGACTACAAGCGGGAGCTGCACGAGGCTGCGATCGAGCTGATCGAGATTCCGGGGCGCAAGTACTCGGGGAAGAATTCGGCCGACATCCGGATGGTGGTCGACGCGATGGATATGGCGTGGTCGAAGGATCACATCGACCTGTTCGTGATCGCCTCGGGGGACTCGGACTTTTCGCCGCTGGTCTCCAAGCTGAAGGAGAACGACAAGTACGTGATCGGCGTCGGTGTGAAGAATTCGTCGAGCGACCTGCTGATCGACAACTGCGATGAGTTCATCTTCTACGAGGATCTCGTCCGCGGCCTGGCCAAGACGCCGGCGGTGTCGACGTTCAAGGACAAGAAGCAGGGCGAGGTGTTCAAGCTCCTGATCGATTCGATCAAGGCGCTGATGCGCGAGAATAAGGAGATCCTCTGGGGGTCGATGGTCAAGCAGACCATGCAGCGGAAGAAGCCGACGTTCAATGAGGAGTATTACGGCTACAACACGTTCAGCGATCTGCTCGAGGATGCGCAGAATAACAACATCATCAAGATCAAGAAGGATGTGAAGTCGGGGTCGTACGTGATCACCGGCTTCGCCCAGCCAGCGGCTTAACTTCACTGAGCCGATGGGAGAAGACCGACGGGGGGCCTCCGGCGGGCCGGCCCGCCGGAGGCCTCCTGGTCGGTTTTTCCGTTGGCTCAGTGAGCTATGGCGCGACGAGGGCGTGGCGGTCCGGTTGCGGCTCGATGACGCGCAGCATGATGGTCACAGTGGCGCGGCGGCCGTCCACGACCTCCGAGGAGATTGCCTCGGTGAGGGCCTGCCGGAGCATCCGCTGATTGTCGGCCGGGATGCGGTCGTCGAAGACAAACTCTGTGCGGTCGGCCGGGGCGGCGGCGATCAAGGTGAGTGCGAGTACTGCGAAGAGGATCCGTTTCACGGTGACGTCCTTAACGCATTATGTAGCGACCGGCGTGCCATGTCCGTCCTCTCTGAGACGCTCCGGCGGGCGGCTGGTAACGGACGGTTGTGAGGACAGGAGCGTCCACGGGGGGACACAGCTTCCACTACAATCCACGCCACTTGGCGACTCTCGAGAATCGCGCCCACTTCCCCGTCCTCGTCATCGGCACCGGGATCGCGGGGCTGACGACCGCGTTCACGCTGGCCGGCATGGGGATCCGCGTGCTGCTGGTGACGAAGGCCGTCGACCCGGCGGACTGCAATACTTCCTGGGCCCAGGGAGGGATCATCTACCAGGGGGAGGGGGACTCGCCGGCGAAGCTGATCGGCGACATCCTCCGGGCCGGTGCCGGGATCTCGAACCAGGACGCGGTGAAGTTCCTCGCCGAGGAGGGGCCGAACGTCGTCAAGCAACTGCTGCTCGACGAGGTGCATGTCCCCTTCACTGAGCACGAGGGGGAGCTCGACCTGACGCAGGAGGGGGCGCACTCGGTCTCGCGGATCATCCACGCGGGGGACGCCACCGGCCGGGCCATCGAGACGTCGCTGCTGAACCGGGTGAAGTCGGAGCCGAACATTACTCTGGCGACCGACGTCACGGCCATCGATCTCCTGACTACGCACCATCATCCGACCGATATTCAGGTCCGCTACCGCCTCACCAATGAGTGCGCCGGGGCGTACCTGCTCGACAACAAGACCAACGACGTCTACACGGTCTTCGCCGACTTTACGGTGCTGGCGACGGGGGGGATCGGGCAGATCTACCTCCACACGACCAATACGCGCAGTTCCCTCGGCGACGGCGTGGTGATGGCCTCCCGCGCCGGCGCGCGGATCACGAACGCCGAGTACGTGCAGTTCCACCCGACGGCGCTTGCGGACAAGAAGGCGAACCACTTCCTGATCTCCGAGGCGCTGCGGGGGGAGGGGGCGCGGCTGCGGAACCAGCGCGGCGAGTACTTCATGGAGCGCTACTCGCCCGACCTCAAGGACCTGGCGCCGCGCGACATCGTGGCAAGGGCGATCGTCGAGGAGATGACCCGGAACAAGGAGGATCTCGTCTATCTCGACCTGGCGAACTTCTACCACGGCCCGCAGCCGATCGCGGAGCGCTTCCCGAACATCCGCGCCGCCTGCGCCAGCATCGGCGTCGACATCGAGAAGGAGCCGATTCCGGTGGTCCCGGCGGCGCACTATTTCTGCGGCGGGATCCTGGTGAACCAGCTCGGGGAGTCGACGCTGAGCCGGTTGTATGCGATCGGGGAGACGTCGTGCTCGGGGCTCCACGGCGCGAACCGCCTGGCCTCGACGTCGCTGCTCGAAGGGTTGACGTGGGGGTATTACGCGGCGCAGTCGATCCGGGAGAAGTTCTCGCGGCCGGCGTCGGGGGCCTCGCCGTCGGTGCAGCGGGCCTTCTCGTCTCTCCCCGCGGGGAGTGGGGCGATGCCGGACGCGATCCTCGATACCATTCCGGACTGGCGCCCGCCGGGGAACGAGAATCTGGAAGACCCCGCGCTGATCCTGCAGGACTGGACGATCATCCAGCACACGATGTGGAACTACGTCGGCATCGTGCGCACGTACGAGCGTCTCAAGCGCGCACTCGCCGACATGCAGCACCTCGGCGATCGCCTGACGAAGTACTACCACGAGTCGACGATCAGTAAATCGATCGTCGAGCTGTTCCACGGGCAGCAGATGGCGTCAATCGTGGCTACGGCCGCGATTCGAAATCCGCGCTCGATCGGTGCACACTTCCGCAAAGACTAGGAGACTGGATGAAGCGTTCGATCGCTGTTGCCGCGGTACTGCTGCTGGCCGCGCCGGTGTTCGCGGAGACGGAGCGGGTGCTGCTGCCGATCTTCTCGCCGCCGGTGTTCGGCGCGCACGGCTCGCGGTTCTTCACGGAGCTGTTTATCGGCAACCCGGGCCCGACGCCTGTGACGATCC
>DASPHC010000003.1:0-163113 GCA_035629865.1 Thermoanaerobaculia bacterium | reverse complement strand
TCGAAAACGGCGGCATCCGCGAAAGAATGACCCGCGCGCGGCTCGAGCACAGAGCTCACCCGGGTGGCAATCGCCACTGACGCCTCCACCCGGTTGACCGGATCACTCGCAGATCGGCTCGCACCAGATTTTGCGGTAGGTCACGCCCGTCATCACGACGGCAACGAGTCAGTGCGGACGGTCGCCGCTCTGTCTCTGGGAAAGCCTGGCCCGGGTCATTCTTTCGCGGATGCCGCCGTTTTCGAGGAAGTCTTTCTCCAGGCGGCGGATCTGCCGGTCGAGCAGGTAGTTGGCCTGGCGATGACTTCGGCGGAGCGGCTCTCGCAGAAGAGACGGTACGTCTCATAGGACTCTTCGGGGGCTTTCCCGAGCCCGCGGATGTATTGCGCTTCCCGGGAGTCCTTCTGCCACAGCTTCAGGTCTCTGACGCGAAGGTAGTCTTCGTAGTCGACCCGCAGCTCTTCCAGGCTGGCGCGCGCGACGTTGGTGAGTTTGATCTCCGTTTCTGTGGAGGTCCCGGAGGCCTGGCTTCCCTCGGCGATGTTCTGTTTTCCGGAACGGGCCGCCTGGACCATCTGGTCGACGGTACGGTCCCGCTTCTCGAGAAAGCGATTGCAGAAGCGAACCGTGAGGTCATAGACGATTTCGGCTTTGCGGTAGGAGAGCAGGGTGCGGTATTGGCCGTGGGTGGGAATGAAGCCGGCTTGACGCATACCCCGAGGGTACCTCGGGGTGGGGTGGCGGGGGCAATAGGACCGATAGGACTGATAGGACCTATACGACCTATAGGACGGAGAGCGCGTACCCAGTAACCCATTGGTCCTATAGGTCTTATAGGTCTTATAGGTCCTATCAGTCCTATCGGTCTCCCTACCCCTCACTCCCATGCTGCTCCAGCCACCGTAGAATCCCCGCAATACTCCCCGTCGCCAAAGCAATACACGTATCGGCCGCGCCGTAATAAAGATGCAGCGTATCGCCGTCTTTACCGATCGTGTAGCCGCACGGGAAAGTCACGTTGTTGACGTCTCCCTCCGTCTCGTAGGGCGCTTCGGGGCCGAAGATCCATTCGTCGCCGCGCAGGAGAAGGCGGGCCGGGTGTTCGAGATCGAAGAGCGCGACGCCGAGGCGGTAGAGGCTTCCGGCGGCGTTGGAGCGGACGCCGTGGTAGAGCATCAGCCAGCCCTGTGCGGTCTCGATGAGCGGCGGCGAGAGGCCGACCTTGTTCGCGTCCCACCAGCCGCCCCGCCGGGCCGGCAGCATCATCTGATGGCCGCCCCAGCTCCGCAGGTCGGGTGAATAGGAGATCCACACATGCGCTCCGGAGTCGGCGATGGGACGGTGGACGAGCGCCCAGAGGCCGTCGATGCGGCGCGGCAGCAACGCGGCGTCCTTGTCGTCGGGCTGCATCACCAGGCCGCAGCGCTCGAACTCGACGAAATCCGAGGTGAGCGCGAGCGAGACGCCCGGCCCCCCTTTTCCGAACGCCGTATAGGCAATCGCGTATTTGCCGAGCTCCGGCACGAACGTGATGCGCGGATCTTCCACGCCCCACAATTCCTCGGGGTGTTTTTCGGGATCGGCGCGCAGCGTCGGCTCGGCGTCGATGACCCATCCGGTCACACCATCCGCGGAACGGGCCGCGCAGAGATGGGAGTGCCCGCGACGGTCTTCGACCCGGCAGAGCAGCAGCGTGGTGCCGTCCGGCAGGAGCGTCGCGCCGGCGTTGAAGACCGTATGGACGGGATACGGCCAGTCGGCCGCCGTGAGGATCGGGTTGGCGTTGCTGCGCTCGAACAGCGTTTCGTATTGCCGTTTCATCGCAGCACTGGCACCGCGGCGCTGACGGCCATCAGGATCTCCGCCGGCTGGGGCACGGGGATCTGCATCGCGTTCCACCGCACCTCATCCGCGCGCATGTCCATCAGCGAAAGGAGGAACGAGAGCGTCGACTCCGCTCCCTCGTTCTCATTCACACGGTCGGCGTGCAGCGCATCGCGGCAGCCGCCCGAGAGCGGGTTGTAGAGCGGTTGCTGCAACTGGTTCTGGCCGAGGAACCAGGTGAACGCGCTTCGGGCATGCTCGGCCCAGCGATGATCGCCGGTCGCACGGAATGCGTGCATGCAGGCCGACACCGTGGCGCAGGCCTCGACCGGCTGTTGGTCGAACACCGCCGCCGTCGCACCACGGTCGAAGAAACCGTTCGACCCGACCGGAGCGAAGTATCCGTCCGGCGTCCGCTGGATCGTCATCAGCCAGTCGAGGGAACGGAGACCGGTGGCCACCATGGCAGCGTCTCCGGTCCAGGAACCGGTCGCGATCAGCGCCTGCGGCAGGCGTGCGTTGCAGTACGTGACGCGGTTCTCGCACCACGGCCACTCCGGCTGGTCGGTCTCCCGGAACAGCGTCAGCAGCCGCTCGGCGATGGCCCTCCCCGCCGCCTGCACGTTCCGGTCGCCTTCGAATGCACGAACGTACTGCTCGATCCCGAGCAGCGCGAACGCCCATGCGCGCGGACTGCTGAAGCGCAGCACCGCCGGAAGCGCCGCATGGAACAGCGCGCCGGCGAGACTGAGCCGGCCCGGGTCAGCGGAGAGCCCGACCACCGTGCCGAGCGCCCACAGCGCCCGGCCGTGGCTGTCCTGCGAGCCCTCTTCGTCGCGCCAGAGGCGCGAGTACGACATGAAGTTCCGGAAGCGTCCCGACGGACGGTCGAACGCGTCGCTGACGAACGCCAGATAGCGCGACGCCAGCGTGCGCACGGTCCGCGGATCGTCCGTTCCGGCATCTTCCAGGAGCGTCATCAGCAGCAGCGCGCGCGCGTTGTCGTCGACACAGTAGCCCTCGTCGTAGCGCGGCACGTTGAACGTCGCGTGCTGCAGCATGCCCGTGCTGTCCGTCATCACCTCGACGTGGTCGAGATTCACCTGCGGCAGCTCGGACGGCCGGTTGGCCAGAGTGCTGGCCCGGAACTCCGTCCGCAGGCGCAACGCCTGCTCCTTGCGGGCGCGCTCGAACGTCCGCAGATAGGCATGCGCGACGGACGGCCACAACATGGCCCGGCCGTGCGCGGCGGCGCGCTCGCGGTAAGCGAGCCGCTTCTCCGGATCGTCGAGGAGCCCCACGATCGCGCCGGCGATGGCCGAGGCGTCCATCGAAGGCACCAGGATGCCGCGATCGTCAGCAAGCAGCTCGCGCGCATACGCGTAGGGCGTCGAGATGACCGCCTTTCCGGCGCCGAGCGCGTACGCCAGCGTGCCCGAAGTGATCTGCTCCGGGTTCAGGTACGGGGTGATGTAGATATCGGCCGCGGCCAGGAACTCGGAGAGCTCGGACTGGTTGACGAAGCGGTTGTGAAAGATGACGTTGCCGTCGACGCCGAGCCTTTTGGCCCGCTCCTCGAGCATCAGCCGGTACGTCTCGCCCTGACGCTCGACGATGTGCGGATGCGTCGCGCCGAGGACGATATACACCGCGTCGGGGTAATGGGAGAGGATCGTCGGAAGGGCGTCGATGACGTACTCGATCCCCTTATCGGGCCCGAGCAGGCCGAACGTGAGAATCAGCGGCCGCCCTTCCACGCCGAGGCGGTTCTTGCTGCCGGCGAAAGGGATGTTCGGAATGCCGTGCGGGATGACGTCGATCTTCTCCTCGTCCACGCCGTGCACGTCGCGGAGCAGATCCGCGCCGCCGGCGGTCATGACCACCAGCCGGTCCGAGAGCGCGGTGATCTCGTCCATGACCCGGCGCTGGTGAAGATTCGGCGCGCTGAGGATGGTGTGCAGCGTCGTCACGATCGGCATGCGCAGCTCGCGCAGGAGCGGCAGCAGATGGCTCCCCGCCTTGCCGCCGAAGATCCCGTACTCGTGCTGCACCGAGATCACGTCGACCGCGTTGACGTTCAGAAAATCGGCCGCGCGCCTATACGCGCCGGTGTCGTTCTCGGGCAGCTCGAAACGCACCCGTCCTGGATAGGCATGCTGGTGCCGGCCGTCGTTCATCGCCAGGACGAAGCAGTCCAGCTCCGGCGCCACCGAGGCGATGGCCTCGCCCAGGTCGGTGGTGAACGTGGCGATGCCGCACTGCCGCGGCAGGTGATTGCCGAGCAGCGCCACGCGGCGGAGGTTCGTTTCGTCAGACATGGGGGGTCTCCTTCCGGGCAGAGACCACCGCGAGAGCCAGCCTGAATACCTGAATTTCGCGGGTCAGCATCCGCTGCACCGGGTTCTCGTTGAGAGAAGAACTAAGAGGAAGGAGTCCAGAGGATCTGACTTAGTTCAGACGGACTGAAGGGGCCGGGGAAGTTCCCGGACGTACAAACACCATACGCGCTTCGAGGGGGGATGTATACCGCACGATCGTCGTCTCCAGCCGCGGCTGCTCCCCCGGCGTTGCGCAAGACACAATCCATGGAACGCGAGCGGCCCGGCCACGGAATGTGACTTGCACCCCCGCGCTCTGAAGGAGACCTCATGGACGAAGCGAAGTGTGGTCACGAGTTGTGCCGATGCCGCGGCGACGAGGTGAAGGACGACGGCTACTGCTCGGATTCATGCCGGGAGCGGCGCGAAGAGAGTGGCGGGTGCGTGTGCGGACACGCAGCGTGCGGCTGATGCTCGCGGATCGGGCGGCGGCAGCCGCCGGCCCGTAGTAGCCCTTCAGCGGCGGTTCTTGTCGATGATCGCCACGATGATGAGGATGAAGGCGGCCAGCCGCAGGAGATAGAAGACGGTCTGATCTTCCATCGTCCCCCGCGTCAGCGACAACGCCAGGCGTTGGACGGCGAGCACGCCGAAGGCCCCCGCGAACATCGCGAAGAGGCGATCGCGGCTCGTGGCCCAGAAGCGCAGGAAGAACAGCCCCACGGTCAGGTACGAAGCTGCCAGTGCGCCGGAGATGAGGGCGTTCATCGCGTTTCCCAGATCAAGCCGTAGAGCAAGAGCATCACGCCGCCGAGCGCCGGAACCATCCTCCAGGTCGAAAGATCGAGCGCCGGGACGAAGCGCAGGTCGACGATCAGAAGTGCATTGTTGAGGGCCAGGCCGGCGAAACAGAGAGCGCTCCAGAACAGCAGCCGCGTTCCGGAACGGCGATAGCCGCGAAAGAGCAGGACCGCGCAGAGGGAGGCCGTCGCGGCGCAGAGGATGTAGACGATGTTCGCAAACATGCTGGTCACTTTTTCAATTTGAACGCATCGGCAAAACTGCGGAGCGGATCGGGAGGCGGCCCACCGACGAGCGCCGCGATCGCATTTCGATCGGCGCCGTACACCTCGGCCAGTTCGGTCAGCAGGGCGTGAGTCTCCGGCTCGCTGCCGACGTACCGGTATCGGGGGATGCCGGCGGCTTCGAACGAGATCAGTCCGCTCGACGCCAGCAGGAACAGTCGCATGGCCGCCGACTCCTGCGGCGTCCCGACCGCCGCCGCGACCTCGGGCGCCGTCCACGCCCGTGCAGGATCCTGCATCAGCAGCAACACGATGTCGATCTGGTCGACGGACGTGAGGCGCTGCCGGAGGAAGTCCTTCACACGATCGGAGACGAAGCCTGCCAATGGATGGGACCGGATGCAAAGGGCTCACCACCACGCGCGCTCGCGAGCAGTTCGGGCCGATCGCCGGCCGTCACACCGTCAGCCTCCGCATGATCCGGTCGGTCGCTTCGAACGCCTGGTCCAGGCTCTCCTCCATCCAGAGCAGGGGGGTTCCCTCCTCGGTGTGGATCTCGTCGCGGACGAGGCTGAGGAGCATGAGGATTCCGGAGAGGTTGCAGGTCAGGCGGATGGAGAGAGGGAGGGCGTCCCACTCCGCGTCGGAGAGGAACGCCTCCGCCGCCTCCTGACCGGGGTGCGGAGGGGCGTCCGTCGAAATGCTTCTCATTTTCTGACCTTACGAAACTGTCCCGGCGGCATGCCGTGTGTCTCCTTGAAGATCCTGTACAACGTCGCGGTGGTGCCGAAACCGGCGTGGAGGGCGATCTTCTTGATCTTCATCGGGGTGGTGAGGAGGAGGCGCTCCGCCTCCTGGAGCTGCTTGTTCCGGAGGTAGGTGTGCAGGGTGACGCCGAAGACGGCCCAGGTCACGCGGGTGAGGTACTCCGGCGTGCGCCGGAGGAAGGCGGCAAACTCGGAGACACGCGCCGGCGTTCTCTCCCGATAGCACAGGGCGAGGTAAAGGACGACGGCACGCTCGAGGCGCCGGCGGTGGTCTTCGGTGAAGATGCGGGGCTTTCGCTTTTTTGTCGTCATGGCTCGAGGTGGAGACGCGGCGATGCCGGTGAGAACCGGCGTGCGGATGAGAGTGCTGTAGCGGGAAGTTCGGCTGGTGAGGCGGTCATCGCCACGTGCTCCACACAAGGGGTGTGTCCGCGGCCACACCTTCCCTACCGCCGAAATGTGCAAAAAGATCGATCGGGTCGTTTGGTGGGTCCGCGGCAGACCCACCGCTGGGAGACGCGGGGAGGCGTCTGCTCCGGGCGGTTTGGGGCGTTCAACAAAAGCTCGAGCTCACGACGTTGCGAAACCAACAAAAGCGCGAGGTGACCCTCGCAGCCGCCGCGATGACAGACGCAATCTATGAGCGCTGGAAGGTGAACTTCGAGCTCGCGAGAGAAGCGGCGCGGCGTACCGGGAAGCGCCGCTGAAGGACGGTTCCCTGCAAGCTTTCGTTCAACGATCTGTCATCCTGAGCCGCAGAGATTTCCGCAAAAACAGGGCTCATGGCGGCGAAGGACCTGGGCGGGCGGGGGCACGCAGCGCTCCCCCTCCCACCCAGGTCCCTCGCCGCCATGCTTTGGGCACGTCGGGCCATCCCGTGGCTCGGGATGACAGGGAGCGGGAGGCTTTCGACGACAGGAACGCGTCGCTCAGTTCAGGCTCAGGGGCGAACCGATTCGTGACTGCAGCCACGTCCAGAACCGGTCGGCGAGAGTCATGCGTTCGCGGGTGGTCGGCAGCGGAGGCAGGATTCGGGCGGAAGGCGGCTCGTCGATGTTCGCGTCATTCGCGGTTGCGCCGATTGGGGGTCCGATTCGGCCGGCGGTCGTTGCCTCGTCCGGATCAGTTACGCCGATCGGGGGTCGAATGCGATTTCCAAGTGGATCGTTGATACCGCCGTCGTCCGCGTAAACCCCACCAGTTGTGATGCAGATAGCGAGGAACGCGACGAACATTCCGGTCCGCCGCGAAATAGACGACACAGTTCCAATAAACCCCTCCTTCACCGCCTTCCCGCCTCCCTGTCATCCTGAGCGGCAGAGATTTCCGCAAAAACAGGGCTCATGGCGGCGAAGGACCTGGGCGGGCGGGGGCACGCAGCGCTCCCCCTCCCGCCCAGGTCCCTCGCCGCCATGCTTTGGGCACGTCGGGCCATCCCGTGGCTCGGGATGACAGGGATCGGGAGGCTTCGACGACAGGAACGCGTCGCTCAGTTCAGGCTCAGGGGCGAACCGATTCGTGCCTGCAGCCATGTCCAGAACCGGTCGGCGAGAGTCATGCGTTCGCGGGTGGTCGGCAGCGGAGGTCCGATCCGGCCGGAGGGCGGCTCTGTGCCTGGTGCCCCGATCGGCGGTCCAATCCTTCCACTGCTAGAAACTTGTTCGGAGTTCGTCAGACCGATGGGTGGTCCAATTCGCCCTGCCGGCGGTTCGTAAGGGTTGCCCTCGTCCCCATATGCGGCGGGAGTAGCGATCAGGACAGTAAGGAGCGCGACGAGCGCGACGACACGCCAAGCAGCAGAGACACTTTGCATAAGCCCTCCTGACCGGCCTATGGCCGGTGATTCGCGGGAGGGCGCCCTAGCTATGAGGAGTGGCGCAGCGCAACAGAATCTATACAGATTCTTCAGGCGGCGGCGGAGGCGGAGGTACGAATCGAAGGTCCGGTTGTCGCTCGGCCCGCCGGAGGAAGACACGAATTTCCTTCACCGCTTCGCTGGTGAGAGTACCCGCGGCAGCGGCCTCTTTGAGATAGGCAACGGCTGCGAGTGCGCCAGTGAGCACCCCTGCCTCCTGGAGGACTTGGAAAATGTGCTGCGCGAGCTCGACGATTTGACGCGGATTGCCGGTCGCGAGTAGCGCTTCAGCGATGTCGAGACCAGCCAGCGCAGCGTCGGTAACCAATCCTCGCCGCTCAAGCCCAGCCGCGACGTCGCGCAGGCGTCGGATGGCTTCTGCACTCCTTCCACTGTGCAGAACCACTCGCGCCATGCCCCACTCCGTCAACACGAGCGGGCGAGCCGCACCGAACGCTCGGAAGATGATCAGTGCATTATGGAAGTGAAGGCTTGCTTCGGATAAGTTTCCGAGGTCGACCTCACAGTTCGCTAGAGCGTACGAGCCATGGGCCACCAACAGCGGACTCTCGATATGTTCGCCGTAATCGATGATCTGCAGGAAGAGCGGCACCGCCCCGCGAGGCTGCCCTGATCTCTGCAGAATGGCGCCGCGCAGGAACAGTGCATCCATCCGGCGCTGCTCGTCGCTGGAATGCGCGAACCCCAGTTCGGCGCGCTCCGCCGTCGCCATCGCCTCATCGAATCGCTCCTGTTCGTACAGCACACCAGCGCGGACGAGGGCTGTGATCGACGGTCCGAGACTGTCCTTCGGCGACTTTCGGTACGCACGTTCCGCACGGTCCAGCGAGTCATGGGCCTGCGGTAACTGGCCGAGCAGCATCTGCGCGTTCGCACGCTCTTTCCAGGCCGTGCCCCTCAGGCGATTCACGGCACCTGCCGGATACAAATCATCCGGCAAAGCCTCCGCGACCGAGATTGCAGCCTCCGCGAACGTGAGCGCCACGAGTGGGTCGTTCTCGCAGACGTCGTGCGCCGCCGCGTTGAGCTTCCGCACCACGCCCCCGGTGCGATACCGGCGCCGCGTTGCCAGCGCCGTCCAGGCGGCGGTCATCGGGCTCTCCAGAAACTCCTGCAGCAGCACCTCGGCGTCGCGGTCTTCCCGCCCGACGAGCGCGCCCTGGGACATGAGCGAGTCATACGTCGGGGTTGCCGATCGCCGGCTCCCACGTGTCGGGCTCGCCGAGATCCGCGGCCAGGCCGTCTTCGCGGATGCGGAGGAAGTCGGACGACTCCTGGCATTCAGCGCAGGCGGCGAGATGCGCCTCGATCTCCCGCCGGCGCCCGGCCGGGAAGACTTCGGGCTCGACGGCGTGCAGCGCCAGGTCGGTCTCCGGGACGTGGCTCATGATCGCGGCTCCGACATCCTCCGGTACTCCGACTGGGCCCGCTTCCGGCACTTCGAACAGGAAGATGAGGATGGTTGACGGCTTGAACCGAAGCTCGTCGGCGAGGGCCTCGGTCGTCTCGCCGTTCAGGTAGTAGCGGTGCAGCAGCTCTCGGCAGCGCTCCCCCACCCGGGCGAGGACGCGCCGCACCAGGAGCTTCCGCTCGACGGCCGCCACGATCGACTCGGTCGGGACCGCGCCGCAGGGGCTCTCCTCGCAGAAGAGGGCGTTCTTCGCGTCGGCGCGGCGGAGGTGGTGCCGGGCGGCGTTGCAGATCCCGCCGATGAGGTACGTCCGGACGTCGCGCACTTCGTCGACGTTCGCGAAGTAGGTGGCGAAGACGTCGTGGACGAGCGGCTCGGCCTCGGCCACCGGGATGCCGTACTTGCCGGCCGCGATCTTCCGAAGCAGGGGAGCAAATTGCAGGTACGCCTCCTCGAACCGCACCGGCGCACCCGCGGCTTCGCCCGGCCGCACCGGCGTTGAGTACTTCGTCTCGCTCCGAGGCTCCTGCAAAGCTCCCTCTCTTACAGGAGTGACGGAACGCGGCCGTTCCCTACCCGCTTCCCGGCTGAGGTCAGAAAATGAGAAGCCTGAGCTGGGCCTGAGGTCACGAAATGAGAAACGGGCAGCGGGCGGAAATGCCGTACATAGACACACATACGCTGCATGTCCTCTTTTAGACACGACCCTCCCTCCCACGCTGCTCTCGCCCTCTTCCTCCGCGAGCAAAGGGCCCGCAACGTCGAGGAGCTGGCCTCGGTCCTCGGCTGGACGGCTGCCGACGTGAGGCGCCGGGCGGAGGCCGACGGCGTGCTCCTGAACGATGGTACGGTCCCCTGGCGCGATGCGGCGGGATGGCTGCTGGAGTCGTGGCCGCCGGCCACGCTCTTCGCCATCCTGGCACCCGACGCGGATCTTCTGCCCGTAGGCCTCTCTCCGGTCCCGCTCCTCCTCGAACTACCGGGCTATCTGGTCCACGCGCTACGGGTGCAGTGGAGTCTGGATCCGATGCCGCACCGGGTGGTCCGTCCGGCGACGTTCGACGAGTACCTGACGGACATCCTGCACCGGGCCATCGACCCGGCGACGGTCGCTGAACTGCGCGACGACGCGCAGTTCATGGCCGCCTATGACTTTCCGCGAGAAGAGGACGATGAGTGAGCTCCGGCCCTCGCGGGTGGCCTGACAGGCGCGATCGAAAGCCGGATTCCCGCCTGAGGTCACGAAATGAGAAGCCGGAATTCCGCCTGAGGTCATGAAATGAGAAGCGGGCGGCGCGCCGGAATGCCGTAAAAGACACCTATACACGTCATGTTCGTCGCGAGTCATTGAGCCATGCTCCATCTTCAGGTCCGCAATGCCCGGCTCAAGGCCGGGTTGACCCTCACGCAGCTGGCACGGCTGGCCCGCGTCCATCGGTCGCGATTGCACAGCTTCGAGCACGACGGCAGGAACATCACCGTCGAGAGTCTGCGCCGCATCGTCGAGCACCTGCCGCTGGCGGAGTTGAGCCTCGGTAGCGTGACGCTCGACGCCCGAGGAGTGGACAACGCCGAACTGCTGGCGTTGATGAGAGAGTACCGGGTGAAGGCCCAGGCCCTTGCCGACGTCTCGGCCAGAATCGAGCGTGCCCTGGAAGATGCGGAGCGCGGGATGGACCACGAAGGGCAGCCCCCCGCGAGTCCGTGTCCGCTCGAGTGAAAGGTTGTCGGTGGCCGGTTGTCGCTCAAATGCACGCCGGAGGCGTACCGGAAATTAGCCGGGGGCTGGCGCGAAGCGCCTGCCCCCGGAACCCAACCCACCCTCACCGTTGTGCCCCGGAGGGGCACCGGAAGCGTGGCATTTACGAGCTCCGGTGCCCCTCCGGGGCACGAGATACGGGGACGTGCCGTATCCGGGGGTAAGCGCTTCGCGCCAACCCCCGGCTAATCTCCGTAGCCCCTACGGGGCACTCAGGAAGACGGGAGGGGAAGTCTTCTGATTTACTGAGGTCCTTGCCCGCAAGCCGAGAAATGGCAGACAACCGACAACCGACAACATTCTCAATCAACGGACTTGCGAGGCGCGGTGAGGTTCTGATCCAGCCACTCGACGCGCTTGTCGGTCTCGATGCCGAAATACGACCAGTCCTGCCGCTGCACGGCGTCGTCGGGAAGCCGCACGATCAGCGCGCTGGCGCGGCCGGCGCCGAGGCCGGATGCGATGACTTCCCGCCATTGCGCGGCGCTGCGGTCCCCCTGGACGATCCAGCTGTTGTCGAAGTGGTGCCACCAGACGGGCGCCTGCCGCTTGAGCAACTCGTGAATGCCGTTGATCTGGCCGGCGGTGGCCTCGTTCAAGATCACGATGTGGAAGTGGGTGCTCACTGGTTGGTCTCTCCGTTTCTCGATGGCTGCTGCGTGCGATCGGCGGGATCTGCCACCAACCCTTTCGCAAATTCACCGGCGGTGCTGTCCCCGAGCATTGGCCGACGTGACAGCAACGGTCGCCTCGCGGAGAGTCATGCGAATGCCTCGAAGGTGGTGGGAGGGCCGGCTTTCGCCGGCCCTCGTTGCGAATGGAGGGTGGGACTACAGGTCGCGCCCGGCTTTGAACTCGAAGGTCCGCGGTTGGGCGGTGAGGCTGACCGAGAGACCTCCGGCAGCCCGCTTTGCGTCCTTGAGGGCGACGTTCACCTCGCGCTCGAGCTTGGACTTCCGGGGGCGCTTGAACGCCTCTTCCATCTCCGGCAGGTGCGCCACGGCGGCCTGGCGGTCGTCCTTGAGCGTCATCTGGTGCAGGATGTAGAGAGCGCGCCGGCAGCGGCTTCCAACGCCGGCGCGCGTTTCGGCGATGGTATCGGCCATCCCCCTGGCGATCGTCAGCAGCTCGCGGAGCACCCTGCGGCCTGCGACGCTGGAACTGAGTGCGTCGCGCACTTCGGGGGCCGTGAGCATGCTGGCCGTGGCCAGGTTCGGCGAGGCATCGCAGCCGAGGGCGACCGCTTCGAGCGCGTCATCCGAGAGCGATGCAGCGCTCGCGATCTCCCGGCGCCGGCCGGGAGCGGCGACGGCATACCGGTCGACCAATCGGGTCAGGAAGCGGAGGTGCTCGATGATGAAGTCCGCCCTCGCTTCGTGGGATTCAAAAACCGGGATGGGGATGTCGGTAATGCTGACGATCGAGCGAGAGGTCGAGGTGGAGCCGAGGGTGAGCGCGACGTCGTTGCCGGGCGGGTGTGCTTCTTTGACCGCGGCGGAAATCGCGGCCGGGGCGTCCTGAGAACTTTTCTTTCCTTTCATAATGATCCTTTCTGAGCCGGTTACTGTTGAACTGCGTCATTTCACTTCAATGCGATTTTCGGGTCGACCCTGGTCATTTCTGTACAGGTCCGGTTCGGGAGTTGCGAGTTTCGTCGTAATGAGGCCTGCACTACGACTGCCGCCCGGTTCCCGTTCTGGACACAGCCAGCGTAGACAAGTCACAAAAGAAATCAATAGTTGTCCCTTGCGTTCATTGCCATTGCACCTTGCGCGCGTCGGCAGCTCAATGCGTCGCGTAATTGCGACGTGTGTAGCAGGAAAGAGGATTTACGCCGCAGGCTCAATGGCAAATCGTCGCTCATCCGCGAACGGCGTCGCGTAAATGCGTATAGAGAGTCGCAGAAACTCAACGTTCGTCGCAGATGAGCGACGGCGCACGCCGAGACGGTCTCCGTCGCATTTCTGTTGCTTCGTTACAGAAAGTTGACGAATTTCACGTCGTCCCATCAGTCGCGAGTGGAAGAACGATGGGCTTGCACGCGAGGAGCCACTGCAAAAACGCAAGGAACCATTGAGCAGATCTATGGATCAACTATTCCGGAGTCAAGGATCTTGTCTCCGGAGGCAACAAAGTTGCCGCGGATCGCAACAATGTTGACTCCGGACCCAAGGTACATGGGTCCGGAGGCAAGGTCCTTGGCTCCGGAGACAAGGTTCATGGCTCCGGACCCAGTGACCTTGGGTCTAATCTATGGAACCTTCGCTCCGGAGTCATGGACCTTCGGTCTGGAGCGAACATTGTTGCCTCCGGAGCCAACTTTCTTGCCTCCGGAGACAACTTTCTTGCCTCCGGAGACAACATTCTTGCTTCCGGAGACAAGATCCTTGACTCCGGAGCGAAGGAACTTGACTCCCGAGGCATGGTTCTTCGCTCCAAACCCAAAGACCATGGCTCCGGAGTCATGATCCCTGGCTCGGGAGTCAAGAACCTTGGGTCCGGAGTGAAGAATCTTGCCTCCGGAGACAACATTCTTGCCTCCGGAGACAAGAACCATCGCTCCGGAGGCATGGTTCTTCGCTCCAAACCCAAGGACCATGGCTCGAACGCCAAGGAACATGGCTCCGGAACCATGGAAGCATGACTCGCGAGCGATGGTCAGGCCGTTCAGGACCGCCACGAGGCCGCGCCCGAGGTCCGTCCGTCGCGCCGTGCGCATGTTGAGCAACTCGATGCGTTGCGGCATCGAGGATTGTCCCTGTTGTGCCCCGTTCCTGAACGCCGCGGATCACCTCCGGTCCATACGCGCCGGGAAGAGCGCTTTTCCTTCGCGGTCGACCCCCTCGCGGATGGCGCGGAGGCTCGATGAGCGGCTTCCCTGCGTAGCCTGGGTCCGGCGCCTGAACTGCTACAAAACGCACGCTGATTTGGATCATCGACGCATGTGCCACGCGCAGGCGCCGAACATCCCTCTCCCCGGCGGGGGAGAGGGGCAACAAACCAGGGCAACGAAGCGTAACTTGTTCAAATCACAGAGGTGTTGCCCCTCTTCCCTCCACAGGGGAGAGGGATGCTTCTGACACGCCATTCATGGTACGGTCTCAACGAACCGGCAGCGGATGTTCGGCGGTTTCGGCGATGCCGCTTCGGGAGGGGTGCAGCGATGCCGTACGACGGACGGAAAGCGATCACGACGGCGCTGCTTCGAGAGGCCGCTGAACGATGACGTGCGACAGACCGGCCGGCGGGCGGGCCCGTTTGCCGATGGCGATCGTGGTTTCCCTTCTCTCCGGCATCGCGGCGTCGTTGTCCGCGCAGCCGCAAGTCGCGGATGCGCGCGACCTGAGGCGGCTCTCGATCGAAGAGCTCTCGCAGATCAAGATCACCTCCGTCTCGAAGATCGCGGAGCCGCTGAGCCAGGCGGCGGCCGCCGTCTTCGTCATCACCAACGACGCGATCCGCCGCTCCGGGGCCGACAGCGTCCCGGAGATCCTGCGGCTGGCGCCGAATCTTCAGGTGGCCCGGCTCGACGCGAACACCTATGCGATCACAGCGCGTGGCTTCAATCAGTCCAGCGGTACCGCGAACAAGCTCCTCGTTCTGATCGACGGGCGTGCGATCTACTCGCCTCTGTTCTCCGGAACCTTCTGGGATGCGCAACACACCTTCATCGACGACATCGACCGCGTCGAGGTCATCAGCGGCCCGGGCGGCACGCTCTGGGGAGCAAACGCAGTCAACGGCGTGATCAACATCATCACCAGGGACTCCGCCCGGACGCGCGGCTGGATGGTGGATGCCGGCCTCGGTTCGCTCGACCGGAGGCTCGGCGTGCGCTACGGCGGAGGGCTCGGCCCCAGCGGCGGCTTCCGTGTTTACGGGCTCGGCCTGAGGCAGGGCTCGATGGTGCGCGCGAACGGCGCGAGTGCGGAGGATTCCTGGAATCATGTCCAGGGTGGTTTCCGCGCCGACTGGAGTCAGGCCGCCGACACCTTCACCCTGCAGGGCGACTTCTATCGCGGTACCGGCATCGGGCGGCCGGCATTTCTTCCGAGCGGAAGCATCAGCGGCGGGAACGTCTCCGGGACCTGGGCCCGCAAATTCACCGGCGGCTCCAACCTGAGCGTGCAGACGTACTTCGACAACTCCCGCCGGGTGCTGGTCAGCGGCATCGAGGCGACCGTCGATCAGTACGCTCTCGAAACGCAGTACGACTTCTCCCGGGGTTCCCGGCACGCGCTGGTGGTCGGAGCGGGTTATCGAATGACCGACGACCATTTCGAGCGCGGGCCGGGGACGTCCTTTCTCGCGCCGGCCGGCCGCACGCTCCGGTTCGCAAACGTGTTCGTCCAGGATGGGATCGCGCTGAGCGACCGGCTGAAGCTCGCCGTCGGCTTGAAGCTGGAGGACAACACCTACACAGGCCTCGAATTCATGCCGGACGCGCGGCTGGCCTGGACCGTCTCGAACCGAACGCTGTTGTGGACGTCGGCCGCACGCGCGGTGCGGACGCCTTCGCGATTCGACACCGACTTGATCAACCCCGGCATCCTCGCCGGCGGGCCGGACTTCGAGTCCGAGGAGCTGGTCGCATACGAGGCCGGCTATCGCGGTCTGCTCTCCCCGGCGTTTTCCCTTTCCGTGTCCGCGTTCTACAACTCCTACGACCACCTCCGAACCGTGGAAGGATCGGGGCCGGCCGTGTTCCCACTCGTCGTCCGGAACAACATGCGGGGCGATACCCAGGGTGTCGAGACATGGGCGGACTTCGCCGTGCGCGACTGGTGGCGCCTCAGCGGCGGATTCAGCGCGCTGCGGAAGAATCTGCGGCTCGCCCCGGGGAGCCGGGACGTGTTCGGCGTTGCCTTCGCCGGAAACGATCCGCGCTGCCAGTGGCAGCTCCGTTCCAGCATAGACCTGCCCCGCGGTTTCGCGTTGGATCTATGGCTGCGCAATGTGGGCAGCCTGAAGAGTCCGGCGGTGCCCGCCTATCTCGAGGCCGATGTCCGGATCGCATGGGATGCGGCGGAGAGCCTCGAGCTGTCCCTCGACGGACAGAATCTGCTCCACGAGCGGCATCTCGAATTCGTGAATCCGTCCATTACGCCGAGCGAGATTCCGCGGTCGCTCACGTTGACCGCCCGCTGGACCCCCTGAGATGTCCTCTGAAACTCGCACGGGCCGCCTCGTCCTCCCGATCGTGCTGGCCGTATTGCTCGTCGCACTCCCGGCTCACACCGCCGACCGATCACTCGAATACGCCGTCAAGGCGACGTTCCTCTACAAGTTCGCCTCCTTCGTCGAATGGCCGCAAGGCTCGTTCGACCGCGATTCTTCGCCGTTCTATCTCTGCGTGGCCGGAGCCGATCCTTACGGCGGCCGGATTCAGGAAGCTGTCTCGGGTCAGAGCGTCGGCCGGCATCCGATCGTCCTGCGGCAGCTCGCGAAGGCCGAGCCGCAATCCGACTGCCACGTGATGTTCGTGTCGGGCTCCGCGAGTCAGCGGACCGCCGAGGCGCTGAAGGCGGTGAGCGGTACCGCGACTCTCACGGTCACCGATTCAGCCATCAGTGCGACCGCAGGCATCGTGCATTTCGTCATCGTCGACGATCGCGTGAGCTTCGACATCGACAATGTTGCCGCGGCGGGAAATCGCCTGGTGATCAGCTCGAAACTGCTCGCGCTGGCGCGGAAGGTCAACGCCGCGCGGCCGGAAATCTCACCATGACCGCAGTCGATCACGTCCGCGGCCCGCGCCGGCTCACGCCGGCGTACGCGCTGGCGGCGGCGATCGCCCTGCTGGCCGCCGGCATTCTGATCTCGGCCTATCAGGATCGGGTGTTCCGCGCACAGCAGGTCCGGGAGGTGACGGTCCAGGGGGAGATTCTCGCGGCGAGCATCACCGCCGCTCTCTTCTTCGCGGATGCGAAGGCCGTGCAGGAGCACGTCAGCGCGTTGCAGATCAATCCGGAGATCGAGGCTGCGGGCGTGTACGACGACAGGAACGCTCTGGTCGCGAGTTTCGTGCGCAAGGGCCAGGAGCCGCTGCCGCGCTCGGCGCCCGATCGAAGCACCCTCGTGCGGGGCCGCAGGGCGATGGTCGTCGTTCCGGTCATGCAGGACAGCATCCCCCTCGGCACCGTGTCCATCCGCACGATCGATGAGCCGCCCGGCCGGCGGCTGACCCGCCACGCCGCCATCATGCTGCTCGCGGTCATGGCCGCATTGCTGATGGCATTCACCGGCACCTCGCAGCGCACGTTGGGAGAGGCGAACCGTCAGCTCGAGGCGCGCGCCATCGCACTTGCGGAGACGAATCAACTGCTGCAGAACGAAATGGAAGAACGGAGCAAAGCGGAGGACGCGCTGCGTCAGAGTCAGAAGATGGAGGCGGTGGGGCAGCTTTCCGGCGGCATCGCCCACGATTTCAACAACCTGCTCACGATCATCCAGGGGAACCTGCACCTTCTGAAGGCACAGGCCGCCGCCGACCCGTCGGCGATTCAAACCTATGCGGACGGGGCCGGAGAGGCCGTCGATCGCGCCGGCCATCTGGTGCGGCGTCTTCTCGCATTCTCCCGGCGCCAGCCGCTCTCCCCCCGTTCCGTCAATCTGAGCGAGCTCGCCACGGGCATGAAGGATCTGATCCTCCACTCGGTCGGTGACCGTGTTCGCATCGAATGGGAGTTGAGGGCACAATGGAAGACGCTCTGCGACGTCAACCAGATGGAGAACGTGATCCTCAATCTTGCGATCAACGCCCGCGATGCGATGCCGGACGGGGGGACCCTCACCATCGCGACGAACGACCTGACTCTGGACGGAGCCCCGGGCGGGGAGGTCACGCCGGGCGAGTACGTCGAAGTGAAGGTGCGGGACACGGGGTCGGGGATGACGGAAGAGGTGCGCAAGCGTGCCGTCGATCCGTTCTTCACCACCAAGCCTCACGGGCAGGGAACCGGGCTTGGATTGAGCATGGCCTTCGGCTTCATCCGCCAATCCAATGGATATTTCGACATCGACACGGTCCCGGGGAAGGGGACCACGATCGCCATCCTTCTGCGCCGCCATTTCGAGGCCGAACCACCGGAGACCGCATGAACAGCTCTACCGCTCCTGAAGAGAATCGCTTCACCGTCCTCCTGGCGGAAGACGAACCGATGCTGCGCCGTGTCGTCGGTGTAACGCTCCGGTTGGGCGGATTCGCCGTCATCGAAGCCGCCGACGGGACCGCCGGTCTCGAAATTCTGCAGTCGGACACGTCGATCGACATGCTGCTCACGGACGTAAAAATGCCGGGTCTCAATGGTTACCAGCTCGCCGAGGCCGGCCTCTCGCTGAGACCTGGGATGAGAGTGATGCTGATGACGGGCTACGCGGACGAGGCGATCCCGGACGTCATTCGGGAGGCGTCCATCCCTATCCTCCGAAAGCCGTTCAACTTCGACAATCTCGCCACCTCGGTCCGGAACGTCATCCTTTCGAACTGACCAGTCAATGTGTCAGCCAACGAAGGAGACCGGTCAAGGAGCCCTCAACGGCTTCTCGTGAGAACACCCGCGACGGCACGCACCAGGTCCTGCGGTGCAAAGGGCTTCTTGAGGTAGTCGTCGAAGCCCGCGGAAAGCGCCAACTGGCGTTGCAGAGGGCCGCCGTAGGCCGTCACCGCGACCGCGGGAATGCGGGACTTGTCGTCGTCGCGGGCGCGAATGCGACGCGAGAGCGAGTGGCCGTCCTCGGCGGGCATGGCCAGGTCGCTCACCAGCGCGTCGAAGGATTGCTCCGTCAGGCGGTCGAACGCTTCCGCGGCGCTGCCCGCCGTGACGACGGAAGCGCCGGCGCCGCGCAGAACCGTCGAGATCAACTTCCGCATCTCCAATTCGTCATCGACGACGAGCACGCGCATGCCCGCGATCGAAACCGCCTCGTCCGGCGCAGGTGTCTCGTTCGCGTCGCGAATGTGCAGCACAGGCTCTTCCACGGTGGCCGCGAAGCGGCGGGCGGGAAGCGACACCGTGAAGGTGGAGCCCTCTCCCTGTCCCTCACTTTCGGCGCGCACCGTGCCGCCGTGCATCTGCACGAGCTGCTTGACGATCGAGAGGCCGAGACCGAGACCGCCGTGCTGGCGCGTACTGCTTCCGCCCTCCTGGCTCAGGCTGTCGAATACGCGCGGAAGGAACTCGCGGCTGATCCCTTGCCCGGTATCGCTCACTTCGACGTCAACCCGCGAGTCTCTCGACGAGAGACGTACGCGAATGTGCCCCCCGGCCGGGGTGAATTTCACGGCGTTCGAGAGGATGTTCGAGAAGATCTGCTGGAGCCGTGTCGGATCGCCGTCGACGCGCGAAGCTCCCCGCACGAATGACTGCTCCAGCTTGAGGTTCTTCTTCTCGGCCGCGGGCGTAATGGCCCGGATCGCGAGCAGGAGGGCCGCCGCCACGTCGACCGGCTCGCTGTTCAGCTCGAGCTTCCCGGTGAGCAGGCGCGAGACATCGAGCATGTCGTCGATCAGCCGTGACTGCGCCCTTGCGGACTGGCGGATGGAATCGAGGGCTTCGCGCTGGGTCTCGGCATCCAGGCCGCCGGTCACCAGCAGCTCGGACCAGCCCAGGATCGACGTGAGCGGCGTCCGCAGCTCGTGAGAGCTCGTGGCCAGGAACTCGTCTTTCGCGCGGCTGAGCGCTTCGGACTCGTGGTACTGGCGGACCAGATTCTCTTCGACGCTCTTCCGGTCGTGAATGTCGGTGCTGGAGCCGACCCAGATCACGATCCCTCCGGCATCGCGCATGGCCGCGGCGCGAGTGAGGTGCCAGCGATAGACACCGTCGGCGCGGCGGAAGCGGCTTTCGAGCTGGAACGGCTCCCCGCTTTCGATCGCGTGGCGCCAGAGGCGCTCGTCCTCTTCCACTTCGTCGGGATGGGTGAAGTGCCCGCGGCCCGCCGTGCAGACTTCCTCGCACGGCAGCCCCGTGAACTCCGTCAACTGGCGGTTGCAGTAGTCGATGGCTCCGTCGGGTTTCGCGGTGAAGATGATGATCGGCATCGACTCGGCGAGGAACCGGAAACGCCCCGCACTGATGCGAGCCGCCTCTTCCGCCCACTTGCGGTCGGTGATGTCGCGGATGTTGCACTGGATGACCTCGAGGTCGCCGACCATGTAGGAGTTGCTGACGAACTCCACTTCGACGCGCCTTCCCTGCTTCGTTTCGAGCGGCATGTCCTCATACCGGATGTAGCCGTTCTCCTGCAGCCGCGCCATGGCCGCCTTGCTCTCCTCCTTGTCGGAGAACAGACCGATCTCCCACAGCTCCTTGCCGAGCAATTCGTCGAGTGGATATCCGAGCAGGTCGATCACGAACGGATTGGCGTCCATGATCTTGCCGCTCGCTTCGTCGAGGATGAGGATCGCATCCTGGGCGGTCTCGAAGAGCCGCCGGTAGCGCGCCTCGGACGCTCTGAGCGCACGGGCCGCCTGGGCGCGTTCGGTGATATCGCGGATGTTGCACTGGATCACCTTCCGGCCGTCGACCAGGTAGGTGTTGCTGACGAACTCCACGTCCACACGCTTTCCCTGCTTGGTTTCGAGAGGGATGTCCTCGTAGCGGATGTAGCCTTCTTTCTGCAGTTGCGCCATCGCCGCCTGGCTTTGCTCCTTATGGGCGAACAGACCGATCTCCCAGAGCTCCTTCCCCACCAGTTCGTCGAGCGAGTACCCGAGCAGATCGATCACGAAGGGATTGGCGTCCACGATCGTGCCGGGCCTTTCCTCGGCGTCGAGGATCAGAATCGCATCCTGCGCGGTCTCGAACAGCCGGCGGTAGCGCGACTCGGACGCTTCGAGAGGGGATTGGCCTGAGGGAAGCGGTTTACCGGGCTTGTTGGCCGGAGCTGGAGTTGCCATGCTTCACATCCTTTCGGGGGACGACCGTCTGAGGATGGAGGGAGTGGCGAAACGCGCACGGGATGCCCGTGGGGCTCCATTTCGTGCACGCTCTGTCGCAACCAGCTGATCAGGCGTGTTCTCGACAGAACGGGCGCGCAACAGACCGAATTTCCGCTACCGTATAAATGACCCGCGGAGCGGTTCTTGCAACGTCCGGCTGCAACCTGGCTCGCGCGACGTGTGTCGCTGTCAGCGAAGGCCGCTCCTCTCGATTCAATCAACCAGAAGGGAACTCATGCCCGTCACCTCCGCGAGTCGTGCACAAGAGCAATTGAGCGCGATCGCCTCCGAACTGCTCGCACGGCGTGACGCGATTCTCGAAGCGTGGCGCGCCGCGGGCGAGCCTGCGGCGGAACGCGGCATCGCGTCATCGCTCTCCCGCGCCCAGTTCAACGATCACGTTCCCGCCGTGCTCGACTGCCTGGCGCATACGATCGAGGCGTGGCCGGACGCGCAGACCGCGCTGGACGGGCAGATCCAGAGCGCGCGGGTGTGCGACCACGGCCTGCAGCGCTGGCAGCAGGGCTATCAGTTGCGGGAGCTGATCCGCGAGTGGGGACATCTGCAGATCTGCGTCGCGGACGAGCTGGAACGCTACGCCGCCGGCCATCCCGATCTCGAGCCCGGCGTCATGCCGACCGTCCGCCGCGCCTGGGCACAGCTCTGTGCCGACGGGATCACCGACAGCGCGACGCAGTACTGGCGCCTCCATCAGGCGGAGTCGGCCGGGCATGTCAACGATCTCGAGAAGGCTCTCGCCGCCCTGCACACTCTGGAGCATTCACGCGCCGAGGCGTGGCGCACCGCCGCGCACGATCTGCGCGGCAGCGTCACCGTCGTGAAAGGCGCGACGACGCTTCTTCAGGACGCCAGCGCGGGGCTCTCGGAACCGGTCCGGGTCGAGGCCGCCGACATGCTCAGCAAGAGCGTGGCCTCGCTGCACGAGATGCTCACGGACTTGCTGAGCCTGGCCCGTCTCGAGGCCGGCCACGAACAACGCGAGCTCACCACCTTCGATGCCGCTTCGCTGCTGCGCGATTTCTGCGCCGCCTCGCAGCCGGCCGCGACGGACCGGGGCTTGTTCCTGAAGATGGACGGGCCGCGAACTCTGCCGGTCGAGGGCGACAAAACGAAAGTCCTGCGCATCCTGCAAAACCTGCTGCTCAATGCCATCAAGTACACGCCGCACGGCGGCGTGACCGTGACGTGGGGACTCGACCGGGGACGCGACACGGACCGGTGGACGTTCTCCATTCAGGACACCGGCCCCGGGATCGACGAAAACGGCGCGGCGCCGCTCGCGCAGGAACTGCACGACGCGACGAAAGCCGCGGATGACGCGATGGCGGCGAACACCGACCGGCGGCGCGACATCGCCCCTGCTGCGACCCTCCCCTCCGCTTCCGAAGCCCTGTCCCAGGCGGAGCAGCCGGGTGAAGGGGTCGGTCTGTCGATCGTCAAACGCCTCTGCGAGCTGCTCGACGCCGGGCTGGAGTTGGCGACGAAACCGGGCCAAGGCTCGACGTTTCGCGTAATCCTGCCCCGCAGCTACGACGATCGGCCGGTGTAACAGAATGCTTTCATTCGGCCACGGAAGAGAGACCGACCGGAGGCCTCCGGCGGGCCGGCACGGCCGGCAGCGTTTGTTGTCCCACGAATCGCGATTCGTGCGACGTGTGTCCGTCCGGCCTGAGGCAACCAACGCTGTCGGCCGTGCCGCCGGAGGCCCCCGGTCGGTTTTCTGTGGGCGGAGTGAATGCCGCCCAGCCGATGGGCCGCACGAGGAAAGGAGTCTCATCATGTCCACGATTTTTGCGGAGCAGGAACGGTGATGCCGGCGCATGCCGGAACGATGCGCGCGGCCGTTTTTCACGGCGTCGATGACGTTCGCCTGGAGGAAGTCCCGCGACCGCAGGCGGGACCGGGTGAAGCGGTCATCCGCGTCACGATGACGACGATCTGCGGCACCGATCTCCACATCGTACGGGGTGAGTACGCGGTCAAGCCGGGCCTCATCATCGGCCACGAGCCGGTCGGCGTGATCGAGGAGCTGGGCGCCGGCGTGACCGGCTACAGCATCGGCGACCGCGTGCTCGTCGGCGCCATCACGCCGTGCGGACAGTGCAACGCCTGTCTCTCCGGCAACCTCTCGCAGTGCGGCCACGGCAGCGGCTACGAGGCCATCGGCGGCTGGCGGTTCGGCAACACGATCGACGGCGCGCAGGCCGAATACCTGCTCGTGCCCAACGCCCAGGCGAACCTCGCGAAGATCCCGGACGGCGTGACCGACGAACAGGTCGTGCTCCTCGCCGACATCGCCTCGACCGGCATCAGCGGAGCCGAGTCGGGCGGAGTCAGGATCGGTGACGCGGTGGCGGTCTTCGCGCAGGGACCGATCGGCCTCTGCGCCTCGCTCGGCGCGAAGCTGATGGGCGCCGCGGTGGTGATCGGTGTCGACGGCGATGACGCCCGTCTTGCCATAGCCAAAAAGATGGGCGTCGACGTCGTCCTCGATTACCGCAAGGTTGACGTCGTCGACGAGATCCGCCGCATCACCCACGGCACCGGCGTCGACGTCGCCATCGAATCCCTCGGCACTCAGGAGACATTCGAGAACGCCCTGCGCGTGCTCCGCCCGGGCGGCACGCTGTCGTCACTCGGCGTCTACTCCGGCAAGCTGCAGATGCCATACGACGCGTTCGCCGCCGGACTCGGCGACCACCGCATCGTGACGACGCTCTGCCCCGGCGGGAAAGAGCGGATGCGCCGCCTCATCGAGATGGTGCGCAGCGGCAGACTCGACCTCCGTCCCCTCATCACGCACCGCTTCAAGCTGGCCGACATCAACGAGGCGTACAAGCTGTTCGGCGACCGTCGCGACGGCGTCATGAAGGTGGCGATCACGCCGTGACCGTAACCGCTGCAGCGCCGCCAGTGCCTGCGCGCGATGGCGGCGACGAAGGAGCGGGACATCGCCCAGCGAGGAACACCGTGGAGAACGCTCACGCCTTGCCCGTGGAGCGGGTCCTCTCAGAGCTGCACGTCGATGCGGCGGTGGGATTGAGCGACGCGGCAATCATCGAGCGCCGGCGGCAAAGCGGGGCAAATGTCCTTCCGCATGCCAAACCGCGGCCGCTGGGACGGCTGCTCCTCGAACAGTTCCTGAACATGATCGTGCTGCTGCTGGCGGTCGCTGCGGCGATCGCGTGGGCAACCGGCGAAACGCTGGAAGCCGTCGCCATCCTCGTGGTCCTGCTGCTCAACGCGGCCATCGGATTCGGAATGGAGTGGCAGGCGGGGCGCGCGCTCGCGGCATTGCGCAAACAGACCGAGCTCGCAGCGAACGTACGGCGCGGCAGTGCCGTCGTAACGGTGCCGGCTGAAGATCTCGTGTCCGGTGACATCGTGCTGCTCGCCGCCGGCGATCGCGTTCCCGCCGATCTTCGCATCCTCGAGGCAGCGGCCCTTCGTGCGGAGGAGTCGCCGCTGACGGGCGAAAGCAATCCGGTGTCGAAGTCCGCCGATGCCGTTGCGCCGGAAACGCCGATCGCCGAGCGCTCGTCGATGCTGTTCCTCGGGACCGGCGTCGTCGCCGGCCGCGCGCTGGCGGTCGTGGTCGACACGGGTGAGCAGACCGAGCTCGGACGGATCGGACGCCTTGTGAGCGACGTCCCTGATGAGCGCACGCCCCTCCAGGACAAGCTCGACGCACTCGGGAAACGTCTCGCCGTCGTCGTGCTGGTCATCGCGGCGGTCGTGATCGCCGCCGGGATGATGCGCGGCGATGAGCTGTGGATGATGCTGGAGGTCGGAATCACGCTCGCGGTAGCGGCGGTGCCCGAAGCGTTACCTGCCGTGACGACGTTCATCCTCGCATTCGGCGTGCTGCGCATGGCGAAGAAGAAGGCCCTCGTGCGGCGGCTGACCGCCGTCGAGACGCTCGGCAGCACCACCGTGATCTGTTCCGACAAGACCGGCACCCTGACGATGAATCGGATGACGGTTCAGGAGTACCGGTTGCGTGAGGGCACACAGCAGGAAGACCTCGTCAGAGCGAGTGTGCTGTGCAACGACGCGACCGCGGACACGGGCGATCCAACGGAGATCGCACTGGTGGCTGCCGCGGTACGGGACGGGATCGACGTGGACCGCCTGAGACAGGAGCATCCACGCGTCGGCGAGCATCCTTTCGATTCGGTCACGAAGCGGATGATCACCATTCATCGCGCGCCGGCTGGCGATTTTCTCTGGGCGTTGAAAGGTGCAACGCGCGTGGTCCTCGATGCCTGCGATGTCTCGCCGGAAGAACGTGCAAAGCTCACTTCCATGAACGACGAGCTGGCCGCGGAGGGACTTCGCGTGCTCGCAATTGGTCAGAAGTCAGCGCCTGAAAGTTCAGGAGATCCGGACCACGGATTCACCTTCCTCGGGTTCGTCGGGATGGTCGATCCTCCCCGCGCCGGCGTCGTCGAAGCGGTGGCCGCTGCACGAGCAGCGGGGATCCGTTTGATCATGCTCACGGGCGATCAGGCGGAAACGGCACGTTCCATCGCCTCGCAGCTTCGATGGACGGACGGAGCGCCGCGCGTCAGGCATGCGAGCGAGCTCGCCGGCGCGGAAACGCGCGCGATCGTGGCCGACACCGACGTCTTCGCGCGTGTCTCACCCGAAGACAAGTACCGGATCGTGGAGGCGCTGCAGGCGGGCGGCGCGATCGTGGCGGTCACCGGCGACGGCGTCAACGACGCGCCCGCGCTCAAAAAGGCCGACGTGGGCGTGGCCATGGGCGAGAGGGGAACCGAGGTGTCGAAAGAAGCGGCCGACATCGTTCTCGCGGACGACAACTTCATCACCATCGTCGCTGCCATCGAAGGCGGCCGGGCCATCTACGCGAACATCGTGAAGTTCGTGCACGTGATGTTCTCGCACAACCTGAGCGAGGTGCTGGTGATCTTCCTGGCCATCGTCTTCGGGTGGCCGCTGCCGCTCCTGCCGCTGCAGATTCTCTGGCTCAACCTGGTGACCGACATCTTCCCCGCGTTCGCGTTGGCGTTGGAGCCGGCGGCGCCGGGACTCATGAAGCAGCCGCCTCGCGCTCCCGACGAGTCATTGCTCTCGCGCTCGTTCCTCATCCTGATCTCCTGGCAGGCGGCGCTGCTGGCGACGATCACGCTCACCGTCTACTGGCTGGCGCTGCAACGCTATGGCGCCGGCGACGTGGCGCGGACCATCGCCCTGCTGTCGCTCGTCGGAGTGCAGATCGGTCAGATGTTCAACTGCCGCTCGCGAACCCGATCTGCATTCGAGGGACTCTCCAAGAATCCACACATCTTCTTTGCCGCGGCCACGGTGATCGGCATCCAGGCCGTCGCCCTGACGTTCGCGCCGCTCCGCCGTCTCCTCGGCCTTGCGGTGCCTCCGGCATCGGCGTGGCCCATGCTGGCCCTCACGGTCGTCCTGCCGATCGCAATCGTCGAAGCTCAGAAGTTCATCGCGCGACGGCGGGCGATCGCGCTGTGACCGTTGCGAGCGGGTAATTTTTGGCCTCGGGGCATCGCCTTGAGCGGATCAGGTGAGCGCTCCGCCCGCAACCTGAGCGCCCACTCGCGGACGCCCCAGGTCCCCATCACTTAAATTCGACGCCGATCACTTTTTTCCCATCTGCGATCACTTTTTAATGACCCGCGATCGGATAAAAGCCACGCGCGCTCACTTTCAAGTGATCCGCGATCAGATAAAAGCGACCCGAGGATCACTTTTAAGTGACGCGCGATGGGATGAAAGTGACCGGGGATCACTTTGATCCGATCGGTGATGGCTTTTTTCCCATCGCCGATCACTTAAAAGCGACTTCCCGGAGCGAAGGGCCTCTCGTCGGTTCTCACGATCGTGAGCGTGAGCTTCCCCCGCTCCTCCGTCACGACCACCCGGCAGCCGCTCGCGAACCCGAGGCGCTCGAGCCAGCGGCCGGAGAGGCGCAGATACGGCACCGGCTCACCCTTCGCGCCGATCGCCTGCGCGGCGCGATAGAGCGACGTCACGCTGACCTCGCGCGACTTCCCGCGTCCTCCGCGAAAGCTTGCGCGCGGCGGCTCACAACGCTCGCACGGCTTCGCTTTCCGTTCTTTCTTCATCGTTTCCTCTCTCTCGCTCGCCCTCGGCCATGCCGCGACGGCAGCCGGCCTCACTGATGAAGGTTCGGCCAGCCAGCGCCGCCGTCGCTGCCGGTCCCGAGGCCGATCGCGAGCGACGGCACCGCACCCGCGAGCTCCTCGGCGTGCGCGCAGGCCACATCCTCCAGTTCGCGCGTCAAGATCTCGTCGACCGATGTCCCATGCCGCTGCGCGAGCGCGACCAGCATGTCGCGCTGATAGCGCGGCACGCGCACGCGCAGGAGCACGAGCCGGATCGCCTCCGGCAACACGGCCGCCGCGTCATCGCCGAGGACGTCTTCGATGACCGTTTGCTCCCAGAGCCGCATCGCCGCGGTGATCATCTCCTCGCGACTGATCCGCACGCCGAGGGGAGTCGAAGTCGCTACAATGACCCCATCGTCGATGTCCTTTTTGAGGTCTTTCAGCGTCATCCCGAGCAGATCGGCCGCGGTCATGAGGGTGACGTGCGGGCGGGGGCTGAGGAAGATACGGCGGATTTGGTCGGGGGTGGGGTTGGGCATCGGGATCGGCTCCTTGGTTAGATGATATATGCCATGTCGTCGTGGCACGTTTGTCAATGGGAGCGTGACGTTTGACGCTTAGTCCGCGCGAAGAAGGCGAGATCTTCGGCGCGCGCCTGCGCGAACTCCGAACCGCCCGCGGAATGACTCAGGCGCAGCTCGCAGATAGCGCGCGAACGAGCACTCCCTTCATCAGCCAGCTCGAGCGCGGCGTGACGACACCGACTCTCGGGATGCTCCTGCGACTTGCGGACGCGCTGGAGTGCCGGCCGTCAGAGTTGATCAAGATCTTCGACCGCCGACCGCACGTCGCGCCGAAGTCGCGGAAGGACTGAGCCTCCGCGACTCCTGTGCGCGCAACTGGTGTCCAGACATCTGAGCTAACGTTCAGGCGACGGAGCCGTCAGCACGAGCGAGGGTAGGAACCCGCGAACTTCTGTCGCTCGTGCACAACCGCTAGACGTTCAGGAGGTTGGGCCGTCGATCTCTACTTCCCACTCCTCGTCGGGCGCCGGTCCGTGGTCGTGCTGCTCGGTGTCGCGAGCTTGGAACTGCCCTTCGAGTTTGTCGTCAACGAGGCGGAACACGCCCGTGAGAAACAGCGGCGTTCCGGCCGCGGAATCGTGACCACCCGGATAAGCCTGTCGCTTGCCACTGACAACCCACAACAACTGATACTCATGTTTTTCGAGGAACCACAGCAGAGCCTCGCGCGCACCGAGCAAAGCTCCCGGTCCCGTGGCGGTGACGGAGGGATCCTGGAAAACGATCGTCCCCGATGCATCCACGAGTGTTCCGGGAACGCTTCCGTGTCGGAGTTCCATCCCGTCGGCAAGCACGCGAGCAGGAAGGATAACGTCCATTCTCTCGTCGATCGACGCATCCGGATCGCCGCGCTCCCATGTATAGCCTTCCGACGATCGGAGCAGCTTCTGAGGCGGGTCTCCGCGCAACACCCAGCCGTCGTTGCCGTGATAAGGCGTCTGAAAGTATTCGTACGCCGCTGCCCAATAATATTCGCCGAGAAAGATACGGTGGTTCGTCGGCATGTCTGAAATGCGTGTATCGGCGTGATGCCGTGCTGACGCCCAGTCCCAAAGCGCCGCCGCAGCGTCACGATGGATGATGTAACTTCGGATGTCGTACTCCATCGCGCGGTGGTCGACATCCCACTTATCTTCACCAGGCAAGGCCGGCTCGGTCCACTGCACGGCCATCTGGAGATTCAGCCAACGCGCTCCGTCGCGTGCCGTGATGTCGATCAGGTCTCGAGGATCAGGAATGTCGGCTGTGCTTTGGACCCATTCCGCTTGATCCTCTGGCGTCCGCCAATCGTCGTACATGCGTGGACACCACCACTCCGCAGGCGAGCGGTCCAGCAATTGCGGTCCGGTCCGAGCAATCAGTAGTGACGGATCGATATCGCGCAGACGCATTTGCCACGGTCCCACATATACGGTGCGTTTCTCGTCGTGCTGATCGTAAAAGCGAAAGTTGTCGGCGACGCGGGCGACGAACTCGTGCCAGGCGATCCATTGGTATTTCTTCCCCATCCGCTCCGGCCGGTCTCCTTCGAGCCGGTCCAAGCCACGATAGAGCTCCTGATCGAACTCAGCGAATCGTTCCTCCGTCCAGCCGAGATCAAGGACCCGCTGAAACACCCATCGTTGCGCCGCGTAAAGGTCGAACGTCGGCTGCCTAAGTCGTGAGTCCGCTTGATGCGGACGGACGACGTTCGTGTAGAAGGCGGCGCGCTCTTCGCCGAGAGCCGTCAAGAATCGCTCCCGGAACGCAAGGACCTCCTCATCGAGCTTAGTGTCCGTCGTCTGGATGACCCTGTCTCGTTGAATTTGAACGATAACGCGGACCGTTTCTGCGCGTTCGTACTGCTGACGCAACTCGGTCTCTTCGGGGGCGAGCGACTTCAGAAAGTCCGCGATATCACGCCGAACATCGCGGCTGTTCAGCGGTGCATCGTCGAACGGGAACGTCTGATTGTTGGAGCCGATGATGTACCGCCCGAAATCCCCGTGTTCCCCAACCGAAAGCCGGATGGCCCCGATACCTTTGCCGCCTTTGTACTTCTCGATGTCTTCCTTCGATGGATACTTCGTAGGGGGATCGCTAGCGTATGGCGGGCGGGCTCGCTGCACCTCGATGTTTATCGCAGCTCCACGGTGCAACGCCATCTCGATGACGCCGCGCGCGTAGTCGCGGAGCAGGACGTGCGGGTGCGGCCGGCCGTCTTCAAAAACTGCGGAGAAGACCTGTTGCGCCAGTTCCGCCAGTGCGGACGTATCATTCAATCCCATCGCGCACCCATACGCCACGCAATAAACGCGCTCCATCACGTATGGATCATCGACCGCCGCGAAGGACCGCAGAAACGCCCGGAGTACGGCGGGCCGCGGCAGAAGAAGTGCAACCAATGCTTTGGTCGCACGATCGCGTAACGGGCGGTTGGGCGAAGTGAGCAACCAGCCGAGCGCCGTCGCGGCTAACTCGATCGGCTTATCATGAATGTGCGACTTCTCGTCTGCAAGCGACCAAGACCACTCGATCAACCTGTCCGCGGCTCGGTGGCGGCCCCACTCGGTTGAAATCACGGTCGACCACCAGCGGTCCCTGTCCGGCATCTTCATCCGGCTGAGATGCCGGTGCAGAAACCTGGCGTTGAACTGGTGGTCTGGATCAGTACACACCGTCAGGAAGGCGTTGATGACGTCACCGGCGTCTTCGCGGTGCTTCCACCATATTTCACGGAGGTAGCGGCCGGTGCGGCGCGTTACGGTGTCGCGCCTGCGCCACAGTAGGCTCTGAACGAAGGCCCGTCGAACGGCGGGCACGAGCCGGTGCTCGGGCAGCATCTCTGGCAGCTCGACAGCAAATCTCTCTGGCAACTGCACGGCGAGCGCTTCCAGTACACCGGCCGCGTGACGCGTACGCAACATCCTTCTGAGAGGCGTAGTTTCGGCGAATGCGGCACGCAGTAGGTCGGAGTTGTCGACCGTAGAAAGAAGGTGCGCCGTAATCGAATGGTCCGCGAAACGCTCGTAGGTGAACCGCACGGCGTCCACCCGTCCGTCCTCGCTCCACACCTTTTCCTCAGCAAGCAACCCTTCGCTGAGAAGATGTTTGAAGAGCGAGTTCCGGAATGACCTATTCGGCAGCCAGGCATCAACAGCAGCCTTGGCTTCTGCTAGCAACAACCAGCGACGGCCGTTCTTCGCCATGGCGGCAGCCGCAGAATCGAGTGCTCGCTGGACGAGTCGCTCTTTCGCGTCGAAGTCGATTTCGCGAGCCAGCTTCTCGTTGATCGAGTTGGTGAAGAAGTCGAACACACGCGTGATGCCTTGAAAGCCAGGTGGCACCTTCGTCAGCCCCGCAGCCTTGATGCCCTGACAGAAGAGCTTCAAAAAGAGCGGGTTGTCGAATTCCGGGTTGAGAAGCGGCACCGCCGGCCGCACGATCCCATAGGCGGCAAAGAACGTCCGGGTGGCGCGGTATTCATGCCCTTCGAAGCCTTCGTGCCTCACGGCAATCAACTTGTCGCTACCCAGCCCCTCCGGAATAACGTCTTCGGTGTACGACGTGCGGACCGAGAAAGCCACCGAGAGGTAAGCGTACCGACCAATCAGCGTGAGCATCGAAGCGAGATGTTTTCGCCACATCGAGCGGTCATCGCTTTCGTTCAGCGCATCGATGAGAATGACGGCGCGCGCGTTCCGCGCTTCCGCGGCTGCGTTCAGAGCGCCGAGGAATTCCTCCGCCGTGACGGCGACATGGAGCATGCTCGTAATCTGCGGCCAGGGAAGCCCGGCGCCAAATTGCTGCCCCATGAGAAGCACCGTCGGCAAGCCAGCGTCAAGTCGCCGTTGTGCGACGTCGCAGAAAAGATGTGTTTTCCCCGATCCCGCCTCACCATCGACCAGCAGGGCGTTGATGTTCGCGGCCGAAGCATCTGGCGACGCGGAGGCCTCGCGGATGTCGCGAAGGGCGCGACTTACTAGGTTCAACCGGTGGACGATGTACGACCGTCGCTCTCTGGAATCGAGGTCACCGCCACCAGCGTCATATTTTTCTCTCTCCGCCGCGATCAGCTCTGCCGCTTCACGGCACCTCTGCTGGATCGCGGCGAAGGGAATCGGCGCCGTCATGTCCCGCTGGTCGAAGAACGACATGAGTTCGATGAGCGTGTCGAGCGATTTGTGAATCGCGCCGTCGCCCGCCAAGTCCATAGACCGGGCTTCCTTCCGAAGTAGTCCCCGAAGCCTCTGGAAGGATTGAAAGAAGCTCTCCGTACGGCCCAAACTGTCGAATACCCGGCTGATCGGGAGTTCGACGTTCAGCTCAGGTGTGTAGCGTGCACCGGCAGCGGCACGCGCCTCTTCGTAACGCTCGAAGAACCACTTATTGCTGAAAAACTTCTCGTTGAACCAGAAGAAATGCCGCCCGGCGTGCCGCTCCTGCGCCAGCCGGTCCATGATCTCCGATTCGCCCCAGTAGTCGAAATCCACGGTCATACCGCGGTCGGCTGCCCACGTGGTCCACGTGACGACGTGAGCGTCCCAGTCGTCCATGAACCACTTCTGTTTTTGGCCCTTTTTACCGGTAATGCGTGGATCAGCGCGATCTATCGGGAGGCAGACCACGTAGCGTGTCAAACGGGGGTGCTTGTCGAGCGCTGCCTTGATTGATTTCTCAATCTCGCCCCATTGCGTTGATGACGGGCGCGACAGGAAGAACTTCGCTTGCCAGACATGCTCATCACCGTCAGGCATTATCCAGAAGAACTCGACACCTGCGTCGGGTGTGCCTTTGCGAATGGGTGTCGATCCGGCGGGGTAATCCTCGCCTCGCGCGAGTTGGCAGCACAGCTCTTCGAAAGCGGTTTGCTGCGACCCGTTGAAGGGGCGAAGTGCAACCCAGTTGATGGTCATCGCGGGCCTCTCAGGGCCGCGCATTGTACGACCGACAAGGCGCCTGCGCACAAGCCAAGCCCAGTCGAGAATGCGACGGAATCGACCCGATCCGTTCCGCCGGAACAGGGGAACGGGCAGCGGGCGGTTCGGCGTCGGCCGCGTGATCGCGGCAGCGCGTGCGAAGGCGCGGGCATGACGGCCGAGAGGGACGCCCGGGCCCACGAGCCGGTGTAAGCTAGTCACGATGAAGGTCGTTACCTACGAAGCAGTCATCGACGGAGGCGAAGTCAAACTGCCCGAAACAGTGAAACTTCCCGAGCACGCAAAGGTGTACGTCGTCGTTCCCGGCGTCGAGGAACTGCCGCCCTTCGCGATTCACACTCCACACCTCCTGCGGCCCGAACAGGCAGCCGATTTCGCAATGGAGATCGTGGAAGGCGAAGATGCCGCCGTACGATGATCGCCTCTTTGTTCCTCCTGCGCCGGTTCTAACCGCGCGCCTTCGCAATCCGCAGAACGGCACCATCATCGCGGATGTACCGCTTCTGATCGACACGGGTGCTGACGTGACGCTGCTTCCGCTCGGCGCGGTGAATGCGGCTGGTATCGAGCAGACCGGCGCCTCGTACGAGTTGCTGGCGTTCGACGGCAGATCGAATTCGGCCGGCGCCGTCCGCGCTGAGCTGTTTTTGCTCGGCCGCACCTTTCGCGGTCAGTTTCTCGTGATCGATCAGGACGTCGGAATCCTCGGCCGCAATGTTCTCAATGCTCTCGCTCTTCTGCTGGACGGACCACGGCAAACGTGGAGCGAGCACAGAGGCGATCGCATCCCATCGCGCTGACGTGTATCGCCTGCTTCGGCAGGAGCTTCGCGAAGTCCTCGTTGTCGAAGACAGCCATCAAACCAGCAGGATGAGCAGTTCCATCGCGGTGAAGTACTGCCCCGCGACCGGCTGCTGCGGGGACTCCAGCGAAATCAGCCCGCCGATGAGCGTGACCGCGTACCCCAGGCTCAGGAGGACGAGGCCGGCAGCGGCGGCGATTCCAAGGCGGCGTGCACTCGGGCTGAAGGCAGGACGGAGGATCACACACGCCTTCATACAACAGGCGAAGCCTTCCGGGCGCGCTGGCCGGGCGAAGGGGCTCGAACTGATTCTCAATCTTCCACCGGGCACCGTCGTGATCGACGGAGATGCGATCGTGGCGGTCACCGGCGACGGCGTCAACGACGCGCCCGCGCTCAAGAAGGCCGACGTGGGCGTGGCCATGGGCGAGAGGGGAACCGAAGTGTCGAAAGAAGCCGCCGACATCGTGCTCGCCGATGACAACTTCATCACCATCGTCGCTGCCATCGAAGGCGGCCGAGCCATCTACGCGAACATCGTGAAGTTCGTGCACGTGATGTTCTCGCACAACCTGAGCGAGGTGCTGGTGATCTTCCTGGCCATCGTCCTCGGCTGGCCGCTGCCCCTCCTGCCGCTGCAAATCCTCTGGCTCAACCTGGTGACCGATATCTTCCCCACCTTCGCGCTGGCGCTGGAACCGGCAGCTCCGGGCCTCATGAAGCAGCCGCCCCGCGCTCCCGACGAGTCATTGCTCTCACGCTCGTTCCTCATCCTGATCTCCTGGCAGGCAGCGCTGCTGGCCACGATCACGCTGACGGTCTACTGGCTGGCGCTGCAACGCTATGGCAGCGGCGACGTAGCGCGGACCATCGCCCTGCTGTCGCTCGTCGGAGTGCAGATCGGTCAGATGTTCAACTGCCGCTCGCGAACCCGATCTGCATTCGAGGGACTCTCGAAGAATCCACACATCTTCTTTGCCGCGGCCACGGTGATCGGCATCCAAGCCGTCGCCTTGACGTTCGCACCGCTCCGCCGTCTCCTCGGCCTCGCGATGCCTCCGGCATCAGCGTGAGGGTATGCATGGGGTCACACCTTCGTTCTTCTGAGAAAAAGTAAGGTGTGACCCCACTCCGCGATCCCGACGGCGTCATGATGGTGGCGATCACGCCGTGACGCTCTGATCGCACACACGAAAGGAAGACGACCGCATGCACTGCGACGGAACGGCCGTTCTCATGTCATAGCCGTGAGCAACTGCACTCGCCCGCCCACGTGGACGCGACGGGCAAGGCGCTGATCGGCCGTGATCAGGACGCAGTCCAGAGCCTCGGCCAGCGCGACGTAGGCGGCGTCGTAGTACGAGAGCCCGTGAATCGACGCGAGCCGAAACGCGGCATCTGCGGCATCCGGCGCCGGAGGCATCACTGTCAGGGGGATGGAGAAGAGATCGCTCAGCGCCTCCGCGGCATCCTGAATCGGAGGCCGCGACCGGCCGAAGAGGAGGATGTTCGCGACTTCATAGTAAAGAAGAGCAGGAACGGCAATCGCCACCCTTCCCTCCATGTGATCGACGAGAAGGGCCTTCGCCGCGGGGACATCCTCCTCGGCGGCATCGGGAATCAGCCACTTGAACACGACGGAGGCGTCAACCACCAGATCGTTCAGCGACGCCCCCGGTCGCGAGCCGCGAGCGCCTCCGAGGTCGAGATTGGCTTGCGTCGCTCAGCTCTGCTGATCAATCTCGAGAATGCTCTGCGCGTCTTCGGATCGTCGATCGGACGCGTCATCCGGCGGGCCTCCGTCAAAGCCGCCCGGCGAACAAACGAGCTCCGCGTCTCGCCTGCCTTGCGTGCGGCCGCGTCGATCACCCGGAGATCAGTCTCCGGAAGAGAAACCAGTACCTTGCGCACGACAAGAGTATATCCACGGGATATCCCACCGGCAACTACAGGTACTGATCGAAACTTACCGGCGGCGTCTTCGGTCGATGCGCGATGACATGATCGGGCTTGCATGGGATCGGTGCAGCTGTTGCACCGCAGGAGTCCTGTCGTGATTCGCGCCGTCTTTGTCGTTCTCATCGTGCTGCTGGCGATCGGCGCCGGGCTCGGTCTCTTCACGTTCGGATACGCGCGCGGCTCCTCGTATCTCACCAACAACCCCGAGGCGTGCGCGAACTGCCACGTCATGCAGGGGCACTTCGACGATTGGCGTCATTCCAGCCATCGCTCCGTCGCCGCCTGCAACGACTGCCATACGCCGCCCGGTCTCATCCCGAAGTATTACGTGAAGGCGAAGAATGGCTTCTGGCACTCCTTCTACTTCACCACCGGAACCTTTCACGAGCCGATCCGCATCACTCCCGCGAACCGCGTCGTGACGGAGCAGGCCTGCCGCAAATGCCACGCCGCGATCGTCGCGGCCATCGACCCCAATCCCCATCCGAACGATGCCGATGCGACGTCGTGCATCCGCTGCCATTCGACCGTCGGACACATGAGGTGAACAGATGACCGCTCCCGAAACGGACTCCGAACGCAAACGCCGCCGCAGACGCTTCTGGCTGCTCATGACGCTGCTCTTCGTCGTCGTGGCCGGCGTCACCGCGGGTGTCACCGCGCTGCTGGTGAACATCTTTCAGCACAAGCAGGAGGCGCGGAATCCGTTCGTGCGCGTGGTCGAGCTGACCGACGAGACCGTCGATCCCGTGCCCTGGGGCCGCAACTTTCCGCTCCAGTACGACGGCTACAAGAAGACCGTCGACCAGGTGCGCACGCGCTTCGGCGGCAGCGAGGCCGTGCCGCGCACGCCGACCGCGGCCGATCCGCGCTCCGTCGTCGCGCAGTCGCGTCTCGAGGAAGACCCGCGCCTCAAGACGATCTGGGCCGGCTACGCGTTCTCGAAGGACTTCCGCGAGGAGCGCGGCCACGCGTACATGCTGCAGGATCAGGAGCTCACCGAGCGCCAGCACTTCGCCAAACAGCCCGGCACCTGCCTGCACTGCCACGCCTCGGTCTACGTTCCGTACAAGCGCGCCGGCGGCGGCGATCTGATCAAAGGCTTCGAGAAGCTCAATCAGATGCCGTACTTCGAGGCCCGCAAGCTCGTCACCCATCCGGTCACCTGCATCGACTGCCACGACCCGAAGACCATGGAGCTGCGCATCACCCGTCCGGGCTTCATCGAAGGGATGCGGGCGTTGCGGGCTTCGCAAGGCGTCGCCGACTACGACGTGAACACGATGGCCAGCCGGCAGGAGATGCGGTCGTTCGTCTGCGGCCAGTGCCACGTCGAGTACTACTTCAAAGGTCCGGAGAAGCGGCTGACGTATCCGTGGTTCAAGGGACTCAAGGCCGATGAGATCCTCGCGTACTACGACGAGGTTGGCTTCAAGGACTGGCAGCACGCCGAGACCGGCGCGCCGGTGCTCAAGGCCCAGCACCCGGAGTTCGAGATGTGGAACCAGGGCATCCACGCGCGCTCCGGCGTTGCCTGCGCGGACTGCCACATGCCGTACGAGCGCGTCGGGGCGATGAAGATCAGCAACCACCACGTCCGCAGTCCGGTGCTCAACCTCAACAACGCCTGCCAGACCTGCCACAAGTGGCCGGAGGAAGAGCTGAAGGCGCGCATCGACATCATTCAGGGCCGGACGTTCGAGATGCGCGGGGTGGCCATGGATGCGCTGATCGCGCTCATCACGGACATTCGCGGCGCGAAGGCCGCCGGCGCCACGGATGCGCAACTGGAAGCGGCGCGCCAGGCCCAGCGCAAAGCGCAGTTCCTGCTGGACTTCATCGAAGCCGAGAACTCGATGGGCTTCCACGCACCGCAGGAAGCGGCTCGCGTGCTGGTGCGGTCGATCGACTACACGCGGCAGGGACAGGTCTCGCTGCGCGGCGTGAGCGGTGGAGGGTCACGTTGACTCACCGGCGGTACGACGCTCTCACGTACAGGACGTTGCCGCGGTAGTCGGCATCGTTCGGCGCGAGGAAGAAGCCGCCCGGCATGTAGTTGCCGATGCCGGTCGTCTGTGCATCGCGGGCCTGATAGTCCTCGATCCAACCCCCGACCGAGAGGTGCCAGACATCGGTCAGGCGATATTCGAGCTCGGCCGAGGAGGTCCAGAGTGTCGTGTCGTCGAAGCTCGCGATGTCGAACGCGACGTCCGGTGTACCTCCCGGCGGGCTGTCGAGATCGTTGTTGCCGTCGACTCGCTGATAGCGACTGAAGAACTTCAGGTCGGTGCGCTCGCTGATCGCGTACGAGCCGCCGACACCGAGGGAGCCGACGTCGTCCTGGATCTTCGCGGTCCAGTCGTCCAACGGGTTCGTGGATGGCGTGGCGCCGCTCTGGCGGCCCCGCTGGAAGGTGTCGTACGACTCGTTGGAGTAGAACGCGTACACGCTCCAGCGATCGGCCGGTGCGTAGTCCGCTTCGACTGTCCATGACCGGCTCACGGATTCGAGGAGACCGAAATCGGATTCGTCATCGTAGTCATCGGTGCTCTGCAGAAGATGAAGCGTGACGCCGAGGTTCCCGTCGAACGGCGTCAGTTGCACGAGGGCGCTGATGCGGTCGAGGTCCTTCGCGGCCTGATCGTAGCGGCGGAGCAACGGAAGGTTCACCGCGGGACCGGGATCGAGGAACGAAGCATGTTCGGCGCGCTCCGCGTCGTAATGGTCAAAATCGCGGCTGCCGCGCTCGTAGCTCGTTCGCACCGCCACCCACGGGCGCGGCCGGAAGTCGGCCGCGAGCCGCAACGCGTTCTCGGTGGTCTCCTCGGTCTCCCGGAACGTGCGGTTCGTCACGTCGTGGCGGTAGCCACCCTCCAGCGTGACCGGCCCGAAGTCGTACGTGACGGCGAGATCGCCCCGCTGCGTACCGTATTCGTAGGGAACCGAGATGCGCGGGATGTCTTCCCATACGGCGTCGAAGCGGACGTAGCCGGGGAGCTCCACCCGCTCCGACTTGTTGTCCATGTCGTAGACGCGGTAGCGCGCGTTGATTCCGAGCTTCGGAAAAGGCCGGGACGCGAAGCTGAGGCCCCCAGTGAGCGTGGTGATCTTGCCATCGAAGCTGGACACAGGAAGTGCGGCAGGGTCGGACGCATTCAACGGCGACGTGATCGCGGTATTGACGGTGTAAGGGAGCAAGGTCTCGTTCTGCGACCATTGCGAGAGCGCGACATCGGCGTTGAGCCGCGATGACGCCGGAAGCTTCATGAGGAGGCCAACGGTCCCGGTGATGGCCCTGTTGCTGGGCGGCAAGGCCACCTGCCCGCGCGACGATCCGAGGATCGACGAGGAGCCGGGCGACTGGTACGCATTTGCGTCCGTCGCGTCGGTGACGCGGAACGGGTTGTCGAACAGCAGACCGGGGATCTTGTTCGTGAAGTCGTTGTAGGAGACTCCGGCGCGGACGACCGCAGTCCGCAGTGGCAGCTCGGCGCTGATTCCCACGTCGCGCGTGACATAGTCGATCGGCTCGGGCGTCTCTACGACATTGCCGAAGCCGAACGAGGTGCCGGCCTGCCGGTCGCCGACACGGTTCTCCTGAAAGTACGAGACCTTGACACCATACGCGCTGCCGAGCGAGGGACCGGCGCCGGGGACTTCGCTCCCGCCCCAATCCCACAACTCGCCCGGCCCGTAGCTCAGCTCCAGCAGACCGCGCTTGCGTTCGAGGCCGATGTCGATGGTGTTCGCCGCGTCGAGAGACGGGCTGACGAGGTTGCGCAGAAACGTAAAGTTCACGCCGGCGGGGCTGATGGCGCGCTGCTGCTCGATGGAGGTCTGAAAGCTGCGCTGGAGGGTATCGCTGATCTCGAACCTGCCGCGGGATGTTTGCTGGAGCAGCGTGCGCGCGTCGTTGCCGAAACGGTGTGGGATCTGGTCATAGACCACGTTGATCCCGAAGTCGCCGCGTTCGGCTTCAATGGTGTAGCGGACATCCCGTTGCCCGACGTCCTCGCCGGTGATGACGTAGCGCCCCTGATCTGCGACGGACGACAGTCCGAAGAATGAGAGAAGCGCCCCATCCGGAACGTCGCGGTACTCGTCGAACTTCGAGGATTCGGTGTCGATCGTGAGCCGCTGCGCACCGAAGTCGATGCGGAACTGCGCCGGTCCGGGCTTGAAGCCGGCGAAGATCTGCGATTCAGGCCATCCGGGTATTGCAGGTGCCGCGGGCGGCTCAGCCGGCTCCTCAGCCTCCGGCTCGCCCGGCTCCTCGGGCGCCGGCGTTTCGGCTGCTTCCTGCGCCGGCTCCGGTTGCGGCGCCGGCGGCGCCGCCTGTTGCGCGAACGCCGAAGTGGAGAAGGCGAGAATCACGAAAGCAAGAACACAGCGATTCATATCGACTCTCCGATCTCAGCGTCCCAGGTACGGGCCGGACGGGTGGTTTGTGCCGTGGACGTTCTGATGACAGTTCCGGCAGCCGTGCTCGACGGACCGGTTGCTGGCGTTGGGGCCGGGGACCGTGTTCCGGAGGTCATAGAGCGACCCCGGATGACGCGTGTTCAGGTGACAGCGCTGACAGAGGTACGGCTGCTTGGCCACGAGCAACTTGTCATGGTTCGAGCCATGCGCCTGATGGCAGTTCATGCAGCTCTCGCGCACCGGCGCGTGCTCCCAGAGAAACGGGCCGCGCTTCTCGGTATGGCAGGTGTAGCAAAGCTCATTTACCGAGCTCGCGCGAATGAGCTTCGGCGTCGGAGAGCCGTGGGGGTTGTGACAGGAGCCACAATCCATCTTCCCTTCCCGGACCGGATGATGGCTCGCCCGCAGGCCTTGAGCGCGGACGGCCGGATGGCAGGAGAAGCAGGTCTCTGCCGCGCGAACTTTGGTGAGCTGACTCCTGGTCGATTTGAAGTCGTGAACGCTGTGGCAGTCGGTGCACTTCACGTTCCGGCGGTCGTGGATGCTCCCGAGCCAATGAGCACGCTGGCCGTTCTCGTGGCAGGTGAGACATGTGCCATTGGCTTCTTTCGCCGACATTTCACGGGGTGTGGTGACCAGCGTGGGGTCCGCGGTCTCGGCGTGTTGAGTGAGATCGCCGGAATGGCACTGCGCGCAGTTCTTCGGCACGCTCTTGTGTTTGGTATGCCCGAAGCCGGCGATGCTCTTTTCGTGGCAGTTCTCGCATGCGAAGAAGTCGACCGGCGATGCAGCGGCGACTGACGATGTGGCCGCAGGCGGCGGTGCAGGCGATGTCTGGGCCTGCACCGGCTTGCCGATACTCACCGGCAGCGCCAGCGACAGGACGATCAGCGCGTAAATCGGCAGCATGATTCTTCGCATGGAACGGCACCTCAAGAATTCCCCGCGCGCGGTGCTTCGGCCGCGCGTGGAGCGGTCCATTTCAGCAACGACAGCAGGTAGACGAGAACACCGAGGACGATGAGCGAGCCACCGAGGAGGAGGAAGACCAGGAACGCTGTGGGGTGCGACCAGAAGAGCGTCATCAGCTCGACCAGCAGTCCCGCGCTGACCAGGGCGGCGGCAATACGCAGGCGTTTCTCCATCGTTACTTGCCCGGTTCCTTCCATAGCTCCGCTCCGCGCAGGGCCGCCACGTTGTGCGTGGACTCGTGGCAGCCGCTGCTCATGCAGGAGAGCCGGTTCGACTTGATCGTTGCCATCGTTCCCTCTTCGAGAGTGTGCGTGGCGCCTTCTTCAAAGGATCGCGAGCCGAGATGGCAGTGCAGGCACTCGCGATTGTTGTAGGGCGTGTAGAGCGCGATCTTCTTCGGAACCCCGCCGATGTAGTTCACGTACACATGGCGGAGCCCGCGGAGCTTTGCGTTGACGTCGCCGTACATCGTGTAGTCGGTGTGGCAGGTGAAGCAGGCCTTGTCCGCCGGAACGAGGTGGTTCTGGTAGTGGACGGCGGGAATCAGTGCGCGATCGTCGACCAGCAGTGATTTTCCGTACGGCTCCATGGCGTGGCAGGAGAGGCAGAACTCCGTCGTCTTGGAGCGTTCGACGTGATCGGTGACGCCGAGCGTCAGTGCGAACAGCGGAACGAGGAACAAGGTGGCAAATGCGAAGGCGCGACCGAGCCGGACCTGCACGACGGACGGCCGGGCCACGAGCACGAGCGCACAGACGATGCTCAGAACCACGAGGCCGGCCACCGCGAGTGTCAAAGGTTCCAATGCAGCCCTCCCGTTACTCTCTAAATGGGTCCCGGTCGAACGGCGGACGCGCGGAGCGGTACGGCTTCAGGTCTTCGCCAGCGAGCGCATGTACGCGACCAGTTCGTTGATCTGCGCCGCGCTCAGCTTCTTCTCATACGCGGGCATCTTCTTTTTGCCTTTGGCAGTGATGTCGTAGAGCTGCTGGTCGGTTTGCTTCTGCACGGCTGCAGAACCGAGATCGCGCAGAGCCATCTTCTTTCCGATGGTGGTGTTGCCGCTGCCGTCCTTCGCATGGCAGGAGGCGCATTTCGCTGCAAAGGTGTCCGCGCCGGCACTCGATGGATCGCCTCCCGCGGTGGCGTCCCTGCCCGAAAAGAAGACGGCGGCAACGAGGACGAATGAAGCAACTCCTACGATCTTTTTCATGACATTCTCCTGGCCGAGGACATCCCGGGTCGACCTGCACCGCGAATCGAGAGCCGGACAGAGCTGTGGCCGATGGCCGGATCCCGCCATTTGCTCGACGTTCTTTCGGGGATACTCGTCTGCGCATAAGGCCGTTGCGGAACGCGCAGGAGGATTGCCGCGGTGGCAGACCTGCTCATGCGCGCCTGTCGCGAAGGCTATCAGGCAGTATGCACCTGAGCCGATGCACATCGCGCGCCGACGTTTTTACGTTAGCGTAAATTTCACGACGCAGGCGTGCTGAATCAGTAGGCGATCCTCCGTGAAGGCTGCGCTCGCTCGCAGCGCTCGACGCGGATGCGGGCGTCGACGACGACAGCCCCCCGTTCCAGCACTTTCACTGGGTTCAGATCGAGCTCCTGAATCTCCGGACAGATGGAGATCAGCGCCGATACTCGGGCAAGCGCTTCCCTGACCGCCTCGATGTCTGCCGGCGCAGCTCCGCGAAAACCGCGCAGGAGTCTGGTGCACCGCACTTCCGCGAGCATGTCCTCCGCATCGAGACCGGTGATGGGATGGATGCGAAAGGCGACGTCGGAGAGCAGCTCCACCAGCGTGCCGCCCGCGCCATAAGCGAGCACGTGCCCGAATGTGGTTCGCTCCGTGACCCCGATCATCACTTCGACTCCACCGCTCACCATCTTCTGGACGATGGCGTGGGTCATGGTGTCGCCGAGCTGCCGCTGCAGATCGACGTAGGCTTCGCGCACATCGCACTCGTTGGCGAGACCGAGACGGAGAGCGTTCGACTCCGTCTTGTGCAGAAGTTGCGGCCCCTGCCCTTTCAGCGCGACCGGCGCCCCGATGCGAACGGCCGCCTCGAACGCATCGCCCGCGGATCGCACGATCTCCATGGCCGGCGTGGGGATCCCTGCTGCCCGCAGCAGCGCGTCGACCGCGGCGGCGTCGAGCCAGCCACCATGATTCTCGAGACCACGATTCACGATCTCGCGAGCGCCGGCGACGTCGACATCGGCGAACCGCCGCGTGGTCCCCGCGGGCCGGCGACGCCATTCGGCGTACGACGTCGATCGCGCCAGAGCGCGTACTGCGCGCTCCGGAAAGGGGAAGGAGGGGACCGATCCCATCGGCGCCGGAACTCCGCTCGCACCCATGAACGTGGCGATCAGCGGTTTGCCGTTCGCGCTGAGGGCGGACTCGCGAATCGCGGCGGCGACGTTGTCCGCATCCGTCGGCACCACCGGAATGTAGACGACGATCACCGAGTCGATGGCGGGATCGGCGAGCAGGAACTGCATCGTGCGCCGATAGTCGCCGGCGGATGCGGAGGCGATCATGTCGACCGGGTTGCCGACACTCGCGGCCGCGGGAAGAAACGCGCGCAGGTGGGCCGCGGTCTCATCGGAGAGCGGCGCAAGCACGAGCCCATTCGCCTCACATGCATCGGCGGCGAGGATGCCCGGCCCCCCGGCGTTGGTCACGATGCCAACGCGCCGGCCGGCCGGAAGAGGCTGCGTTGCGAGTACGGACGCGACATCGAACATCTCTTCGAGCGTGTCGGTGCGGATGATCCCGGCCTGCCGGAAGAGATCCGAGACGATGGCGTCGCTCGAAGCGAGCGCTCCGGTGTGGGACGAAGCGGCCCGCGCACCGGCCGGCGACCGGCCGGACTTTACGGCCACGATGGGCTTCTTTCGCGCCACGCGGCGGGCGATCTCGCCGAACCGGCGCGGATTGCCGAAACTCTCGAGATACAGCAGCATCACGTCGGTATCGGGATCTTCGGCCCAGTATTGAATGAGATCGTTGCCGGACACGTCGGCCTTGTTGCCGACGGAGACGAACGTGGAGAATCCGATGTTGAGCGAGCGGGCGTAATCGAGAATGGCCAGCCCGAGTGCGCCGCTCTGGCTGGACATGGCCACATTGCCGTGGGGCGGAAACACGGACGCAAATGTCCCGTGCATGTTCACCGATGGATCGGTGTTGATCACACCCATGCAGTTCGGTCCGACCATGCGTATGCCGGCGGCTCTGACCTTCTCCAGCAGCCGTCGCTCGTGCGCTCGTCCTTCCTCGCCCGTCTCTCCGAACCCCGCACTGATCACGACGACCGCGGCGACACCCTTGTCGATGCAGTCGTCGATCACCGCCGCTACGAGCGGCGCGGGGACTGCCACGATGGCCAGCTCGACCGGGTCCGGGATCGCGCGCAACGACGGGTACGATCGGACCGAGTCGATCGTCTCGGCGTTGGGGTTCACAGCGTAGAGCGATCCGCGGAACCCGGTCGTGCGCAGGTTGTGCAGGATGGCCGTGCCGAGCTGACCGGGACGCCGGCTGGCACCGATCACGGCAATCGAGCGGGGCGCGAAGATCGACCGCATCGACGCGTATGCTGCTTTGCGCGAGCGATCCGCCGACTGGTCGGCAAATCGGGAGGTCGGATCCAGCGAGAATGACACCTGAACCACACCTTCGTGTGAGCCTGTCGCGACCTCGAAGCCGGAGCCGAGAAAAACGTCGAGCATTCGCTGGTTGCCGGCAAGCACGTCGGCTTCGAAACGCTCGATCCCGTTTTCGCGCGCGATCTCGGCCAGCCTTTCCAGGAGTCGCGTTCCAATCCCACTCCCTTGCGCGAGGTCGGCGATCGTGAAGGCCACTTCCGCGAAAGTCGGGCGGTGTGCGCAGCGAAAATAGTGCGCGACCCCGATGATGTCGCCGCCGAGCTCTCCGACGAGACCGAAATCGTTGCTGTAGTCGACGTCCGCCGGCGCTCCGCCAAGCGCGGCGGTGGGCGAGCACGTATCGAAGAACCGGGATCGCAGACTCGTCGCTGAAAGCGACGAGAAGAACGTGAGCAGCGACGCTCGATCGTCAGGCCTGATGGGCCTGATTCGCAGAGTCCGGCCGGTGCGAAGGACGACGTCGCTCTCGAGGTGGGAAGGATAGGCTGCTGTCGTGGCGCTCATCTGGAGTCTCCGAATCGTGTCGTGCTACGCGGAAAGCGCGCCTGGCCGGATCGAGTGCGTTGTGCGCAATCACGGAGATGGCGACGCAGCATTTCTGCGACTTCTGAAGGCGGGCGATTCCCGTCCCTGCACGATTGGGCCCGTTGTGGCTCCGGGCCACGGCTCTGATCGTGCAGGGAGGAATGACATCATGACCGAGCGCTACGAGCCGCGGACGACACCCTGGAGCTTTGACGACGACGACTTTTACGAGCTCGAGTCGCCGCGGGAACAGATCGAGTTTCTTCTGCGATACGCAGTCCTCGCTCCCTCCGGGCACAACCAGCAGCCGTGGTCGTTCCAGATCACGCCTCATGGCGTCGAGGTCTTCGCCGACACCACGCACCGGCTGCCGGTGATCGACCCCGGCAATCGTGAAATGACGATGAGTCTCGGAGCCGCGATCGCCAATCTTCGTGTGGCAGCGGCGCACTTCGGCTTCGAATCCACGGTGCTCTTCCGTGAATCGACCGGCGAGGGCGCCGTCGCGACGATCGCCATCCGGGAAACCTCAGGCTCCGACGCCAAATTGAAGGGCCTCTTCAACGCGATCAAGCGCCGTCACACGAACCGGACACCATTCGACGACGAGACGATCGAACCGGACGCACTCGCGACCCTGCTCGATGTCGTCGAGGCGTACCCGGACACGTTTCACATCGTCTTCCGCCAGGACAAGCAGCGTGCCGCCGACCTGATCGCCTTCGCCGATCAACTGCTCATGGCCGATGACGCCTACCGGAGCGAGCTTGCCGCGTGCGTGCATCCGTCAACAGGTGCCGACGACGGATTGGCGGCGGATTCGCTCGGCATTCCGGCGCCATTTGGCGGAGCAGCGTCGTTCGTGCTCCGACACTTCGACCTCGGTTCGATGCAGGCGCATCGCGACCGCGACCTGACGATGTCCGCGACCGCACTCCTCATCGTCACCGCTGATGACGACACGATCTCGCTGCTGCAAGCCGGTGAGGCACTCGAATACCTGCTCCTGACCATCACTCAGGTTGGTTTGCAGTACTCCTTCCTCAACGCGCCGATCCAGCGTGCGGATCTTCGCGACCGCGTCCAGATGCTCGCGAGCTCGAAGCGTCCGGCGCAGCTCATCGTGCGGATTGGTCACGGCCAGGCGGTGACGAACCACTCGCCGCGGCGACCGCTGGCTGCGGTCGTTGTGTAGCGCCGGTGGCTGGGCAACAAAAGACCTGTAGGCCCGGCCTTCAGGCCCAATGGGGGCAACTTAAGGCCTGTGGCACGGCCCCTCACCCCGTCCGGCGCCTGAACTTCTCACAAACACGCTCCGATTTGGATCATCGACGCATGTGCCACGCGCAGGCGCCGAACATCCCTCTCCCCGGCGGTGGGAGAGGGGTAACAAGACTACGGCAATGAAGCGTAACTTGTTCAAACCACAGGGGTGTTGCCCCTCTCCCCCTCCACAGGGGAGAGGGATGCCGGGCACCTGCGCGTGGCTGGTTCGAAAGACCGCCGAATTGACGGCGATGACGTTAGAAGACCAGGTGCCCGGCGGGGTGAGGGGGTCGTGCCACAGGAATGAAGTTGACGCCATTGGGGCGCTGCCCGTCGCGCAAAGCACAGTCATGGCGGCAATCGTGCAGTAGAGCCTTCCCGGTCCCTCCGGCAGCTCTCATGGGCGATAGCCCATCCGGGGACCACTCTTCAGGCAGTGCGCGGCAACAGGTGCCCGCTCTTCGAATCCTGTCGCGGCGCAATCCAACTGATCGGAGTTTCTTTGAGAAAAACAGCAGCAGTCCTGTCCATGTTGACCTTCGCGGCGTGCGCCACCAGCACGCCCGATCGTGCCGTCAAGGCGGCATCCTCACTCGAAGTCATGCACGGCAACAGCTCCAAGGCGCGGGCGCAGATCGACACGGTATTGACGTCGCTCGACACGATGCTCAATGCGTCGCCGGATCATCTTCGTGAGACCTACGACCGCTACGACAAAGACGTGAAGCAGATGAATGCGTACGCGGCCGATATGCGCGAAAACGACGCCGATCTCCGCTCGAACGGCAACGCTTACCTGGCGCAGTGGCAGCGCGACGCGGCGAACGTCTCCGACCCGGAGCTCCGCGCGCTTGCAGAACAGCGCCGCAACCAGATCGCGCGCTCGAGCGAGGAGATGCGCTCGAAGGTCACTCTGGCCGCCGGCAGCTTCGCGGCGTTCCTTCGCGACATCAACGACATCAAGAAGGTCATCGGCAACGACCTCACTCCCGTCGGCCAGCGCAACGTCAAGAACACGACCGTCGCCCAGACCGCGAACACGGAAGGCTTGCGCGTGAAAGCTGCCGTGCACAGCGCGGAGCAGGCCATCGAAGGCTTCCGCGTGCAGATCACGCCGGCGAGCTGACCCGGTCTCAGTTTTCAGCAGCCTCGCCGCGCCGGAGATGGCGCGGCGAGGCTGCTCGTATTGGCGAGTCTCGTCTGAACCCCGGCCCGGGATTATCCGCGGCCTTTTCGTTGCGGCAGCGACGCGTCTTCGGTGAGCTGGACGATGTTTTCGATGAGCGTCTCCACGTTCGCGAGCAGCTCGGGGCGGATCGACGCCAGGCGGTCGATGAGCGGCTTCAGATGGCCGATCTCGCCGAGGTCGTTCGGAAGGAGGTTGCCCGCCTTCTCACCGAGCGCTTCGGCGATGCTGACGAAGTCGGCGACGTACAGCCCGCGCTGATTCGACTCGAGGCGCGCCAGTTGGGCCGGCGACATTCCGATGGTCCGCGCGACCTCTGCCTGCGACAGGTTCTTCGACTCGCGGAGGTTTCGGAGGATGGGGCCATACATCGAACAGCACCCTAGCACCCTCTCACCAATTAGGCAACGTGAGCTGTTGACGTTGCCAAATAGGAAACAGAGAGGTACGATGCATCTCATGGATATTTCTCTTCCGTCCTTCCCTCACTCCCCCCGGCGGACGGAGTGATCCGCCAGATCGTCCGCACCACCGCCGGCAAGGTTCTTCGCAGTGAAGAACTGACCGCAGGGGAAAGAGAGATCGCCGTCGGCGTCCTCCAGGGGAACCCTGAATTCGGGAACCCCCACGCGGTGCGATGCGGCTGGTGCCACGAGTCCAGGACGCTGTTCCGCGACGAGAACGACGGGCCGTTCAAGCTCACCGGCCGGGGATGGATCTGCGAGACCTGCGACGTCGCGGCGGCAAGCCAGGAAATCAAATTCTGAAAGGCAACCCATCATGAAACGAATGTTTACGAGCCTCCTGGCGGTCATCGGCATCGCCCTCCTCTTCCACGCCTCGCCGGCGTTCGCGCAGGTCTCGCTCAACACGGCCGAGGACTTCGGCGTCCTCGGCGGCTCGGCGGTGACGAACACCGGGGCGACGCTTTTAACGGGCGACGTCGGCGTTTCGCCGGGAAGCTCGATCACCGGCTTTCCTCCCGGCATCGTGATCGGAACGATCCATAGCGCGGACGCGGCCGCCGCACAGGCGCAGACCGATCTCACCGCCGCGTACAACATGGCCGCGGGTCTTGCCTGCCCCGGCGCCAACAATCTGACCGGCCAGAATCTCGGCGGGATGACGCTGACCCCCGGCGTCTACTGCTTCGATACATCCGCGGGTCTCACCGGAACGCTCACGCTCGACTTCAACGGCGACCCGAACGCGTTCTTCCTCATCAGGACCGGCAGCACTCTCACGACCGCCAGCGGCTCATCGGTGGCTCTGATCGACATGGGCACGAGCCCCACGACCTGCCCGCCCAATGTCTTCTGGCAGATCGGAAGCTCGGCGACCTTCGGCACCGGCAGCTCGTTCACCGGAAACGTGCTCGCGCTGACCAGCATCACTCTCACGACCGGCGCCGGCCTGAACGGCCGGGCGCTGGCCCGCAATGGCGCGGTGACGCTCGACACGAACACCGTCACGGCATGTGCGGCGGCCGGCGGCTGCCCCACCATTATCGTGAGTCCGGATACGCTGCCGGATGGTACGGTCGGCGTGGCGTACAACCAGGTGGTCTCGGCCAGCTTCGACGACGGCGGCGCTGCCCGCCGGAAGGTTTCGGTGCTCGGTGCGGGCGCGTTCGTCTTCACCGTGACGTCCGGAAATCTCCCCCCGGGGCTGACGCTGAACCCCGCAACCGGCGTGATCTCCGGCATTCCGACCACGATCGGGACTTCGAATTTCACGATCACCGCAACGAGCGGCCTCTGCTCCGGCAGCCGCGCCTACTCGATCGACATCGTCGGCGCGGCAGGCGCCTCGCCGGCCGTCCCGGCACTTGATTTCGCGGGACTGGCGTTCCTCGCCGTTGCGCTCGGCGCGGTCGCGCTGTTCGCCATGACGAAGATGTCCAGTTGATGAATTCACTCCCTCGCCAGCACCGGCTGCTGGAGGTCCTCAACCGAGTCGTTCGTCGGTTGAGGAGCATCTTCCCCGTCGGATCGGGAGCAAACCGCCTGCAGCCGGAACGGCGCAGCGGCGTGCGGATCTTCACGTTCAAGAACGCCGGGTGGCTGGCGCTCGCCGTGACCGTTCTCTTCGTCGTCTTCTCTGTCTGGATGGAGTTTCGTTCGCGCGATGGCTCCGGGTTCGGGCGGCTTTATGACCGGAGGATGGAAGCGACGAATCCGCCGCCGGCGGCCCGGCGGCCGGAAGTCGTCCACGAGGCACCAGGTCCCACGCTCGACGGGCCGCGTCAGGAGCCCGCGCGAGGCAACGAGCTCCTCGGCGTCACGGACAGCGCGACGAGGACTGAAACGACCGCCTCTGCTGCTCCTGCCGTTCGACCACCCGTTCGCCTCCGCCGCGGCGGAGGACGTGTCGTCGTCAGCGGAGGAGCGGCCGGCGTTCGCGTCGATGTGCAACCTGCCCCTCAGCCACAGCCCGCGAAGCCGCCTCCTCCGGAGGAGACACCGGCCACGACGACGGACCCTCCGCCGATGAGCTCCGGGACGCAAGCAAGGGTCAACCTTTAGGCTTGAGGCACGGCCCCTCACCCCGTCCGGCACCTGAACTTCTATCAAACGGTCGCCGAGATTGTCCTTGTACGGGTACTCGCCATGCGCAGGTGCCGAACATCCCTCTCCCCGGCTCGGCGGGGAGAGGGGCAACAAAGCTACGGCAACGAAGCGTAACTTGTTCAAACTACAGGGGTGTTGCCCCTCTCCCCTCTCGTAGGGGAGAGGGATGCCGGGCACCTGCGCGTGGCTGATTCGACAGTGCCGCAATTCAACTCGGTCTGCGTTAGAAGGTCAGGTGCCCGGCGGGGTGAGGGGTCATGCCACTTGCGTGAAGGTGACGCCCTTGCGAATCGTCCTCACTACGGCCGCCGCAACTGCGACGCGGCGTGGCGATCCTTCACGCCCGCGACGGTTCGTCGCTGGGCCGGTCCCAGGCCGAGGATCTGCAGAATCGGCTCGGTGTTGCTGAGCGTCCCGACGATCCGGCGGCCGGGGTAGGGTGACAGGCTCACCAGTGTCGGGGTCATGAAGATCGCCTCGGTGAGGGCACGCTTCGGGTCCAGATACACGTCCACGATCTCGATCTCGTGCCGGTCGGGCAAGTGGGTCTCGCAAAGCGCCTTCAGGTTGGCGATCGCTTCCAGCGAGTTCGGCGCGTCGCCGGCGATGTACAGCCGGAACGTGAATACTTCGGGAGTCATCGCCTCACACTCGAGGCGGCAGGCACGTCATCGGTGCCCCGCAGCTCGCGCATGCGGTCGCGTCCCAGCGACAACTCGCTCTCGTGAATCTCCGCGCTGCGGGCCAGGACCGCTTTCTCGGTCTGCTTGGCGGCAAGCTCGACCTGCAGGGATTTCACCCGGGCCTCGAGCTCGGCCTCTTCGGCCTCCAGCTTGACGCTCCTGAGCTTTGCGGCGACGGCCGCCAGCTCATTCGCCTGGCGCTCGGCGCTTTCCTTCTCCCAGCGCATCGTCCCCATGAGCACTTCGCCGCCCGCGGTGTAGGTGTCGGTCACGGTGATCCCGGCATCGCTGAGGATCAACTCGCGCACCTGGTTGGAATGCGCGGTTCCGCGCGACTTGATGATGGACATCCCGCGGTTGCGCTCCCCCGCCTGGACCAGGTAATTGAGATGAATCCAGGTGTCCGCCAGCGTCGAGATCTGCAGGGGCGAGCCCCCTTCCGACTGGCTGGACATCTCGTCGAGCAGGCTGGTGCAGACCAGGGTGATACCCGCAGCCTTCGACCAGTCGATCAGCCGCTCGGCCACGCTGTGCGCGGTCAACTCGTTGCCCGACTTGGACAAGGTCGAGATCGGATCGACGATCAGGCAGCGGGCCCGGTGCTCCTTTGCCAGCGTCTTGATGCGGACCAGGTAGGTCTCGGCGCTTCCGGTGATCGTGCGCGCCGACACCATGTGCAAGGAGCCGTCTTCCACAAAACGATTCAACTGGATGTCGACCGAGGCGAGATTCCGGATGACTTCGTTGGAGTCGGAATCGAAGCTGACGAACATCGTCCGCTCGCCGCGCTGGCAGGCGGCTTCCGCGAATGCACCGCTCAAGGTCGTCTTGGCGGTGCCCGGAAAGCCGGTGATCAGCACGCTGGCGCCGCGGTAGTAGCCGCCGCCCAGCATCGTGTCCAGGCGTTGTACGCCGCTGGAAACGCGCTCGCTCGTGACTTCGGCGTCGCCGCGGCCGAGGGTGCGCGTCACCGCAACCTCGAACCCGCCCTTGCCGATCAGGAACGGCGACTCGTTCTCATCGAAGCTGGAGCCCCGGTACTTCTGCACGCGGAGGTTGCGTTGCGACACGCCGAGCACCACGGTGTGATTGAGGATGATCGCGCAATCCACCATGAATTGCATGAAGCCGAATGGCTGGCTGATGGTGCCGCTCTCATCGCTGTCTGCCTTCACTGTAATGATCCCGGTCAGCTCGTGCTCCAGCAACCAGGCATGCAGCCGGTAGATCTCGCGCCGCTGTGACGTGGCATCGGGCAGCAGGGACAACACAATATCGAGGGCATCGAACACGATCCGCCCCACCTTCAATTCGGCAACCTTCTCCCCGAGTGCCGCGAGCATTCCGCTGAGGTCGAACGTGCCGGACTGGATCAGGTCGGGCATCGGCTGGGCGTCCATGAAGTAGAGCTTGTCCTGCTGCTGCAATGCAGCGAGGTCCCAACCGAATGTTTCGGCATTCAAGACGATGCGTGCGGGAGTCTCCTCGAACGCGACAAAGATCCCCGCCTCGTTGCGGTCTTGCGCGCCATTGACCAGGAACTGGAGGGCGAGAATGGTCTTGCCCGAGCCCGATCCGCCCACCAGCAGCGTCGTTCGGCCGCGCGGCAGACCTCCGCCGCTGATCTCGTCCAGGCCGGCGATGCCGGTCGGCACTTTATTTGGCAGGGGAACGACAGTGGACTGGACGGCTTCCATAAATTCTCCTTATGACTGATCGGAGCGGCAACGAGGGTGGGGCTATGCCTCGCCCGCAGCCGGGGAAGCCAAAGAGCGGATTTGTCGGTGTTCGTGGAGGAACAGATGCGCTCGAGAGACCTCAACCGCGCAATCGTGAGGCTCGAGGTTGAAAGAATCCTGTGTGACCTTGCTCGTTGCGGCTTCAGTGCCACAGCGGGAGCAGCGGACATCCTCGACGAAGAATTATCCGGGCCGGGACGTTGGCATAGGCGTCGCCATCCATATTGATGCGCGGGAGCCGAAGCGGCTGGCTCACCGGCGGCGCGTTCCTTGCTGCAACGATCGGTTGCCACAGGAGAGCGCGTCACACGTCTCTGGCACCGGCCACGAGTGCGCCATGGCTCGTCTCCGGGAGAAGATCGAAGGAGAAGCGATGACTGCCCCCGGACGATTACGAGTCCCACCCGCCAAACGCTCCAGCCAGAACTCGACCCCGGCTCAGAAAGCGATCGCGGTGATCGAAGTCCGGCGGAAGAAGGCGCTGCTCAAGACCGGCGCACTCCAGAACGCCATCCTCAACAGCGCCAACTTTTCCAGCATCGCCACCGACGACCAGGGCGTCATCCAACTCTTCAACGTCGGCGCCGAGCGCATGCTCGGCTACTCCGCGGCCGAGGTCGTCGACCAGATCACTCCTGCCGACATCTCCGATTCCCAGGAACTGATCGTGCGCGCCGCCGCCCTGAGCCTGGAGCTCGGGACGCCGATCACGCCCGGCTTCGACGCCCTGGCCTTCAAGGCCTCGCGCGGCATCGAAGACATCTACGAGCTGACCTACATCCGCAAAGACGGGAGCCGCTTCCCCGCCATCGTCTCGGTCACCGCGCTGCGCGACGACCAGGCCGGCATCATCGGCTATCTGCTGATCGGCACCGACAACACCGCCCGCAAGAAGGCCGAAGAGGCGCTCGCCGAGGCGGGGGCGTTGCAGAACGCGATCTTCAACAGCGCCAACTTCTCCAGCATCGCCACCGACGCAAAAGGGGTCATCCAGGTTTTCAATGTCGGAGCGGAACGGATGCTGGGGTACGCGGCCGCGGACGTGCTGAACAAGATCACGCCCGCCGACATCTCCGATCCGCTGGAAGTGATCGCCCGCGCCGGCGCATTGAGCCGCGAGCTCGGGACGGACATCACGCCCGGTTTCGAGGCGCTGGCCTTCAAGGCCTCGCGCGGCATCGAAGACATTTACGAACTGACGTATATCCGGAAGGACGGGAGCCGCTTCCCGGCCATCGTCTCGGTGACGGCACTGCGGGACGATCAATCGGCGATCATCGGCTATCTGCTGATCGGCACCGACAACAGCGCCCGCAAGCATGCGGAAGAGAAGCTGCGCTCGACCGAGGAGAGCTTCCGGCTGATGGTCGAAAGCGTTTCCGACTACGCTATCGTCATGCTCGACCCGGAAGGACGCGTCGTCAGCTGGAACACGGGCGCGCAACGGATCAAAGGGTTCCACGCGGACGAGATCGTGGGCCGGCACTTCGCCACCTTCTACCCTCCCGAGGATGTCGCGAGCGGAAAGCCGCGGCGCGATCTCGACCAGGCCGCGGCCAGCGGACGGCACGAGGATGAAGGCTGGAGGGTTCGCAAGGACGGGTCGCTGTTCTGGGCCAACATCGTCTTCACCGCCATTCGGGACCAGGGCGGCAACCTGCGCGGTTTCGCCAAGCTGACTCGCGACCTGACCGAGCGCAACAAGGTCGAAGCAGCCTTGACGAACGCCAAGGCCACGGCGGAGAAAGCGAACCTGGCCAAGTCCGACTTCCTTTCCAGCATGAGTCACGAGCTTCGCTCTCCCCTCAATGCCATCCTGGGGTTCGCCCAGTTGATGGAATCGGATTCCCCGTCGCCGACGGCCTCCCAGAGTGAAAGCATCATCCAGATCCTCAACGCCGGCTGGTATCTGCTGGATCTGATCAACGAGATCCTCGACCTCGCCACGATCGAGTCGGGGAAGCTTTCGATGTCGCTCGAGCCGGTCTCGCTCAACGAGCTGCTCCTCGAATGCCAGGCCATGATCGAGCCGCTGGCGCTGCGGCGGGGCATCCGCATGAGGTTCCCCCGCGGCGACGCTCAGTACTGTGTGCACGCCGACCGCACGCGCATCAAGCAGGTGCTGATCAACCTCCTCTCCAACGCCATCAAATACAACACGGAGAGTGGGTCGGTGGTCGTCGACTGCAGCGCGAAGAGCAGTTCCGGGCGCATCCGGATCACCGTGACGGATACCGGGGCCGGATTGCCGCCGGAGAAGGTGGGACAGCTCTTCCAGCCGTTCAACCGTCTGGGCCAGGAGGCCAACGGCGAGGAGGGGACCGGCATCGGACTGGTGGTCAGCAAGCGCCTGGTCGAGTTGATGGACGGCGTGATCGGTGTGGAGAGCAGGATCGGGAGGGGAAGCGTTTTCTGGGTGGAGCTCCCGTCGACCGCACCGCTCGCTCTCCCCGCCCATGTCGACACCATCGCACCCGCGGAATCGGCCGCTGCGACTCCCGAGGGCCTGCGCACTCTCCTTTACGTGGAAGACAACCCGGCCAACCTGAAGCTGGTCGAACGGCTCATCGGCCGCAGGAACGACCTGCGTCTGCTCAGCGCCGTGGACGGCAACCGCGGTGTCGAGCTGGCGCGGACCTGCCTGCCGGACGTGATCCTGATGGACATCAACCTCCCCGGCATCAGCGGGATCGAGGCGTTGCGCATTCTCCGCGGCGACCGGACGACGGCGCACATCCCGGTGGTTGCGCTCAGCGCCAATGCCATGCCGCGCGATATCCAGAGAGGATTGGACGCGGGGTTCTTCCGCTATCTGACGAAGCCCATCAAGGTCAGCGAATTCATGGATGCGTTGAACGTAGCCCTCGCCTTCGCCGAAGAGAATCATGCCGCCGTCAACTGACCGTCCTGCCCCCCGGATCCTGATCGTCGACGACCAGCCCTCGAACGTCCGTCTGCTCGAACATACGCTGCGGCGCGCCGGGTATGCCGAGGTCATGTCGACCGTCGAGCCGCGGGAGGTGGCCGCCCTGCACCGTCAGCACCGCTATGACCTGATCCTGCTCGATCTCCGGATGCCGGAGATGAACGGGTTCGAGGTGATGGAGCAACTGCGGGAGATCGGGGAAGGGGTGGCCATCCTGGTGATGTCGGCCGAGTCCGCGGAGATGTCGGCCGCGCTCGAGGCGGGAGCGAGCAGCTTTCTCGGGAAGCCGTTCAAGCTCCCCGACGTCGTGGACCGCGTTCGGAGCATGCTGGAAACGGCGCGCCCGCGGGATCTCGAAGAGCCAGCACCGCTCGGGGGCGACGAACATCGCTCATCGGGTGGTCATTAAGTACAGGTTCCCGCAGGTTGGTGGCCCGTTGCCGTCAAACGTTGTCAGTTGTCAGTTGTCAGTTGTCTGCCATTTCTCGCCTGGACGGCACTCGCGAACCTCAACCCGAAGCCGAAGACTGGCGGATAACTGACAACCGACAACTGACAACGTTTTGACGGCAAATGGGCACCAGCTCCGGGGAGCTGTATAAGAAGGGATCGTCAATTTCCGACAGCCTCCGGCCTGTATCTTCTGCAATCTGAAGCCTCGAGCACCCTCCCTGCGGCCCGGGCCGGTTTGTCTCTTGCACTTTGCCCGCGAAGTTTCGGTCGATCGATACGAAATCGCTGGAGGCGAAGTCTGATGGAAGCAGTAGAGGAACCGACCGCCGCGACGGGCATTGCGGGTCTCGACATCGTTCTGGGCGGAGGATTTCCGCGGGACCATGTCTATCTGATCCAGGGCGATCCGGGGGCGGGGAAAACGACGCTTTCCCTCCAGTTCCTCCTCGAAGGCGTGAAGCTCGGCGAGAAGGGACTGTACATCACGCTCTCGGAGACCAAGAGAGAGCTCGAGGTGGTGGCCCGCTCGCACGGCTGGTCGCTCGACGGCATCGAGATCCACGAGCAGCTCGTCACCGAGGATGTGCTCAGCCAGGAAGAAGATACGACCATGTTCCACCCGGCCGAGATCGAGCTGGGGCAGGCGGTCACGCGCATGCTCGAAGAAGTCGAGCGGGTCAAGCCGCAGCGGGTGGTCATCGACTCGCTCGCCGAGATCCGCCTGCTCTCGCAAAGCACGCTGCGCTACAGAAAGCAGATCCTCGCGCTCAAGCAGTACTTCCCGAACCGCGGGGCCACGGTGCTCTTCCTCGACGACCGGACCGCCGAGAGGAACGACCTGCAGCTGCACAGCGTTCCGCACGGCGTCCTGGTGCTGGAGCGCCGCGCGCCGCTGTACGGGTCGCCGCGACGCCGGCTGGAGATCGTCAAGCTGCGCGGCGTCGACTTCGGAGGCGGATATCACGACTTCAACATCCGCCGCGGAGGAATCGAGCTCTATCCCCGCCTCATCGCCGCGCACCACCCCGCGGATAGCGAGGACCGGGTGGTCTCGAGCGGGATCGCCGAGGTGGACGCATTGCTCGGAGGAGGACTGGAATCAGGTTCGAGCACGCTCATCATCGGACCGGCGGGCGCGGGCAAGTCCACTCTTGCGACGCAGTTCGCGGTCGCGGCCGCGGAGAGAGGAGAAAAAGCGGCGTTCTTCATCTTCGACGAGAGCCGGAAAAGGCTGATGAAGCGATCCACGTCGCTCGGGATGAACCTGGCGGCGCATCTGGAGAAGGGAAACATCACCGCGCAGCAGGTCGATCCCGCGGAGCTGGCGCCCGGCGAGTTTGCCCAGCTGGTCCGGGCCGCCGTCGAGAAGGAGAAGGCGCAGACCATCGTCATCGACAGCCTCAACGGGTACCTCAACGCCATGCCGGAGGAGCGTTTCCTCACCCTGCATCTGCACGAGATGCTCACTTACCTCTCCGACCATGGCGTGGCGACCATCCTGGTGATGGCCCAGCATGGCCTCATCGGCGCGAACATGATCTCGTCGGTGGACGTCAGCTACCTCGCCGACTGCGTCGTGCTCCTCCGGTATTACGAAGCGGACGGGGAGCTGCACAAAGCCATTTCGGTGATGAAGAAGCGCGGGAGCGATCACGAGAAGGCCATCCGCGAGTTCCGAATGACCTCCACAGGAATCGTCGTCGGCGAGCCGCTCCGGCAGTTCCGCGGGATCCTCTCCGGAATCCCGATCGCGGAAGAACGATGACCGCTCCGGCTCACGACGCCGGCGGCCCGGCGGTCGGAGAGGTCCGGATTCTCATCCTGACCCCGACCGGACGCGATGCCCAGACGACCGTCGCGATCCTGGAGCGTGCCGGCTTCGCGCCCGACGCATGCCAGAGCGCCGATGAGTTGTGCCGCGGAATCCACGAGGGGGCCGGTGTCGTCGTGATCACCGCCGAGGCGCTGACTCCCGCCACCGTCCGCCGCATCGCCGCGGAGCTGGCCCTGCAGCCGCGGTGGTCGGAGATCCCGATCCTGATCTTCGTGGCCCGGCCGGACATGGACCGCGCCGCGCAATCGTTCGACGGCCTGGGACCGCGCGCGCACATCACCCTGGTCGACCGGCCCATTCACGTCAAGACGCTGGTGAGCGTCATGCGCACCGCGGTGCGCAGCCGTCTGCGGCAGTACGAGATGCGGGATCTGCTCGAGGAGCAGCAGAAGCTCCTGGAGAACGAGCGCGTTTCCGCGCAGCGGCTCTCCAGCCTGGCCGAGGCGTCGCTGGCCATCGCCTCGGCGCTCTCGCTCAACGACGTGCTCCAGCTCATCTCCGACGAGGCGGCCAAAGTCATCAACGCCGAGTTCGCGCTGATCCGGCTGGAGGTGGAAGAGAGCGCGCAGACACGCACCATCGAGGCCACCTCGCCCCAGTCCATCGGCCCGATCACCGAAGACGTGCACCGGACTCTCCAGACCATCGCCGCAAAGATTCACGGCACGATCCGTCTGAGCGGCGAGCCGCTGCGCAATGTGGTGGAAGGAGAGAGTTTCATGGGTGCGCGGACCATCATGGCGGCGCCGCTGCAGGAGCGCGAGGGACGGACGATCGGCGTCCTGCTGCTCGCCGAGAAAACGGACGTGTCGTTTTCCACCGACGACGAAGCGGTCCTGACGCAGTTCGCCCAGATGGCCTCGGCGGCGGTACAGAACGCCCGCCTTTACCGGGAAGCGCAGGACGCGAACCGCGCCAAAGACGACTTTCTCGCCACTCTCGCCCACGAGTTGCGCACCCCCATGACCGGGATCCTCGGTTGGGTCCAGATGCTCAAGCTGGACGGAGGGTCCGACCCCGACACGACGCTGGCCATCCAGATGATCGAGAGCAGCACCCGGGTGCAGGCGCGCCTGGTCGAGGATCTCCTGGACGTCTCGCGCATCATCGCCGGCAAGCTCCGCGTGGAGCGCGTCCCGGTGGAGCTGGGGCCGGTCGTCGAAGCGGTCGTCGAGACCTTCCGCGCCAGGGCCGCCGAATCGGGCATCGAGCTTCGGGAATCGCTGGAGGAGCGGCCCCTGAGCGTCTTCGGCGACGAGACCCGCCTGCACCAGGTGATCTGGAACCTCCTCTCCAACGCCCTGAAGTTCACCCCCGAGAACGGAAGCGTGCGTGTGGAGCTGCGGCGCGAGGAGAGCCGGGCGATCCTGCGGGTCGCGGACTCCGGCCGCGGGATCAGCGAAGAGTTTCTTCCTCACGTGTTCGAACGATTCCGGCAGGCGGACAACACCACCACCCGGACGCAGGCCGGTCTGGGCCTGGGCCTGGCCATCGTCCGTCACCTCGTCGAGCTGCACGGCGGGGAAGTCTCCGCCGAGAGCGGCGGCGTGGACCAGGGAACGACCTTCACCATCACCCTTCCGATCCTGGCCGTGCAAGCCGCGCCGGCCGACCTGCAGGAGCTGCGGGAGAGGGGGGAAGCGCCCGACCTTCAGGGGGCAAAGGTCCTGGTGGTCGATGACGACGAGGAAGCGGGGAATCTGGTGGCCCTCGTGCTCGCGCAGGTCGGCGCCGAGACCCAGGCCGTGACCTCGGTTGCCGCTGCCCTGAAGTCGCTGAAGGGATTTGCCGCGGACATCGTCGTCAGCGATATCGCCATGCCCGGCGAGGATGGGTATGCGCTGATGCGCCGCCTGAAGCGGGAGGTCGAGCCGGAGCTGGGCCGGCCGATTCCGGCGATGGCCCTGACCGGCTACGGCCGTCCGGAGGATCGCCAGCGCATCCTGGCGTCGGGATTCGAAAAGTACATCCAGAAACCGGTGCAGCCGATCGAGCTCGCCCGCGCAATCGCGGACCTCCTTGTCTCATGACTGTCTACATGGAAGCCCTTGGTGGAGAATGGCACGCGTGAAGATCCTGGTGGCCGATGACGACGAGACGATCCGCGCGCTTCTCACCCGGCTGTTCGTCCGCCGCGGCGAGAGTGTGGAGGCCGCAGTGGACGGCGCCGCGGCCATCGCGTGCCTCGAGACCGCGGCGTACGACCTGCTCATCCTCGACCTGATGATGCCGCGCACGGACGGCCTGGGAGTGCTGGCCTACCTCCGGAATCGGGCTGTCCCCTCCCCCGCCGTCATCGTCATCACCGCCGCCGTCCCCTCCCTCGCCGCCTCCGTTCCGAAGGACCAGGTCGCAGCCGTGGTCACGAAACCGTTCGAGATCACGAGCCTCATACAGATCGCTGCCGATGCCGTAAATGGGCAGGGCGCCCGGGCGGAGGGGTAGCTCTCCGGACGCCGGCGCCGCGTGGGCGGATCGGCGCTGCGGTTTACACGACGCGCCGATGAAAAGCCCCCGACTTTGGATACTCCTGTGATCACCGGCCCGCGAACGGCATCGCCAGCAAATCGACCAGCCTCTTCGTGCCGGGATGGTCGAGCAAACGCCACGCGAGCGGCATCTTGTGGAGCAGCACGCGTGCGCCACGTAGGCGAAGAAGTCGAGAGCGGCGATTCCCGCGAGGACGTCCACCCACCGCGGCAGCTCCGCGAGAAACAGCAGACCGACCCGGTGAGTCACGGCAAACCTCGCCGCGGTCGCCGCGGTGAACGAGGTTCGTGAGCAGCAGCAGCACGGTCAGGCCGATGTTCGGCAGCACGTGCGTCATGCGACGGTCTCGAAACGCGTAGAGCGGCACCACGGATTCGAGGGACCAGAGAACGGCGCAGCCGGTCACGAGCAGCAGGACCCGGGCGGGCTCGGAAAAGAAGATGTTCATACGGCACCAGGCAGGACCGGGAGATCAGCGACGGCCACGCAGGTCCTCCGCGAGCGCTTCCACGTGGCGCCGGATCGCGGACGCGGAAGCATCGACACCGTCGCTGGCCGGCGGCACGTCGTCCCAACGTTCGACGCTGGCCCGGCCGGCGTCGACCGCCTCGAGATTGCAATCGATGCTCACCACTCTGGCGGCGCCGCTCACGTCGCCGGCTTCGACGTGGCGGGGGTTGAACGAGCGGAGCTCGAAGCCATCGCGCTGCAGGAATTCAGCGACCGGCTCGGGCACGGCGGCGTATGGCTCTTCCGCGGCGGCGGCAACCGCAACGTAGGGGAGCGCCTGCTGCTCTGCCAGACGGTTGAAATACGAGGCGGCGATCACGCTCTTCGCGCCGCCGTGCTGACAGAGAAAGAGAACCGTGCTTTTCGCGGAGGTCTGTTGATCGTTCGACATGCGTCTAATATAGCAATTGCTATAGTTCTACACAACTGCTAGCCTTGGAATATGCCGCACATGTTGGGAAGCCGCGCCGGACGGACACGCAAATGAGCGCGCGGAACGTCGCGGGCGGCACCGCGGCCATCGCGGCGTTGCGCACCGGCTTCATGCAGACGCAGAACACGCTGGCCGCGCTCGTCCAGGTCCCCGGGATCTCGGCCCGGGCGTTTCCTCCCGAAGAAGTGCGCCGGTCGGCAGCGGCCGTCGCGGAAACACTCGTCGACCATGGACTCCGCGGCGTGCGCCTGCTGGAGACTTCAGGCCATCCGGGCGTGTATGGCGAACTGCGTGTTTCACCGGATGCACCGACCGTACTGATTTACGGCCATCACGACGTCCAACCGCCCGGCCGCGTCGAGCGGTGGACCTCCCCTCCGTTTGAGCCGGTGGTGCGCGGCGGAAGGATCTTCGGCCGCGGAACGGCCGACGACAAGGGCGGGTTTCTGGCGTATCTGGCCGCCGCGAAGGCGTGCGCCGGCGTCCACGCGCTGCCCTGCAACCTGAAGTTCGTCATCGAAGGCGAGGAAGAGATCGGCTCGCCCCATCTCCCGGCACTCCTCGCCGAACATCGGGCGCTCTTCGGATGCGACTTCATCGTCCTGTGCGACACGCCGAACTTCGCAGCGGGCATCCCGGCGCTCACCTATCGCCTGCGCGGAAACTGCATCGTCGACGTCGAAGTGCGTTGCCTCGACCGCCCGCTGCACAGCGGCCAGGGAGGCGGGCTCGTCCCGGATGCGACGATGATTCTCTGCTCGATCCTCGCCCGTCTCCAGCGGGACGATGGAACGCTGGCGATTCCGGGGCTCGAAGACTCCCTGCGCACGGACGAAACGCAGCTCCATGCGCTCCGCGCGCTTCCATTCGACGGCGACCGCGTGCGTCGCGATTTCGGCGTGATCGACGGCGTCCGCCTCGCGTCGGAATCATGGGAGGCGGTGTGGACCCGGCCGTCATTGACGATTACGGCCATCGAGAGCGTTCCGATCGCGCAAGCGGCGAATCAGATCGCGGACGCCGCCCGCGCACGGCTTTCGTTGCGGACGGTACGCGAGATGGATACGGAGGCGGTGGGCGAGCTCCTCGTCCGCGCGCTGCGATCGAATGTCCCGAACGGAGCGCGCGTGACCGCGACCGTCGTCGGAGGCCCGTCGTGGTGGGAAGCCGATCCCGATCACGCCGTGTTCCGTGTCGCCCGGCGCGCCTTGTCGCGCGGGTTCGGCGCAGATGCGGTGATGATCGGGAGCGGTGGCTCGATCGGCTTCGTCAAGCCGTTCGCCGACCTTTCAGGCGACGTCCCGCCGCTGCTCACCGGCGTTCAGGATCCACATTCGAACGCCCACTCCGAGGATGAATCGCTGGACCTCGCCGACTGGCAGAAGGCGATGGTGAGCGCCGTCCATCTCTTCGACGAGCTGGCGGCATTCCGGAAAGGAGCAGCGGCATGACGCTCATTCTCACGGCCAGGGATCTGACGCCGGTCCTCACGCCGCAGGATTGCCTGTCGAGTGTCGAACAGGCATTCCGCAGTTATGGCGAGGGACATTCGGCCGCACCGAAGAGCCTCGGGCTCCACGCGGCCGCGGGAACGTTTCACGTCAAGGCGGCGATCTCGGACATCTTCGCGGCGAAGATCAATGCGAACTTTCCCGAGAACCCGCGCCGCCACGCCCTCCCGACGATTCAGGGAGTGATCGTGGTCATGGACCCCGATCGCGGCACACCGCTGGCAATTCTCGATTCGGCGCTGGTCACGACGTTGCGAACGGCGGCGGCAACGGCCGTGGCTGCGAAATACCTCGCGCGCGACGACGCTTCGACCGTCACTGTGGCCGGGTGCGGAACGCAAGGCCGGGCCAGCCTCGAAGCGCTTCTGCTCGTGCGGCCGATCCGCGAGGCGTACGCGTACGACCTCGACGGCACGGCAGCCGAACGCTTCGCGATCGAGATGCGCGAGAGCCTCGGCATCGACGTGCGCGCAGTGACAGCCCTCGACGACGCGGTCCGGGAATCCGCGATCGTGGTGACGTGCACGACCGCTCACGCCGCGATCCTCGATGCTCGTCACCTTCACCCCGGCCTCTTCATCGCAGCCGTCGGTGCCGACAATCCCCAGAAGCAGGAGCTGACGCCCGCCCTGCTTCGCGAAAGCAGAGTCGTGGTCGACATCCTCGAGCAAGCGGCAACGATGGGCGACCTGCACCATGCTCTCGAAGCGGGCGTGCTCACGCGCGACGACGTCCACGGCGAGCTCGCCGACGTGATCTGCGGGCGTGTCCCCAGCCGCCGGCACGACGATGAGATCTTCGTGTTCGACTCCACCGGCACCGCACTCCAGGACGTCGCCGTATCGTCGTTCGCATACGCACGGGCGCTCGAATGTGGAGCCGGCGTCGAAGTCGCATTCGCCTGACGTACCGACGACATAAAAAAAGGCCCGCCTTCCGGCGGGCCTTTTCGCGAGCCTGGCGTGAGCCTTACTCTTCTTTCTTCTTGCGGGTGCGTTTCGGCTTGTCTTCCGTCGCGGCGGAGTCGCCGGCGCCGGCGGCTTTGCGGGTGCGCTTCGGCTTTTCGTCGGCGGAGGCCTCGGCTTTCGGGGCGGCTTTTTTAGCGCCCTTGGCCGGGGTGGCCGGGGTGGCGGTCTCTTCGGCGGTGCGCTCGACGAGCTCGAGGATCGCCATCTCGGCGGCATCGCCGCGGCGGCCTCCGAGCTTCATGATCCGGAGGTAGCCGCCCGGACGGGTGGAGAAGCGCGGGCCGATGGTGTCGAACAGCTTGGCGATCAGCTCGTTGTCCGGCACCTGGATGAATGCCTGACGGCGGGCGTGCACGCTGTCGTTCTTGGCCAGGGTGATGAGCTTCTCCGCGATCGGGCGAAGCTCTTTGGCCTTCGGCAGCGTGGTGACGATGCGCTCGCTCTTGATCAGCGATGCAAGCTGGTTGCGGAACATCGCATTGCGATGGCTCGACGTCCTTCCCAGCTTGCGGTTTGCCATTCCATGTCTCATGTGATCTTCCCTTCCACTAGTCGCGCATGTCGACGCGGGCCCCGGCGCCGCGGGCCATGCCGAACGAGAGGCCAAGGCTGGAGAGCACGTCCTTGATCTCGTCGAGCGACTTGCGGCCGAAGTTCTTGGTCGAAAGCATCTCGCGCTCGGTGCGCTGGACGAGATCGCCGAGGGTGCGGATGTTGGCGTTCTTGAGGCAGTTGGCGGAGCGGACGGAGAGGTCGAGCTCTTCGATCGGCTTGGCCAGCATCTCGGCCATGCGCGGATCGACGTCCGGCGCGGCCGCTTCCTCACGCTCCTCCACGCGCGTCTCGAACGCGCTGAAGATGCGGAGGTGGTCGCCGAGGAGCTCGGCGGCCAGGCTGATGGCTTCCTGCGGCGAGACGGCGCCGTTGGTCCACACTTCGAGGATCAGCTTGTCGTAGTCGGTCATCTGGCCGACGCGCGCGCCCTCGACGTGATAGTTCACGCGGCGGACGGGCGAGTGGATCGAGTCCACCGGGATGTAGCCCAGGGGGAGGTCGGTGTCGGCATTGCGGTCGGCCACGACGTAGCCGCGGCCTTTCTTGAGACGGGCCTCGAGCTTGAGCGAGCCTTCCTTCGACAGGGTGGCGATGTGCGCCGTCGAGTCGAGGATCTCGATGTCGGGGTCCTGCTCGAAGTCGGCGGCAGTGATGGTGCCGGGGCCGTGCTTCTCGAGGTACAGCGTTTTCGGTCCGCTTCCATGCAGCTTGAAGGGGACCTGCTTGAGGTTGAGGACGACGTCCGTCATGTCCTCGACGACACCCTGGAGCGACGAGAACTCATGGAGAACGCCCTCGACGCGCACCGCGGTGATGGCCGCTCCCTCGATGGAGGAAAGCAGGACGCGCCGCAGCGCATTACCGATCGTCGTGCCGAAGCCACGCTCGAACGGCTGGGCCGTGAAGCGCCCGTAGTTCGGGGTAAGGGTCTCGGGATCGTAATCGAGCTTCTTGGGTTTCTGGAAATCTGACCACATCATGTGAGCGGCCTCCTCGCGTCAAAGCCGGCGGGTCGCAGCTTGCAGCTCGCAGGAGAACGGTTTCCCCTGCGAGGCCCGCGCCGCGCACCGCCAGCTCAATTGGATTACTTAGAGTAGAGTTCGACGATGAGCTGTTCCTGGATCGGGAGGCGGATGTCTTCGCGCTTCGGAAGGTCCGTGACCGTACCGCGGAACTGATCCGGCTCGAGCTGCAGCCACTGGGGAACACCGCGTCCGGCAGCCGTCTCGACGGCCTGGCGGATCTGGTCGTTCTTCCGGCTCTTCTCGCGAACCTGGATGACGTCGCCCTTGCGCACCTGGTACGAGGGGACGTTGATCTTCTTGCCGTTCACCTCGATGTGGCCGTGGCGGACGAGCTGGCGGCCCTGGGCTCGCGAGGAGGCGAAGCCGAGGGAGTACGCGATGTTGTCGAGACGAATCTCGAGCTGGCGGAGAAGGTTCTCGCCGGTGACGCCGGTCCTGCTGGCGGCGCGCTGGAAGTAGAGCCGGAACTGGCTCTCGAGCAGGCCGTAAATGCGCTTGACCTTCTGCTTCTCACGAAGCTGCAGACCGTAGCCGAGAACCTTGGAACGGCGGCGTCCGTGCTGGCCGGGCGCGTAGTTGCGGCGCTCGATCGCGCACTTGTCCTTGAAGCAACGATCGCCTTTCAAAAACAGCTTCATGCCCTCGCGGCGGCAAAGCCGGCAGACGGGGTCGGTGTAACGAGCCACTAATGCCTCCTGATGATTCGCACCCGCATCACCATGATGCGTTGCGTGTACGCCGGCTGCTGCACGGCGTGACGAATACTGCTCTTCGGCCGGGTAGCTGCGAGCTACACCCGGCGCCGTTTCGGCGGACGGCAGCCGTTGTGCGGGATGGGGGTGACGTCCTTGATCGACTTGATGTCGAGACCGGACGCCGCCAGGGCGCGGATGGCCGACTCGCGGCCTGCGCCCGGACCCTTGACCTTGACGTCGACCGAACGGACGCCATGCTCCTGGGCAAGCTGCGCGGCATTCTGCGCGGCGACCTGCGCGGCGAACGGGGTGCCCTTGCGGGAGCCCTTGAAGCCGATGCGGCCGGCGCTCGACCAGGAGAGGATGTTGCCCACCGGGTCGGTGATGGCGACGATGGTGTTGTTGAACGTCGCCGCGATCGACGCGACGCCGTGCGGAACGTTCTTCCGCTCTTTACGCTTGGTGCCGGCGCGGCGCGCGCCTGCCTTGGGTGCTCTTGCAGTTGCCATTGATTCCTCGAGTCCTTACTTCTTGGTGGCTTTCTTCTTGCCGGCAACCGCGCCCTTGCGCGGGCCTTTGCGCGTGCGCGCATTGGTGTGCGTCCGCTGGCCGCGCACCGGGAGGCCGCGGCGGTGGCGCATGCCGCGGTAGCAGTTGATCTCCATCAGCCGCTTGATGTCGAGGCCGACGTCCTTGCGCAGGTCGCCTTCGACCTTGCCTTCGTCGGTGATGATCTGGCGGATCTTGCGAACGTCGTCTTCGCTCAGATCCTTGACCCGGATGTCCTTGTTGACACCCGCCTGCCCGCAGATGTTGCTCGCGCGCGTACGGCCGATACCAAAGATATACGTCAGGCCCACTTCGACCCGCTTGTTGAGGGGGAGATCCACACCCGCGATACGTGCCATTGACTATAAGCTCCTGATTATCCCTGACGCTGCTTGTGCTTCGGAACTTCACAGATGATCCGAATCACGCCCTGACGCCGGACGACCTTGCATTTGCTGCAGATACGCTTCACTGACGAACGAACTTTCATGTTTTGCCTCTTGGGTATTAGGTGTCAGGTCTTAGGTCTTAGGGAGACCGAAAACCGAAGAGCCGGCACCTGACGCCTCTACTTGTACCGATAGGTGATGCGCCCGCGCGTCAGATCGTACGGCGAGAGCTCGACCAGCACCTTGTCGCCCGGCAGGATACGGATGAAGTGCTTCCTCATCTTGCCGGAGATGTGCGCCAGTACCTTGTGCTTGTTCTCCAACTCCACCTGAAACATGGCGTTGGGCAAGGTCTCGAGGACCGTCCCGGTCACCTCAATCGCTTCTTCCTTCGACATGACTTCCTTATCAGGCCGTGGTGCTGCTGAGCGTTGTGGAGCTCGTCTTCCTCTAATCAAACAGCACCATCGATTTTCCTCATTTTCCTAAAACCCGCGGCCCTTCAGCCGTAACGGCCACCGAATTTTCGAAGTGCGCCGCGAGGGCACCGTCGACCGTCCGCGCCGTCCATCCGTCGGCATCCGTCCTCACATCCGCGACCATCCCGTTCGCCCCGGCCCGCTCGATGCGGGACCGCAGCTTCGTGCCGATCTCGCACAGCATCGGCTCGATGGCCAGGACCATCCCCTCGCGCAGCTCGAGCCCGCGCCCGCGCCGCCCGAAGTTGTGCACCTGCGGCTCCTCGTGCATCCGCCGGCCGATGCCGTGACCGACGAAGGTCCGGATGACGTGAAACCCGCGCGACTCGGCATGCTCCTGGACGGCTGCACCGATGTCGCCGAGGTGCCGTCCGGGGCGCATCTCTTCGATGGCCAGTTCCAGACACTCCCGGGTCGTCGTCATCAGCTTGTCGGCTGCCGGGCTCACCGTTCCGACCGGAATGGTGATGGCGGCGTCGCCGACGAACCCCTCGAAGATCGACCCGAAGTCGAGCCCGACGATGTCGCCTTCCTGCAGCCTGGCCCGGTTCGGGATCCCGTGCACGATCACGTCGTTGACCGACGAGCAGACCACAGCCGGATAGGGCGGCAGTCCGTTCGGAGCGTAGCCTTTGAACGGCGATTTCGCGCCGCGTTTGGCCAGCTCCTCCTCAGCCATCGCGTTGAGCTGCGCCGTGGACACGCCGGGGCGGACCATGGAGCGCATCAGCTCGAGGATGTCGACGACGATCCGGTTGGCCCGGTCCATCGTCGCGATCTCGTCGCGATTTTTGAGCGTCGGTCCCTTCATTCGATCGAGCACGCTTTCCTCCTCGAGCCGTTATGCCAGGGACTTCTCAATGCGTTCAAAGACCTCATCGACGGGGCCTACCCCGTCGACTTCGCGAAGAATGTTCTTCGACTTGTAGTACGCGGCCACCGGCATCGTCTGCCGGTGGAATGATTCGAGACGTTTCCGCACGGCCTCTTCAGTATCGTCGGCACGGGCGATGACCTCGGCGCCGCAGCGGTCACAGACGCTGTCGTTCGCCGGAGGGTTGTTTTCCAGATGGTAAATCGCCCCGCACTGCACACACGTCCGGCGCACGGTGATGCGTCGGACGATGGCGTCGTCGGGGACGAGCAGTTGAAGAACGCGGAGGGAGTCCCCTCCATTCCCAGTGGTTCCGGCCGCCTGCGACCCGACGATTCCGTCCAGTTTTTCGGCCTGGACGATCGTCCGTGGGAAGCCGTCCAGGATGAAGCCCTGTTCGGCATCGCTCCTGGCGAGCCGGTCGTTGATGATGCCAATCATCAGGTCATCCGAGACCAGGCCGCCCGAGGACATGATCGGAGCAGCCTGCCGGCCGAGATCGGTCCCGTCCGCCACAGCTTCGCGCAGCATGTCGCCGGTCGAGATGTGGGGGATGGCGAAGCGGCTCGCGAGCCGCTTCGCCTGAGTACCCTTGCCGCTGCCCGGCGGCCCGATGAAGATGATCTTCAAAGCTGATTAACCCCGACGTCCGCGGATGCGGCCCTTTTTCATGAATCCGTCGTAGTGGCGCATGACCAGCTGCGACTCGATCTGCTGCATGGTGTCCATGGCCACGCCGACCACGATCAACAGCGAGGTGCCGCCGAAGTAGAAGTTCAGGCCCATGCCTTCCGTGATCCAGATCGGCAGAATGCCGTCGAGCCAGGCACCGACCCCGAAGGGGAGCTGGGCGACGTGGATACCGGCGATCAGGAATTCCGGGATGATGCAGACCAGCGCCAAGTAGGAGGCGCCGACGAAGGTGATGCGGGTCAGCACGCGGTCGATGTAGTCCGAGGTCCTCTTGCCCGGGCGGATGCCGGGGATGAAGCCGCCGTACTTGCGCATGTTGTCCGCGGTGTCGACCGGGTTGAAGACGATCGACGTGTAGAAGTACGAGAAGAAGATGATCCCGACGACCTGCAGCAGGTAATAGAGCGGCTCGCCGACCTGGAGCTGGTTGCCGATCGAGGTCGCCCACGGCTGCTTGATCATCTGGGCGATGGTCTGCGGGATGACCAGGATGGACGAGGCGAAGATGACCGGGATGACGCCGGCGGTGTTGACGCGCAGCGGCAGGTAGGTGTTGGAGCCGCCGTAGACCTTGCGGCCGACGACGCGCTTGGCGTACTGCACCGGGATCCTGCGTTGTGCTCGTTCCATGAAGACCACGAAGGCGGTGACCGCGACCATGAAGAGCACCAGAAAGAGCATGGCGAAGAGGTTGCGCTCGCCGCCGCGGATGTCCTGGAAGGTGCTGATGACCGCCGACGGGAGGCCGACCACGATGCCGGCGAAGATGATCAGCGAGATGCCGTTGCCGATGCCTCGCTCGGAGATCTGCTCGCCCAGCCACATGACGAAGGCGGTGCCGGTGGTCAGGGTGAGCACGGTGAGGATCGGGAAACCGATGCCCCAGAGTGCATTCTGGACGTGCTGCGGAACGAGCGGGGCGCCGCCGGGGGAAGCCTGGCTGCGAAGCCAGAAGGCGACGCCGAGGCCCTGGACGATGGCCAGGACGATGGTGCCGTAGCGGGTGTACTGGTTGATCTTCCGCCGTCCCATCTCGCCCTCTTTCGAGAGCTTCTCGAGGTACGGCCAGACGACGGTGAGGAGTTGCAGGATGATCGACGCCGAGATGTACGGCATGATGCCGAGGGCGAAGACCGAGAGGCGGCTCAACGCGCCGCCGGAGAAGAGGTCGAGAAAGCCGAAGACACCGGAGTTGACGGAGTTGAAGAACTCCGACAGGGCCACCGGGTCGACACCCGGCGTCGGGATGTGCGAGCCGAGGCGATAGACCGCGAGCAGCGCGAAGGTGAAGAGCACGCGCTTCCGGAGGTCCTCGATCGACCAGATGTTGCGGACGGTATCGACGACGTTCGGCACGTTACTTGTTCTCCTGGCAGGAGCCGCCGGCTTTCTCGATGATCTCGCGGGCCGACTTCGAGAACTTGGTGGCCGTGACGGTGAGCTTCTTGGAGAGCTCGCCGTTGCCGAGGATCTTGACGCCGTCGTGCGAGCCCTTGACTAGGCCGGCCTGACGGAGCGTGGCCTCGTCGACCGTGGCGCCGTTGTCGAAGCGCTCCAGGTCGGACACGTTCACCACCGCGTAGTCCTTCTTGAAGATGTTGGTGAAGCCGCGCTTCGGGAGGCGGCGGTGCAGAGGCATCTGGCCGCCCTCGAAGCCGAGGCTGCGGCTGAAGCCGGAGCGGGACTTCTGACCCTTCTCACCGCGGCCCGCGGTCTTGCCGTTTCCCGAACCGGGACCGCGGCCGACGCGCTTCCTGACGTGACGGGCGCCCTTCTTGGGCTTCAGGTTATTCAGTTCCATGTCTCACCTCGGAGCGATGAACGATGAGCGATGAGCGATGAGCAAGTCCGCGCGGGCGGGCGGGCGTTCATCGTTCATCGTTCATCGTTCATCGCTGGTTTCTATAGTTAGTCGACGACGACTTCGACGAGATGGGGGATCTTGGCGATCATGCCCCGCACTTCCGGCGAATCGACTCGCTCGGAGACGCGATGCATCTTGCCCAGGCCGAGAGCCTTGAGGGTTTCGCGCATCTCGATCGGGCAGCCGATTCCACTCTGCACCTGGCGGATGCGGATGGTCTTGCCCGACTTCTTTTCCTTGCTGCGGAAGAGCTTCAGTTTCACGCCTCTGCTCCTTCGGTGGCATTCTCGTCGCCGCCGCGCAGCGACTTGTACTGCTCCTCGGTGCGGAGCTGCTTGAGCGCCTCGAACGTCGCCTTGACGACGTTGTGCGGGTTGGCAGTGCCGAGGGACTTGGTGAGGATGTTCTGGATGCCCGCGCTCTCGAGGATCGCCCGCACCGGACCACCGGCGATGACGCCCGTACCTTCCGAGGCCGGCTTGAGCAGGACCTTGCCGGCGCCGTAGTGGCCGAGGGAGGCGTGCGGGATGGTGGTGCCCGAGAGGGCGATCGTGATCATGTTCTTCTTGGCGATCTCGATGCCCTTCTTGATCGCGGCCGGAACTTCCTTGGCCTTGCCCGATCCGAAGCCCACCTTGCCGGCGCCGTCTCCGACGACGACCAGCGCGCTGAAGCTGAAGTTCTTACCGCCCTTGACGACCTTCGTCACGCGGTTGATGTGGACGACCTTGTCGATCATCCCGCTGTTGTCGCGCTCTTCGGTACGACGCTCGCCGCGCGGGCCACCCTGTCCGGGACGCTGCCCGGGACGGTTCATTGGACGCTGCATGTGATCTCCTAGAATTCCAGTCCGTTCTCACGCGCCGCATCCGCGAGCGCCTTGATGTTGCCGTGGTACAGGTAGCCACCGCGGTCGAACACGACCCTGGTGATGCCCTTGTCTTTCGCCTTTTTGGCGATCAACGCGCCGACCGCTTTCGCGGCCGCGGCATTGGAGCCCTTGGCTCCCGCGTCCTTTTCGAGGCTCGAGGCCGACGTGATGGTGTTGCCCGAGGCGTCGTCGATGACCTGTGCGTAGATGCTCTTGAGGCTGCGGAAGACCGCCAGGCGCGGACGTTCCGCGGTTCCGGTGACCTTCCGGCGAATCCGTTCCCGGATCCGGCCGCGTGCTTCTACTCTGTGTCTTGCTTTATCCATGGTTTCCTTCTGTGCCGAGATTGAGTACCCGGCGCACTAAGGTTGTCGGTTGTCAGTTGTCGGTTATCTGCGACTTTTCGCCTGGACGAAACTGCGCAGACAACTGACAACCGACAACCGATAACAATTACTTTCCTGCCGCCTTACCTGCCTTGCGGCGAATCACTTCATCGGAGTACTTGATGCCCTTGCCCTTGTAGGGATCGGGCTCGCGGAGCGAACGGATCTCGGCGGCCGTCTGTCCCACCTTCTGCCGGTCGATGCCGGTGATGGTGACGTGGCCGGTCTTGGCCTCGACGGTGATCTCGATGCCATCCGGGATCTGGAAGCGCACCGGGTGCGAGTAGCCGAGCTGGAAGACGACCTCGCGGCCTTTGACCTCGGCGCGGTAACCGACGCCGACGATGTCGAGCTCGCGCTTGAAGCCTTCGCTCACGCCCTTGACGTTGTTCGCCACGAGAGCGCGCATGAGGCCGTGGAACGCGCGGGTCTTCCCTTCGTCGTTCGGGCGCTGGAACTTGACGACGTTGTTCTCCACCGCCATGGTGATGCCGGCGATGATCGGGGTGGAAAGGGAGCCCTTCGGCCCCTTGACCACGACGGCATCGCCGCTCTGGGTGACTTCCACGCCGTTCGGCAGGGGAATCTCTTTTTTACCAATACGAGACATTACGGATCTCCTTACCAGATGCTCGCTACCAGATACTCGCTACCAAACCTGGCAGAGCACTTCGCCGCCGACGCCGGTGCGTGTGGCCTCGGCGCCCGAGAGGACGCCTTTCGAGGTCGACACGATGGCTAGGCCGAGACCGCCGAGAACCTGCGGGATCTCTTCCTTGCCACGGTACACGCGACGGCCCGGACGCGAAATGCGCTCGATGCCGTGGATGACCGGCTCGCCGTTGTCCGAGTACTTGAGGTAGACGCGCAGGGAGCCCTGGGGCTTGCCGTCTTCCTGCACGACTTTGTAATTGCTGATGAAACCTTCGGACTTGAGGATCTTCGCGACTTCGACCTTCAGCTTCGAGTGGGGCATCTCGACGCGATCGTGGCGCGACTGAATTCCGTTGCGGATTCTTGTGAGCATATCCGCGATGGGATCTGTCATCGACATTCTGTGACTCCTGGTTAATCGGTCGTGCGAGCTACCAGCTCGATTTGGTCACGCCGGGGACGTAGCCGCCGAGCGAGAGCAGACGGAAGCAGATGCGGCAGAGCTGGAACTTGCGCAGGAACCCGCGCGGACGTCCGCACTGCTTGCAGCGGTTGCGCTTGCGCGTCGAGAACTTCGGCTTCCGCTCAGCCTTGACGATCATTGATGTTTTGGCCATGAATTCCTCTTACTTGCCGAACGGCATCCCGAGCTCGCGAAGGAGGACGCGCGCCATCTCGTCCGTCTTCGCCGTGGTCACAATGGTGATGTTCATGCCCTTCGCCTTGTCGACCTTGCCGGCGTCGATCTCGGGAAAGATCAGGTGGTCGCGAATGCCGAGGGTGTAATTGCCGCGGCCGTCGAACGACTTCGTCGCCACGCCGCGGAAGTCGCGGACGCGAGGCAGGGCGATGTTGATCAGGCGGTCGAGGAAGTCGTACATCTTCTCTCCGCGCAGGGTGACCATCGTGCCGATGGGAACGCCTTCGCGCAGCTTGAAGGCCGCGATCGACTTCTTGGCCCGGGTGACGATCGGCTTCTGACCGGTGATGATGGCCAGTTCTTCGACGGCGGAGTCGAGGATCTTGGAGTTCGCGATCGCCTCACCCATGCCCATGTTGAGGACGACTTTCTCGACCTTGGGAACCGCCATCGGGTTCTTGATCTGAAACTCGTCCTGCAGCTTCTTGCGGACTTCGGTCTGGTACAGCTCTTTCAGTCTTGGTGCTGCCATCTTGGTTCCCTTGTTTGACTCGGCGTTGTACGAGCCAGGTCGATGTTCTGCTTTGAGCTCGCAGCTCTCAGCTCTCTGCTCTAAGGCCCGCGCTACCCTCAGTCTCCTGTGAGCTGAGAGCTGCGAGCTGCGAGCTACTTGGTCAAATCCGCCTTGCACTTGCTGCAGAAGCGGACTGCTTTGCCGTCTTCCTTACGATGCGACCCGAGACGGGCGGCCTCGTTGCAGGAGGGACAGATCACCTGCAGCTTGGCGATGTGGATCGGCGACTCGCGCTCGAGGATGCCGCCCTTGACGTTCTTTCCCGGGTTCGGGCGGGTGTGCTTCTTGGTGAAGTTCACGCGCTCGACGATGGCCTTGCCCTTGGTGGCCAGGACGCGCAGCACGCGGCCCTGCTTCCCGGCATCCTTGCCCGAGAGGACGACGACGGTGTCGCCCTTGTGGACGTGCGGCTTGGGGGCCACCGGGTCCTTTTTCTTTTTGCTCGAAGATCCGTAAAGTCCCATGGTGTTGCTTCCTTTAAATGACTTCCGGGGCCAGCGAGATGATCTTCATGAACTTGCGCTCACGAAGCTCGCGGGCCACCGGTCCGAACACGCGCGTGCCGACCGGCTCGCGGGCGTCGTTGATCAGGACGGCGGCGTTGTCGTCGAACTTGACGTACGAACCGTCGCGGCGGCGGGTCTCCTTGACGGTGCGGACGACGACGGCGCGGACGACCGCACCCTTCTTGACCGTACCGTCCGGCGACGCTTCCTTCACCGAGGCGGTGATGATGTCGCCGACGCGGGCATACTGGCCGGCCGTCGAGCCGCCGCGCATGCGGATGCAGGCGATCTTCTTCGCGCCGGTGTTGTCCGCGACCTGAAGAATGGTTCCCATCTGAATCATGTGACTATCTCCCCAACTGTTGTCGGCTGCCTGTTGTCGGTTGCCATTGCCCGGCGTCTGTGAGGACAACCGGCAACTGACAACGGAAAACGGACGGTTAGCTGGCCTTGTTCAGGACTTCCCGTACGTTCCAGCGCTTCCGCTTCGAGAGCGGACGGGTCTCCTCGATGATCACGCGATCGCCGATGTTGATGCCCGGCTGCTCGCTGTGCGCGAGGAACTTGCTCGTGCGCTTGATGTACTTCTGATACATCCCGTGCTTGACGAGGTTCTCGACCGCCACGACGACGGTCTTCTGCATCTTGTTCGAGACCACCACGCCGGTCTTGGTCCGGGCGTTGTTGTCGGGCTTGGTCTCGTTGTTTTCGCTGGTTGCCATGTGCATGCTTCCTATTCGCCTGTTACGACGCGCTCGCGGTGCGAGTGCGCTGGTTCAGCAGCGTCTCGATCTGCGCGATCTCGCGGCGGACCTGGCGCATCTTCATCGGGTTTTCCACGCGGCCGGTGGCGCGCTGAAAGCGCAGCTTGAAGAGCTGCTCCCTCAGGTCACGCTCGCGGGCGCGAAGCTCGTCGACGCTCTTGTCGCGAAGGGTCTTGAGTGTCTTGCTGCTGGCCATTACTCACCAACCTCCGTCTGTTCGCGCGTGACGAAACGCGTCTTGATCGGCAGCTTGGACCCGGCCAGGCGGAACGCCTCCTCGGCGATCTCCCGCGTCACACCTTCCATCTCGTAGAGGATGCGGGCCGGCTTGACCACGCATACCCACTCTTCCGGAGCACCCTTGCCCTTGCCCATACGGGTCTCGAGCGGCTTCTTGGTGATCGGCTTGTCGGGGAAGATGCGGATCCAGATCTTCCCGCCGCGCTTCACGTGGCGGGTCATGGCGATACGGGCAGCCTCGATCTGGCGGGCGGTGACCCAGCCCACCTCGAGCGCCTGCAGGCCGAAGTCTCCGAACGAGACCTTCGCGCCCCGCGTGGCGACGCCACGGCGGCGTCCGCGCTGCTGCTTTCTGAATTTGACCTTCTTCGGCATCAACATGATGCGGTTCTCCTAGACTGATTCGAGTTACTTCTCGCGGCGGCGGCTGCGCGCCTTGGCCATCTCGCCCTTGTACAGCCACACCTTGACGCCGATCAGGCCGTACGTGGTGTGGGCCTCGGCCAGACCGTAGTCGATGTCGGCCTTGAGGGTGTGCAGCGGGAGACGACCGTCCTGATACCACTCCGAGCGCGCGATCTCGGCGCCGTTGAGGCGGCCGCCCACGCGAACCTTGATCCCCTTGGCGCCGAAGCGGAAGGCCGATTCCATGGCCTTCTTCATGGCCCGCCGGAACGCGATGCGGCGCTCGAGCTGGGTGGCGATGTTCTCGGCCACGAGCTGGGCGTCGAGCTCCGGACGCTGGATCTCCTGGATGTTGATGTAGACCTCGCCGTTGACCATCTTCTGGAGCTCGTCACGCAGCTTGTCCACTTCCGCACCCTTGCGGCCGATGATGATGCCCGGACGCGAGGTGTAGATGTTGATCCGCATCTTGTTTGCCGTACGCTCGATGTCGATCTCCGACACACCGGCGTGGCTGAGGCGCTTCTTCAGATCCTGACGAAGCTTCAGATCGCGATGCAGCGTCTCGGCATAAGCCTTCCCGGCAAACCAGCGCGAATGCCAGGTCTTGTTGAAGCCCAGCCGAAAACCGTAAGGATTGACCTTCTGACCCAAAGTTGCCTCCGTTATTTCCGCGCGTGAGCGCGGCCCTTGCCGCCACTCCGCTCGTTGACTGCCTTGACTTCATCCGAGACGTGCACGGTGACGTGCGACTTGCGCTTGATGATCTGGTACGCACGACCCATCGGCGCCGGCTGAATGCGCTTTTCCCGCGGCCCTTCGTTGACGTAGATCTTGGAGACCACGAGCTCGTCGACGTCGGGGGCGTTTTCCTTGTTCTCCGCGTTGGCCACGGCCGAGCGGAGAAGCTTCTCCAGATCCTTGGCCACGCCCTTGCGGGTGAAGCGGAGGATGTTGAGCGCTTCCTCGACCTTCTTGCCGCGCACCAGGTCGGCCACCAGGCGGACCTTCTGCGGAGAAGCTTTGAGGTATCTGAGAGTTGCTGTCGCTTCCATGGTGACCTCTTATTTCCCAGCCGGCTTGGCCGATTTCTCGACCTTCTTGCCGCTGTGACCCTTGAACGTACGGGTCATGGAGAACTCGCCGAGTTTGTGGCCGACCATGTTCTCGGAGATGTAGACCGGGGTGAACTTGCGGCCGTTGTGGACGGCGATCGTGTGACCGACCATGTCCGGGGTGACCGTGGAGCGCCGCGACCAGGTCTTGATGACCTTCTTGTCGCGTTCCTTGTTCATCGCCGCCACCTTTTTGTCGAGGTGGTCGTCCACAAAGGGACCCTTCTTGAGTGAACGTGCCATTTACTTGGTTCTCCGCTTGACGATGAACTTGTTCGTCTGCTTGTTCCGGCGGGTCTTGTAGCCTTTGGTCGGCTGACCCCACGGGGAGACCGGATGCCGGCCGCCGGAGGTCTTGCCTTCACCGCCGCCGAGCGGGTGGTCGACCGGGTTCATCGAGACGCCGCGGTTATGCGGCTTCTTGCCGAGGTGACGGGTGCGGCCGGCCTTGCCGATCGAGACGTTTTCGTGCTCGAGGTTTCCGACCTGGCCGATGGTGGCGTAGCAGCGGACGTGGACCTTGCGCATCTCGCCCGAGGGGAGACGGAGCGTGGCCCAGTCGCCCTCGCGGGCCATGAGCTGCGCGCCGGCGCCGGCCGAACGGACCATCTGGCCGCCCTTCCCTTCCTTCAGCTCGATGTTGTGAATCACCGTGCCGAGGGGGATCTTCGAGAGCGGCAGCGCGTTGCCCACCAGGATGTCGGCTTCCTCGCCGGCGGTGATCACCGTGCCGACGGTCAGGCCGTTCGGGGCGAGGATGTAGCGCTTCTCCCCGTCGACGTAATGGAGCAGCGCGATGTGCGCGGTGCGGTTCGGATCGTACTCGATGGCAGCGACCTTTGCGGGGATGCCGCGCTTGTCGCGCTTGAAGTCGATGTCGCGGTACTTCTGCTTGTGACCGCCGCCGATGAAGCGCGAAGTGATGCGGCCTTTGCTGCTGCGGCCGCCCGTCTTCGGCTTGCCCTTGGTGAGGGCCTTCTCCGGTCGCGTCTTGGTGATGTCCGCGAACGAAGCGTGCGTCTGGAACCGGATGCCCGGCGACGTCGGCTTGTATCTGTTGGTAGCCATAGTTTTCTCTGTTTTCGGCTCGTTGATCGTTGCGACGGTTGTCAGTTGTCGGTTGTCAGTTCCGGGCCCTGTACCGTCAGTTGCTTACTTGCTGTCTGTTGCCGTCCGGCAGTGGTTGTCAGCGCTGAAGTACCCAGGACTGACAACTGACAACCGACAACTCTTTTACACACCCTCGACGAACTCGGGGGCCTTCTCGCCCTTCTTGAGCCGCACGTATGCCTTGCGCCAGTCGCGGCGCTTGCCGAGGTAGCGGCCCAGTCTCTTCATTTTTCCGCGAACGTTGAAGAGGCGGACCTCTTCGACCTTCACCTTGAACAGCTCTTCGACCGCGTTCTTGACCTGGATCTTGTTCGCGTTGCCGTCCACTTCGAAGGCCATGACGTTGCCTTCCTCGCGGAGGATCGTCGACTTCTCGGTGACCAGCGGCCGGCGGATGATCTGATTAGCGTTCATTGCTGAGGGCCTCCGTCAGACGATCGAGCGCGGCCTGGCTCAGGACGATGTAGCGGCTGTTGACGACGTCGTAGACGTTCACGTGGAGCGCGTCGACGAAGTGCAGCCTGGGGTTGTTGCGGGAAGCGAGGACGGCGTTGGTGTTCTCGAGCGTGTCGATGAGAAGTGCCTTCCCGTCGACGCCGATCCCGGCCATCTTCGCCGCGAAGGCCTTGGTCTTGGCCTCGTCGATCGCCATGTCGTTGACGACGACGAGCTTCCCTTCCTTCACACGCTGGGAGAGCGCCGACTTGAGGGCGGCCTTCTTCTCCTTGGTGTTCATCTTGTACGAGTAGTCGCGGGGCTGCGGACCGAAGACCGTGCCGCCGTGGCGGTGGATCGGGGGACGCGCGCCGCCCTGACGGGCACGGCCGGTGCCCTTCTGGCGGAACGGCTTCTTGCCCGAGCCGCTCACTTCGGAGCGGGTCTTGGTCTTGTGCGTGCCCTGGCGGAGTCCGGCGAGGTAGTTGCGCACGGCCTCGTGGACGAGATGCTCTTTGTACGGATACGCGAAGATCTCTTCCGGCAGGTCGATCGAGCCGACGGTCTTGTTGTCCCAGTTCTTGATGTCAATGGTCGGCATTACTCACCCCGCTTCCCGTTCTTGGAAAAGCGCACGAACACGAGGCCGTTGCGACCACCCGGGACGGCGCCGCGGATGTAGAGCAGGTTGTTCTCGGCATCGACCTTCGCCACGCGAAGGTTCTTGACCGTGACCTGGTCGCCGCCCATCCGGCCGCCCATGCGCATGCCCTTCATGACCCGCGACGGGAAGGCCGACGCGCCGATGGAGCCGGGAGCACGGTGGAACATCGAGCCGTGAGACTCGCGGCCGCCGCCGAAGCCGTGGCGCTTGACCACGCCCTGGAAACCCTTGCCCTTGGACTGACCGACCACGTCGATCGAGTCGCCCGGCTTGAACATGTCGACCTGCACGCGGTCGCCGACGTTCGCGTCGCCGGAGTACGGCACTTCCGCGAGGGTCCGCAACGGCTGCACGCCGGCTTTCTCGAAATGCCCCCGCATCGGGCTGGTGATGCGGCGGTTCGAGATCTTCTCCACGAGTCCGATCTGCACGGCGTCGTAGCCGTCCTTCTCGCTCGTCTTCTTCTGGACCACGAGGCAGGGGCCGGCCTGGATGACGGTCACGGGGATGATGGCTCCATCCTCCCCGAACACCTGGGTCATCCCGACCTTCTTGCCAATGATTCCTTCGATTGCCATGTGTAAGTTCTTTCCACCTTGGAACCGGATCGCTCCGGTTCATGTGCTTGGTTGCGCCGAGAGATGAGCGATGAGCGAGGAACGATGAGCTGCCCGGAGGGCGTCATCGTTCAGCTCTCATCTCTCATCTCTCATCGCTCGTTACTTGCCGAACGCCTTGATCTCTACGTCCACGCCCGCGGGCAACTCGAGCTTCATGAGCGCGTCGACGGTCTGCGTCGTCGGCTCCAGGATGTCGAGCAGCCGCTTGTGCGTCCGCATCTCGAACTGCTCACGCGACTTCTTGTCGACGTGCGGCGAGCGGAGGACGGTGTACTTCGAGATCTGCGTCGGCAGCGGAATCGGTCCCGCCACTCTCGCTCCCGTGCGCTTGGCCGTGTCGACGATTTCGGAGGTCGACTGGTCGAGCACGCGGTAGTCATACGCCTTGAGCCGGATGCGGATCTTTTCGTTCATCATGGTTTCGTACCCTTAAAGAACAAGCGGGGACAGGCGTCAGCGCCTGTCCCCATCAAAGACTTACTCGAGAATGTCCGTGACCGTGCCGGCGCCGACGGTGCGGCCGCCCTCACGAATCGCGAAGCGAAGACCCTTCTCCATGGCGATCGGGTTGATCAGGCTGATGGTGAGCGAGGTGTTGTCGCCCGGCATGACCATCTCCGCACCCTCGTTCAGCGCCGCCGTACCGGTGATGTCGGTCGTACGGAAGTAGAACTGCGGGCGGTAGCCGTTGAAGAACGGGGTGTGACGGCCGCCTTCTTCCTTGGTCAGGATGTAGACCTCGGCCTTGAACTTGGTGTGCGGCTTGATCGAGCCCGGCTTGGCGCAAACCTGGCCGCGCTCGACGTCCTTGCGCTCCACACCGCGGAGCAGGAGGCCGACGTTGTCGCCCGCCTGGCCCTGGTCGAGGAGCTTGCGGAACATCTCGACGCCGGTGACGACCTTCTTGATGGTCGGACGGATGCCGACGATCTCGATTTCCTCACCGACCTTGACGATGCCGCGCTCGATACGGCCCGTGACGACGGTGCCGCGGCCGGAGATCGAGAAGATGTCCTCGACCGGCATCAGGAATTCCTTGTCGATGGCGCGCTCGGGCATCGGGATGTAGTTGTCGACGGCGTCCATGAGCTCGATGATCTTGTTGGCCCACTCGTCGTTGTTGTCGGTGGTCTGCAGGGCCTTGAGCGCGGAGACGCGGACGATGGGAAGGTCATCGCCGGGGAAGTCGTAGCTGGAGAGCAGCTCGCGGACTTCGAGCTCGACGAGCTCGAGGAGGTCCGGATCGGCCGCGTCGACCTTGTTCAGGGCGACGACCATGGCCGGCACGCCGACCTGGCGGGCCAGGAGGATGTGCTCGCGGGTCTGCGGCATCGGGCCGTCGGTGGCGGCAACCACGAGGATTGCACCGTCCATCTGCGCGGCGCCGGTGATCATGTTCTTGACGTAGTCGGCGTGGCCCGGGCAGTCGACGTGCGCGTAGTGGCGCTTGGCGGTCGAATACTCGACGTGCGCGGTGGCGATGGTGATCCCGCGCTCGCGCTCTTCCGGAGCCTTGTCGATCTGGTCGAAGGCGACGAACGAAGCCGTCCCCTTCGAGGCGAGGATCTTGGTAATGGCCGCAGTCAGCGTGGTCTTGCCGTGGTCGACGTGACCGATAGTGCCGATGTTGACGTGCGGTTTGCTGCGATCGAATTTCTCTTTGGCCATTTGGATCTAACCTCCCTGTTCTTCGCGACGGTGTGTCGTAGGTGTCAAACGCGCTGAGTTGTGCCGGCGCTCTTCGAGATCACCTCTTCGGCGACGGTCTTCGGAGCCGGCTCGTAAGCCAGGAACTGCATGGTGTAGCTGGCGCGGCCCTGGGACATGGAGCGCACCTGCGTTGCGTAACCGAACATCTCGGAGAGCGGAACGTGCGCGCGGATGACCTTCGCGCCGCCACGCTCTTCCATCTGCTGGATCTTCCCGCGACGGCGGGAGAGATCGCCCATGACGTCGCCGGCGTAGTCTTCCGGGGTCACGACCTCGACGTCCATGATCGGCTCCATCAGGATCGGGCCGGCCTTCTTCGCGCCTTCCTGGAAGGCCATCGAGCCGGCGATCTTGAACGCCATTTCGGACGAATCGACGTCGTGGTACGAGCCGTCGTACAGGATGGCCCGCACGCCCGTCATCGGATAACCGGCGACGATGCCGCGCTCGAGCGCTTCCTTGATGCCCTGCTCGGTCGGCTTGATGAATTCCCTCGGAACCGAGCCGCCGACGATCTCGTTGACGAACTCGAACCCGCCTTCCGGCATCGGCTCGAAGCGCATCTTGACGTGACCGTACTGACCCTTACCGCCGGACTGACGGACGAACTTCCCTTCCGCTTCCGACTTCCGGGTGATGGCTTCGCGGTACGCGACCTGCGGCTTGCCGACGTTCGCACCGACGTTGAACTCGCGGACCATGCGGTCGACGATGATCTCGAGGTGCAGCTCACCCATGCCGCGGATGATGGTCTGGTTCGTCTCCGCGTCGGTGTGGACCTTGAAGGTCGGGTCTTCCTGCATCAGCTTGGCGAGCGCCACGCCCATCTTTTCCTGGTCGGTCTTCGTCTTCGGCTCGATGGCCACGGCGATGACCGGCTCCGGGAAGACCATGGTCTCCAGGACGATCGGCTTGTTCTTGTCGCAGATCGTGTCGCCGGTGGTGACGCTGCGCAGGCCGACGGCGGCGCCGATGTCTCCGGCACGCACTTCCTTGATCTCTTCACGCTTGTTGGCGTGCATCTGCAGGAGGCGGCCGATGCGCTCGGTCGTCCCCTTGGTGGAGTTCAGGACTGCGGTGCCCGACTCGACCCGGCCGGAGTAGACGCGGAAGAAGGCGAGCTGGCCGACGAACGGGTCGGTCATGATCTTGAAGACCAGGGCCGAGAACGGCTCGTCGTCGTCCGCCCGGCGCTCCATGAACGACTCGTCGTCGGGGTTGACGCCCTTGACCGGCGGGATGTCCAGCGGCGAAGGGAGGTAGTCGACGACGGCGTCGAGCAGCGGCTGCACGCCCTTGTTCTTGAAGGCCGTGCCGCAGAGCACCGGGGTGATCTTCTGGTGGATGGTGGCGTCGCGGAGGGCAGCCTTCAGCTCGCTGACCTCGATGGTCTCGCCGGCCAGGTACTTCTCCAGCAGCTCGTCGTGCGACTCGGCGATCGACTCGACCATCTTCTCGCGAAGATGCTCGGCTTCCTCGCGGAGCTCGGCCGGGATCTCTTCGACGTCATACTTCGCGCCGAGGGACTCGTCCTTGAAGACGAGCGCCTTCATCAGCACGAGGTCGACGACGCCCTTGAACTTGTCCTCGGCTCCGATGGGGAGTTGGAGGGGAACGGCGTTCTTGCCAAGCTTCTGGCGGATCTGGCCGACCACGCTCTCGAAGTTCGCGCCGATGCGGTCCATCTTGTTGATGAAGGCGAGGCGGGGAACGCCGTACTTGTCGGCCTGGCGCCAGACGGTCTCGGACTGCGGCTCGACGCCGCCGACGGCGCAGAAGACGCCGACCGCGCCGTCGAGGACACGCAGGGAACGCTCGACCTCGACCGTGAAGTCGACGTGGCCGGGCGTGTCGATGATGTTGATGCGAGTGTCGCCCCACTTGGCCGTCGTTGCGGCCGAAGTGATGGTGATGCCGCGCTCCTGCTCCTGGACCATCCAGTCCATGATCGCAGTGCCCTCGTGGACTTCACCGATCTTATGGGTAATCCCGGTGTAGTAGAGGATGCGCTCGGTGGTCGTCGTCTTACCGGCATCGATGTGAGCCATGATGCCGATGTTGCGAGTCTTCTCGAGAGGTACCTGACGTGCCATTTTCTTTATGTTCTCTGTTCAGGCGACAACACACGCGTGACCGGCTCGCCGATACGCGCACACCTCCCGCCCGGGAGGTGAAGAGTCTTACGTTGTTGGTTTCCCGTTGCTCGGTCCGGAACCGCAGAACGTTTTCTGTGTTATCCGGTCGAGACGGAGCTACGGAAAGCTGCTGAGTTGGTACTGCGTGGGCCGCGCCCAGGAGGCGCGGCCGATGATTCTACATCGTTTCTGGTAAAAAGCTACCAGCGGTAGTGAGCGAAGGCCTTGTTGGCTTCGGCCATCTTGTGCGTGTCTTCGCGCTTCTTGATCGCGTTGCCGCGGTTGTTGGCCGCGTCCATGATCTCGCCGGCCAGCTTGTCGACCATCGTCTTCTCGCCGCGGGAGTTGGCGTACTGGATCATCCAGCGGATGGCCAGCGCGGTGCGGCGGGTCGGACGGACTTCGATCGGAACCTGGTAGTTGGAGCCACCGACACGGCGGCTCTTGACCTCGAGGGCCGGCTTGACGTTGTCGATCGCCTTCTTGAAGAGCTTGAGCGGATCGTCTTTGGCACGATCTTCAACCTTCTTCAGCGCGCCGTAAAACACGCGCTCGGCAACCGACTTGCGGCCGTCCGACATGAGCGAGTTGATGAACTTCGTCACCAGCTGGCTGTTGTACACAGGATCCGGCAGGATCTCGCGCTTGGGAACTTCTCTGCGTCTCGGCATCTTAGAACCTGTTCCTTAGGCTTTCTTGGGTCGCTTGGCGCCGTACTTGGAACGGCTCTGGTTGCGCTTCGCTACACCGACGGCGTCCAGCGTCCCACGGATCACGTGGTAGCGCACACCCGGCAGATCCTTCACACGGCCTCCGCGAATGAGCACGATCGAGTGCTCCTGGAGGTTGTGACCCACGCCCGGGATGTAGGTCGTCACTTCGATTCCATTCGTCAGACGAACGCGCGCCACCTTGCGGAGCGCCGAGTTCGGCTTCTTGGGGGTCGAGGTGTACACGCGCGTGCAGACGCCGCGCTTCTGCGGGCTCGACTGAAGCGCCGGCGACTTCGTCTTGTACTTGACGTTTTCGCGGCCCCTCGCAACAAGCTGGTTGATCGTTGGCATTCGTTACTTATCCTTCTGAAGACACGTACAGCTCAGACTTTGCTCCCGGTTGGGAAAACCCGCGCACTGTACGCGCGGATTTTGGCCTTTGTCAAGCCCGGACCAGCCCTAACGGCCACCCCTAACCTCTTATTCCGCTTAGAACTCCACCCATTGGCCGGTCCCGGTTCGCGTCGCTTCGCCGTACAGAAACGCCGCGGCCGCCAGGTCTTCCACCGCCAGCCCAAGCGATTTGAAGAGCGTGATCTCGCTTTCTGATTTCCGCCCCTCGGCTGTCCCGGTGAGGATCTCCCCCAGCTCGGCCCGGATGTGCTCCGGACCGCTGATGGCCCCGTCCCGCAGGGCGAAGAGGTAATCGCCCGACTCGTTGACCGTCGATTCGCGCCGATCGACGAACAGCGACGCCGCCGCAACCAGATCGCTCTCCAGCTCCCGCGCCGCGGCGATGCTCGACCCCACGGCATTGATGTGGGCACCCGGCTTCACCCACTCTTTCTTCAGGATGGGCCCGCGCGAGGAAGTGGCCGTGACGATGATGTCTGCCCCGCGAACGGCCTCTTCCACCGACGCGCAGTTGCCGCCCGAGCGGCTATATATCCGCACCTCTTTGACGTCCCGGACACATGGAATGGCCTTCAGATGCGACTTCCCCTGCACACCCGTACCGATGACTGCAAGTACGGACGCGTCCGCCCGGGCCAGCAGCCGCGTCGCCACGGCGGACACGGCCGCGGTCCGAATGGCTGTGATCGCCGCCGCATTCATGAACGCCAGCGGCTCCCCCGTCGTCCCGTCATGCAGGATCACCGCGCCGAGGTGCGTGTCGAGGCCGCGCTTTGGATTGTCCGGGAAGACGCAGACCTCTTTGAGCCCGTAATACGGCCTCTCCCCTCCCCGGTACGCCGGCATCAGCCCCAGCAGCCCCGGAGCTCCCGGAGCCCGGATCGCCTGCCGCAGTGGGTTATGAACTTCCCCCCTCCCGAGCGCTGCCAGCGCCTCGGCCATGACTTCGATGCAGGCCTCCATGGTCAGGAGACGCTCGACGTCGTGCTCGGAGAGGATGAGGAGTTTCATCTAATGGTGTCTTCCGTCGCGTTCAGCGTCGCCGCTGCGCGTTCATCCAGGCCACGTACGCCTGAATGGCGGCCGTGTTCGCCTGTTTCCAGGCCGCGGTTCCGGGAAGGTCGAGGGAGGAGATGGCCAGGCCGGCGGCCGTGTCGAGCATCTTCTGCTCGATCAGGCTGGCGAAGAATGGGATGTTGTTCCGGGCCGTGTAGTCTTTCCCTTTCGAGCCTCCCTCGGTGAGGATCGTCAGAGAGGTCACGATCTGCTCGCGGGTCCGGTCGAACTCCGTCAACTCTGCTTTCTCGCCCCGTCTGCCGGCCACGCCGGTAATCGCCAACATCATCTCGAACGACGCGTAGTCGCCCTCTTCCTTCCGCGAATCGGGGTCGATGGTGATTTTGGTCTTGCCGGGGCCGGTCTCCTCGACGCCGAGATTCAGGAGCTCCAGCATTCTCGTTGCGCCAGCCCGAGCCCGCTCGCCACTCGCCTCGATCGACAGAAACCGCAGGTACTGCACCGCCGCGGCGGCCCGGAAGCCTTGAGAATCAAAGATTTGTGCGAGGAAGTAATGTCCCGAGCCGTGGAACGGGGCGGCAACGACTTCTTTCTTCAGCAGCTCCCGGGCCTCATCGATCTTCTTCTGGCCGGCCAGCGCCACCGCCAGGTTGAAGAGCAGTTGCGGATCGTTCGGGGCGATGCGCAGGCCTTTCCGGTACGCGTCGATGGCCCGTTTGCTCTCCCCGGCCATATCGAGACAATTGCCGAGGACCGTGTACATCATCGGCTGCAGGCGTCCCTTCCGGAAGACGCGCGGCTCGATGATGGCCCGGCACTTCGCAAAGTCCTGCTTGGCCTGGTACGTCATGGCGAGCTCGTAGGCGGCCGCGTCATCGGCCGGATCGGCGGCGAGAAGCGCCTGAAAGACCGCCATCGCCTCGTCGTACTTGCCAGCCTCGTAGAGCGAGACCCCGCGGTCAAGCTCGGACGGCGGCCGCTCCTCCGCGAACGCGGCGAGACTGAGGAGGAGAGTGCCGAGGAGGAGGTTGCGCATCACGGCATGATGCCACCAAGGAGGGTTGGCGTAAGGTCGTGCCTGAGAACTTCGGGTTGCAACGCCAGCTTCTCGGGTTGTTCGGCGAGAACCTTCGGGTTGCATGCCTCTCTGCTGCCGTAGGCAGCTAAAGACCTGTAGCCCCGGCCTTTAGGCCGGGTAAAAGCGTGAAAGGATCTCGAGTCCGCGTAGCGGGCGACAGCCGAGAAGCGTGAGAAAGTTCTTTTCTGTCGCCCGCTACGCGGGCTCACCTGGGGGTGCGCTCGTTGTACCCGGCCTGAAGGCCGGGCCTACAGATCTTTTGCTGCCTACGGCAGCAGAGAGCCGTGACGAATCAGCCGCCCATATCGTGCCTACGGCAAGCAGAGAGGCGCGGCTACGCAATCGCCCATATCTATAGATGCGAACCCTCAGGTCGCGTCGCGGTGGACGGTGTCCATCGAAAACGCCGGCAGGCAGACGGCGACGTACTCAGCCCCTTCGGCGCCGGGCGTGGAGTACTGCACCCACTCGCCCTTATGCGTGATGACCCCCTGCCCGGCGTTCACGTCGATCGTGCCGCTGGCCGTCGTGACCCGCAGGGTGCCGCGCAGGACGACCGTGTATTCGTCGAACTCCGGCGTCTGGCCCGGCTCGACCCACCCGCTCGGGCTCTTCATCCGGGCGACGGAGACGGGCTCGGTCCCCGAATTCACCCGCCCGAAGTACTCTTCGATGATCTTCGGCTTGTTCCCGGCCGCCTGGACGATGGTCGGCTGCTGAATGTGTGTCGGCATGGCCGCATTTTACTGGAACGGGCTGGGCCGGTTCTACGGAGCGCCGGTCTTCGACCGGCCGGTCCGCCGACCTTCGGTCGGCAGTGTGCGGAACGCGTCCCGAGAGACTGCCGGCAGAATGCCGGCGGACCGGCCGGTCGAAGACCGGCGCTCCGTAAAGGCCGGCTGAAGCCGGTCACGGCGTGGCCACGACAAACCGGCCGATCTCCGTACGGGTCCTGTACCGCGCGTCGATCCAGGCGGCAAGCTCAGGCACCCGGTCGCGGTTCGAGACCCCGTCGAAGGTGTTGAGGACCGGCTCGCCGCCGAGGATCACGGCGACCGGCGGGTTGGCTTCGAGCTCGGCCAGGGTCTCGGCGAGGAGCGGAGGGGCGGAGAGCATCGGGACGTCGAAGACTCGGGACGGCGGCTTCCGGCGGAGCATGAAGTAGAGGGCGCGCTCGTTCGTGAAGTCGAAGACCGGGCCGGGAGGGAGGGAGTCGACGAGGTTTTTCAGCGTGGCCAGGGTGGTGGCGTTGTCGGGCGTGGTGTAGATGCCGGGCGCGAGCGGGTGGCGGACCAGGCCCTCGTGACGCTGCCGGGCCGACCATTCGCTCGCCAGCTTCGCCCCGGCGGCGAGGTTCTGAGGGACTTCGAAGTAGAAAACCGCGGCGAGGGCGAGCACGGCCATGGCAAGCCGGTTCCGGAGCGGCTCGAGGACATAACCAACCAGGGCGATGCCGAGGAGGGGGATGGCGAAACGGGTATGGCTCCAGCTCACCCGCCCGGCGGCCGAGCGGAACAGCACCACCGACACCACCGCGAGGATGGCCAGCTTCGGATCGCGCCGCTTCCACGCCAGGGCGAGAACGAAGCCGTAGAAGACCGGGGGGAGGTAGTACCGCAGCCCCGCCGCCGTGAACGGTGCCGGAGCGGGCAGCGACCAGACGGCGTCGATCGCCCGGGGGATGACGACGTACGAGTCGACGAAGAACTGCCGCACGTCCGCCCGCAACGTCAGCAGCGCCACCAGCGGCAGCGCGGCGGCGATCAGCGCCAAAACAAGCGCCCGCTTCCACGGTGGCCGGAGAAAGAGCGTGCAAATCCCGACCGCGGCCACGGTGTACGTCCCGACGTCGAGGCTCCAGAGCACCCCGAGGGCCGCACTCGCAAACGCGACGAAGAGGGCGCCGCTGCTTCTGGTCCGCGCGTACCGCAGCAACATCAGCGTCGCCAGGAGGATCGGCGCCAGCCGAAAGTACGGAAACACCGGCAGCCAGAACGCCGCCACCCCGCACAGCGAGAGCAACACTCCGCCGAGCAAGCCCGCCGCCGTGGCCGTCACCTCCGCCGCGATCGGCACCAGCAACGCCAGCGTCACCGCATCGAGCACGGTCTGCAGCCGCCGCGTTCGCACGACGGCCGGAGGATCCCCGGCGACCAGGGCATCCAGCCCTCCGTCGACCCCGAGACCGTGCAGGAGGAAGACGTCCCGAAAGGGACGCTCGCCGTTGGCAAAGAGGTAGGCCGGCGTGAGGTGCTCCCCTTCATGGAAATTGTCCATGTGGGCGTAGGGATGGTCGTGGATTGCGATCATGGCAAGGATCACAACGACCGCTGCGATTGTTGTCAGTTGTCGGTTGTCAGTCAGGGGCCACTTCTCGCGAGAAGGTCCCCTGGACGGACAACCGACAACCGACAACATTGCCCCGCCGAACGCGCAAAGCACGAGCAGCGCGACAACACAGTAATCCCACCCCTTCGGATACCCGCCCACCGTCACCGCGCCTACCCCGCCCACCGGTACGGCGAATAGCGGTTTCAGAAACGGGGCGAGCGCTGCGGCTACGGCGGCGCCGGCGAGGGATCCGGCCGCGGCGCGGATCGGCAGATGACGGTCCTCGCGAACCGCGTCCTCCATGGCGGCGATTGTATGATCCGGATCATGGAATCGTTCAGCCGCGCCTTCCTCGACGAGAGCATCGAAGTGATCCGCCGCATCGACGCCGAGGCGGTCGACCGCATGGCCGCCGGCCTGGCCTCCTCCCGCGATTCCGGCGGCCGTCTCTTCATCCTCGGCGTCGGCGGTTCGGCCGGCCACGCCAGCCACGCCGTCAACGATTTCCGCAAGATCTGCCGCTTCGAGGCCTATACCCCGACCGACAACGTCTCCGAGCTCACCGCCCGCGTGAACGACGAGGGGTGGGACAGTTGCTTCTCAGAGTGGCTGAAGATCTCCCGCGTCACCGAGCGCGACGCCGTGCTGGTCTTCTCCGTCGGCGGCGGCAACGTCGAGAAGAACGTGTCCGTCAACCTCGTCCGCGCCATCGACGAAGCCCGCGGCCACGGCGCGAAGATCTACGGCATCGTCGGCAAGGACGGCGGCTACACGAAACAGGTGGCCGACGAGTGCGTGGTCATCCCGATCATCTCAACGGACCGGATCACGCCCCACACCGAGGGGCTGGCCGCGGTGGTGTGGCACCTGCTGGTCTCGCACCCCGCGCTGAAGGTGACGCAGACGAAGTGGGAGAGTGTGAAGTAACGCGAGCTGTCAGGTATCCTTCGACACTCACGGAGGCCGTCCATGCTTGGTACTTCTCCTGTCACGACGATTCTTCCGGTCGTGGATGATGAGCGCGCACGAGCTTTTTACCGCGACGTGCTGGGTCTGCCGTACGCCGGCCAGAGCGGCGATGGTAAGCACCTCTTTTCCATCGGTAGCGGGACGCTTGCGCTGTTGCCCAAGCCTGCCGGAGCGCAAGCGCAGCACACCGCCCTCAGCTTCGAAGTCCAGGACGTCGCTGCAGCGGTCCGCGCGCTTTCCGATCGCGGCGCTGTCTTCGACGATTACGACCTGCCCGGGCTGAAGACGGTGGACAAGGTCTGTGTTCTTGGGTCGGAGATGGCCGCGTGGTTCCGCGACACAGAAGGCAACATTCTTTGCGTGCACCAGGTGATCGGCGGATGAGAGTTTCTCGGATCATGTAGCGAGATTCTCGTATCGCGATGAGAGATTCTCGTATCGGTGGAGCGCCGGTCTTCGACCGGCCGGTCCGCCGACCTTCGGTCGGCAGTGTGCGGAACGCGTCCCCAGAGACTGCCGGCAGAATGCCGGCGGACCGGCCGGTCGAAGACCGGCGCTCCGTCAGGCGTTCAACAGGATGCCCGCGAGCTCGCGCAGGTCCGCCACCACCACGTCCGGAACCACCTCACCTCTCTTGTGCGCACTCCCCGGGTGTTCGATCAGGGCAACCTTGCACCCCGCCGCCTTGCCGGCTTTGAGGTCGCTGTCCTGGTCGCCGACCATCCACGACGCGGTCAGATCCACCTCGAACTCGGTCGCCGCGTCGCGCAGGGACTTCGTTCCCGGCTTGCGGCATTCGCAGCGGACCCGCCACTCCTCTAATACAGCGTCGGGGTGGTGGAGGCAGACGTAGCCGCGGGTGATGGGGAGGGCGGCTTCGATGGTCCGTTCGACTTCGAGCAGCTCTTCCCGGGAGGTCTTTCCCTTGGCGTAGCTGGGCTGGTTGGTGACGATGAAGAGGAGCCAGCCGGCGTTGGCCAGGAGCTGCAGCGGCTCGGCGACGCCTTCGATCATGCGCAGGTCGGCGAGGCTGCGCGGCGATTCCCATTCGCGGCTGGACTCGTAGTACACGAGCTCATTCAGGATGCCGTCGCGGTCGAGGAAGAGGGCCCGTTTCATGGCTCGAGGCGGACTCCGAGCTCCGGCACGTGGGTGATGCGCGTCGTCTCCGCTTCCAGCGTGACGCCCGGAGGCGGCTGGCGGAAGAGGACGCGGTCGTTCGTGGAGAGAAGGATGACCGCGACGGGCACATTCGCCCGCGAGGTCGCGGCGATGCGCTGGCCGCGGCGCAGGCGTACGGTCTCGCCGAGTTGCGCGGGCTGACCGTCTACGGTCCAATCGAGCGGTGCGCCCGCACTCGTTTCCGGCAGGCGGGCAATCAGGCGGTGCGAGTCGGGACGTTTGTAGATTGCCGTCCGGATCGGGTCGCGGAACCAGGGATGGCGGGCCAGTCCGGCGGAGACGTGGAGGCGGTATTCGCCGTCGCGTGGGACGGTCCATTCGAACCGCCGGCCGGGAGCGAGGCGGGCGTTCATCCCCGGGATCCAGAGCTCGCGCCAGACCGGGATGTAGTGGCGGATGAGGTACGGCGCCAGCTCGCGCTGGATGCGGCCGAGCCAGAGGAGCAGGTTGTGGTCGAACACGACCGCCGCCGGTGGCTCCCTCATCTCGTATGGCCTGGCCAGCTTCTGCGGCACGAGCTGCCGCGGGAGCTCGGGAAGGAACCAGAACCAGTAGGCGGCCTCGCGGCGCAGGCCCCAGGGGATGCCGCTGAAGACGGCGTCGCCCGGCTTCGTGCGCGTGTGCACCTCCCGCATGATCAGGTCCTGATAGGCGCGGTCGAGCTCTTTCCCGCGGAAGACGGAGGCGAAGGCGTTCACGCACCAGGCGAGGAGGAGCACGGCGAAAACGACCCTGTAACCGAGCGGGCTGCGCGTGTCGGAATGCTCAGCGCCTCCCCTCCCGCCCAGGTCCCTCGCTCGACGCTCGGGATGACAAACGTCGATCACCATCGCGATCAGCGGCACGAACAGCACCACTACCAGCGCGAAGTGGTAGTTGTAGATGAACTTCATGTAGGCGGTGAAGAAGAGGTTCGTGAGGGCGAGGACGGACAGGTTGAAGAGGTCGCCGCGCTCGCGCCAGCGGCGGAGGGCGAGCCAGAGTCCGGCGACGCCGGTCAGCAGGACCGTCACGCCGCCAACGTCGACCGCGGCCAGCTCGAACAGCCGGTCGCTGCCGATGATGCGGACACCGAACGGGACGAGGATGCGGTGGATGAAGCCCGCCTGGACCGGGGTCGCGTACTTTTCGGCCAGGTTCTCCACCCAGACCTGTTGATAGAGCTGCTGCAGGGAGCCGGTGGCGGCGAAGAAGGCGAGGCAGGCGGCCAGCGCGGCGAAGCCGCCGGCGACGATCGGGGCGGCGCGCAACTTCCGCGTCAGCAAAACCAGCAGCACGGCCACGACGAGCATCGGGCCGAGGCGGATGTTGGCGAAGCCGGCCAGGCAGAAGACTGCGCCGGCGAGGAAGAAACGCTCCCGCTGGACGAGCACAAGCCCGGCCATTACCAGCATGCAGCCGAGGGAGTCGACGCGGTACTCGACGGCCGGAATCATCAGGAGAGAGCTGGAGAGGGCGAGCGACATCGCCGCCCAGCGGGCGAAGCGGCCGATCCCCGCGCCGCGCATGAAGAGGTTCGCCAGCCAGAACGTGCCGATCCAGACCAGCACCTGCGCCCACCGCAATCCGATCACCGCCCCGACGCCGGGAGTGTCGGTGAGCATCGCGAACGGCGCGAAGAGGAACCACATCAGCGGGGTGTGGTGCTCCCAGAAATCGCGGAACGGGAGGCGCCCATCGGCGATCCAGCTCGTGGCGCGCCAGTATTCGATCTCGTCCCAGTTCAGGGGGTGCAGGAAGTGGAGGAAGATGAGCCGCACCGCCGCCGCAGTGAGGGCGAGGGCGATGACGACCCGGGTCTTCACTGCAAAGGCCCGTTGCGGAACTGCGCCACCGTCACCTCGATCGACTTCCGCACCGCCTCGTTGCTCGACAGCTTCGGCGTCCATCCGAGCGATTGCATCCGGCGCGTGTCGAGCTTCACCTGCGGGACGTCGCCGCGCCAGCCGCGGGGGCTGTCGCCGTACTGGACGTCGATCCTGGTCCGGTCGATGCCCATTGCCTCGATGGTCCAGTCGGTGATCTGGCGGACGGTGGTCTGGTCGTCGACGGCGAGGTTGTAGACGTTGACGTGTTCCCGGGCGTTGGCGACGCCGAACTCCATCCCGTCGAGGCAGTCTTCGACGTAGACGTACGGCTTGGCCTGCGTGCCGTCGCCGAGAACCACCAGCTTCGTCGGCTCCTCGCGCAGGCGGAGGACGAAGTCGTGGATGACGCCGTGGGTCGGGTTCGGCCCGACGATGTTGCCGAAACGGTAGACCCAGGCGCGGATGTCGTAGTTGTGGGCGTAGGCGGTGATCAGCGACTCGCACGCGACCTTGCTGGCGGCGTAGAGCGAGATCGGGAGAATCGGGCCGTAGTTCTCGGGCGTCGGCATGACCGTCGGCTCGCCGTAGACGGCGCCGCTGCTGGAGAAGACCAGTTCCCCGATCCCGGCACGGCGCATCGCTTCGAGGACGTTGTAGGTGACGAGGGTGCCGCCTTTGAGGTCGAAGTCGGTGTATTTCGTCCCGTAGCTGATGTCGCTGTTGGCGGCGAGGTGCCAGATGCGGTCGGGCCGGAACTCGGCGATCAGCTTCGCCACACCTTCGAGGTCGAGGAGGTCGAGCTCGTGGAAGGTAAAGCGCGGGTGCTGCACGACGTAGGCGCGCTTGCCGAGAAAGAAGTTGTCGGCGCCGGCGACTTCGTCGCCGCGCTCCAGGAGGCGGGGGATCAGGTTCGAGGCGATGAAACCGGCGGCGCCGGTGACCAGGATCTTCAATGCTTCTTCCTTGGTTTCTCGAGGGCGGACCGGGTGCGGGCCAGTTCGTCCGGCGTCCCGATGTCGTAGAAGTCGTGGTCGACGATCTCGGCCGCGAGCTCGCCGCGCCGCGCGAGGGTGGCGTAGACGATCTCCTCGAACGAGCAGGCGCCTTTCGAGGGAAGCATGTCGAGGTTGGCGGTGTGCATGACCGAGAAGCCGGCGTCGATGTACGGCAGCTCCGGCGCCCGCTTGTCGAAGCGGACCACCCGGCCGTCCGCGACTTCGGTGTTGCCGGTGTAGATGCGCGGGTAGACGGCGAGGCAGTTGTCCGGATGCTGCTCGACGAAGCGGTCGTAGTCGAAGAGCCGAAGGACGTCACCGAAGGTCAGCACGAACCGCTCGCCGAGGAGAGACTCTGCCTCACGCAATGCCCCGCCGGTCCCGAGCGGCTCCGATTCGCGGCTGTATTCGATGTGCATCCCGCGGCTGGAGCCGTCGCCAAAGTGGGATTCGATGACTTCGTGCTTGTAGCCGGTGAGGAGGACGACGTTGCGCAGGCCGCGGCTGGCGAAGGATTCAAGCACCCGTTCGAGGTACGGCCGTCCGCCGACTGCGATCATCGGTTTGGGTACGTCGCGCGTGAGCCCGCCGAGGCGCGTGCCGAAGCCGCCGCAGAGGACGGCGATGATGGGGGCGTCAGTCATGGGCGTGTCTTATTGGTCGCATGGGACGGATAGGACCTATGGGACCTATGGGACCTATAGGACCAATAGGACAAAATCGGTCTCTCACCTGCGTTTTACCTTTCGGGCGTTCCACAACCGCTTGAATGTCCAGATCGTGCTGGACCAGCGGTGCAGCGTCGTGGTTCCGATGCGCTCACGGTAGTCGATCTCGATCTCCGCCGTCTTGAAACCCAGCCGGTGGGGGATCACGTACATGTCTACAGGGAGCGCCGGGCCCTTCGGATTCCACTGCACCTTTTCCAGCATCGACTTCCGGTAGGCGCGCATGCCGCTGTGGACGTCGGTGGTCTTCAGGCCGTGCAGGACCCGGGCGCCCAACGCAAACACCCGGTTGGCGAGGAAGTTGGCGAACGGCATTGCCTTCGGGCGGTGCTTGACCCGGGTGGTGTTGACCAGGTCGTAGCCCTGGTCGATCAGCTTCATCATTTCGGGGATGGCCTCGACCGGGTAAGTATCGTCGCAGTCGAGGGTGATGACGACGTCGCCGTAACCCTCGCGCACGGCGCGATCCATGGCCGGGCCGTAGCCCTGTGGGGGAAACTGTTTGATGACGCGGGCGCCGAGCTCCTGGGCAATCTCGGCCGTCCGGTCTTTGCTGGAGTCGACGAGGAGGACCTCGGCGCCGGGAACGACGCGCTGGATGTCGCGGATGACTTTCGCCACCGCTCCTTCCTCGTTCATGGTGATCATGGAGACAGTCAGTTTCATGAGGTCCGTTTCGCTTCGAAGATCATCTGGAACGCCAGCATACCGGGCCAGAGCGAGGTCACGGCGCGCTCGATCGGGTAGGCGGTCTTGAGATAGAGCTGATATGGCCGCGATTTCAGGAGCGCCGCCGGGTCGTGCTCGGCTCCCGGCTCCGCTTTCGGGGACAGCAGCTTTTTCGCCAGCGGGACGAACGGCCGGATGATGCCGGGGTTGTAGGTGGTCGCCACCGGGGTCAGCCCTCCCTCCCCGATGAGCCACCGCGCGCTCTTGCGGGTGAAAAAGCGGAGGTGGGTCCGGTCGAGGACGCCGGTCTCTTCGTACTCCCATTTGCCAGCGAGATGGGCGAGGCGCACCGACCAGAGCCCCACGTTCGGCAGCGAGATGACCACACTCCCGTTCGGCGCGAGCCAGCGCAGATAGCGCTTCAGCACACCGACCGGCCACGGAAGATGCTCGAGCACGTCGGCGAAGATGATGACGTCGAATTGCTCCTCGCCGAGGTCCGCCCGCTGCAGGTCGGCCTGGACGACCCGGCTGAGCCGCGTCCGCGCCACGTCGCACGCCACCGCGCTTTCCTCGATCCCGGTAACCTCGTTCCCCAGTTTCTGAATGTGCTCGCTGGTGGTGGCGAAACCGCAGCCGACGTCGAGCACGCGCAGCCCGCGGCGCTGGTTCCAGAGGCGCAGCAAGCCCCAGTTGACGTCTTCGAAGTATTGATAGGGGGCGTTTTCATCCATGGGTGAGCGCCCAATCCTCGAGGCAGGCACAAAGCGAAATGCAAAATGCAGAATGCAAAATGCAAAATGGAAAAGAAGGACGGCCTTCACCCTTTTTCCATTTTGCATTTTGCATTCTGCATTCTGCATTCTGGTTCATCGCCCAAGCTCCTCCGCCATCGCCAGCGCACGCTCCACACACACATCCGAGTTGATGTAATCGAACTGCGCGAACCGTCCCAGCAGCCGCAGGCCGGTTGCCGCGACCGCTTCGCGCATCGCGGTGACGTTCTTGCGGTATTCGAGGTCGTATACCGGGTAGCCGTAGGTGAAGCGGACGACCTTCTGATAGACGATGCTGTCGCGGTCGACGAAGCCGATCCCTTCGACCTCGCCGATGACCCGTTCGAGCAGCGCTTCGTCGGTCATCTCCCAGATGCCGTCGCCGGCGTTGGAGGTGATCTCGGCCATGATCGACGAGCCGCCCGGCGGCACGCATTCGCTGCCGAATGCCTTCGGGAAGGAGAGGCGGTGGAACAGCAGGTCGGGGTCCGGCACGTAGAGGGCGGTGTAGTTGTGGCCCGGATCGGTCTTGCAGCCGATCAGGACGTTGATCAGGGAGTTGTAGCGCAGCTTTGCGGTCTCTTCATGGACCTCGGCCGGCGCGTCTTTCCAGACTTTCAGCAGCTCGTGGATCGGCAGCGTGGAGACCAGGGTCTCGTAGATCCGCTCCTCCCCCGAGGCCGAGACCACGCGCCAACCGTCGACTACTTTTTCTACGAGCGCCACCGGCCACTTCGTCCGGATGTCGCCCTTCACCCGCTCCGCGAACGCCTTGACGATCGACTCGAACCCGCCATGGGTCGGGTACGAGTAGTACAACTGGTGCAGGTACCCCTCGGTGGAGATGCCGATCGACGATTTGAGGACGTCTTCCATCGGCGGTTTCGGGATGCGCTCCACGAACTCGGTGCCGATCTTGTTGGCGTCGTAGTTCCAGATCTTCTCGTTGTACGGGATGAAGTACTTCTCGCTAATCCCCGCCCCGAACGTGACGTACGACCACTGGGCGAGGCTCGTCACCGGCGTCTCGTGCGCCCGAGGGTTGACGATGTATCCATAGATACAGTCGAAATTGTCTTCCTTCGGCAGCGCGGCGAGGTCGTTCTCGAACGGGTACTTCACCAGCGAGCCTTTGAAGTAGATCCGGTTCTCGCGCCGGTTCTGGTGCACGTTGTCGCCGAGGACCGAGATCATCAGGTTCAGCACTTCCTTGTTCTTGCTGAACATGATGTGCGGCCCGGCCGCGTCGAACGTGAAGCCGTCTTCCACGACCGTGGCGCAGAGACCGCCGATCCGCTCGCTCTTCTCGAGGATCTCGACGTCCCCGTCGAGGTGAGCCGCCAGCGCGATTCCGGAGATGCCGCCGCCGAGGATGCCGATCTTCCGCGTCACACGCTCTCCTGCATCGCCAGCGAGCGGTGCGGCGAGAGGAATCCGTGTCCCATCTGCGCCACGACCTTGGTCCCCTCGGGCTCGATGGTGTAGTGCATCCGCGGCATCCCCTGCTCGTCCATGAACCGCTCCAGCTCCGCGCGGTTCTTCGTGCAGTACAGCATCAGGAACCCGCCGCCGCCGGCGCCGATGATCTTCCCGCCGAGGACGCCGAAGCGCTGCCGCACCTCGTCGTAGATCTGGTCGACCTTCGCGAATGAGATCTTCTTCGACATCCGCTTCTTGTTCTGCCAGTGCTCGTCGAGCATCTGCCCCCAGTCGTCGAAGTTCGACGTCTCGACGGCGTCGAGGATGCGGTAGCCGAGGTCCTTGATGCGGGAGAGACTGTCCTCGACCCGGTCGTGCGCGGCGCCTTCTTTCTGCTGCATGGCCACGTTCTGGTCCTGCAGTACCTCGCGCGCGTCGCGCTGCTCGCCGGTGTAATAGATGTGGGTGTGCGACACAAAATCGGCGATGTCGCTGCTGCTCGGCCTGAGCTGCCGCACCGCCACTGTCCCGTCTTTCGCGATCTCGAGCACGGTCAGGCCGCCGTACGCCGCCATGTACTGGTCCTGCTTGCCGATCGGCTGCTTGAGGATGTCGAGCTCGATGTGGCAGGCCTCCTCGGCGAGCGCCTGCAGCGGAACGTAGTCGCGGCGGTCATGATGCAGCGCGTTCAGCAGGCCGACCAGGTAGCAGCTCGACGAGCCGAGGCCGGTGCCGGCCGGGAGGTCGGCGATCGAGGCGACCTCGAAGCCGTAGCGGACGCCGTGCGCCCGCAGGGCCTCGCGGGCCAGCTCGTGGCGCAGCTCGTTCACGTCGTCGACCACTTCGCTCTGCGAGTAATGAAGGCGGATCTTGCTGCCGACGGTCGGCCGGTTGACCGTCACGTACATGTACTTGTCGAGGCCCATCGCGAAGATGAAGCCGCCGTGCTGCGAGTAATAGGACGGGAGGTCCGTGCCGCCACCGCCGAGGGTGACGCGGAACGGGGTGCGGGTCACGATCACAGCTTGAATCCCGCGGCCGTGGCGTCGTTGTAGAACATCTTCACCGTGTCGAGCGACAGCTCGTCGAGCGGCTTTCCGACCATGGTCGAGAACTTCTTGAGGATGTCGGAGGTGACGGTGATGATGTGGCAGCCGACCTCGTCGGCCTGGAAGATGTTCAACAGCTCGCGCGGGCTGGCCCACAGCAGCTCGGCTTTCGGCTTCGCGGAGCAGATCTGCGCCGCCTCGCGCATGAGAGGCACCGGGTCGACGCCGGTATCGGCGATGCGGCCGGCGAAGACCGAGACGATGGCTGGGGTCTCCGGGTCGAGCGCGTCGACCACGCCGCGGACCTGGTCGAGGGTGAGGATGGCGGTGATGTTCAGCTTCACGCCGGCTTTGGAGAGCCGGCCGATCAGCGGGATCGCCGACTCCCCTTTCGTGTTCGTGATCGGGATCTTCACGTAGACCGCGTCTCCCCAGGTGGCGATCAGCTTGGCCTGCCGCTCCATCTCGTCGAAGTCGTCGGCGAAGACTTCGAAGGAGATCGGCATGTCGCCGGTCGCCGCGAGGGCGTCCTTGGCGAAGGCCTGGTAATCGGTGATGCCCGACTTTCGCATCAGCGTGGGGTTGGTGGTGAAGCCCTTGACGAGCCCGGCGTCGCGCGCGGCGACCATGTCGCGCACGTCCGCGCCGTCGGCGTAGATGGCAATGTTGAGGTTGGGGGTCATGTAAGCCTTTCCGTTCGGTCCGACCGTCTGGCGGGGGATTTTAGCCGTACTTCCCAGACATCGAAGAAGAGGGTGCGCCGGACCTCCCCGTTGGTCGTCAGCCGCTGCATGCGAACGCCCGTATCGGTGAGGCCCGGCCCGGTACGCCCCGGGAGGAACTCTGCCTCAGAAATCGTCTTCTCGGCAGTACTCCGTATGGAAGCGCGCGTAGTCGTCGCGGTTGGCGCGCAGCCGTTCGGTCCAGACCGGCGTTTGCGGCCCGGCCACCGCTTCGTGATCGACGATGCGCATCATCAATTTCGGCAGGCGGTCCACGGCCATCGACCGGAACCAGCGGCCGAAGTTCAGGTGGTCGACGCAGTCGCGGCTCACCGTCACCCCGGCTTCGATGCCGAGCGCCCAATGCAGCCAGCCGCCGGGCAGGAAGAGCATGTCGCCGTGCTCGATGGTGCACTCCCACGGATGCGCCTCGTGGAAACGGGGGAATTGCGCCAGATCGGGATCGAGCGGGTCGGCGGTCTTGCCGGTGAGGGTGATTCCATGGCGATCCGTTTCACCCAGCAGTTCCGCTTCGGCCGGTGAATAGAGGATGAAGTGCTTCCTGCCGAGGACCTGGGCGATGTAGGTGTGGACGAAATCGTGGTCGTTGTGAAGGCGGGAAAGCGATTGCGCCGGGCCGAGGAACACCCACGTGTGTTTGTCGAACAGCAGCCGCTCGACGTCGGCAGGAAGCCGGTCGAGCAGGTTGCGCTCGCGGACGAAATACGGCTGCGGAAACTCGTCCGTGAGGTCGCGCATCGAATCGAGGTTCCAGGCGTTCAGGTACTGCAGCGACGGCTCCGCCGGCTCGCCGCCGACCTGGACGAACCGGTCCGGCACGCGGTTGCGTGCATCGCGCGGATCGGTCATGTAGTCGACGTAATCGCGGAACAGGCCACGCATCCGCGTGAACCGGCCCAGCACTCCGTAGGTGACGACTTCGCGGTCGCCCCACCGTTCTTTCAGCGAGTCGAACGTCCAGCGCATGCAGGGCCACTCATCCATCGCATCGGTGACGATGAACGGCGTCCCGTAATTGCCGAGCCCTCCGGCGAGGTGCTCCTCGACCTGTGCGGCGGTGATGTTGCGATAGCGGGGCACCTGCGTCGCGTATGGGATGAACTGCATCGATGCCTCCTTCTACAATTGCAGGGTGACCGAGGAGAGCGGCACGCTGCTGACGGCGGCGCGGAAACTGGCCGGCCGGTGGAGCGGCGAGGCACGGGTCCGGGCCATCGCCGTCGGCGGCTCGGTGGCCGCCGGCACGGCGGATCGATGGTCGGACATCGATCTGTACCTCTACTGGGATCCGCCGCCCGACCCGATGCCGGGCGACTTCACGGACGAGCACGAGATCCGCATCGATCAGACGGAGATCGACGGGATCTCGGTGGAGGTCAGTCACTTCACCGTCGCCCGGGTCGAGGCGATGTTCGAGGCGGTCCTGGTCCAGTGTGATGCCGATCCCTGGAAGCAGAACCTCGTGAGCTCCGTCGCCACCGGAATCCCGCTGGCCGGCCAGGAGATGCTGCAGGCCTACAAGGCCCGGGCGGCGCACTATCCCGACCGGCTGGCGCACAACATGGTGATGCGCCATCTCGACTTCAGCGCCGGCTCGTATCTGCGCGTGCTCGCGTCGCGGAACGACGCCATCCGGCTGCGCGACCTGCTCGTCCACGATGCGCGCTGCGCGATCGGCACGCTGCTGGGGCTCAACCGCGTCTACCAGCCCCACCCCCGCTTCAAGAACATGCCCGTGCTCTACGGGATGCTGCCGATTGCGCCCCCACGGCTGGAGGAGCGGGGTCGGGTCGATGCTCGCCTCGCCCCCTTGCGAGGCGGTCGCGTCGCTCGAGGAGATCGTGGATGACGTCCTCGCATTGCTGCGCATCCACATGCCGCACGTCGACATCGGTGGCGCTCAATCGGAAGCCCTCCCGATTTAGAGGCGGCATTCTACCTTCATTCCTTAATTGACGGTAGGGGTTTGAACGGACTCCGACTCCCCTTTATGTAGTACCCGCGAGCAGAACAGAGGAGAACCGATGGACCAGCACGAGACAGAAACGCCGTTTTTTGTTCAGTTCCTCGAACGCGTCGACGTCGACCCCGAGATGGCCGGCACGCAGACTCCGCAGAAGCAGACCGACGATTCGGCCAAGAAGAAAGACGACTGAGCCCTGACCGGGCCGCGGCGCGCTCGCGGGCCGCGGCCCATTCGATCCGTCATGACAATCCTCCTGCTGACGCACACTGAAGACCACTGGTCGCCCGATCGCGTGCGTGACGAGCTTCGCAAGGAGGGGGCCGACGCCCTCCGCGTGGAAACCGATCTGTTTCCGTCCCGGATGCGGCTGTCGGCATGGCACCACCGCGACGGCGCGCGCGCCACGCTCACAACCGCGGATCGCGTCATCGACCTGAGCACCGTCACGGCGGTCTGGCACCGTCGCTGGAACACCGCCGGCCAGCTCTCCTCGACGTTGAGCGGCGACGTCCTGCGCGGCGCGGAACGGGAGAGCGAGATGTCGCTCGAGGGCGTCATCGCCGCACTCCCCTGTTTCCACTTCGATGACCCGCCGGCGACGGAGCGCGCCCGCAACCGCACGCTGCAGCTCGAGATCGCGGCCGAGATCGGGTTGGACACGCCGCGCACCCTGACCACGAACGACCCGCGCGCCGCGCTGGACTTTTATGAAGAATGCGGCGGAAACCTGGTCGTGAAGATGATGTCCTCCTTCGGCATCCCCGACGCCGAGGGACACGATCAAGTGGTCATGACCAACCTGGTCACGCGCGAGCACCTGGCCAGGATCGATTCCCTCGCCCTCTGCCCGATGACCTTCCAGGAAAGGGTCGCCAAGGCGCTGGAGCTGCGGATCACGATCGTCGGCCACGAGGTCTTCGCCGGCGCCATCGATTCGACCCGCGACGCAAAGGCGGCCACCGACTGGCGCCGCGCCACCGACGCGCTGCGCAGTCATTGGACGCCCTACGAGCTGCCGCCTTCGCTGCGCGCCGGGTTGATCGCTCTGCTGGACCGCCTGGAGATGAACTACGGAGCGATCGACGTGATCGTGACGCCCGACGGGCGATACGTTTTCCTCGAGGTGAATCCGGTCGGCCAGTTCGGGTGGATCGAGGAGAGCATCGGCTATCCGATCGCTTCCGCGATCGCCGGCCTCCTCACCGGCCGCCTGCCGCGCCGCGTCGACGTCCCGCGCCGCACCCGGGAGCGTCGCCTGGCGCCGGCTCGCGAAGCGGCGGGAGTGGCTTAGTGAAGACTGCTCCCCGTAAGTTCGGGTCCGCTCGTCTTGATGTTGTCGGTTGTCAGTTGTCGGTTGTCTGCCATTCCTCGGCTTACGGGTCGCTCTCGTCGAGTGCTGTCCAGGCGTGAATGGCAGATAGAGGAATCATTCCTTCACGGCCCCACCGGGTCTCGCCGTACTTCCCATACATCGAAGAAGACGGTGCGCCGGACCTCGCCGTTGGCCATCAGGCGCTGCATGCAGACGCCCGCCTCGTTGAGGCCGGCGCGGACCGGATCGAGGGTATAGCGGAGGTTCGGCGGGGTGGTGCAGGTCGGAAGGTCGTCGGTGCGCGGGAGGTAGTGACGGCCGCGCTCGGTCTGGCGCATCTTCACCGCCGCGCCGATCATCTGGCCGACCGAGAACCAATAGTAATGAGCGTCGCGCACCGACACCGGATGCCGGGGCGGCTCGATCCAGACGACGTCGTTCGGGCCGAGGCGCTTCCGAAGGTATTCGGCCGAGACCCAGAAGGTGGTCCGGTCGCCGCTGACCGGCGCCAGGGCGATGACGTGCGCGGCGGTCCCGAGCATCGCCGTGACCAGAATGGCCACGGTGGCGAAGCGAACCAGCCGCTCGGAGACATGGGCGCGACGCATCAGAATCTCGATCGACGAAGGAAGCAGCGCCAGGATGGCCGCGGCGGCGATGCTCCACATGACATAGTAGTGGGCCCAGATGCCGGGCCACGGGTAGACCCAGCGCAGCTCGATGAACGAGGCCGCCAGCAACGCGACCGGGAAGATCCGTTCGACCTTCCGTTCGTTGTTCTGCTGCAGCCAGGCCGACGCGCTCAGCACCAGCGCGGACGGGACGACCAACCAGGGATGGAAGATGTCGAGGACGTAGAGGAAGGGGACGCCCCCTTTGAAATAGGAGTCGTGGACCCATTGGCTCCGGGCCACGTCGTCGGTCAGGACTTTGTTGACGTCGAAGTTGAAGAACCACCAGACGTCGAACGGCACGATCATCCGAATGGCCGCGAAGCCGGCGGCGGTGGTCAGGATGGCGGCGACGAAGGGAAGCACGCGGCGCTCGGTCCGGATCAGCCACAGCACGCCAACGACGAAACAGGCGATCGGCCACTTCGGCATCCAGAGACAGGAGATCGCCACCAGCCCGATCCCCATCCCCCCCAGCCACCCGCGCGACCGGATCACCAGCCACGTCCCGACCCAGAAGAACGCCAGAGCGAATGCCTCGGCCCGCAGTTCCGCGAAGGCCCGCAGCCACAAGGTGCTGGAGGCGATCAGCAACCCGACCGCAATCCCCGCCGCCTGCGGCTCCCCGCGCCAGAGGATCGCCGCAAACATGACCAGCGCGACCAGCCCGCAGAACCCGGTCAGCCACCGCGCATGGACAAAGTACGGCCGGACGTCGACTCCCGTCCCTTCGGGTGCCAGAGCCTGGAGGGTGGCGAAGAAGAGCGGCGAGTGGTGCTCGAAGAACGTCTCGTAGATCCGCCCCCCGTTGGCCATCAGCCACCCGGCATGCAGATACTCGGTCTCGTCCATGTGCGGCTCCCGGTCCGCCCGGGCCACCACGGCCCAGACGTGCATGGCCAGCATGGCCGCCAGAAAGATTCCTGCGACCAGAATGCGAGAGCGCGGCATCGGGCGGGAGTGTATCGGGAGGGAGGGGGAGAAGCCACCCGGGACGGAGCCGGTTGTCTGTTGTCTGTTGTCTGGCAGTTCTCGCCCGGACGACAGTCCACGGCGAGAGCCGCGGAGCGGCGAAAGAATGTAGCGCCGACGGCGCTAGCTATAGCTAAACCAATGGCGCGAACTTATGCGGTGTTAGTCACTCCCCTTACGGCGAGACGCCGTGCGCCGGCGGGACGCCGCCGGTCCAGCCGACGCGACGTCGGCGCTCCGGCGCATGACCACGGGTCTCGCGAACCGGGCGTCCGTGCATCGAAGCGACGCGTGGCTCATTCATCGCAAACCGTGCGTCCGCGCGTGGAGCGCCCGCGTCGCGCGGGCTGGCGCGGCGGCGTCCCGCCGGCGCACGGCGTCTCGCCGTAAGGGAGTGACCAATCACCGCTTAAGTTCGCGCCATTGGGGCGCTAGCCCGGGGAAAGCGCGGCCCCACTGGTCAGCCGTGGAGCGGCGAAAGAACGAGATTCACCCCACGGCGTCCTGAAACTCGATCTTTTCGTAAATCGCGGCCACCTCGACGTGGCAGTCGACCGAGACGAGGTGCAGGGTCGCATGCGGGTCGCTGATCTCCGACAAGATCCACTGATCCCCGTCGCTCCGCCGGTAGTGCTCGATCCGGATCTTGTCCTGAGCGACCAGGACATACTCCTGAAGCGTGTCGATCCGGCGGTAATTCGCGAACTTCTCTCCCCGGTCATACGCCTCCGTGGAGGGCGAAAGTACTTCCACGATCCCGGAAGGGTTGAGCAGCGTGTCGGTCTCGCTGTCTTCGAATCGCGCGTCGCCGCACACGGCGACGATGTCGGGATAGGTGTACAGCCCGGTCGGGCTGACCTTCACGCGCATGTCGTTCATGTGGGCTTCGCAACCCTTCCCGCGAAGCTGGGCCCACATCTCCCCGAATACGTTGCCCGCGATCAGACTATGCCGCCGGCTCGCTCCCGACATCGCAAACATCCGGCCGCGGATATATTCGCTACGGATCTCCGATTTCCGCTCGATCGCCAGGTACTCTGCAGGCGTGAGGAGCTGCGGCTGGGGCGACGACATGCCGCCAGTATGCACCTTGGCGCGGGTGCCTGAAAACCGTCACAGGTACGACCGGAACTCATCGTGGTCTGGCTCACATTCGTGCGTTGACGTGCGATTCATCCGCCTTCATAGTCCGTTGCTGAACGGATGGCGAAGAAACATGCGGGAATAGCTTCCGGCGGACGTGTTGGAGGCGTTCGGGATCGGCGATGAGAGTCGCAGTCGTAGGCGCAGGCGTCTCGGGTCTCACCTGTGCCGTGGTCCTGGCCGATGCCGGCTTCCGCGTGACCGTCATCGCGGACGACTTCGAGCCGCGGGCCTCGGCCGCGGCGGCAGCGATCTGGTTTCCCTACGCGATCGGGCCGATTGCCGACGCGATGAGATGGGCGCACCACTCGTACGATCGGTTCCGGGAGCTTGCCTCGGTTGCGGAGACCGGCGTCTCGTTTATCGACTTCCGCGTGCTCAGCGAGAAGGAGGTCAGCGAGCCCCCGGACTGGGCGGAGCGCTACGGTGCGGCGAAGCTTCCGGGATCGGACTGCGGGCCCTACCGCTCCGGCTTTCGGATCAACGTCCCGCTGATCGATACGCGACGCTACCTTCCCTGGCTTCGAGCACAGCTCGAACGCCGCACCGATCGCATCGAAACGACGATCCGCTCACTCTCCGATCTCATCGGGTACGACGTCATCGTGAACTGTTCCGGACATCGCGCAGCCACCCTTCACGGACGCGGTCCGGCGATCGATCCGCGCAGAGGGATCGTGCTCCGGCTTCCCAACCCCGGCATCTCGCACGCCTCGGTCTTCGAGGAGGATGCCGGCCGCCTCATGTACGTCGTTCCGCGCGGCGACGACGTCGTGCTCGGCGGAACGTATGAACCGACCGGCGACGAGCAGAATCTCCCCGAGGACATTGCGACGACCATCCTCGACCGGTGCAGCAGGATCGAACCGCGCCTGGCCGGCATCGACTCAGGCAAGGTCCTGATTGCTGCCGGAATCCGGCCGGTCGCCGCCGAGGTCTGCCTCCGGCTCGAACGAGGCGACGGACCGTCGCCGGTCATCCACAACTACGGCCATGGAGGATCGGGGTTCACGGTGTCGTGGGGCTGTGCGGCCGACGTGCTGAAGCTCGTCCGCCAGGCATCCGCTGATTAGACCACCGGACGCCGAATTGCGGCGCTTCGCCCGTAGCACTACACTTCCGTCCCTCGCTCTCATGCCCACTCCCAAACCCCAGATCACCGAGCCGGAACTGGCGACTCTGATCCTCGACGTCCTCACCGCCGAGGGACGGGCGGTGACGGTGACGGAGATCCATCGGGCAATGCCAAAGGCGCTCCGGCCGGCGGCAAAGGCGCTGAGCGGCATCGTTGCTGCGCTGGCCGACGCGAAACGTCTCTTCCGGATCGGGCGGCGCTACTCCACACAGCCCGATCGGACCCTGCACGAGCGCATTCTCCGATCGACGGTCGACGAGGCACTCACCGCGACGGAGATCGCGAAGAAGCTCCGCACCTCGGCCACGCGGAGCCGCGAGGTCATCCGCGAGCTCGTCGCGAGCGGCGAACTGTACGCCTACCCAAAGCAGCATCGCGTCATCCGTTATGGCGCGCATCCACCATCCACCGCGGACCTCCTCCGGCCGGAGCTCGCACGACTGCTCGCGAGCGCGGCGAAGCTCGGCATCGGCGAGGCCGAGGCGAAGAGTGCGCTGCGCGAGTTGCTCGGCAGCCCGGCATCGGCGTCGGAGGACTCGATCGTCGTCGCGATCCGCGAGCTCAATCCCGACGGCGCACTCGTCTATCTCCCCCACCTTCGCACAGCTCTCGCATCCTCGTATCGCGACAAACCGTCCTTCGATCGCGCCGTCCTCGGCCTTCTCGCACGCGGTATCGTCGATCTGCAGTCGCATCCGACACCATCCCTGCTCGGCGCCGTGGAACGCGACGCCATGATCGAAGACGGCCGCGGCGGCTACTTCAGCGCCATCGGGCTGCGCTGACCGGAGATCCGCTCATGCACGACGTGCGTCAGACGTTGCGCCTCACGCTTCGCAATCCATTCCTCCAGAACCGCGTCGACACCGCATGGGACGCCCGCCCTGTCGCCTCCGACGTGCGCGCCATCAACGACGAGGCGTTCCAGAAGGTGCTGAGCACGATCAACGACGTGCGTATATCGCGGCAATCGCATGGCCTCCTTCTTTCCGGGCAGCCAGGCTCCGGAAAGACACACCTCCTCAACCGCGTACGCCGTTGGGTCCAGCAGGACGAGCATGCCTGGTTCGTTTACATCCTGCCGTTCACGGCGCCCGACCGTGTCTACCGCGACATCCTGCAAGCGACCGCGGGTGACATTACGCGCAGCGCGCCGGAAACCCACGGCATCAACCAACTCGCGGTCGCCGTGGCACGGCTCTTCATGAGTGACGTCAACGCTCCGATCCGCGAGATTGCGGACTGGTGGCGCCGGGTGATGGACGAGCATCCGGCCGGCGATGCGCTTGCCAATTTTCTGCTTCGGCATCTCGACATCTTCGTCCTGCCCCTGAACCTCGACAGCTCGGTCGTCCGCGTAGTCGCGCAGTTCCTCGCCGGACGAAATCGTGCCGCCGCACGTGACTGGCTCCTCGGCCGGTCTTTGCCTGACGAGACACTGGAGACGCTCGGCGTCGCCTTCAACCTGGAGGAAGAGTCGACGGCACTCACCGCGCTCACTACGCTCATTCGTCTCGGCAGCGACTTCTCTACCGTCGTCTTCGCCTTCGACCAGATCGAGGGCTTACAGATCGATCCCGACGACCGCTCCGGCCTCCTCGCTTACGGGCACGCGGCCACTCAGCTCCTCGCTTTGCACGAAAACGTCGCCATCATCACCTGCGCACAGGTGGATTTCGTAGGAACGCTCGAGCAGATCGTCGGACTCGCGCTCTTTCAGCGGGTGGCGGAACGGCAGCAGAAACTGAAACTTCTCAGCCCCGCGGAAGCGATGACCCTCGTGCAGCGGCGTCTGCGTACAGATGCCGACATCGAGCAGGTGCGCGTCTTTGAAAAAGCGTCGGGTGCCGACCCGGTGTGGCCGCTGACCCGATCGCAGATCGACCTGCTCTCGATTCCCAGCGTCAGCGCCCGGCGCCTGCTGATGGGTTGCCGGGAACTGTTCGATGCATGGCAGATACGCGTCGAAACATCCTCCAGCACCACCGATCCCTCAGCACCTGGGGTGTCCGAGCTCCTGGTGTCAGCCCCGGCGGAAGCCTCCCCACCCCTCGCCACCTCCCTCGACGACATCTGGGAGACCTCTCTCGACGAGGAGCGCGAGCGCCCGGACTTCATCGACGACGGCGTCATCATCGACGGCCTCCTGCGCGCCGCCGACGGAAATCGGGTCAAGGCCGAGCGCGCGACGAAGATCCGCGACGTCGACGTGGTCATCAACCGTGACGGGAAGTCGATTGCCGTTGCCGTCTGCAACGCCGAGAACATGACCAGCCTCGCCGCGCGCCTGAAGCGGCTGGGGCAGCTCCATGCGCAGAAGCAGTTTGATGAAGTCGTGATCGTGCGCGACCAACGGCTGCCGATCAAGGCTGGTGCGAAAGCAACGCAACAGCGGCTGCGCGAGCTCGCTGACGGCGGCGCGCGCGTGGTTCGCCTATCCGCCGAGGCCTATGCCGCGCTGGCGGCGTTGCGACGCCTGCTCGCCGATGCCGCGGCCGGCGACCTGACCCTGGACGGCCGCCCTGTACAACCCGAGGAGCTGAAGACGTGGCTCGCGCAGAACACGCCAGATGCCGTCGTGGAGGCGGTTCGCGCCGTGGCGGGCGACACAGAGGACACTCCCTCGCAGCAGGCCATCGCGTCGAGAGTTCAGGAACTGCTGGTCGGGCGTTGGATCGTACCGTTCGATGCCATCGCCACGGACGCGAAGCTGTCCCTGGACGACCTGCGCGACGTCGCCGCCCGCGAGAGCGCGATGTTCGGGGTCATCCGGGGAGATGCCGCCGGCACGCAGGACCTTCTCTTCCTTCGCAGCAGCGCCATCGAGCGAGCGTGATCCGATGACCCGAGTCGTGAACGTAACCGAGGTTCGCAACAACGTCTACTGGGCCGCCGGCGGTCCGCGCTCGGCCGGCACCGGGTTGCGAGCGTTGCCGCTCCTAGGCACGCTATTCCATCAGACCTTCGCCGGCCTCACTGGAAATGACGAGCGGGTGAACCTCGTGCGCGCTCTCGAACGTGCCGATGCGACGCAGGAATCGTGGCGCCGCGAGCTGATCTCGCATGCGTACGCGTGGCATGTTGCCCCGCGCCTGGAGGAGCATCAGGCCGAGCTGCAGGGTGAAGCCGCGGCCGTTTCGTCGTACTGGGATGCGGTGCGCCACCTCGCCGGCTGGCTGGCCGACCTCGTGTGGGAACAGCGCGCCGCCGGTCGCAGCATTGCCGAAGCGCGCGAGGTCGTGTTCGCCGAGAGCGAGCGTGACGTCAGCGTCGCGCTTACCGACGAGACCTGGACCGCCCCGGTGACCGTCAGCGGCCGCATCGACGCCTTGTTGCGCCAGCCGCGGACCGGAGCACTCTGCGCGCTCGAGCTGAAGTCCGGCCGCACCGCTCCTGAGGCCGACGTCTGCCAGGCCGCGATGTACCGCCTCCTCCTCGGCAGCGACGACGTCGCGCTTCTTTCCTTCATGCCGGAGCCGCACGAACAGCGCTTCGCGTCCGACCAGCTCGCGAACGCGCAGACGAAGCTGAAGGCACTCATCGGCCGCCTCGCCGGTGTCGTCCGCGAGGAGGCCGACACGCCGAGGGGAAAGGCGAAAAAAGTCAAGCGTCCCGCCGCGAACGACGACATGGGTAAGCGCATCATCGACGCGCTCGGCGAAGGCGGCGTGCGGGTCAAGCTCGATGGCGAGCCGCTCACCGGGCCGGCGTTCGTCCGCTACTTCATCGACACCGAGCCCGGAGTACGTCCCGATCGCATCCCGCAACTGGCAATGACGCTCTGGACGCGGCTTCGTACGCAAGAACAGCCGCAGATCTCGATCGAGCGCGGCCGGATCGTCATCGATGTGGAGCGCGCCGACCGCCAGACTGTCTATTGGCGCGATCTCCGCGACCAGCTCGCGAAGCCGTCCAGAGCCGGAACTTCGCGCTTTCCGATCGGCGTGGCCATCGACGGCTCGCTGCATTGGGCCGATTTCGCCAAGCCGCAGGACTCGCACATGCTCGTCGCCGGCACTGCCGGCAGCGGCAAGAGCGAATGGCTCCGCGCCTCGATTGCCAGCCTGCTCGCGCAGAACACTCCGGAAACCCTCAAGCTGCTCCTCATCGACCCGAAGCGCACTGCGTTCCACGCATTCGAGGATTCGAAGTCGCTGTACGTCCCCGTCGTCTATCCGGACGACACCGAGATCATGCCGATCTTCACGGAGTTGATCGACGAGATGGAGCGTCGCTACCGCGTCATCAGCGAAGCCGGCCTCGCCGACCTCGGCGCCTACAACGCAGTGCACAACCCGCTGCCGCGCATCATCTGCTTCTGCGACGAGTACGGAGACCTGATCATGGCCGACCCGAAGCAGCGCAAAGAGATCGAACGTCTGGTCGGCCGTCTCTCTGCCAAAGGCCGCGCCGCCGGCGTCCACCTCGTCTTCGCCACGCAACGGCCCGACCGCAACGTCGTCACGGGCGTCATCGACACCAATCTCATGGCCCGCGTCTGCCTCCGCGTCGTCAAGCCCGCGGAGTCCCGCATCGTCCTCGGCGGCGACGGAGGCGCGGCCACGCTCCTCGGCCGCGGCGACCTGCTCTTCAAAGACCTCGGCGCACCGGTGCGGCTGCAGTCGCCATTTGTGGAGGACACGGAGTTGGAAGAGTTGTTGTAGGGGGCGATGGCCACTTACTCCGGTCGTCGCACGCGCAGCTTCTCGTCGCCGAGCACCACGAAGCAGCCACGCCACGATTCGACATCGTCAGTCTCGAAGACTTCACGAATCCGGTTGAACAGGGCGGACCGGCCGGGATTCTTCATTCGCACCAGAAGCAGACCGGCGTGTGTTCCCGCCGCAAAGACTCGCGCATCCGCAAACCGACGGTCCTGCGTAATCAGAAAGCGGTCTTCGGATTCGGCGGCAAGCCGAACGTCCGGGTCGGGCCTGCCGGAGAGATCCTTCGTGTATACGTGCTCGACATCATGACCCAGCGCGCGAAGCGCCGCGACCAATCGCATCGGCAGGTTCTCGTCGAGCAAAATCTTCATCGTCGAAGGGCGGGAGTCCCGGAACCGGAAGATCCTCACCGGCGGAAGTGGCCGCGAACGCGATCACCGCCTTCAGATCCTCCTTCGTTACCGACGGAAAATCCGCAAGGATCTCCGCCTGATCCGCTCCCTCGGCCAGACTGGCCAGCAGTGTCCGGAGCGTAACACGCGTCCCACGGATAACCGGCTGGCCGCCGCAGATGTTCGGGTCACGATTGAAGTGTTTGAGGTAGTCCATATCGGCGCCTATGTCGAAATCGTAGCTTCAATCGATGTCAAGGTCGATACCTAGGTGTTCACTCACCGACTAAGACACCTATGTGAGTCATCATACTCCGCGGATGTTGACGCTTGGAGAGCGGGTCGACGGAGCGATCAAGGCCAGCGGGAGAACGGCCGACGAGATCGCACGCGTTCTGGGCGTGGCGCCCGACACGATCAGCAGGATCAGAACCGGAAAAGAGGACAATCCCAAGCTCCAGTTGCTCATCAGCCTCGCGCGCGAGGTCAACACGACCGTCGGCGCGCTTCTCGGTGAGTCGTCCGCGATCTCCGCTGAAGACGAACAGGAGCTGCTACGGTTCCGCGGTTGGATCGACAGCAAGCTGATGACCGTCGATGCTCGTCAGGAGCCGAATGCCATCATCGTGCGGAAGCAGGCAACGCAGATCCGCGAGAGCCGTATCGCCGATCGAGCTCCCGGAGTGGGGCAAAGAATCGACAGCCCGTTCGGCGGTGACGTCCATCTCGTGCTGCAGGTCGTCGGCGAGTCGATGACGGGCGCCGGAATCCGTGCGGACGACACACTATATGCCGTCGCACCGGGCTCGAACTTGATCTCCTCCGCAGTCGGAAAGATCATCGCCTGTCGCATCGGCGAAGCCCTCTTCGTCAAGCGCCTCGTCGCCGAGCACCGCCGCTTCTTTCTGTTGAGCGAGCACCCACGCTACCGGCCGATCCGCGTCGATGCCAACGACGATTCTTTCGAGATCCTCGGCGTGATCGTCGGTCGCAGCGGACGGATCAACTAGCGCATGCGGGTCCACCTATCAAGCAGAACGCCTTCGAAGAACCAGCACGACTATTACGAGGAGCAGTGGACCACCGACGCTCCGCCGGTCGGTCCCTCACGCTTCATCGCCATCTAGGCGGTCGCGGTCCCCCTCCTGATCTCCTCCTGCAGTGCCCCGATCACCGCACTCGCCGCGGCATCCGCGACTCCGATCCACTCGCGCGTCGCGTCCTCCACGCGCGAATCGAGGGCGTCGTCGTGCATCGGGTGAAACACTGGAACGCGGCGATCGGCGATGTCGTCGCTCAGCTCGAACAGGCGCTTCAGCGACTCCGGCCGCCCGAGCAGTGCCTCGGTCGCGCTGGCGAGCCGCAGGATCGATTCTGCCTCGTCCGCTTCCCGCCGCGCGAGGTGCAGCAACTGGAAGAGCGCCGTCGACGCGCCGCCGCTTGCGACCTGCTGCGTGCCGAGCTGCAGGCTGTCGTACCACGCCGCCACCTTTTCGAGCGGCAGCGGCTGCAGCCCCGACGCGTGCTCGAACACCTGCGGGCTGAACGCCAGTTCCCGGACGCGCAGTTCGCCGCCGGTGACCGAGATCGTTCCGCCGAACGAGCCTGGCGCCGCGAGGTTGAGCAACAGGAAGGTGTCGTGGAAGAACAGCTCGACGTAGGCCGGCGCATCGATCCGGTCGGCGTCCCCGCTCACCTCGAGCGTCACCCGGATCTCCGGCGCCGCGAGCTCGGCCGGCCATTCCGCCGTGACGCGGACGTTGCCATACACTCGTTCTTTCACCACGTTCACGGGAACGTCTTCCACGCGCGAGATCTCAGCTTCGAATCGGAACTTGTTCATCGGTTTTATCTCCGGACAAAAGCATCTCCCACGACACCCGCGACCGAGGAAATCTCTACTCCACGTTCAGTCGCGGCGAGGCAGTTCCCTCGGCGGCGATCGAGCCCCGCGCCTCGCCCGTCTACGGCCGGTAGATCCAGCGAGGGAGATCTTCCATTCCGAGGAGTTCCCTTCTCGGCCCGGAAGAATTCCTCGGCATTTCATGCATGCCGAGGTAGGAGCGCCGTCACGTCCGCGACGTACCGACGACGATTCCGATCAAACGAAAGCGGGACGAGTTCTCGTCGAAGACCATCGGCTCGTGCGCCGGGTTCGCGCTCTCGAGCACTAACTTCCTTCCACGCGTCCTGATCCGTTTCACCAGGATCATCTCGTCGAGGGTGCAGACCACGATGCGTCCGAGCGCGTCACCCGTCTCCGGCGTGCGGTGAACGTAGAGCAGGTCGCCGGGGAAGATGCCTTCACCGGTCATCGACTCGCTGCTGACGGAAAAGACGGCGTTCGCGCGCATGCGTGCATATTTCGGCGGAATGCGTCGCGACGACAGCTCGAACGCATCGGGATCAAGGACGCCGCCCGAGGTGGCCGCCACCGGATGGACCTTGGTCCGGAGAGTCTGGAACTTCTTCCGTGGAGGAATGCCGAGTGGCTGGCCGGCACGTTCGCGCGTCGTCCGCTCGACCAGCCAACCGCCGATGTCTCCCAGACGTCCGAGTTCCTCCGCATTCCAGAAGACGAGTGGGTCGTCCACGATTGCACTCAACGGCTCTTCGATCGCCCGTGCAATCGCCAGCACGGTGAAAAAGCTTGGATCGGCCGTCTTGCCGGTCAGGATCGCGCTCAGCGACGCCGGGGTGATCCCGACTTCCTCCGCAACCCACGCGTGCGACTTGCCTTTCGCGTCGATCGCCGCGCGTAACCGTTCGCCGAGCGTCATCGCGCCGACGGTACCGCCGGCGAAGTTCGGCTCGGAGAGGTGCCGTGCTGGCTCGCCATAAGGCCGTCGCACGATTCGCATTGTACACCAGAACGGCCTTGAAGGTTACTATCAGAAAGAGACTCCGTCGTTATCGCTGGCCAGCAGCAGGGCGTCCGGCGTCTACCGCTTCACGATCGTCCCTTCCTTCATTACGAACGACACCCGTTCGGTGGCGGTGATGTCGGTGAGCGGGTTGCCGGGGACGGCGACGATGTCGGCGAGCTTGCCGGCCGTGAGCGTGCCGAGGCGATCGTCGACGCCGAGGAGCGCGGCGCTGTTCGCGGTGGTACGGAGTGCCGCTGCTGGAGCCATGCCGAGGCTCGTCATGAGCGCAAACTCGTGCGCGTTCCGCCCGTGGCGCGAGACCGCCGAATCGGTGCCGAACGCGATCTTCACGCCCGCCTTCAGAGCATTGCGGAACAGCGTATCGCGCGACGCGATCGCCGCGCGCGCCTTCGTCGCGATCGACTGCGGCAACTGGTCGAGCCTCCCCTTCACGCTTTCCGCGGCCATCAGCGTCGGCACGAGATACGTTCCCTTCTCGCGCATCAGCGCGAGCGTCTCCGGCTGCAGAAACGTCCCGTGCTCGATCGAATCGACCCCTGCGGCAATCGCAGTCCTTGCCGCCGCATCGCCATGACAGTGCGCCGCCACCTTGCGCCCCCACTGCCGCGCCTCGGCGACGATGGCCTCGATCTCCTCCCGGGTCATCTGCGGCAGGTCGACCGAATCGGCGAGCGAGAGCACGCCGCCCGACATCATCACCTTGATCACGTCCGCGCCGTACTTGATCTGGTTCCGCACCGCGCTCCGGCATTCATCCGCCCCGCTGCAGATCCCCTGCATCGGTCCCTGCTGCGGGATGCCGCGCGACGGCGGATAGGCGTCCGAGTCGCCATGCCCCCCGGTCGCACCGATCGCATGAACCGCCACCAGCATCCGCGGCCCGGCCACGTACCCAGCCGCAATCCCGTTCCGCAGCGACACGTCGATGTACTCCGACGAAGCGAGATCCCGCACCGTCGTCACCCCCGCCTCGACCGTCTTCCGCGCATACGTCGAAGCCAGCAACGCCTGCTCCCCCTGGTGCCGCATCAACCCGTCGAAGTAGTCGCGGTAATAGTTCTCCCCGGATTCGAACGACAGATGCGTGTGCGCGTCGATGAACCCCGGCAGCAGCGTGACGTCGCCGAGATCGATCACCTCCGCCCCCGCCGGAATCGCGCCGCCGATCGACTTGATCCGCGTCCCTTCCACGACGATGACGGCGTTCTTCACGACGTCGTTCGACGTCCCGTCGAACAGCCGCGCGGCTTTCAACACGACGACGCGCGGAGGCGCGGATTGCTGGGCGAGCGCGGGAAGGGGGAGACAGAAGGAGAGCGCGAGCACTGCGGATTTCATGGGAGGAAAGTAGCACGATGCCGCGCCCCGGATCACCGTCGCCGCAACCCCATCCGTCGTCCTCGAGATCCGAACCCCTCGTCGTTCCCCTTTACGCCACAATGCGCCGCGCATGACCCGGCCGCTCACCACTCGCACCGTCATCCTCTTCTGGCTCCCGCTGGCGGCGACGTGGTTCATGATGGCCCTCGAAGGTCCCTACATCGCCGCCATCGTCGCGCGGATGCCGGAGGCGGCCCGCGGCCTCGCCGCATTCGGCGTGGCGTTGTCGCTCGCCTGGCTGATCGAGTCGCCGATCATGATGCTGCTCTCCGCCTCGGCGGCGCTCGTCCGCGACCGCGCGTCCTACCTCGCCCTGCGCCGCTTCGCCCACGTCCTCAATGCCGTCGTCACCCTCGGCATGGTGATCCTGTCGTTCCCGCCGGTGTTCCGTGTCATCGCGGAGCGGATGATCGGCCTGCCGCACGACATCTCGCAACTCGCCCACGTCGCCACCGTGGCCATGATCCCGTGGCCGGCGGCGATCGGCTACCGCCGGTTCTACCAGGGCATCCTCGTGCGCCACCACCTCACCCGCCGCGTCGCCTACGGGACCATCATCCGCCTCACGACCATGTCCGTCACAGCGGCGCTGCTCGCCTTCGGTCTGCGCCTCCCCGGCGCCCTCGTCGGAGCGCTGGCCATGGTCGCCGGGGTGGTCTTCGAAGCGTTCGCCAGCCGGTGGATGGCGCGGCACATCGTCCGGTCGATCGTCGACAGCGACGCGGTCGCCGAAGGGACGCTCCTCGCGCAGCGCGACATTGCCCGCTTCTACTTCCCGCTCGCCCTGACGTCGATCCTCTCGATGGCCGTCGGCCCGCTCGTCACGTTCGGCCTTGGCCGCGGGCGCTTCCCGATCGAGTCCCTCGCCGTCTGGCTCGTCGTCAACTCGATGCTCTTCCTCTTCCGCAGCGGCGGGGTCGCCTTTCAGGAAGTCGGCATCGCCCTCGACGCGGACCGCCAGGTCGGACGCGCCGCACTCCTCCTCGGCACTCTCGCCACCCTCGCCCTCGCCCTCGTCGCCCTCACCCCGCTCGAGATCGTCTGGTTCGAACGCCTCTCCGGTCTCTCCCCCGATCTGGCGGCGTTTGCCGTCTGGCCCGTCCGCATCCTCCTGCTCTTCCCGCTCCTCGAATACATCCTCTCCTTCCAGCGCGCCCGCTGGATCCTCGACCACCAAACGCGTGTCGTCAGCATCGCCACCGCCGTCGAAGCGGTCACGCTCGCGGCGACGCTCTTCCTCGCCCTCGGCGTGTTCGACATGATCGGAGTGGTGGGAGGGGCGGTGGCGATGCTCGCAGGGAGGGTGGCGGCGAGCGGTTACCTGTTTGCGTGCCGCAGCCGCGCGTTACAAAGGGCATGAACAAGCTTGTCATCCTGAGCCGCAGGCTTTATCCCATCAGCAGCGAGCATGGCGGCGAAGGACCCGGGGGGCGGGGGAGCGATGCACGTTCATCCCACCCCCGCCCACCCGGGTCCTTCGCCGTCATGCTTTCTGCTTCGTGGGACGTTCCTCGGGCTCAGGATGACAGGGTTCGTTAGAACTTCCCTCTCACCGCGAACGAGAAGATCGGCCCGATCTGCCGGTCGCGCTCCTCGATGAAATCCACCGCGCCGGTACGCCGTCCCGCGTAGACCGTACGGTCCCACATACTGTCCGCCGCGAGCAGGTTGTACACACCCGCGCGTACCGTCAGGCCGGCCACGTTCTTGTGCTCCAGATACACGTCGCCCCAGATCGGACCTTCCCACAGCCTGCCGACCTCCGTGAGCCGGTAATTCTTCGCGTTGAGCTGATACGAATAGCCTGTCCCCCACGCCCAGTCCGTGCTCGCGATGTCATGCCGCAGCGCGATGCTGAAAAACTCCTGCAGGCTGTTGCTGATCGGGCGCTGCTCGCCGGTGAGCGGATCCTCGACCTCACTGTCCTGCCAGCCGAGGTGCGCATCGAGACGCGCGCCGCGCCAGCCGAAGCGGTCGAGATTCAACGTGCTGCGCGACTCGATGCCGTACAGCGTCGCGTGATCGAGATTGCCGGGAGCCTGGCCGGTCGCGCCGATGGGGATGTAGTCGATGATGTCGTCGATCAGGCGGCCGTACAGCCGCAGCGTCGTCGACCCGAGCGTGCCGAGATTGCGAACTCCTTCGAGATCGAGATCCCAGCTCTGCTCCGGAACGAGATCCGGATTCGCGGCCGTCTCGACGTCGGTCGCCACGTCCACCGAGGCGAGAAAGTCGAAGAAATTGAGCTGCCCGACCCGCCGCGCGAGCCTGGCGTTGACGTCCGTCCGCGGAGAGACCTTCCAAGCCGCCGACAGCTCCCCCTTCGGCCGGTAGAACGTGCGGGTCGTGCCGCCGGCACCGACCTGCGCGAGTTGCGAATACTCGCCGCCGGCGGACAGCTTCATCGTCACGTTCGACGCCACCGGGCGTCCGTAGCTGCCCATCACCTCGTACCGGTCCTCCTCGACTTTCGCCACGCCGCCCGGCAGCGGGACCTCGTCGAATCCGCCGTCTGTGCGCATCTCGAACAGCCGCGAGGTGTTGTCGAGGCTGTTGAACGCCCCCTCGGCGGAGATCTGCCACTCCGCGCCGCGGTTCGTCCACCGGTACTCCGTACGCCCGATCATCTCCCGGTCATCGCCGACCTGGGTGAACCGGTCGCCGATCGCCGCCGAGCCATCGAAGAAGCTGCTGATCACCGTGACTTCATTCGGATAACGCGAGCCGCGGCCGACGCCGATCAGCTTCAGCCGGCCGATTCCGAGCCCGAATTCGTAGTCGCCGCCGATCTCGTAATTGTGGCCGTGCTCGTCGACCGTCACCTCGCGAGCCCGCTCCGCGCCGGAGACGCTCGACCGGATTCCGGTCTCGAGGTAGTCGTAGTAAAAGCGGCCGTACAGTAGATTGAGATTGCCCTTCGACGCTCCGGGTCCGTCGAACACGAACCTGCCGCTCAGCCGCGGCTGTTCCGCGTTCCCGCGCCACTGCTCGTCCCGCTCTTCCATCAGCGAGCCGTCCGGACGGTAGATCCAGGTCGGTCCGCCGGCTCCGCTGCGGTTGCCGCGGTTATCGAGACCGAGCGTGTACTGCACCGGTCCCTTCGTTCCGCTCACCGAGACTTCGAAGCGGGTGAAGAGCGGGTCGGTGTAGTGCGAACGGAACTCCGGCCGGTACGCCCACTGTCCGCTGATGCCGGTCGAGCGGACGATCACGTTCGCCACCTGGCCGGAGAGCCCGGGGATCTCGAGCGTCGCGCCGTCGACGATCTCGATCCGCTCGACGTTCCCGGCCGGGATCCGGCTCAGCTCCGTGACGACGTCGTTCGACTTGCCGGAAAGCCGCTGGCCGTTGATCACCACGTTCCCTGTCGCCTCCCCGAGGCCGCGCTCCAGATCCTCCTGCTTGATGGCGAAGCCAGGCACGCGGTTCAGCATGTCCAGCGCCGTACGCGGCGCGAACTGCGCAAAGTCCGCGGGCACATACACCCGCTTCTGGTCCGCCGGTGCAGTCGAGGCGGCGGGGGTGGTCTGAGCAAAGGCAGCGACGGCGGCGACGAGTACAGCGAGCGAGGCAACCCAGACTCGTAGGTTCATGCAGGCACGTTTTCCTTTTCGGAGTGTCAGACGGCGAGGCCGCACATCGGTTAGCCCCGCGTGGACACTCGTTCCATTCACGACTTACGACATATTCGTAGAAGCCAACGAAATGTTTCGTAGGAGTGAAGGTTCCCGATCCTGCCGATGGCGCGGAGCCCTGCCGGCGCTTACCCTTGCCCGCATGAGCATCCTCGACGCCATCGGCAATACCTCCCTGGTCTCCCTTCGCGCCAATCCGGACATCCTCGTCAAGCTCGAGTGGGAGAACCCGACCGGCAGCATGAAAGACCGCATGGCCCAGGCCGCGATCGCGCGCGCCGAGGCCGATGGCCGCCTCGAGGCGGGAGGCACGGTCGTCGAATACACCGGCGGCAGCACCGGCGCGTCACTCGCCCTGGTTTGCGCCGCCAGGGGGTACCGCATCCGCATCGTCACCTCCGACGCGTTCAGCCGGGAGAAGCTCGACCAGATGCGCGCCCTCGGCGCAGAGCTGACCATCGTCCCGAGCGAGGGGGGCCTGACCACGAAGAAGCTGATCCTCGACATGATCGAGACCGCCCGCGAGCTGGCGCGCGAGCCCGGCACCTTCTGGACCAACCAGCTTCACAATCCCGACATCATCGCCGGCTATCACCCGCTCGGCGAGGAGATCTGGGCTCAGACCGGCGGGCGGGTCGACGCGTTCGTCCACAGCGTCGGTACCGCCGCCTCGCTGCGCGGCGTCGCGACGGTCCTCAAACGCCACCACCCCGGCATCCGCATCGTCGCCGTCGAGCCGGCCGAATCGGCGGTCCTCTCCGGCGGCCAGCCCGGCCCGCACAAGATCGAAGGCGTCGGCATCGGCTACACCCCTCCGCTCTGGGACCCGTCTCTCGTCGACGACGTCATCGCCATCCCCACCGCCGAAGCGAAGGAGATGGCGCGGCGTCTCGCCCGGGAAGAAGGGTTGTTCGCGGGAACGTCGTCCGGCGCGAACGTGCTCGCCGCGATGGAGACCTCGCGCCGCCTCGGCGCGAATGCGCGCGTGGTCACGCTGATGGTCGACACGGGCGTGAAGTACCTGAACACGGACGTCTACGCGCGAGGCTGAGCCGTTACCGTTTCACCACCTGGACTTCGACGAAGCTCGCCTGCTCCGGCGTCAGCCAGATCCGCTGCGTCGCCGCGCGGTAGTCGCCCGGCTGCGCCTTGCCGATGTTCTCCACGAACGTCTGCGGATTGCGATCGTAGAGCGGGAACCAACTCGACTGCACCTGCACCATGATCCGGTGCCCGGGCAGGAACGTGTGATTCGCTTCGGGCAGGCGCACGCGGTACGGCGCGACCTCTCCGGGCTTGATCGCCTTCGGCATCTCTCCGCTCTCCCGGTAACGTCCGCGCAGGATGTCGGCCGAGACCATCATTTGATAACCGCCCAGCACCGGATGCGCGCGCACCTCCGGCGGGAAGACGTCGATCAGCTTCACCACCCAGTCGCTGTCCGTGCCGGTGGTCGAGGCGAACAGCGTCGCCGCCACTTCGCCGCTGATCGCCAGCGGCTCGGCGAGCGGCTCGCTGACGAACGTCAGCACGTCCGTCCGGTCGGAGAACGGACGCTGATCGTCGGCCAGCCAGAGCTTCCAGCTCGACTCCGTGTTGTACATCGCCAGCACCGGGCGCACGCGATACGGGACCGGCTTGGCGGGATCGGAGACGTATTCGGCGTACGTCGCCGCGCCACCCGCCGCGGGTGTCCGGAACGCGAGCCCGCCGCCCGGCTGCAGATACAGTTTCGCGGACGACGCCTGGCCGTCAGCCGGCCAGCTCGCGTACGTGCGCCATTCGTGTGAGCCCGTATCGAACGCCACCACCGGCGGCACCGGCTGCGCGGGAGTCACCCCTTTGAGGTGCTGATCCCAGAACGGCTGCAGCACCCTCGTCCGGAACCAGAGACTGGTGTCCGCGTCCCATCGCAACGCGCCGAGGGACGAGCCCTCGTGCTGCGACTGCCCGTGATTCCACGGACCGGCGGCGAGATGCACCATGTCGTTCCCGCTGTCCTTCGCTTCGAGCGCGCGGTAAATCGAGATGCCGCCGAAGTTGTCCTCCTGGTCGAAGAGACCGTGCACCACCAGCACCGGCACCTTCAGCGGCTTCGCCGCGAGAATCTCCTGCACCGCCTGGCCGCGCCAGAAGGCGTTGTACGACGGGTTGTCCACCAGCTTGCGCCACGTCGGCAACTGGTCCGCCTTGTACCGCCGCGCCAGCGCGTCGGCCGAGCCGGCCGAGAGGAACGCCTCGTACATGTCGCGATAGCCGAACGGCGTGCTGTAGTCGCTGCTCTTGTGCGCCCCCATGTTGTAGATCCACTCGAACATGGTCTGGCGGAAGGCACCGTTGTGATAGAAATCGTCGCCGATCCAGCCATCCACCATCGGATACATCGGCACCGCCGCCTTCACCGCCGGATGCGGCTCGACGATCCCCATCAACGTCAGCCAGCCCGGATACGACACCCCGGTGATCCCCACCCGCCCGTTGTTCCGCTCGACGTTCTTGAGCAGCCACTCGACCGTGTCGTACGTGTCGGTCGTCTGATCCACCTTCCACCGGTTCAGCGGCCCGCGGACCGGCAGCGTCATCACGTACTCCCCCTCGCTGTCGTAGCGCCCCCGCACGTCCTGATAGACGCGGATGTACCCGGCCCGCAGCAACGGCTCGTCCGCCACCGGCAGGATCATCGACACATGCGGACTGCTCGTCTGCGTGGTCGGCTTGTCCGCCCCGTACGGAGTGCGCGTCAGGATGATCGGTGCCGGAGCGGAGCCCTTCGGGATGACGATGACGGTGTGCAGCTTCACCCCGTCCCGCATCGGGATCATGACCTCGCGCCGCTCGTGATCGAACGCCTCGGTCACCGGCGAGAACTCCTTCGGAATCTCGCTCTGAGCGATGAGCGGCTGCACCAGAACCACGGCGATCACCAGCGAAAGCAGCACGAACCAGCGGCGGGGTCTCAGTAGCATCGACATCTCCTCCCGTTCGCGCGCACGACGTCCGCAAGACGGCAAGCGCGACCCGGAGCGGATGATACCCGCGGTCGCCGCGGGCTCGCGTCTGAAGCTCCTGAGGTTTCTGGAGAAGCTGCGGAGGTCCCGGGAGAAGTCGCGAGCCTTTCGAAGGCTCACGCGGAGGTTCGATAGGCATCCGGGAACGTTCCGAACGTTCGCGCGAAGGTTCAGGAGGCATCCGCGGGCGGTCCGAACGTTTGCAGGAAGGTTGAAAACCTATACGCGAACGTTCCGGACGTTCGCGGGAACGTTCCGGACGTTCGCGCGGACGCTCAAGACGCATTCGGGAACGTTCCGGACGTTCGCGGGAGCGTTCCGGACGGTGGCGGGCACATTTAAGACGTAACGGCGAGCGTTCCGGACGTGGTCGGGCACGTTTAAGACGTAACGGCGAGCGTTCCGGACGTGGTCGAGCACGTTTAAGACGTAACGGCGAGCGTTTCGGACGTTCGCTGGCACGTTTAGAACCTATCCGGGAACGCTTCGGACGTTCGTGCCGAGGTTTAGAACGTAGCGAGGAACGTTCCGGACGTGGGCGGGAACGTTTAGGACACAGCGGCGAACGTTTCCGACGTTCGTTCTGGCATGTTAAACGTCGTGGAGAGCGTCGTTCACGCCGTTGCGAGCGTTTTGAATCTTCTCGCTGGCTTCCATACGTACGCGGCAACGATTCCAACATACGGAATGACGTTTTTAACGTGGCGAGTGACGCTTTGATCGTGACAATTGGCGTTCCTAAGGGAAGCGATTCCGCCTTAAGCGCGCGTTACTGCTCATTTAACGGTTGGGCGAGGGCTCCTGACCTCTCGTGCAACGCTCGTAACCATCTGTGTCGACGGAATATCTTTGCGTGGAAGCGTTCCCGGCGCTCCTGACTCTCTTTTAGCGCCGTTTTATCCTCCATGTGAGGAGTGCAGATGGATACACACGAGCGCCTCAGGCAGCTTTACGTCTCGAATCGCTGCGCGAAAGCCATCCTCGACGATCTTGCGTCGAGGGAGGACGAGGCCGTGACGACGGTCGAGAGGGTCCGGGAGGCGCTCGCCGGCGCTGGGACCTCGTGCAGCCGGCGGGAGGTGATCGCCGTCTTCAAGAAGCTTCAGCAGATCGGCGCCGGATTCTTCATCGTCGGCCGGCGAAGCCTCCCTTCCCGCTTCGTCCCGATCGAGAGCCTGAGCCTTGCCGAGATCGGCCGCGCGGCTCGCGGCAACAGCGCCCCGGGCCGCGACCGCGCGCCGGGTCCCGGCGCCGCCGATCTCCAGGCAGCCGGCGTGATCTCCCACCGCTTCGTGCTCCGCCCCGACTTTCTCCTGACCGTCGAGCTTCCCTCAGACCTCACCCGCGCCGAAGCGACCCGCATCGCCGAGTTCATCAGGAGCCTGCCGTTCGGGTGAAGCGCGATGAGGGGGGAACGAGCGGTGAAGTGAAAGTGCCGCCACCGTGGCAGCGGCCGCGAATATAGCCGGGTCCTCGCCTGGAATGAGTGTTGCTCGACGGAACGCCATGCGTAAATCGTTACGGCTTCTCGTCCTCTTCGCCCTTCTCCTCACCGCCACCGCCACGCCCATTCAGGCTGACTACTGGAAAGGCGAGGTCTACTACTACTCCGACGCCTGCTACACGAACGTCATCGGCTACTTCGTCCGCTACTGCGACAACAGCACTTCCAGTTGGGGGCAACAGTCCGCCTGGTCGACCGAATCGCCTTTCAACTGCGACCGCCCTCCGCTCGAGTAGCGGTCGCCATTCGGGACAAGGAAAATTCATTGACATCCTGAGCAACGGACGCGTCGCAGGTGCAGCGCTGCGCGCTGTCCGTTGCTCAGGGGCTGTGAAGAAATCTCAATACGCGCGGCGTGCGTTCGCAGAGCTGCGGCGCGGGAGAGCGCGTGGCTATACTGCCGCCGTGGACTGGACGTCACTCCCCGGGGGAGAACTGATTCGCGAAGGCCTCGACGACGCCGCCGCCGGCCGGCTGACCATCGCTTCGCTTCTCGTCGCCATCGGCGCGCCGCGGCTGCGCCGAGCCGGGCTGGATGTCCCGGACCTCGGCGTCACCGACCCGAGCATCGAATGTACGAGATGCTCGCCGCCGACGACAGCGACGCCGCCCATTCGCGCTACAACGCGTTGATCCGCCAGCTCGTCAGCTTCGAAAGAGCGCTCGAATGCGCCGCGCAGTCGATCGCGAACGACTGCTCCGGTTCATGGGACGACGTCGGCCGGGAAGCGCGGTCGGAGGCCACGGTCTACCTCACCGGCGGTGCCAGCGCACTGCTTGAGGGCGTAATAGATGTCGAGGCAGTTCCGGTAGAGCTCTTCCCGTTTGTGGTCGTTGATCGTGCGGATCTGCTCGACGATGAGCTCGAGCGAGTCGGCGGCGGTGGTGAAGGCGAAGTCCTCGAGCGCCTCCTCCCTGTCATCGGCCGCATAGACGAGCGGCGAGCCGGCGTCCGCCGCTTTGTGGCGCTCGGCCAGGATCGCCCGATCCCTCTCCGTGAGCGCCGCTTCGAACGCTTCCTGGATCTCATGAACGCCGCGCAGCACGGTGTTCCCGTCGGTCATTGGACGCCTGCTCACTCTCCGGATGGCGCGTAGCACGTTCTCCAAACCATCCTGACGGTTCTGTTTCATCTTCATCTCTATACAGGCTCCATTCGGAGAATTGTGAGTGTGCGAGAACAGGAGCCGGCTTCCATCGCGAGTCCGCTCACCACCCACCGCCTCCGCCGCCCCCCGATCGGCTGCCGCCGCTGCTGCTGCCCGAACGGCTTCCCGAGCTGCTGCTCGAACTGCCGCTGCTCCACGATCTCGTTTCCGTTGATGAACAGCGCGTCGACGAATCCGCGCTCGTAGTCCGACAGACTGTTGCGCGGCACGAGCAGCCGCAGCTTCGGCGCTCCGGAGACGTTCTCGATCTTCCCCTCGGCCGTCATGATGGCGATCAGCGCCGCCACTTCGCCCGGCCCAGTGGCGCCGTTTCACGCCGCGCCGACGACTTCGGCGCGATGCACGAGCAGGTTCTCTTCCAGCCATTCCGGCGTCACGTCCGGCGGCGGCTCGTAACGTCCGAGCGTTTCCTCACGATGGAGGAAGCCGCTCATCAGCAGGATCGCCGCGACGACGAACGCGCCGAGCGCGGCCAGCTTCACCGCCATCGACGCGGGCGGCGGTAGCGGTGCGGCCGGCTGGACGGGAGGCGGAATCGTGACCACACCGCGCGCTGGAGTCCTCGCCGGCGGTACGAGCGGCGCGAGGGAGGCCGGCTGCCCCTCCCCTGTCCATTTCAGTTGCACCGTCAGGACCACGCTCTCGCCCGGCGGCACGTCCGTGCGCTCGAACACAGGCACGAAGTCGGGCGGCCCCTGCCACGCGGAATCGAGCTCCAGCCTCGCGGAAAACGACTCGAACGGGCCGGGGCGATCGACGAAGGCGAAGTCGTGATCGAGGACGTAGTTCTCGGCGTTCCGCTGGACGACGTTACGCAGCGCGTAGTCGACGACGTAGACGCGCTCCGCGTTGCGGAACGGCGGATCGGACGCCTCGCGCGCGCGCCAGCGCAGCGTCCGGCCGTCGAAGCGGTACTGGTGCAGACCGACGCCGTCGCCGGTCGCTTCCGCCATCGCGTGGGTTTCGCCCTTCTCATCGACCCGGCTCATGCCGGAGAGGGCGATTTGCTGGCCGCGATCGATGCGGAAGATCCGCTCGCCGCCGTTCCAGTTGCCGTCGAAGAGCATGCGGTGGCGCTCGGAGATCCGGAGCGTGCCGTCGTTCTCGAGCTTCGCCGCGACGTCGAGCGCCTTCCACGCGAGCGTCCGCTCCTGTGCGTGCAGCAGAGACGTGGCGAGGAGCGCCAAGCCGACGAAAACTGTTCGCATGCAGGCAGTGTAGGCAATCTTCCGGAAATCCGGACGTCATCGCACTTCGGCATCCTTCACGTTGTCGTCGCGCTTCCGGTCGAGCAGCTTGAAATCCGGATCGATGCCGGCGCTCGCAGGAGCCTGCGGGACCGTAACGGTGATGCTCTGCAGGCCGGAGCGGATGGGGTGTTTCCGCAGGTAGAGCGGCGCGTCGCGTTTGTCGAAGACGGCCACTTCGATCGTGTCGTCGAGCGGCACACGCTGCTCGCGGCCGCCGCTGCCGACTCTCACCTTGTACGCCTCGACGTCGAGCGTCACGCGGTACGCGCCGCCGCCGGCCCGTTCGGCGCGCACGGATTTCATGCGCAGGTCCCAGAACGTGATCTCCTCGAAGAGATCCTTCAGCAGCGGCTGTGCCTCCGCCGGTGTGACGGCGCGGAGCTGCCGGTAGAGATCGAGCGACGTCGCGAACGGCGGCCTTCCGGAACCGAGCTCCGCGACGAGCCGGTGCAGGGCGGTGTTCACCCGCTCCTCGCCGATGGCCTCGCGCAGTGCGTGCATGGCGAGTGCGCCGGTTCGATAGACGGCCAGCCAGTCGTTGGCGCGCAGCAGCGGGACCTCGGGGGTCGCATTCGGCGTGAGGTACGACTCGCGCATGACCCCCATGACGCGGTCGAAGTGCTCGCGGCCGAACGTCTCCTCCACGACCATCATCGCGCTGTACCAGGAGAGGCTTTCGCTCACCAGCGGCGCCCCTTCCACGCGCGCCGGGACAACCTGATTCCCCCACCACTGGTGCGCCACCTCGTGCGCGACGACGGCGAACGGAAAGTCGATCTTCCGCCAGTCCGTTTCCGGCTGCGCGAACCCGAACGCCTCGGACCAAACGATCGTCCCGGGATGCGCGGTCATCCGGTTGCCGCCGGTGCTCGGGAATTCGATGAGCCGGAGCTGGCGGTACGGGTACGGCCCGAGCTCGCGCGAGTAGGAGTCGAGCGAGGCCCGGGCGGCGCGCGCGAACCGCTCGGCATTCCAAGCGTGCTTCGGATGATGCAGGACTTCGATGTCGACCTCCTGCCACCGCGCGCGATGCACGGCGTAGCGCGCCGACAGGATCGCCAGCCCGTTGCGGATCGGCGCGTCGGTGGCGTAGTGGAAGTAACGCCGTCCCCGCTCCGTCCAGCTCCGCCGCAGCGCACCGGGAGCGACGGCGATCTGATCGGCATCCGTGCCGATGATCGTCTCGAGATCGACCCGCTCAATCCCCGTCGTCTCGTTTCGCCGCGCCGTGTCCTCCAGCGTGTGCATCGCGGGCCGCAGCGGCAGCCCCTGCGCGCGGCGATCAAACGCGTTGTCGAGCTCCACACCGCGCCGGTAACCGACCGCCGGCAGCCAGGTGCGTCCGCCTCCATCAGGACGGTTCTCGAGAAACGTGCCGTTTTCCGCCACGGCGGCGCTGATCCCGCGATTCGTGAATCCGCGGGGCGTGAGGCCGACCGCGAAGTCCAGCCGCACCGAGTCGCCCGGCGCGAGCGGAGTGCCGAGCGTGTAGATGCGATAGCCGAGCTCCCGGTCGATCACCGTCGCCCGCGCCGGCCGGTCGAACGTGACCCCGGTCGTCGGGATGGTCCGGTGCAGGACGAGATGGACCGTGTCAATCGGACGGCCGCTCCGATTCTCCAGCCGGTATGTGCCGCGCACGTCCGCACGCCGTTGCGCCGGCTGCAGCTCGACGTGCAGCTTCGTCGCAGCGAGAACCGGTTGCGCGAGGTCCGCATACCTGCCGTAACGCCGCTCATACTCCGCGCTCCGCCGCGCGATCCCGGCGTCCGTCGTGTATTCGTTCAGGACATTCGTGTTGTAGAAGACGAAGCCGCCCACGATGACGATGATGCCCACCGCCACCGCCGCAACCACGGCCGGAACGCGCGTGAAGCGGCGCCAGGCAACTGCAATCCTCCGCGCCTCGTGCCCGCGGACCCAGAACAGCCGCGCCAGCAGCGCAAACAGGAGCGCCCAGCCGCCCCAATACAGCTTGAACCAGAGCCACGGACCGATCGACGCACCGAAGCCGCTGATATCCGAATACGTGACGGCGGGAGCCGATCCGAAAATGAGCAGGTTGTGCTCGATCCCGAGCTCTCCCGCGTAGTCTCCCCACAGCCACGCCAGCATGGCGATCGCCATGGCGACGTACTTTTGATTCACGACCACGTGCACGGCCATCGCCAGCGCCGCGAAGAGGAGGTAGTCGGCGAGTTGCAGGCCGAACAACACGCGCAGGTAAAGCAACGGCTCGAAGTCGTTGTAGTCCTGCGAGATCTGCGTCGCGATCCCCGCCGCCATCACTACCGCCTGCAGCGTTACTAGCACCATCGCGAGGCCGGCGAACTTGCCGGCCAGCGACAGCGCATCCGGCACCGGCGCGGCGTCGGCGATGTCGTTCTCGCGCGCATCGCGCTCGCGCCAGACGAGCTGTCCCGCGAAGAAGGCGATCAAGGCCCCGACGAAGATGCCGATCGTCGAGAACTTGATGTACAGCAGTGCCAGCCGGCCGGTTGCAGGACGCCCGGGCGTGCCGAGGGCCACCTCGATCAGCTCCGGCGTGATCTTGAACAGCAGCAGCCCGATCCCCGGCAGGATCAACGCCGCACGGCTGGTGATCATCTCGCGATACGAGCGCAGCGCGATGGCCAGAACCTGCCTCACGCGGGTACCGCGGTCGAAGGTCCCGCGCACACGTGACGGCGTATAGGTCCCCTGGGACCCATGGGACCCATGGGACTGATGACCCACGGGTGCCCGCCGCTGCCACCACCGCCGCGCCGGCGCGTAGTGCGCCATCCGGAAGCGCGCGTACACGAGCAACAGCGCAACCAGGGACACGCCGATCCACAGCAGTCGGTTCGTGAGCAGCGCCCCTTCCAGCTCGAGCGGCAGCGTGTTGCGCTGCGACGTCGTCCAACTGCGCCACAGCGCCCGGGTAGCCATGAAGCCGAAGGGATCGAACAGCTTCGCGAGATCCCACCGGCCGAGCAGCCCCGCGACGATCTCGTCCTGAATGAGACTGTTCATGAACAGCGCCGCACCGCCGAGATACCCGAGCATCGCCTTGCGTGTCAGGACGACGAGCGAGAAGAGAAGCGCCGTCGTGATGAACGCGTTCGGCAGCCCCACGATCAGGTACGCGTGCAGATACGAGCCAGGGCGGAACGGCCCGAAGAACGCCGGCTCGACACCAGGAAAGAACCGGCTGGCGGCGAGTGTGAGCGGAACGATGAGCAGCAGCAGCGCGCCGGCCGCGAATGCGCTGAGAAAACGCCCGCCGAGGTACGTCGCCTTCGAGACCGGCGTCGTGTAGAGCAGCGGCTCCATCCGCGCCTGCAAGTCGCGCGTCGCCGCCTCACCCGCCAGCGCGGCGGTGACGAGCAGGCCGACCATCGTCACGATGATCATGCTGGCGGCCGTGACGACCGGCGCGTTGAGCAGGACGCCGTCGCGGCGCGCATCGTCGAAAAAGCTCGACACCGCCAGCAGCGTCATCCCCACCAGCCCGGCGGCATAGATGAGCGTCGGATAGCGGCGAAGCTGCGTGCCGAGGTCATAGCGAAAGATCTCCCACAGCCTCACGACCCCACCGCCGCGAGCTGCTGCCGGTTCGCACCGCGCTGCCCGCGCCCCGCCATCACGCAGAAATAGACATCCTGCTCGAGCAGCCGCTTCGCCGTCGCGTCGCGGTAAAACCCGAAATCCTGCGGCAGATACCCGAGCGTCTTCCGCACCTCGTCCTTCTGCCGCACCACGTCGATCCCGCCGAGATCGACCTTTCCTTCATCCGGGTCCTGCAGCGTGGCCAGGATGCGCATGAGCGTCGACTTCCCAGCGCCGTTCGGGCCGAGGAGGCCGAACATCCCCACCGGGATGTTCAGGCTGACGTTGTGGAGAGCCCGGACGCCGTTCGGGTAGGTTTTGGAGAGGTTCCGGATGTGGAGGTTACGCACGAGGGGTAGTACGCCGCGTACCGGAATTCGTGTACAGGCGACTCGCCGTGATTGCCGCGGTCGACGTCCGTGGGAAAGTCACAGCCACCCACCCGGAGACGACGAGAGGCCTCCGGGTGGGTGGCACGTATTCACTGCAACCGCTGCAAGACGGCTGCGACCATCGCCCACCGCTGCTCGGGACTGGGATTCGTCCATGACATCGTTGTCGATGACCCCTCTCCGGGACGGGCACTGTGGCCCGCGCGTGACTGGGAGCTCTCCACATGCACCAGCAACGCCTGGCCCGGATCGGCCGTCAACGTATCCAGCGGGTAGGAAGCAATTGCGTCGACGACCATGCTTCCGGCGAGCGTCGAGACCGTGACCGATGGTGCGTCCGACGTTCCGAAGGCCGTCGCGATGCCGGCCGGCGGCGTTTGCGCGACGCCGTACCAGCAGGACGAGCCGAACGAGGCGAAGCTATCGCCGAGCGACGCTGTCACCTCATGCAATCCGGCGGGCGGGTTGATGAGGTACCACATCGTAGCCAACGGTCCGGTTTCCGGGTGATAGAGGTGCCCGAGTTTCTGCAGCGGCACGCCGCCGTAGGCGATCGCGCTCACCTGGCTCTCATCCCCGGCACGCCACTCGGCCGTGGTCACGATGAGCATGCGGTTGCTGCCGGAGCAGGCCTGTCGCCAGGTCACCGGAGCGTAGTAACCGCCGGCCTGCGCGTTTCCGGAGAGGGTCAGGGTCGGATGAATCGTTACCGTGAGGGTGACCGGCAGACTTTCCTTCACGCCGTCCGACAACGTCAGGGCGAAGCGCAACGTGACGCCGCCGGCCGCCGGTGCAACGAACGTCGGCGTCGGCGACGTCGCATCGGACAGCGTCACGTGCGGCCCCTCCGTCTGCGTCCAGAGATACGTGAGCAGATCGCGATCGGGATCGCTCGAGTCGGTGCCGTCCAGCGTCACGATCGCATTCGGCCCCGCCACCTGGTCCGGGCCCACCTGGGCGACCGGTGCGGCGTTCGTATGCGTCACCGAGATCAGGATGGTCTCGCTGTCTACGAGCCCGGCCGCATCGGTCACGACAAAGGTAACGCTGTGGAAGCCGCCCTGCGTGAAGCCGGGCGTCCAGGTGAACGTATCGCCGGCGAAGCTCGCATCCGGCGGAATCCTCGGCGCGCTGACCGCGATGGCCTCTCCACCCGGATCGTGCGCCTCAACCGGGAAGCTCACCGTTTCTCCTTCCGCGACCGTCCTTGGCCCGATCGGCGCCAGGACCGGCGGCAGGTTGGCAGGAGGGGCGGTGATGGGCTGGAAGTCGACCCTCAGCTCGTACATCGCCGGCCGGGCCCTCGTGAGGTCGTGAAAGGCGAGGTTCAGGTCGTGGAGTCGCAGAAACGCCAGACCTTCCAGCGGCTCCTTCGTCACCAGGACCAGCATCGTGCCGTTCACGCCGACGTTGTTGATCTGGCCGAAGGGATTCGGCCGCAGGGTGTGCCCGGTCGCGGTCGCGATCGGGACGACCGGACGATTCGGGAGGTCCATCAAACCCAACGCGTTCGTCGTCCCGGTGATCTCCGGCGCATCGTCGATGTCTTCGGTGTTGTAATCCTTCTGGTACAGAGCCACCCGTGCGCCCGCGACCGGGTCGCCGGTGCGGTTATCGATGATGCGCAGGCGGTTCTCCAAAGGCGTGTCGAAAAGGTACTCGCCGAAATGTCCGCGGCGGTGGCGCGCATGTGAGTTCATCCCGGCCGCCGTGTGGCTCTCGAAGAACGTCCCGTCGTTCCAGGGCCGCGTGTCGCCGCCGCCCATCATCCCCCCGCAGCAGAATACCGGGAACGGCAGCCGGTCGTAGGTGATCACCCGGCCGCTGGAGTCTTTGACCGACACACCGCCGTTCGGATCGTCCGGCCCGTCCGGCTTGATGTTCATCCGGTACAGATCGATGACACCGAGCTGGTGCGCGAGCTCGTGGATCAGCCCATGGTCGATGCGGCCGATGTTGAGGTTCACGGACTCGAGCCAGCTCCCCCCTTCTCCGGCCGCATTCGTCGGATCGCCGTCGCTGACGGGCCAGCCTCCGTCGATCAGCAGGAAATCGGGATCGACGCGCCTCGGCGAGTTCGGGCCATCGAGCTCCGGGACGATGACGACCTTGTCGACACGGACACGATCGACGATCCCGCCCGGCGAAGACGGATACAGCGCCTGCCCGAACCGCTCGTTCATCCACGCCACCTGCGCCTGCATCCAGTCTTCGAAGGACCTGGAGCCGGTGAGGTTCGTGCGCGCGTTGTAGAGGTCGTAAATCCCCTGTTCGACCGAGAACGAGATCGTCAGGTCGTGCGAGCCGGCGGTGAGTGAATTGTTCGTCTCGACGGTCTCGATCACCTTATTGGCCGGATCGGCCGTGAACTCGACCTCCTGCGGCTCGTCCGTCCATGGGATCTGGAGCGAGACCGTCGTCCGTTCGCCCGCTTCCAGCCGCTTCGGCATCGCCAAGGCCCGGACCGCCACGCCATCGACAGTCCACTGATAGCGGAACGGGTTGGCGGCAGCCTCTCCTCGATTGATGACGTGCGCCGTGTAGGTGACGATCTCCCCGGCCTCCGGCCAGCGCTTATCGTTCTCCGTCCCCGGGGCGAGCTGCTGCGGCAAGCCGCGCGACTCGTCGATGACATAGCGTTTGTACCGCGGCGTCCTGGAAATGTGCGTCACATCGAGATCCGGCCGCCGTACGGGCGGCTTCGCGGCGTCCGCGACAGCGGCGAACATGACTGCGGCGACGAGCGCCAGGCGTGTAATGGTGTGTTGCATCGCTTCCTCCTGATGGTCCCAAGATGGGAGGAAGGGCGGCAAGATGTCCTGAGAGAACCTTAGAATTTCCGAGTTGGCCCGAGGATCGGCGTTCTCATACTAGAATCCCGCCGCTGAGAAGCCGCCGCGCCCTTGGCGACTGACCGAAAGGACCCCAAAAAGATGGACACCTTTGCAATGCCGGCCAACCTCGAGACCACCCCCTCCGGACTGCAGTACTCGATCGACCATCCCGGCACCGGCGCGCAGCCGCAGGCGGGACAGACCGTGAGCGTCCACTACACCGGCTGGCTCCCCGACGGCACGAAGTTCGACAGCTCCCGCGACCGCAACCAGCCCTTCCAGTTCCCCCTCGGTCAGGGCCGCGTGATCCAGGGCTGGGACGAAGGGGTCGCCGCCATGAAGATCGGCGAAAAACGCACCCTCGTCATCCCCCCGGACCTCGGCTACGGCCCCCGCGGCGCAGGCGGCATCATCCCGCCAAATGCGACGCTGGTGTTCGCGGTGGAGCTGCTCGGGGCGAGGTGAGGGAAGGCTCCTGCGCTCCGACAAGGTCTCGCCGTTCCAGTAATCGATCAGCATCGTCATTCCGAGAGCGAGGAACTGCTCCCGCGGTGAAGATGCGTTGAGGCTCCGTCTTCGCGAGCTTCTCGCGGGGACGTAAGCGGCGCGAGGCCACGACGAGCGAAAGATCGGCGAGAGCGACGGCATGTTCACAACTCCTTCGTAGGCACTCGATCCGGAGCCGCGATGTCCCCTCGGGAGGGGACATCGCGCACACCGGGGCCAGCACACAATGAACGCTCGCCCATGTGTCCCCCTACTGATGGCCCCGTACTGCCGCCACGCGAGCAGAAGTCCCTGCCACCGTCCTCGTGTCCCCCTCCGCGACATGAGCCGCCGGCCGGACCGAAACAGACGCGCGACGAGCGAATCCGCATTTCGACCGCGAGCGGCGGGCTCAGCACGTTGCCGGCTGGTTTCGACGACGCCGACGGCGACTGGCAGAGCGTGTCGTCTATGTCGATGTTCGAGCGCCTCTATCTCGACTCGGCGCAACACGGCTCCATTACCCCGGCATTGGTGAAGCGGAACTACGCTGTCCTCGAGAAGTTCTGGACGGAAAAGCTCACAGCGATGCGTACCGGCGGTGCCGGAGCGCAGATCGCTAGAAAGTTCGGCGGTCCTCACGGCAGTGCGGCGCTGGTCGAGTCTTACCCGCAGAAGCTACGTGCCGCGGCGGATTGCCTGAGCACTCCGAACGGGATCGAGGCGCATTATGACGAGCTGCAGGCACAGCGTCGCGCAAACGCCGCGCAGGCCGTAGAGCCGCTGCTCGACTTCATCCTTTCGAACGAATCGCTCGAGCCACCCGAAACAGACCGGTTCTTTGCGAGGTCGATCGAAGCGGGGCTCGAGTTGGAGGAAGCGGCGCAACTTCTTTACGACACGATCGTCCGGCGCGAGTTCGAGCCCGTCAGTGAGCCTGACGGTGAGACGCTCGCCTCTCAACTGCTGTCGGTTCAGTGGGTTTCCCGAGAGCGCCGCAGCGCGGTTCAGGTCTCCCCGGTCATGGAGGTGATTCAATCGCCCGTGGTCGTCATGCCGGGCGCACCGCCGGGACCGCATCTGCTGTTGCGGACTGTACTCATCACAAGTCTCGGAACGATCCTCGGTCTCGGATTTTTCTTCACGCTTCAGCACCTTCAGGCGGACCTGCCGGTACCAGCGCCCGATCGGTCAGTCGTGTCGACTGCGACTGCAGAAAGCGCACCGTCACCGCCCATCACGATGGAGTCGCGCCTGCCGCGGCCGGCGGAACCTGACCGCGACGCGATCACGAAAGCAATCGACCTCATAGAAAAGCAGCGAGCGGCGGCCGAGGCGCGCCAGAGACAGGCGGAAGAAGAAGAAGCCGAGCGGAAGGAACTTGACGAAAAACGCCGCCAGGAAGAGGAACAGGCGCTCCTCCAGAAGGCACTCGAGGACATCGAAGCGGCGCTGACGACAGCGCGCGGCGAGCTCGCCGCCGGCGACTATGCCGCGGCACGCGACCGTCTCGACGAGGCGCGTGAGACGGCGGTTCGCGACCCATCCAGGTTCGCCGGTGAACTGGCCGAGATCGACAAACTCCGCTTCGACGCGAATACGGGACTGCAACGCATCCTCGTGCTGCAAACGCGACTGGTGGAGATCGACGCGCTGAACGACGACGGCAAATTCACCGCCGCAATCACCGTTGCCACTCGACTCCTCAAGGAAGCGGACATTCCCGCAGAAGTCGCCGCACGAGCACAGCGCGCCATCACCCGCGCGCAGGAGGAACTGCGGAACGGACAGAAAGACGTGGGCTTGAAGGACGTGCGCACACGCCGCACGAAAGGTAGGAGCAGATGAGAAGAGTCGTCATATTGATCGTAGTGGCGATGCTTGCCGCCCCGACGTATGCATTTCAGCCGCATCCGTTGAGGGCCTGGGTACAGGCGAATCCGCAGGCCGTCGACAAAAGAGCAGTGGACGAAAAGGTCGCCCGCAGCCAGGCACGCAGGAAGGCCATCAAGGGTGCGGTCGTCGGTGGACTCGCTGCAGGCCTCCGCGCGGCGATCCTCCGTCAGGACATCGCCAAAGCGACTGCCGTAGGAGCCGCTGCCGGTGCCCTCGCCGGATACATCATGGGGAAGATGGAGGATCGACAGCTCGCCGACCGGGGAGAGCTCGAGCAGCGTGTCGGGTACATCTCATCCGAGGGATTCCGCGCCGAAGTGACGAACGTATCGTGCAACCCGTGCCAGGTGAAGCCCGGCGAACCGTTTTCCCTCACGGTGTCGTACTGGGTCCTCGCGCCCGAGCGCAATGAGCTGGCGTTGTCGCGCTATCTCGGCCTGGCCGTCGAAGGAACGTACATCAAGGGCTACACGTTTGACCCCGACCCATTCCGGATCTCGAACGGCGGAGGGGAGTTCGAAACGACGTTCACCTACACCATCAAGGACGAAGGGACGTACACGGTGGAGTGGCTCGTCGAGAACGATGACGTTCAGCAGGCGAAAAGCACGGAGATCATCGTGAGCAGCGCAGTCTGATCACGAATTGATGATGATGGCCTGAACCTTTTCGCGCAGCGGAATGACTCGCGGTCCAAGGGCAAACAGCTCGTTCTGCACCTCGACGAGCTGTTTGCCCCGCGGCGGATAATCGGCGGTGACGGTGAGGATGCCGTTCACGTCGATCCGCATCGCGATCGTGACGGTTCCTTCCTGATTCTCGAGCTCCAGCCGGCCGCGGAGCACACACTCATCCGGCACGGCCGACTCCCCTTCGTACACCCAAAGTACGGCGCGCGGCCCGGCGCGATAGACCCTTTCGACCGAGGCCGGAAGCGGAGAGTCCTTCGGCAGGAGATGTTCAATGGACAACCGCCCTTCCTGCATCACTTTCACGCCGATACTGTGGGAGACCACGTCCTGTACGCGCTGCCGGTGTTTTCCATAGAGTGCCGCACCGATGGCAATCGCGGTGTCGTAGTTGAAGCCGTCAATGTGCCGGCGGACGGTACGGCCCGAGATCCGCTCGAGCATCTTTGCCACCATGGGCATACGGCAGGAACCGCCGGCGAGGATGATCTCGTCGAGGTCTGTCCATGCCGACCGCCGCCTGCCGCCCCAGGTTTCGGTGAGCTGCACAGAAGCGAGCACCGCCTCGCACAGGACACGGCACTGTGTCAGCAGATCGAGCGAGCGTTCCTCGAAGTAGAACGTGTCGTCCCCCGTCATGTCGAATTCATTTTCCGCGTCGGCTGGACGCTCGCGGAAAATGCGCAGATCGACGTCGGTGCCATCGACGTTCAGGAACACCGCGGTTTCGGCGGCATCGCTCAGTTCATGCTTGGCGGCGAGGGCACGCTGTTGGACTTCGAAACCGGCGGACTCCGGCAGGGCCCGGCCGGTGCGCGCGACGACGGCGTCGTAGATGTAGTCCTCGAGCAGGCGATCCCAGTCGCGGCCACCGAGGGCATTGTGGCCGCGCGAGCCGAGGACTACCGCCTCGTTGTCGCGCATCTCGAGAATCGTGACGTCGAAGGTTCCACCGCCGAGGTCGAAGACCATGATCCGTGAGCTCGGATGATTCATCAGGCCGTACGACAACGCCGCGGCAGTCGGCTCGTTGATGATGCCGATGACGTTTAATCCCGCGGCGTAGCCGGCGAGCTTCGTTTCCTGGCGTTCTTTGTCACCGAAATACGCCGGAACTGTGATGACGGCGTCAAGCTCGAGCTGCCGCTCGTCGATGTCGGCGTCGAGCCTTTTCTGCCGCTTGAGCCAGCGGACGGCGTCGCGCTTCAGCTTCCTAAGCAGGATTGCCGACATCCCGGCCGCTCCGTAGCGGAAACCGCCGATCTCGTACGGCGCCGCCGCCGGCAGGGCCGGCTCCGTGTCGCCGAAGAGCGCGGGAGGGACCTGGACCGGCTTGCCGATGTCGCGCTTGATGAACTCGTAAATGTTCAAGGCCGGCGGAGTGAGCTTGCGGGCATTGGCGCGCTTCCCGATTTCTGCTGTCCGGCCGTCGAACCAGACGACCGAAGGCGTTGTCAGGTCGCCTTCGGCCGTCGGAATCACGCGCGGCTGGCCGTGTTCATCAACGTATGCACAGCAACAGTAGGTCGTGCCGAGGTCGATCCCAATGTGCACGTCATGCGCCCTCTTTCATCATCTCGAGCAGGACCTTCACCTCGCTGACGAAAATCGGCTCGACGACACGGCGCGCCTCTTCCTGCGCGGCAGCTTCGATGAACCCGCCGCGGACGGTGTCGGCGATGAGGCCGCGCTGCCGGTCGCCCAGGCGGATCTTCGTGTCTTCGTTGAAGAGGCCGAAGCGGACGCCGAAGTGGTTCATCATGTCGACGAACTGAGCAAGCCGATCCAGGGTGGTCCGTTTGAGGCGCGTACGATTTCCATCGAAGAAGAAGCTTTTCGACACGGCGTCGTGATAGGCGACCCGCTCGCCGCTCACGAGCTCGACGTTCTCGCCGCAGGTGAAGCCGCTATGCTCGCGGCGCTTCGACGCGGTGAAATCCAGCTCGTCCGCGGCGGACGGATACACCATGTCCTCGGCATTGCCGGCGATGGAGCGGTTCGTGACGATGTTCATGACCACCAGGCCGCCGGCGACTTCACTCTTGTGCCCCGGTGACTGCTTCTGGCCGATCCGGTCCGCCTTGACGGAGAGTTGCGCCTCTTTCAATCCGTTGAAGACGAGCGCCTTCAGGATCTTCGAGGCGACGCCTTCCTCGGAGAAGTGGCCGAAGTCGACCCAGCTCATGAGTTTGGCGGCATTTCCTCCCCAATGCACGCCGACGCCGCTGTCGCTGATGCGCTCCAGCAGTTCCGCGTTCTCCGGATTACGGCAGACGGAGGCGATGAGCGCCGCAGTGTAGTAGGCCATCGCCCCGAACTCAGTAGCCAGCATCCGCCGCAGCCATTCGATCTCCGGACGATTCGCGTGCTGGATCAATTTGTCCTGAATGCTTGCCTCTTCCTTCCGCAGGATGACATTGAGCCGCGCGGCAAACAGCGCGGGCTGGTTCTTCCGCTCTTCGAGCGCGCGCGATGCCGCATCGCTCAGAAGCAGATTGCGGACCGCGGAGCTGTGCTGCAGAAACCCGGAGATCTGCCGGCCGGCCAGGAGGATCGAGGCGTCGGCAATGATCTGATTCCCGTACCAGACGCTGATGTCGGTCGTCCCCCCACCGACGTCGATGCAGATCTCGAGGTTTGCGCGCTGGAGACGATCCTCCAATCGCGTGATCGTCCTCTCACTCGCGAAATAATGACCGGCGGCGATACCCTCGACCTCGAACTGAGGCTGCTGCACGTGGATCCGGTCGGGATCGGAGGCTGGACTCCCGCGGCGGTCGAGGATCCTGCTCGGTTGCACGTACGACGTGGTCCCGTCGCGGTTCGGCGCCTCATCGAGCAACCGCTTGAAAACACGCTGCCACTCGAGCTTAAAGATGTTGATCGTGCTGAGCGAGAAGGCCTTGGGATAGGAGCAGACCAGTTCGACCTTTTCTACGCGCACAGCCGCCGCCTCGATCATGAGCATGAACAGAAGACATTCGAGGAAGAACTCGGTTTTCCGCTCCTGCTCGCCGTCCCACTTGATGTCCGCATAGACGTTCTGCGGCAGCGTAAAGCCGCCCGCGAGATAGATCGAATAATCGAGTAGCAAATGCTTCCGTTCCGCGGGATTGAAGATACGGAGATTCGTTGGAATCGGCAGCTGAATGGCGCGAGGGGGCACAAAATACTCCTCGAGCGCCGCTGCCCGGAACGTGCTGTCGCTGGCGGTGATCTGCCGCAGGTGTTTCGGATAGTCGAACGTCCATTGCTGAGCGTGGCCGGCACTGTCACTCTGCAGGAAGATGTTCGTGTTGGAAGTGCCGAAGTCGATCCCGATCCGCCATGTGCCGGCAAGCGAATGCGGCTCCGCCGGTTTCGGCAGTAAAATCAGCCCGATCGGCGCCCCGGTGGCCGTGGCGTTCAGCACGAGTCCCTCGGGAAACGCGGCGCTGCCGGTAATCTGTGTGATTCTGTGTTTCCCGTCGCGTGTCCGGGAGACGATCTCGTTCTCGCCGAAGACGATCGGCGTCGCGGCGATGATGTCGCAGTCCGCCTGGAAAACGTAATAGCGGCGCCAGTGCCGGTCGAGGTAATTCGGGAAGAGCTCGATTGCCGGCACGGATACGGGCCGGATCACGCCCTCTCCTTCCCCCGCGTTCTTGTCGCGATAGATTTTCTCGACGCGCTCGAAATCGCTGTCGCCGACGGGTAGCCGGAAAGAGAACACGACGCCGCGCTCGGACGAGCGGTACTCGGGCTGCAGCACCGTCGCGATCTCCTCCGGCGAGAAGAACTCGAGGATCTCGCGGCGGAACGGCAGTACGTACCGGGCGTCTGTGTTGCTCGCGTGCTCGTTCGGTGCGAAGAAGTCTCCCTTCTCGGGCGCAGTCAGGAGCGTGTCGGTGAGGAAGTACAGCTCCGGGCGAACCCAGATCGCGCGATGCTCCGACAGGTCCTCACGGTCGATCTTCGTGCCCGATGCCGTCTTGAAATAGCGCGCGACCGCCAGATCCGCATCGCCGCCGAGATGCGCCAGGCGAAGGCTCTTCCACACCTTTCCATTCGACCGCAGCAGGCGCGGGGTAACGGCGATGACTTCGCGGTACTGGCTGTAGTTCCGCTCCGGGCGGATGCGGAGGTGGATGTCCGACCGTTTCATGCCGGCCGGCTCGGGGCCGCGCGCGAGCGGCTTCAGGACCTCCTCGTAAATGCGATAGTTGTAGATCGGTTCGATCGGCTCGGCCGCGACCTCGACTTCCGCGGAGTCGATGTCCTCGGAAACGCGCAGGCCGAGCTCATTCCGAAGGTCGCTCACCCACTCGTCGAGCAGCGAGTTGATGAGGTTCACCGTCGCGCTGTCGCGATTATTGTGGTCGGAGTCGAGAATGCGGTCCTTCGGATTGTTCAGCCGGCGCTGCAGGTTGAATACCCACTCGGCAACCGCCAGTTTCTCGTCCTGCTGCGACGGCGGCCGCAGCGTTCCGTCACTTTCCACCAGCCCCGGAGGCCCGTGCTTCTTGAGCTCCTTCTGATAATCGGTACCGGTGTAAACGAGGGTCACCGGCGAAAGGGCCCCGACGGCCACGTCCTCGCACTTGATGAGATAGAGATCGGTCCAGCGATATTCGCGGTTCTTCTCGAGATGCACCGGCCGCGGCTCGAGATTGCGGAGCGCGTTGGAGAACCGGCCCTGGTCGAGGGTCACCGGGATGACCTCGAGCTTGTAGTTCATGACTCGCGCGAGCGCGATGAGACTGAGCAGCCCGCGCCATTCGCGAACGAGCCGCTCGCGCATCGGATGCCTCGAGCCGGGACGGATCGCGCTCTGGAACATGAGAGGCCGCGCCCATACGTCGGGAACCGAGCTGACTCCGCGAACTTTCGCGTTCTCGTCGACCAGGATGCCGTCGCTGATCTGCAGCATCACCTTCCGCTCGGAGTTTTCCCAGTGTCCCGAGCGGATCGGCTCTTTGATGTTCGCGTCGGCGTGCAACGGCGGGAGATACAGATGCTTGCCCATGATTATCTCGTCTCCTCTGCCGGAACGCTCATTCCATAGTTCTTCTCGCAGTAGCCGACGGCACTCTCGTAGAAGAGATTCAGGTACTTATCGGACGCACGCATTCCGCGGTTGCCGAGGTGGATCCCGTTCATCTGCTCGATAAAACTGCTGAACGGCAGTTGTTTCGAAGAAGCGTTGATCAGCGAAGCAATGGCGTTGGGCAAGCGGTGACGGTCCGTCAGCTCGCCGCGATCGTTCCAGAGCTTCGACGCGTTGACCATCTGTACGCGGCGGTTGCCGTCGGCAACCTGCGTCATCCATTGCAGAAAGTCTCGTGAGAAGGCGGCGAAGAGGTCGACGGCGGTGCGATTCTCGGTCAGGGCCATGTCGTGCTCTTCCTGCCTGCCTGACTTGCGGCCGAAGTGCAGGTCGTCGCGGTACCACGCCGGCCGGTCGCGATCCGACATGGCCAGCACTTCGCCGCCATAGGTCGCCAGCGTGTACGAGAAGATCGTCATCGACGACAGGAGGAGCTTGAAGGTGTCCCGCTCGCGTCCCAGGCGCTCGTCGTCGCGCGTGACCGGAAGGCTCTGCCAGTCGACCGCCGTTCCATCACGCGCCCCGATGAAGTACCGCTTGTCCGTGTCGTTGTGGGCGCGCGCCGGCGCGCGGAAAAAGTCGAGCGCCGACAATGCCGAAACCAGCTCAATGTAGTGGGCACGGTTTTCCTGCTTCTTCGCGCCGGGCGCAAACGACCCGACCGGTTCCGCGTCGGAATCGCCGACAAAGTAGAGCTCGTCGAATGCCAGGTCTTCTTTCTCGTCGTAAAACTGCAGGGCCGCCTTGGTTGCGATCGGGAAATCGTTGTGCGTGACGAAGAGATCCCCTTCGTGCTCGGCGAGACTCTCGGCGTTCATGTCGACCGCGAAGTACGGCAGGACCAGGCAACCACCCAGGTAAATGCGCGACGACTTCTCGAACGCCGCCAGTTCGTTGTATTTGAGCATCTTCCGGCTGCCAAATGTGGGAACGCCGGCCGCCCCCGTCCCCCCGAAGATCGAGCCGACCAGGAACACCCGTACGTCGTTCGGCAGCGAGACCGTGGTCACGTCGTTCCAGAACGTCTTCCACGGGTCGTTGGTGCGCGAAGGCTCCGCCATCACCACCGCGCCGATCGACGGATGCCCGCGGAACCCTTCATTCAATTTCTCGGTGAGCTCGTTGTGCGAGAAGAGCACGTTGGCGAGGTCCGCCAACGCGGGCTGGCTCTGCTTGAGATTGTCGAAATGGATGTAATTGCCGAGTGTGGCGTTCTGATTATCGAAAATGCTCCAGATCATCGACTCCGGCGGCGTGGAGATACGCGTGCGGAACAGCTTGACGCGGTGGCTGTTGCGCTCCTGGAAGCGCTTCTGACACTCGTTGTAGTTACCGATGAGCGTCTTTGTCCTGCTGAGATTTCCGTTTCCCTGATCCGGGTCGATCAGAAAGAGTGAGAGCTCGTCCGGACCATAGCCGGCGGCGCACAGGTATGTGACCGCCTCCATGATTCGCGCGCCGGTACCGCCGATGCCGATGAGGTAGTGTTTGGTCATGGTCAACCTCTTCCCAAGGGCACGTACTCGACCGGTCGCGGCGACATGAAAAGCGTGCAGATCCAGAAGAAGATGTACGTGTGCGCGGAAGCGGCGCCGAAGACGAGCAGGTATTCGACGCTCGTGAATTGCTCGTCCGAAAACGCGAGAACGAGTGCGATCACCGCAGTCGCGGCGATGGCGACCTGAGCGGCCATCGACAACCGCCACACGCGGCGCGCGGCCGGCACGTTCCCGCCGGTCGTTTCTTTCGCACCGTAGAAGTACCAGTAACAGCAGTTCACCAAGCCCAGGACGGCCACGGCGATGAGAATCGCGCGGTAAACCTGGATGAACGTGTCGGTGGTGGCATTCTCGAGGGCGACGCTGTCGCCGAGGTAGTTGCCGAGCAGAATCGCGGTACCGAACCATGAAACGGCCGCGATCGCGAGAGTGATGAGGTAATTCATTGGTCGTTTGCGCATGACGGTCTCCTAACCGAGCTTTCTCACGTTCAGTCGTAACTTCGCCAGCGCCGGCCTGTGGATGGAGGCACTGGCATCGATGAGCTCCGTGACGAACCGCTTCAGATTCAGTGTGCGGTTCGCTTCCTTCTCCGGTGTCGGGTTCTCGGACGACAGCTCGTCGATCCACTTCGGGACGTTCAACGCGCCCGGCCCGCGCGTCCGGAAGAGGACGTCGTAGCTGTACTTCCCCTCCGCTGCGGCGATGTCCAGCAGCAGCGACGCTTTGAGCAGATCCCCGGTCCGGGTGACGCTCTGCAGTGAAACGTCGCGTGTCTCGCTGCCCGAGGGGGCAGTCTGGCGGGCGATGATCTCGATTGCCTCCGGCTTGAAGTCCGCTGCATGCGGATTCGGCTCGATGCGGATCTCGGCGTCGATCACACCTCCACGCCCGTTCTTGCGGACGTCGAACATGAATTCGTCCGCCTCGCCTCCGCCCGCGCGCGCCTTTAGACTCTTCGAGCCGGCCCTCTTCGCGGCGCTGACCTGGTACTTGCGCACGATGTGCGGCGAGATGAGCAGGAACTTCGACCGGTCGATGAACGGCCGCTGCGCCAGCGCATTCACCAACTCCTCGATCGCCGCGGCGTCGCCGAACAGAAGCAGGTAGAACGGCCGGTACGTACCACCTGCTCCTTTGCGCGAGGCATAGCGGTACGGTGCGGTCCGCGCGTCATAGACCTTGCCGTCGAATTCGCTGTTGACCGCCAGAATGCCGACCGCGAGCTCTTTCTCGAAGACGTTGCGGCGAATACTGCTGACGATGGGGTTCATGTCCTGGTCGCGCTGGAAGAGGTCCGTGACGGCGACACTGAGGCGTTTCGGAGTCGCACGCGCCGCGACGAGATCGATGTCGGTGGTCTCGTAGATCCCCCGTTCGTTGTAGAACGCGGGCGTCCTGGCTTGGCGAAACTCCGTCCGGTCCACCTGGCGGACACTCTTCCCGAATTTGTAGTAACGAAGGTCCGCGCTCTTTTTCCATTTGTTCGCGAGGGAGCCCTCGAGCTCGTCGAGCAGCCGCACGTACGCGCTGTCAGGGTCGGTGACGAAGCCGGTCATCGACAGAGTGGCATCGACATAGATGTCCGCGACCATCGAGTCCGCCGGCGGTATCTCCGCCCGTGCAACTTCGGGGCGCGACAGCCACACCGGCGCTGCCGTTTCGGCGCGGCGCCCGGTGCAGCGGATGGCTGCGATGACGATCAGAACGACGATTCCGGCGGAACGGCGGCGGGTGCTCACGTTTATCTCCTCGGTTGTCTGGGCGGTACGGCCATTGTCGGGAGGCACCGCCGCCAAATCTGTCCCCACACCGGGGGACATTCGGTCATCCGGCCGTGTCCGCGACACCCGGGTAGCCGGACATCGATGTCACGAGCTTCATCAGCTCGTACCGATTCGCCACGTCGAGCTTCTCGTACACGCGTTCTACATAAGTCCTCACGGTGTGAACGCTGAGGCTCATCTCCTTCGCGATCGTGCCGTTGCTCTTGCCGTCGAGGAGCGCGCGGACAACGAAGGTTTCCTGTCGGGACAGCCGGGCCCGTCGCAGGAGGCGCTCGGCGAGACTGTCGCTTCCCGCCTCGGCGATCAGGAAAAGATTCAGGAGCGACTCCGGCCCACGTGCGCCATTCGCTGTGACGACGAGCGGAAAGCATTGAAGGCGGTCGCCGCTGACGTCGAACGAGCGCGTGGGCAGCCATTCGGAGCGCTGCCGCGCGCGGGCCGAGAACTGCTCGACCAGTGTCTGCAATGGACGCGGCAGAATGCGGCGGTCGATCAGGCTCGCTTTCGGCTCCACGGGCAGCTTCAGCAGACGCGCCGCTGCACGGTTCAGGAACAGGCAATCGCCGCCGGCGGCGAACGTCATCATTCCCTGCGCACAGTGCTCGAGGCAGAGATCGAGACGCGCCGTGTTCGCGGCGGAGTACTCCCGCTCCGTCCCGTGGCGTACCGCCTCTGCGACGGCAGGGGCGACGATGTCCCGCAGTGCATCGACCGCGTCATTGCGATTGCAATGCGCCGGCAACCGGTCGAATGCCGATTCCGAGGCCGCGTCCGAACCGGCCACCTTGTCGCCGTTGATCCACTCGCGGACCGCGCGCAATGCCGCAACCCCCTCATCGGAGAACGACTCGCTCAGACCGATGAAGAGACGGTTGACGTCCTCCCATCCTGCGGCGTCGGTCGACGCGCGCTGAATCACGATGAGCAGCCGGACGAGACTGGCCACGTCTCGCGCGTGCAGCATCTCGCGGTTCACAGTCGTCGAGGGCGTGGAGCGCCGATCCGGCATATCGAATTGACTCAGGGAGACAGAGATCATTGTTCGGCACTCGCTGGTGTCGCGCTGTCCCCCACGGAGGGGACGCACGCTTCTGTTGGGACCCAGCAGGAGAGACACGAAGTTCGGAAATATGTGGCGTGAAGGCTGGGCTACGATTCACCGCATTGCCACAACGCCACCAATGAGAACCTTTGGTGTCTACCTCTACGACACCTTACCTTGCAGAGATGCGGAGCGCCGACAACGCCGCTCACGACTTCTCCGCACCCGCGCAATGCGCGCAGAATATCGGGACCGTTTCCACGGCCGTCGAGCAGAGAGGTGCCGCTATGCGCGTCCGGTTCCGTTTTGCCGCTATGGTTTGTGCCGTTTCGCTGCTTCTCGCGGGCTGCGAGATCGAGGACGATCTGCAAATTCGCGAAGACGGCTCCGGCACATACCGGGTCAAGGTCCTGGTGCGGAAAGTCCTCGCGTCATCGCTTGGCCGCATCCGGGCCGAGGCGGCGCGCGAGGGGTTCCGGATCGTCGACGAAGGGAAGACCGCGGACCGGCAGTTCATCGTCTTCCAGAAGGATTTCGATCACGTCAGCTCGTTGCGCGACGCCCAGAGCAACTTCGACTGGACGACCGAGCGGCGCGGCCTCTTCAAGCGGGAGTACCGCCTCCGCGCCACCGTCAGCTCCGTTGCGGCGGAGAACTTCAGCCGCCGGTTCACGGTGGTCATGCCGGCCGAGGTGAAGAGCAACAGCGACGGAGCACGCGACGGCGCGCGCGTTACCTGGTTCTGCGCGAGCGGGGGAACGATCGAGATCGTGTCTGAAGGGTGGGCCTTCCCGGTCTCACGCAACGTGCTTTTCGCCGCTTCCGCTGCGGCCGGCTTCGTCCTGCTCTTGCTGCTCGTAGTGCTGCTGAGGGTACGGCGGCGCGGCACGGCCGCCGCAGCCGCCGAGATCACGTGCAGGACCTGCCGCGGCGGATTGACGCGGACAGCTCGCTACTGTCCTGCCTGCGGGGACCTGGCGCCTCCCCCGGCCTGAACTGCCTCTCCGCCCCAGCGTCCGAGCGGGTTTCCGGTCAGGATGAACGCCGCCCATTGCCCGGGATCCGCGTATTCGCCCTGGAGCATCGCGAGCTGCGCCATGCGCAGAGCGTCGGCGGCGGTGTCGCCGGCCAGGAGGCGGCAATAGAGCTCGTCCATCAATGCCGCCGTGGCGTCGTCGGGGATGCGCCACAGCGTGGAGATGACACCCGGGGTGCCGGAGTACAACAGCGCGCGTGTCAGGCCGGTCACGTCATCGCCGCCGCTCTGTTTCCCGGCCGCGCTTTCGCACGCCGACAGGACGACCAGATTCACGCCCGTGAGATCGAGCTCACTGAGAACATCGATGACTTCCAGATTCCCGTCGCGCCCTCCACCGGGAGCCAGTGAGACGCGGCTGAACAGCGGATGCTCGGAGTCATAGCGCGCATGCGCGGCGATGTGGATCAGGTCGATCTTTCCGTCTAACGTGTAGAGTAGGTTTTCCGTCGCGTCCGTTCCCAGTGCGGCAGTCGCGCCCAGCGCCTCGGCGACGTGAATGGCCTCCTCGCGGGCGTAGGGCAGATTTTCCTCATCCGTGCTGACCGGGTCACCCAACACCAACGCCTCCCCATCGACAGGCGTCTCTTTGGCGCGGAGAAACCGGAGGCTGCTCGCGCTCGGCACGTACGTGATGGAGTAGTCCTGCACCAGGTACCGATCCGACCGCCCGTTGCGCAAGGCGGCGAAAGGGATGTAGTGCAGCGAGTTGTGGGGGACGATGATCAGCCTGCGGTTCGCGATCCGGCTCCGCAGCGGCGCAATCAGCAGATCGTGGACTTCCTCAGCGGTTGCTGCATCGGTACATTCCGATTCATTGACCGCTACACCGCGTGCCGCGCCGCCCGGACCGAAACGGCGTCCCCAACAGACGGCGCGCAACAGCGCTTTGCTGTCGGCGGAGAGGGCTACGTGCTGAATTCCGGAGCGATCGACGATCCACGCATGCAGGCGCCGATCGGTGTTGAAGTAGCTGATCAGTGTCGCGTCGGGCGGAAGGACAGACCGGATCGAGTCGGCGCTCTGCGGCTTCACCGCCGCCAGGGAGGCATACTCGGAGGTCGAGGCCTTGAGGCGTTGCAGGAGCTCCGCATAACGCGAGCGCGCCTCGCTGAGGTCAGAGGTGATGCGGCGCGCCGCCGGTGCAGGGGCGATCAGAGAATGCCGCTCCCACTCCATGATCTGAGTCCGGAGGGCTTCGGCCTCGGCGATGAGCGGTGCCTCCGCTCCTCGCTGCGGCTGCAGCCGCGTACCGCCAACAAGCTGCAGAAATGCGCGGGCGCGCGCCCGTTCCGTGAACTCGAACGCCTCGGCGTCACACCCCTGGCCGGTGAGGGCCTCGATCAAGGCAGCGAAATAGAAGAACGCATGACCACCGAGATAGCTCGCCACAAGCTCATCGCTCGGCATGCCGGCGATGGTCACCTCCGCCGCCTCGGCGGCCTGAGTCAGGTACTCTGCGGCCTCGGCGACCGTATCGGCGTACGTCGCCAGCAACAGGAGGAGCCCGGCCCGAAGGTCGCGGCTCGGGTGGCTGTCCAGCCCTTTTCGCCACATCTCGCGCGCTTCCGAAACCTGCCCTCTCTCGAGAAGACGCTTTCCCTCGAGCATGTACACGGTTGCCGAGACCATCGGAAGGTTCGCCACGATCGGAGCGGAACCGGCGAGAGAAAGGCCATCGAAGATGATGCGGTCAAAGAAATCGGCCGGGATCATCGACCCCTGAACCTCGGGGAGGGCCATGGAGCGCGCGATGACTTCGTCGTATTCGGTCTGTGAGATTTCTTCCCGTGCTCTTTTCTGGGCCATCTCGGCCATCTCCACCAAGACCCTCATGTACGGAAGGTCGCTCGTCTCCGCCAGCCTGAAGGCTTCCCGAATGGCGACTTTTGCCTTTTCGACGTCGCCGGCGAGCGTGTAAAGGTTCGACAGCATCACCCACGCATACGCCTCGTCGGCCGGCTTCTTCGCCGCCCGAAGTAACTCGATCGAATTTCTGTAATGCACCGCCGCGCTTCCATACCGCCCGCGCGTCAGATCCAGCACGCCGAGGTCGGCGAGGATCATCCCTCGGCAGTGAATGTCGCCGGCCTGCTCGGCGATCGCCAGCGCCTCCCGCAGCGTTACTTCCGCGGCGTCGAGGCGGCTGGAGCGGACCAGCAGGTCTGCACGCTCGCGAACAATCCACGGTTCCCGGCGGAGGTTCTTCGCCGCTCGAACGGCGGCAATGGCCTTGTCATGCCACGCGATCGCGTCGTCGACGCGCCCCGTGAGCATTTCGACGTCGGCGAGCTTGCCGTAGATCTCGTCCTCCACGTGCGCGTTCGCGGGCCCCCATACCGGCAGCAGCGAACCGGCGGCGAGTGCCTGGCGATACTTCTCGCGCGCCTCGTCGAAACGCCATTGCCGCCGGCGCAGATCGCCCTCCGACGTCACGATGACCCTCCGGAACAGGCCCCCGAACATGCTGTCCGCGTTGCTGGCGCGGGCAAGCTGCCCCTCCGCCTTGTTCAGCTCACCCAGCTCGACGAGCACCGATGCGTACCCGGTCCGAGCAGGGATCTCGAGGAACATCAGGATGATCGGCTTCGCAAAGTCGCCAGGCAAATCGGCGGGCAGATCTCCCAAACCGACGTCGAACGCGCCGGGGAGGGACTTCAGGACATCGAGTGAGAATCGTCCCCCCGGTGCCGCCGCTTTCTCCAGGTTCGCCAGCGCCTTCTCGTACGCGGCGGCGGCAAGGTCGTAGTGCATCTGTTGATGCTCCATCTCCGCCAGGGTCAACGCGCCGAACCACGCGCCGAGGTGCTCGCCGAGAGCGTCGAAGCGCGTCATGCTTTCGGTTAAATGGACGCGCGCCTCTGCTTCATTGCGCACGGAGGCGTCCACGAGACCGAGGAGCAGATAGCAGACCGCTTCCTGTGGCCGGTCGTTCTCCTTCCGATAAAGCTCGAGCGCCTCCTGGATCCGCGCACGGGCCGCGACGGTCTCTCCTGACACGAGCATCGTTGCCACACCGTCGAGGCGTCCGGCGCCGGCACGTGGCGTTTGCTGCGCGCTGTTTTGTGCGGCCGCAGCGGCTGCAGGGATGATGAAAACGGCAAAAAACGTCAGCAACGCGCGGCGCTTCATGGGGACGTCCTCCGTTCGAGAGGCGGCATCGATTCAATGACCATCCGCTCGATCGACCAATTCGCTGCTGTACGGAAGCGCCGGGCCGAGCGATCCGGCGCCCCCACATTCACCAGGAGTTGTTCGAGCGGCGTCTTCCCTCCGGATTGGCGCGGGCGGGCGCCGTCCCACTCGAGGATCCACGGATCGCCCAGCGGCTCATCCGTCGTCAACAGGAAGTAGGTGTCGGCGCCGTAAGGCTCCACGGCGGTGAATGCCTGCGGCGACCCGAGTGCGATCTCGGCGGGTGGCCGCGTTCCGCCCTGCGCCGCGCCATGCGGCAGAGGAAAGAAATTCTCCACCGACCCGTTTCGCGGATAGAGAAGCGTGCTGCGGCCGAAGCTGTCGACGAGGAAGATGTAAACATACCGCGACGCGGCGCTGCTGGTCTGGCCGGGTCGGATACGGAGGGCGATTCCGTAGGAATCGCCCCCTTCGATCTGCTTCGTGAGGAGCTCGCGATCCCGCGCCCGTCGCACTGCCAGGCGGTATTCGTACGCCGTCCCGGGGGGCGACTCGAGAAGCTGCCACGCCAGGACGCGTTGCAGCCGCTCGACCGTTTTGGCCAGCGCGAACACCGCCCTGGGGACATCAGGTTTCTCCCATTCGCTTCGCACCGGCAATGCGCTTTCGGCCCGATCCGCGGCCGTCGACAACGGCCGCACCCACGCGTATCCGAGCGCGGCCTGGTCGAAGCGGCCGGCGAGGATGTAGTCCGCCTCCTCCGCCCGGTCGACGGTTACGATCGGCACAGCCGCCTCCGGCGCCTGCCCCCTCGCCTCCGAAGTGCGAAGTCGCCGGGTTGCCGCATCGCCCACAAGGCGTTGTCCCAAGGCATCCGGTACCGGCCATTGAACGAACAACGATGCATTGCGAGAAACAAGCGGTAGCGCCGCCCCAGCCTCGGACGCCGTGCGCCGCGTTGCCGTCTTCGCGCTGAGGAGCTCCCACGTGCGGCCGTTCCAGCGCAGCAGGTGCGTCGGGGTTGTAACGGTCGGATCGGCAATCCACCGGATTCCTCTGCGCGCCGCGTCCTCCGCGACAGCTTGCGCCAGACGCGTCAGCTCGGCCGCGCTCATCGCGGTTCGCGGAAGCCACACACGGAGCGGGCGTCCCGGAGGTGCGGCCCACGACACGAGCTGGACGAGCGAGCCCGGCGTGATGTCCCCTCCCACGACGCGTCCCTCGGCGCGAACCAATCCCGTCAGCGCTGTGACCTCCAGTCGTACACGGGAGGCTTCCCGGCCGAGCGGCCTCAGCTCGCTGCCGATCGTGAGGCCGTTCAGCCAGCCTCCCTGAAGGACGACCGTTCCGTCGTCCCGAAGCGCCTCCACGGCCATGGTGGTGCGGCTGAGCGGCCGTCCGCTCTGGACGCCGGGAAACGGCCGCTGGCGCGCGCCGGTGTTGCCGGCGAGGATCGGACGCTGGTGACGCGACATTACCCCGAGACGTGCACGGGCGCGGAAAAACGTCTCCATCGCCGGTTCATCCGGCTCGGCGGCGCGCATCGCGTGCATCCATGCCCACGAGAAGGCACCCCGATCCTTTCCCTCCTCGTCGACCGTCTCGAGCGCCAGCCCGAGATCCTCCGCCGCGGACAGCACGAGTGCGCCGCGATCTTCGGGACGCCGGCCCGCGGCCGAGGCGTCCTTCACGTCGCGCAGATCCGCTTTGATCCCGCGAGCCGTCTCGCCGGTGGCCAGTCCACGGACGCCGGAACCGCTGTGACAACTGTCGAGAATCACGGTGAGCCGCGCGCCGCGGTCGAGAATCCGGTTGAAGTGCTTCCCCAGTTCCTTGTCCCGAATGTCGGGTACGCCGAGGCGCGAATCAGCAGGAACGATCGACTCGTCCATCCGGTCCGGCTCGTCCGAATGCGAATTTTTCACCTGCGATCCGTGACCGCTGAAATGAAACACGACCGTGTCGCCGGCGTGTGCCTGCGTCGCCAGGCGGGCGAGCGCCGCCAGAATCGCCGACCGTGTCGCCTTCCGGTCGGTGAGCATCTCAATGTCGCTCTCGGCAAACTCGTAGCGGCGGACAAGGATCTCCCGCAGCCCCTCCGCATCGCGTACGGCCCCTCGGAGATCCGCCCATTCGCGGTCGCTCACGCCGCGGACGTTCGTCCCGGCAGGACCGGAGTAGTCGTTGATCCCGATCAGCAGCGCCCGACGGCGCCCGGCCGGCGCCCCCTGTACGGCAAACGCGACCATGAGCGCGCACGCTGCCAGCCATCTCTTCCCGTCAGGCACCTGCAAGGAATCCCACCCTTCCTACAAATGTAGGTGCGGTCTGCAGAGAAGACACCATCCCACCCGGGTTTGTGGCGATCGTGAGCTCGCGGATGCCGGCGTACAGGTCACCACCCTACCCTCTCCCTCGTCTGCTTCCACCGATACGCGCTCGGCACGATCGTGTTCGGCGCATCCGCGGAGTCGAGCAACGCCAACGCTTCCCCGAGCACGCGCGTCTGCAGCCACCGGTTCAGCGGGTTGCCGAACGGCGCGCCATAGGGAAACCGGACGGCGAGTGCGCGCGGAGTACCGATCAGGCGGGTGAAGTCGGCGTTGAAGGTGACGGCGACGGTCGGGATGCCGGCGCGCTCGATGATGGCCTGGAGCAGTCCTACGGACTGCATGCAGAGGGGTCAGGAGGGGGCGATGAGGGCGGCGTCGACGGCGTCCGCGCGGAGTTCCTGCGCGAGGGCGGGGGCGGTTTGGGTGAGGAGGGGGCGGGGGTCGGGGATGGAGCCGCTGAGGGTGTAGTGGGTGGGGGCGAGGTCGCAGAGGTCGCGCAGGAGCGACAGCGGGAAGGCGGTGTTGAGGTCCTGGCTGGCGGGTTGGTGGTGGTCGGTGTCCCACCAGGGGCGGAGGCGGGTGAGGTCGTCGTCGAGGTGGATGCGGCGGTAGGAGGGGTCGCCTTCGGGGGTGGTGCGGTCGAAGGGGGGCTGGGTGTCGAGGTGGAGGCCGGCGGTGGAGATGAGGGCGATGCGCGACTCTGCGGCCGGTTTCGACGGGACGGCGAACGGGACGCCGTCGACGATGGTGAAGTCGAAGTCGGGTCTGTAGTTGGCGCGGATCTGGGCGCGGAGCTGTTCGATCATCGGATGAATCCGAGACGCTCGCCGACGACGCGGTAGAGCGGGCTGCGGTCGCTGATGACGGCGACGGTGCCGGTGAGGCCGGTGCGGAGGTCGATGTCGCGCGCCGGTGGAGTCACGGCGATGCGGATGCGGTAGCCGTTTTTGTCGCGGTCGGGGGCGATGAAGGTGACGCGGCCGGGGAGGTCGCCGTACTGGCGTCTCGGGTAGGCGTCGAGCTCGAGGCGGGTCGTGAGGCCCGGGCGGACGCGGGCGATGTCGTGGGGGGCGACGAGGGCTTCGAATTCCATGGGGCGTCCGCGCGGGGTGATTTCGGCGAGGACGGTTCCTCGGGTGAGGTATTGGCCGGGCGCGGGAACCTGGAGGCGGGTGATGGTTCCGGATTCGGGGGCGCGGAGGGTCTGTTCGTCGAGGATGCGCAGGGTGCGGGCGCGCTCGCTCTCGAGGCGGGTGAGGGCCTGGCGGGCGGCGACTTCTTCGGCTTCGATTGCGAGTTGTTCCTGGCGCGACGATTCGGCGCGGGCGCTGCGCTCGCTTTCGAGGTTCTCGACCATTTCCTGCGGGAGGATGCCTTCTTCGTTGAGCGTGCGGTGGCGGGCGACGTCGCGGGAGATCCGGCCGACTTCGACGGCGCCGCGGCTCCGCGCGCGTTCACGCTGGGCGGCGAGGAGGGTGATGGTTTCGCGGGCGCGGTCCGTTTCGGTGGAGAGGCGCGTGAGGTCCATGCGCAATGTTGCGTCGTCGAGGCGGAACAGCACCGCTCCTTTCTCGACAAACGCACCTTCGCGCGCCGCAACGGTGAGCACTCTCCCCTCCTGCTGCGCGTGCAGGTTGACGGCGTTGCCGGCGACGCGGATGTCGCCGCGGGCGTGGATGGTCTGTTCGAACGGGACGAAGGCGAGCCAGGCGAGGGCGGCGAAAAAGGTCAGGGTGAAGAGGGGGAAGAAGAGGGCGGTGTAGCGCGGTCGCGCGTGGACGATGGCGTCGACGGTCTCGGAGAAGTCGCGGCGGTCGAGGAGCTCGCCGAGGTCGCTCATGCGGTCACCTTTGCCGGCATCTCTGCAGGCACGTCCTCGGGCGGCTCGGCGACGTGGAGGCGGGTGTGCTCGACTCGGGAGAAGTCGTCGTAGAGGCGGCGGTATTCGCCGTCGCGCATCATCAGCGTGTCGTGGCTGCCGAGCTCGAGGATCTCTCCTTTCTGCAGGAGGATGATCCGGTCGGCCTCGCGCGCGTGGCGGAGGTCGTGGGTGATGTTGATGACGGTGCGGCCCTGCATCCAGTCGCGTACGTTCTGCTTCACCGCGGCCTGCAGCGAGGCATCCAGGCCGTGGTAGGCCTCGTCGAGGATCAGTACCGAGGGATGCATCAGGAGGGCGCGGGCGAGGAGGATCCGCTTGAGCTGGCCGCCGGAGAGGCCGACGCCGCGCTCGCCGACGACGGTCTGGTATTTCTCCGGCAGGTCGCGGATGAAGTCGTCGGCGAGGGTCGCACGCGCGGCGGCGGTGACTTCGTCGAGCGTGGCCCAGCTCACGCCGTGGGCGATGTTGTTGTAGACGGTGTCGCCGAAGAGGAAGGTGTCCTGGGCCACGACCGCGATCTGGCGGCGGAGGTTGGCGAGGGCGTAGTCGCGGATGTCGTGGCCGTCGATCCGGATGGCTCCGTTCCCGGCGTCGTGCAATCGCGCGAGCAGGCCGACCAGGGTCGACTTCCCGGCTCCCGACGCGCCGACGATCACCACTTCCTCTCCCGGCTGGATGGCGAAGGAGACGTTCTTCAGGACCGGCGCGCCGCTGGTGTAGGCGAAGGTGACGTTCTCCAGCGCCAGCTCGCCGCGCAGCTCGCGGTCGGGGAGGACGAGCTCCTGGTCGCGCTCTTCGTCGTCCGACTCGAGCACTTCGAAGAGGCGCTCGACGGTGGCGAAGGCGCGCTGGATCTCGTCGTTGGCGATGACGAGACCGGAGAGGCTGCCGAGGAGCTGCAGCAGCATGGTCTGGAAGGCGACGAGCTGGCCGATGGTCATCGTCCCTGCGATGACGGCGCGGCTGCCGGCGTAGAGGATGACGGACGTCGCGACGACGGTGAGGATCGCGGCGGGCTGGCCGGCGAAGAGGGAGTTTCTCGCCTGCCGGAACCAGCTCCGCGACCACCTGGCGAGCCGCGCGTCGAAGCGGCCGAGGATCATCGGCTCGCTGGCGTTGAGCTTGATGGTCTTCATCCCCTCGACCGACTCGATGGCCAGCGACATCGTGCCCGCCCAGTCTTCCATCTGGTGCCGCGAGGAGCGCCGCAGGATCGGCGCGTAGATGCGGACGATGAGGAAGTACGCCGGGATGGCCAGCGCGGCGATGCCGGCGAGGCGGGCGTCGTAGAGGAACATCACCGCCAGGGCCACGCCGATGAAGAGGAGGTCGAAGACGATCTTCAGCGCGGAGCCGGCCACGAACTGGCGGATGGCCATCGTCTCCTGCACGCGGCTGGTGATGTCGCCGGTGGCGCGGGCCTCGAAGAAGCGGAGCCGGAGGCGCATGAGCTTCGAGACGTACGCGACCATCAGGCGGAGGTCGAGCTTCTGGGAGACGCGGATCAGCAGCCAGGCGCGGTAGAAGTTGAAGGCTTCTTTGCAGAGCTGCAGCAGCAGGAAGCCGCCGATGAAGTACGGCAGGACGCCGGCGTCGCGCTGCACGAGGAGGTGGTCGACGAGCAGCTGGATGAATAACGGCAGCGTCAGGCCGAGGATCGCGACGAGGATGGCGGCGAGGAAGACCTCGGCGAAGAGGCGCCGCTCGCGCGCCATGAGGCTCACGATCCTGCGGATCGGATGCGTCACCGGCTCGTGGTGCTGTTCGAGGTCCGTTCCCGGACGGACGGTGAGGAGGAGATGGCCGCGCGCCATCAGCCGCGGACTGCCGTCGGGATTGGGGACGAAGTGGGTGGTGGTGTACTCCTCGGGGATCGGGAACTGTTCGTAGTGCAGGACCAGCCGTTCGAGGTACGACGCCGCGTCGTTGCCGGGGACGAGCTTCTGGTCGCGCAGGGCGCGGACGTAGCGGATGCGGTCGTCGAGGTGGATGAGCGGCATCTTCGTCAGCAGCGTCTCGGCGCGCGAGGGGGAGAGGCCGAGCTCGCGCAGCTCGCGGCGGACTTCGTCGACGTTGTCGGGGTTGCGGTTGCTAGCCTCGAGCTTTTCGGGGTCGGCGGCATGCTCGAGCGTGTACCAGCGGGAGAGGAACTCGGCGGCGTTCCACGCCGACAGGCCGAAGGCCGGATCCATGAGCCACACTTTCGTGCGGGTCATCTTCACGACGGTCACATAGTGCAGGAGCCCCGAGGCGGGACTCTTCAGGACGGCGATCGCGGGGAGCAGCGTCTGCTGGTGGCGTTCGAGCTCGTCGAAGTCGATGGTCCGGACGCCGGCCTGGAAGCCGAGCTGTTCGAGGGCGCGCCGCAATCCCGCGACGGAGCTGCCGGCGCGATCGTTCCGGCAGATGCGCCGGACGGTCTCATTGCGCAGCTCGACGCCGTAATGCCGCGCGACGGCGCGGATGTTGGCGGGGCCGCAATCGCTGCTCGTTTGCTGCAGGACGACTGGGAAACGCATGTTCGTCGAGTCGGTGGCGGAGGCTGCCTGATCGTTGTGTTCAGTGGAAGGTCAACAGGCGGAACAGATTGGCCCCTCCTCACCGCAGGCCAGCGTGGTCACTTCGGGACACGGGCGCGGGAGAGGCGGCAGACATCCGGGGAGCTCGGCGGCGATGATCTGCTCGACCTGCTCGTTCGTCAAAGTCAACAGCTCGTTCTTGTTCATTGGGTTTCCTTTATCGATGCTCAGCGCGGCCTAAGGCCACGGATCGCAGACGGGTTCTTCCGGCGGATAGGCCAGCGTCATCGTGCAGCGCGGCAGACAGTTGCCACTGTCCTGGTCGGCCGCGACGACTGCTTCGACCTGCTCGTCATTCAGAGCCAGCAATTGTTCTTTGTCCATGTGTGTCTCCAGACAGGAGCCTCCGTCCACACGGTTGTTATTAGCAATATTGACACCCATGTGGGCAAGGCAGAAAGCAGAAGGCAGAAGGCAGAAGGAAGAAACCAAAGATCGCCAGACTGGGGGTCTACTTCTGCCTTCTGCCTTCTGCCTTCTGCCCTCTGCCTTCACTCTGGGATGGGGGTGAGGACGTGCGTCATGACGTCCAGACGGGCTCGGCGTGCGCGGATGCCGCGGCTCTCCTGCAGTGCCTGCTGCTGCGTTTCGTCGAGCTCGATCTCGATGGTCGAGGACTCCGGGACGAGGCCTCGGACGGCGAGGCGCAACGCTTCCAGGCCGGGCTCGACGTCGAACAGTTCCTCGGCGCTGACGGCCTCGCCGGCGATGATGGCGGCGAGCGGAAGGGTCGCCGGCTCGGACTGCGGCAGGACGACGTTCTGCGCGCGCGTGACGAGCAACTCCGCGAGGCGATCGGCGATCGGAACGTCGAGGGCCTTCTGCAGCTCGAGAAAACTCCCGCCGGAGTTCACTTCGAGGAAGACGAACTCGCCTTCGGGCGTCAGGCGCAGGTCCATCGAGCCGCAGACGAGGCGGTGGCGTTCGAAGACCTCGGCGGTCCTGCGCTGCACGTCGGGCGGCAGCTTGATAGCGTGAATGCGGTCCAGGTAATTCGGATCGCGGCGGTAATCGAGCTCGCTGGTGACGATGCGTGCGGCGGCGACGACTTCCCCGTCGATGACGTAGACGCGCACGTCTTCGCCGGCGATGTACTCCTGGATGACGATCGGGAAGTCGAGCGCGGCAAAGGCTCCCATGACGTTCGCGTCGATTTTCCTCGCCAGCGTGCCGCCGGCAGGCGGCTTGAGCACGAGCGACCCTTCGCGTGCAGCCGCGAACGCCTCGGCGGCGGAGTTGGTGATGAACGTCTTCGGGACACGCCACCCACAGCTCTCGGCAATCTCGCCCTGTCTGTGCTTCATCCGCTCGCCGGACGAGAAGGGGTTGGCGAGAAAACAGCCGCGGCTCTCGAAGTAGCTGAAAAAGGAATGCAGGAACGCCGCGTTGTTCTGCATGCGGGCGACCTCGATCACCCACGCCTCCGGATCGAGGGCCTCGGCGCGCCGGCTGATGAGGTCGAACAGCGGCACGTAGGTCTGCCGGACGAAGAACGCTCCGACACGGTCGAGGCTCTTATGGGCGTAGAAGTAGCGCCCATCCCGCCACGCGTAGCGCCCCCACGGCATCGGAACCAGCACGAGCGGCGTAGCGCCGCGCCGGGTGAGGGCGTCGGCGAGCCTGGCGATATGTCCGTCGAGGGCGAAACCGCAGAGGGCGACAGTGGTGTCGGTCATGCGGAGGTGCGTGGCAAGTCACGCGCCTGTGACTGGTTGTCGTACGAAAGCGACGTCTACCCCGGACCCCTCTACCATCGGTCCCGCTCCAGATCGCTCTACCATCGACACCATGAGCTTGCGCGGCAGAAACGCGCCCACGGGCGACTCTCATGCCCGAGGCTTGGCCAACCAGCGCTGCCGGCCGTGCCGGCCGGCTAGCCGTGCCGGATGTTCAGGATGTCGCCGTCGCGGACGACGTAGGCCTTGCCTTCCAGGCGCCAGTGCCCCGACTCCTTCGCTTTCGCGAAGGAACCTCCGGCGGCGATGAAGTCGTCGTAGTGCACGACCTCGGCTCGGATGAACTTCTGGACGAAATCGGAGTGGATCACCCCCGCGGCCTCCTGCGCCGTCATGCCGGTGCGGATGGTCCAGGCCCGGCACTCGTCTTCGCCGACGGTAAGGAAGGACTGCAGGCCGAGGAGTGCGTAGGCCTCGCGGATCAACGTGTCGAGCGCCGATTCGCGGATCCCGTACTCCTCCATGAACATCCGCGCGTCGTCGCCGGAGAGCTCCGACATCTCCATGTCGATCTTCCCGAAGAACGCCACGACGCGCGTACGCATCCCCGCCTTGGCCGCGGCCACGCGGAAGACCTCCTCCTCGACGATGGCCTGCTGCGACTCGTCGAACGAGAGGGCGATCAGCATCGGCTTGAGCGAGAGGAGCTGGTACGTCCGGAGGATGTGCAGCTCTTCCTTCGGGAGATCCTCGTTGCGCAGCGGCTTCTCGGCCTGCAGCAGGGCCAGGCACTTCTCCAGAACGGGCAGCTCGCGCTTCATCTGCTCGTCGTGCATGCGGCCGAGCTGCTTGTGGATCTTCTCGATCCGCGACTCGAGGATGGCCATGTCGGCGAGGATGAATTCGGTCTCGAACGTGGCCACGTCGCGCAGCGCGTCGATGCTGCCGTCGGGATGCGGCACCGCCTCGTCGTGGAACAGGCGAACGACCTGGATGAGCGCGTCGTTGGTCTTGACCGCCGACAGGAAGCCGGTGGTGAACTGCGTCGTCCCGCTGCCTCCCTTCTGCAGGCCGGCCACGTCGACGAACTCGATGGTCGCATGCACGGTGCTCTTCGGCGAAAAGAGCGCCGCGCAGCGATCGAGCCGCTCATCCGGCACCCTGGCCATGCCGAGGTGCGCATCGCCCTTTCCGGCGGCCGCACGATCGAGATGCGTCTTCGTGACCGCCTGAAAGAGCGTCGACTTCCCTGAAAACGGGAGACCCACGATACCGAGCTGCATGAAGCACTGGCCTCCTCCGGCGAATGGGCGTCTCGCCGGGAACAGAGTATCTCCCATCGCGGGCCCGGCGACGAGAGGATCGATCTCGTTCGCACGCCTCCGGCGTGCCTCTCCCCGACTTCATCTCTCGCGTACGCGGATCAGACACTCATCCGCTCCGATGAAATAAAGAGTCTTCCCGCCGCCGATTGCATTCCGTATGCGGCGGCAACCCGTCGAGTCCTCCGTCATCCGGACCGTCGGCCACGACGAGGGAAACAACATCCTCGAAGTGGAGTTCCGCAACGGCCGGATCTACCACTACTACCGCGTCCCGCTCACCGCCTACGAGGCTTTGATCCAGGCGCCGTCCGCCGGCAACTACTTCAACACCGAGATCCGCAAACGTTACCGCGGGGCGAGGGTGCGGCCGGGTTGAGGAGCTCCCCTCACCCCACCTTGTTATCCCCATTCAAATCCTCGCCGAACCGCGCCTCGAGCCGCCGTAGCGCCTCATTCAGCGTCTGACGCGTCTGCAGCAGCTCGGTCTCCAGTTGGACGACGCGCTGCTCCGGCGCGACGGGCCTGCTCCTCGATCTGCGAATGCTGTATCAGGTCCCACACGAATCCCATTTCGTTCCTCCGATCGTCAGGATACAGACCCTGCGCTCACGGCGCGGATCCGTGAGCGACGACTCCAGCATTCGCTGGACGAGCTCGGCGCCGGCCGTTCCGGGGATCGCCTCCTGCGAACGGACGCGGCTGACAAAGACGTACTGGCGCGTCCCCGTTTCGAGGTGCCCGACCAGCCAGCTCACCCGCTCCTCGCCCACCCTCGTGTTGCCGGTCTTCGCGCGGACGACGAACGTTCCGGGCGGGCCGAGGGGGAAGTCGTGCTCGCCGGAAGCGTTGGTGAGCTTGCCGGGGGGCATGAGGAACGCGGCCTTGACGGCGTCGACGTGCTCGCGGCGCACCGGGAGCTCGTAGCGCATCATCCGCTCGAGGAACCGGAGCTGCTCCCGGGGTGAGACGACGAGGTCGCCGTTGACCCAGAACGACGCCAGCTCGCCTTCGAAGGTGTCGTCGGCATAGCGGAGCTTCTTCAGGCTCGCCACCATCCGCTCGCGTCCGATCAGCGAGGCGGTGCGCCGGAAGAACCAGAGCGCCGACCATTTCACCGCCGAGTCGAGCGAGTGGTCGCGCTTCCAGCTTTCGAACGGCTGCTCGCTGCCGTCCCACCGCACCGGCTGGAGGGGATCGGTGACGACGCCGCTGTCGAGCGCGATCAGGGCGTGCGGGATCTTGAACGTGGACGCCGGCGCGGTCCTGACTCCGCATTCGACCCGATCGCTGACCCACGGCTCGGACCCATCGAGTGGCTGCAACAGGAAGCACTCCCCGGACGGCGTCCGTGGCGCGGCCTGCGCGGCCCGCCGCTCCGCGCGGATCTCCGCGCGGCGATGGCGGGTCCGCCAGAGGAGCTGCAGCCTGGAGAGCACGTTGGTGGAGCCGGGGGACGAGCGCCACCACCAGGCGCGGGAGCGGAGCAGCGCCAGCTCTTCCGCCGCCTGGCTCACCGGCTTCGTCCGGCTGCAGGTAGAGACTTCGAAGTACGGGAAGAACTCGTGCCGCCGGGTGTAGATCAGATGGCGCGTGCCGGGGAAAAGCGCATCGCCGTAGCCGCAGGCCGCAGCATTGCCGGCCGTCACGATCTCGATCTCCGGATCCGTCGGGCCTTTGAAGGATTCGACCACGCGCAGCCGCGCGGTGGCGCCGTGGTACCCATCGACCACTTCGCCGACGAACACCGCGTCGGCGCTCGTGAACCCGCTCTTCGCGCCGCCGGACAGGTAGCACGAGCAGGCGTACAGATCGGCGGTCGCGAGCACTGTCACGAGAACGACGAGGGTCTTCAACATGCCTCCGCACATCCTACCCGGCGGCAGAGCACCGGCGGTTCAACGCAACAGGAACGTTTTTCACCTGCCGCCGTAGGCGGCGGAAGATCTGTAGGCCCGCCCTTCAGGGCGGGTATCGTGCGGCCCCACGAAGGCGAGTCCGCGAGGCGGGCGACAGAACAGGGGACACGCGGAAACCTACGCTGTCGCCCGCTTCGCGGACTTGCCTTGTCTCCTCGACCTTACCCGGCCTAAAGGCCGGGCCTACAGATCTTTCGCCGCCTACGGCGGCTGGGGCGGATCGCTCTTGCGAAGCCTCCAAGGCGATTTCTTCACAGCCTCTGAGCCGCAGGAACTGTAGCTCAGGATGACAGTAAAAAATGGGGCGGTGCGCCGCGCCGGGCTCTGTACGACGGGAACGACGGCTTCTCCGTCGCCGGCTGCCCGACGGTCGCCCTCGAAAACGGCGTCCGAGGCTCCAAAAACGGCTGGGCCGCAGTCAAAAATGGCTGGATGCCAGTGAAAATTGGCTGGAGTCCAGCCATTGATCGCTGGAGGTCAGCGAAAATTGGCTGGGAGCCAGCCATTTTTCACGTTTTTTGAACAGGTCGGAGCAGCCGGCGAGGAGAAGAAACAAAAAGGCCGGTGCGACGCACCGGCCTTTTCCATGGAAACAACGAATCTTCTAGACCGTTGCGGCTTCGCCCATTGGCTCGTCCGTCTCCTCCGTCACCTTGCGGCGGCGTTTGAAGAACTCCTGGATGTCGTCGAAGATCGAGTAGAGGACCGGCGTTGCGAGGAGCGTGAGCAACAGCACGAGGGTCTGGCCGCCGATGATCGTCGCGCCGATGGCGCGGTTGGTGGCGGCGCCGGTTCCGCTGGAGACGACGAGCGGGATCATGCCGGCGACGAAGGCCAGCGTGGTCATGAGAATCGGGCGCAGACGGTCGCGGTTCGCCTCGCGGATCGCTTCGTGCCGCGGGAGGCCGCGCTCGCGGAGCTGGTTGGTGTGGTCGACCTGCAGGATCGAGTTCTTCTTGACGATGCCGAACAGGACCACGATGCCGAGGGCCGAGAAGATGTTGATCGACTCGTTCAGCAGCACCAGAGAGAGGATCGCGAACGGCACGGTCATCGGCAGCGACAGCAGGATGGTGATGGGATGGACCCAGCTCTCGAACTGCGCCGCCAGGATCAGGTACATGAAGACGATCGACAGCGCGAAGGCGAGCATGAAGTTCATGCCCATCTCCTGCTGCTCCTTGGCCCGGCCGGTGAAGCCGTACGAGAAGCCCTTGGGCATGTTCAGCTCTTTCGCCTTCTGCTCGAGCAGGGCCATGACCGTGGCCGAAGAGTAGCCCGGCTGCATGTTCGCCAGGACCATGACCATGCGCCGGCGGTTGTAGCGGTTGATCACCGACGGGCCGGTGCCCTCTTCCATGGTCACCAAATCCGCCATCCTCACCGGCGAGCCGGTCGCCGACGGCACTTCGATCTGCGAGATGCCGGCGACGTTCCGCCGCGCCGCTTCATCGGCGCGCACGTGGACCTCGTACTCTTCGCCGCCCTCGTAGTAGCTCGT
>DASPHC010000002.1:0-13409 GCA_035629865.1 Thermoanaerobaculia bacterium | reverse complement strand
GAGCTGCTTCCCGAAGCGCTGCCGGGTCTCGGCGACGCTGTTGCCGAACACGACCGAATCCGGCCGCGCAAAGTAGACATGCTCGAAAATGCAGCGCGCCTCCCGCGCCCCGCGGGCCTGCCGGATCACCCGGACCTCCGGCTTCCCGGCCGAGTCGCGCTCGATGACCAGCACCTCACCCGCACCGATCTCCCGCACCGTCTCCGCACTGATCAGATCGAACGCGCAGGTCTCCGACGACACCGCGTACGACTCCTCCAGCCGCCCGAGCACGAGTGGCCGGAACCCATGCGGATCGCGGGCGGCAAAGATCCGGTCCGGCGTCAGCAGCGCGACCGCATACGCCCCCTCGAGCCGCGACAGGGCATCCAGAAACGCCCCCTCCGCGTCGGCGGCCTTCGACCGGGCGATCAGATGCACGATCATCTCGCTGTCCGCCGTCGAGTTGAAGATCGCCCCCTCCGCCTCCAACTGGCTCCGGAGCGCATCCCCATTCACCAGATTCCCGTTGTGCGCCACCGCGATCGGCCCCTTGCTCGTATGAGCCACGATCGGCTGCGCATTGCACAGCATCGACCCCCCCGCCGTGGAGTACCGCACATGCCCGATCGCCGTATCCCCCGGAAGCCGCGCAATCCGCTCCGCCGTGAACACATCCGCGACGTGCCCCATCTCTTTTTCCGAGAGAATCCGCCCGCCCGGCGCCACCGAGGCGATTCCGGCGCTTTCCTGCCCGCGGTGCTGCAACGCGTACAGCCCGAGATACACGAGATTCGCCGCGTCCGGCCTGCCGAGGACGCCAAAAACACCGCACTCTTCGTGGAACTTGTCGAACATAGGTGTGTGCCGTGGTGGTAACGAGGATTAGAGCACGGAAATTCAGTCGCCGCCGTACACCTGAAACCCGGCCCAGGCGCGGACGTCGCGCTGCGCGGGATCGGACGAACGCAGCATCTCGACCTGCGTTTGGCGCACCGCCTCCGAAACCTTCACGCCTTCTCTCAGCAGCTCGTGGAGCCGCACCGAGAAATGGCGCGTCACGGCATCCTCCACGTTCCACAGCGCTCCGACGCTGGAGCGGCTTCCGGCCGCCAGAAACGCGAGCACGAGACTGCTTACGTCCGAGTCGCCGTTCCGTTCCGCGGTGCGGCATCCGACCAGGACCGCCACCGATCCGGGTTTGACGCGCTGCGCCACGATGTCGCGGATCGAGAGCCTGCCTTTGGCCATCACGATCCCCGAGCGCATCGGGTCACGAGCGTCGATGTCGGCATGCGCCGCGACATGCGCCACGTCCGCCTCGGAGATCCGTTCGAGAAACGAGGTGGCGCTCGCCTCTTCGCCGAGCAGAAGCTGCGAAGGGTACATGCGCGCGATTGTCCGCGCCTCCCCCGCGGCGGCCGGGAGGCGAGGCAGGAGCGGATGCTCGTCGTGGTCGAATGCCGGATCACCGACGACCAGCGCGGACCGGAGCGGAGGCCGTGGTGTCGATGCGAGCTGCGCGAAGACGCCCGCGCTCGGCGCGATCACGACGGCCATGTCTTCCGCTAGATATCTCCCGGTCGCCGGATGCACGAGCGCCGCGAACGGGATGGGAGCGAGCGTCTCGTCGGGAACGATGACCAGCGTGTCGACGTCGTTCAGCGGCCCGAAGAGCGTTTGATAAAGGTCCTGAGCGGCGCTCCGTGCATCACCACCGTTCGCCATCTCTGCCGTGAATGCTGCGACGCGGCGCGCGAGCTCGTCGCGTGTGACGGCATTCCGCGTGAGGCGAAAGCCTGCGTCGTCGATTGTGAAGATCAGCAGCCGGTCCTCGAGTGAAGCAAACGCAAGGATCGCGGTGCGTGGAGGAAGGATCTTTCGGATTTCCTTGACCCCTATGAAGGTCCGATCGCCGTACCCCATCCTGGCAAGCAGGAGATGCGTCCGCCGAGTCTCATTCAAAGTGAAGGCTGAGGCGGCAAGACCGTGGCGATCGAGGAGGTCGAGCAACTCATCGTAGGTCTCATCGCTGAACGTGTCGCGGAGGTGGCCGAACGGTGTCAGGTTCGACAGCTCGTAGACGGAGGTCGTGAGATCGAGCGCGCTTCGCTCTGATGCCTCGCGTGCGGAATGCAAGGCCAACGCTTCGCCCCATTGCGGAGGAGCTTTTCCTCTCTTGATTGCCGCTTCGATTGCGTCGACCCATTCGCGCATGAAGTCGAGGTTCTGGCCGGCAGCGGCAACCGACGCCCGAGCCCGACTGAGATCGTGTGCTGCATTGGTGACGTGGCTCTGGTTCCATGCGGCGATGGCTCGCATGAGGAGCGCTTCCGTACGCAGCATGCTATTTCGCAAATGCTTGGGCGGCACCTTCACGTCGATCAGAAGACTTGCGAGCGACCTTGCGATGTCCCACTCCCGCATCGTGATGGCGTCACGCGTTGCGGAACGAAGGATCTCTTCGGCTAGTAGTGGGTCACCCGCTTCTGCCGAAGCCAGTGCTGATCTCCTCATCCGCCAGCTTGCGACTCGATCGCTCATCATTCCGAGAAAGTTTGCTTCGATGTTGCGAAGGATGCCGACGTTGCGGTGTTCGCCCAATCCTTCGAACAGATCGATGGCGCGCAGGCACGCACGGGTCGCGCCGGTGAAATCACCACGTTTCGCGAGATGAAGCGATTCGTGCCAGTGCAGCTTCGCTCGAAGGGCGAGGAATTCAGGAGGATCGGTGCGGAAGATCCGATGACCGAGGATTTGGATCATGGAAGACGGCGGCGGCTCGACATTCAGCCCGGCAATGCGTGCGGCCCATTGCATTGGACTGCGCCCGCGTTCGAAGCCGCGGACAGCTTCGTCGAGGGCGAAGGCTACCTCACGGGGCCATGTATATCTTCGACGTCTGGCTGCCTCCTCATATTGTTCGTGTGCCTCAGCCAAAACAGTGACTCGCTGATGGTCGTTCGACGTGATTGCGTCGTCGATGGCACGCACCGCCTCGGCAACGAGCGCTTCGCCGGACGTCGACAGCAGTGCCCTGCCGACGGCGCGCGCGACGTCGAGCTCGCGTGTCGCGGAATCCCGCTGTCCGCTGCGAACTCCGTAAGCCCACTCGGCGAGCGACTGCCCTTCCGCCCAAGTCCTTGCGTCCTCTGGAAATTGACGTACGAGTCGAACAACTTCGGCCTCGTCGCCGCGCTGCGCGGCGACTCGTAATGCCGGTCCGACTCTGAGCCGTGCGCTTTGATCCACGACGCCGTAACCCGACAAATGAAGCGCCTCGAGGGCGTCCCTCCGATGCCTGAGCGCTTCGGCGTCCTGCGGGTCGATGCGCAACGCGTGGTCCGCCGCCGCCAGGGCTCGAAAGATCAGGAGCGCGTCATCGTCACAGACACCTTCTGAGTAGAATTGCGCTGCAAGATCACCCGATTCCTGCGCTGCGCTCTGCTCAGGTCTCTCGCTGCTTCCTCCGCCGAGGATCAGCGCCAGTGCGGTAACAACGACAAGACGGCGTCCGCGCATGGATCAACTCAGAGCCTCGCCTCTTCGCGTCCGTAGCTTCCTTATCTTCCTTCACGCGTCAGCCCGTCGATTCGTTCTTCTGGCGTCCGCTTCTGAACAGGAACGATGTGGGCGACGACGTGGTCACCGTCGCGTACCTCCACGGTCTCGCCGTTGCGAATGGCATCGGCGACTGTGGGGCCCAGCTCCGACAACTGGACGCTCGTCATGCACCGAGTGTACCTCGGCGGCGACGCCGTGATCGTGCGCAAGAACGCGTTTCCGCGAGCCGCCGAAGGCGGCGCAAGATCTGTAGGCCCGCCCTTCAGGGCGGGCATCATGCAGGTCAATCGCCAGCCCGCGAAGCGGGCGACAGAACAGAAGCACTCGCGGAGACCTATCCTGTCGCCCGCTACGCGGGCTCGCCTGATCGCTCGCGCATCGTTCCCCGGCCTGAAGGCCGAGGCTACAGATCTTTTGCCGCCTTCGGCGGCTCTGACGTGATCGCCCCGCCCGGGATGAAACGACGCCAGGCGAGTGGAGATCCAGGAACCGGACGATTCTTTCCCTGGTTGTGATAAACACCGGCAGAAGAGACGCATAGGAGCAGACCACCATGACCATCACCACCCCTACCCCCACCCTTCGCGAAGTTGCCGAGTCCGGCGGGAACCCTCTCCGCCTGAAGCGCGTCCATCATGTCGAGTTCTGGGTAGGCAACGCCAAGCAGGCGGCGTTTTACTATCGGAAGGCGTTCGGGTTTTCGCAGGTGGCGTACTCGGGGTTGGAGACGGGGAACCGGGAGTTTGCGTCCTACGTGATGGGGCAGGGGAGGGTGCGGTTCGTGCTCTCGACTCCGTTCGATCCGAAGCATGCGGCGAGCGATCACATCCGGCGGCATGGGGATGGGGTGCGGGATATCGCGCTGCTGGTCGAAGATGCCGATTTTGCGTACGCGGAGGCGGTGCGGCGGGGGGCGGAGGGGATCGTGGAGCCGCATGATGTGTCCGACGAGCGGGGGTCGATCCGGCGGGCGACGATCAGGACGTATGGGGATACGGTGCATTCGTTCGTCAGCTACCCGGGGTACGACGGGGCGTTTCTGCCGGGATTTGTCGCGGCGGAGGTCGCGGGGGAGCCGGTGGGGATCGCGGCGGTGGATCACATGGTCGGGAACGTGGAGCTGGGGGCGATGGCGACCTGGTGCGAGTTTTACAGCCGGGTGATGGGCTTCTCGCGCTACATCACGTTCGACGACAAGGACATCAACACGGAGTATTCGGCGCTGATGTCGATCGTGATGAGCGACGACAACCGGGTGGTGAAGTTCCCGATCAATGAGCCGGCCGAGGGGAAACGGAAGAGCCAGATCCAGGAGTACCTGGAGGCGTATTACGGGCCGGGGGTGCAGCATGTGGCGCTGCTCTGCGGGGACATCATCGAGACGGTTGGGAAGCTGCGCGACAACGGGGTGGAGTTCCTGCGGGTCCCAGACAGCTATTACGACGAGCTCCCGTCGCGGGTCGGGGAGATCGACGAGCCGATGGCGGCGATCAAGGACCTCGGCGTGCTGGTGGACCGCGATGAGGAGGGGTATCTCCTCCAGATCTTCACCAAGCCGGTGCAGGATCGCCCGACGGTGTTTTTCGAGATCATCCAGCGCAAGGGGGCCCGCGGGTTCGGCAAGGGGAACTTCAGGGCGCTGTTCGAGAGTATCGAGAGGGAGCAGGCAAGGAGAGGCAATCTTTGATTTCGCCTCTTCTGTCATCCTGAGCCGCAGGAATGTCCGCAAGAACGGGAAGCACGGCGGCGAAGGACCTGGTGGGAGGGGGAGCGAGGCACACTCATCCCTCCCCCTCCCACCCAGGTCCTTCGCCGCCGTGCTCTCCGCTTCGTGGGGCAGTTCCTGAGGCTCAGGATGACAGGGAGGGGGAGTTTTCTTAAACCAATGTACAACTCCGGTTTTGGCAACGAATTCGCGACCGAGGCCATCGAAGGCACTCTGCCGGAGCGCGGGAACTCGCCGCAGAAGGTGAAGCACGGGCTGTATGCCGAGCAGTTCTCCGGGTCGCCGTTTACGGTGCCGCGGGGGATGCAGCGGCGGTCGTGGTTGTATCGGATCCGGCCGAGTGTGCTGCATGAGCCGTTTGCGCCGCTCGAGCACCGGCTGCTGCGCGGGACTCCGTTCGATGAGGTGCCGACGCCTCCGGCGCAGCTCCGGTGGGATCCGTTGCCGATTCCGTCGGAACCGGCGGATTGGGTGGATGGCCTGGTGACGATCGCGGGGAATGGCGATTCGACGACCAATACGGGCGTCGGGATCCATCTCTACGCCGCCAATCGCTCGATGGAAGGGCGCTACTTTTACGACGCGGACGGGGAGCTGCTGCTCGTTCCGGAACGCGGGGCGATCGTGGTCCGGACGGAGCTCGGTATTCTGGAAGTGAAGCCGGGGGAGATCGCGGTGATCCCGCGGGGGACGAAGTTCCGCGTGGTGGTCAACACCGACGCCCGCGGCTACGTCCTCGAGAACTTCGGGGCGCTGTTCCGCCTCCCGGATCTCGGGCCGATCGGCTCGAACGGCCTCGCGAATCCGCGCGATTTTCTGACGCCGGTGGCGGCGTACGAGGATGTCGAGGGCGATTTCGAGCTGGTGGCGAAGTTCGGCGGGCGGCTCTGGACGGCGAGGATCGATCACTCGCCGCTCGACGTCGTGGCGTGGCACGGCAATTACGCGCCGTACAAGTACGACCTGTCGCGCTTCAACGTCATCAACACGGTCTCCTTCGACCATCCCGATCCGTCGATCTTCACCGTGCTCACGTCGCCGTCGGACACGCCCGGGACGGCGAACTGCGATTTCGTGATCTTTCCGCCGCGGTGGATGGTGGCGGAGAACACGTTCCGCCCGCCGTACTTTCATCGCAATGTGATGAACGAGTACATGGGGCTGATCTTCGGGACGTACGACGCCAAGGCGGAGGGCTTCGTCCCCGGCGCGGGGAGTCTGCACAACTGCATGTCGGGCCACGGTCCCGACGCGGCGACGTTCGACGCGGCGTCGACGGCGAAGCTGGAGCCGCGGTATCTCGACGAGACGCTGGCGTTCATGTTCGAGACGCGGTTCCTGATCAAGCCGACCCGCTTCGCCCTGGAGACGCCGCTGCTGCAGCGCGATTACTGGCGCTGCTGGCAGGGGCTGCGGAAGAACTTCAAGCCCGAATGACCGCCAAGTCGCTGCGCGCGCTGCTCGAGGGGCTGATCGATTACGCGGGGCTCTTCCCGCCGGCCGCGCTCTCGATGCAGGACGCGGTGCGCAATTACGCCCGCTACCGCGAGGAGGAGTACGCCTGGATGCTGGGGAAATTCGTGGTGCCGGCGGAGCGGGTGGGGGAGGTGCCGGAGGAGTTTCCGCTGAGCGTGCTCGGCATCGACGAGGTGAAGGCCGCGACGGTGGCGGATGTGGAGCGCATCGTCACCACCGCGGAAGGCCGGACCGTCTACGTGGAGATTACGAACCCTGCTCTGCTGGAGCCGCTGGCCCGCCACGGCCTGCGCGCCAAAATCCGCACCGGCGGCATTACCCCCGACACTTTCCCGGCGATCCCCAATGTGGCCGAGTTTCTGCGCGCGTGCAAGGCAGCGGGGGTTGCGTTCAAGGCAACGGCTGGACTGCATCATCCGTTGCGGTGCCTCAAACCGCTTACCTACGCTCCGGACGCGCCGACGGGGACGATGCATGGGTTCCTGAATGTCTTCATGGCCGCGGCGCTGCTCGAGCACGCGGACGAGATCCTGGGCGAGGAAGACGTTTATGCGTTCTCGTTCGACGACGCCGGCGCGGCATGGCGCGGGCATCGCGTCACCACGGCCGCGCTCGGCGTGATGAGGCGCAAATTCGCCATCTCCTTCGGTTCCTGCTCGTTCGAGGAACCGATCAGTGACCTGCAGGCCCTCCAACTGCTGACCTGACATCGTTTCGCAACATTTCTCACGCGAGTGTGACGAACGATTTCGTCGCGCACGCGTAAGCTCTGTTACAGCTTCAGCAGAGAGGGAATACCAAGATGGCGATCGCAGCAGCCGCAGACTGCATCGGCCCCTATCGCACGGTCCGGCAACTCGGGGCGGGCGGGATGGGTGAAGTGTTTCTCGCGCAGGACGACGAGCTCGGACGTCCGGTGGCGATCAAGCTTCTCCCGGCGCATCTCGCCGCGGATGCCGAACACCTGGCGCGCCTGCGCAACGAGGCCCGCACCGCCTCGTCGCTGAACCATCCGAACATCGTCACGATCTATGAAGTCGGCCGCGACGATTCGCGCCGCGCGTTCATGGCCATGGAGTATGTCGACGGCAGCACGCTGCGGGAGTTGATGCGCGGCGCGGCGATGCCGGTGCGCAAGGCGCTGCAGATCGCGGCGCAGCTTGCGGACGGCCTGGCGGCGGCGCACAAGCGCGGGCTGGTGCATCGCGACCTGAAGCCCGAGAACATCATGATCACCTCGGAAGGGGTGGTGAAGATCCTCGACTTCGGCCTGGCGAAGTCGCTCGACGTGAACAGCGACCAGAACATCTCCGAGCCGGGCACGCTGGTCGGGACGTACGGCTACATGTCGCCCGAGCAGGCCCGGGCCGGGGAGATCGACTATCGCTCGGACCAGTTCGCGTTCGGCTCGATCCTCTACGAGATGCTGACCGGCAACCGCGCCTTCGACGGCGCGAGCGGCGTGGAGACGCTGTTCATGGTGGTGCGCGACGAGCCGCCTCCGCTGTCGGTGATCGCGGCGCAGATCCCGGCGCCGCTGCGCTGGATCGTCGACCGCTGCCTCTCGAAAGATCCCGAGGACCGGTACGTGTCGACGCGCGATCTCGCGCGCGACCTGCAGTACCTGCGGGATCACTTCTCCGAGGCCGGCACGGTAACGCCGATCCGGGAGAAAGAGACCCTCTCGCATCGGATGCGCCGCCGCTGGCCGGTCGCCGCCGCGATCGTATTCGCGCTGTTTGCCGGCTCGCTGATCACGGCGTGGGCGCGGCGTCCGGAGCCGCGGGTCATCACCTCGGAGCGCTATCTGACGTACTCCGGCAACGACTACTCGCCGGCCGTTTCTCCCGACGGCAAGCTGATGGCGTTTACCTCGACGCGCGACGGCGTGCAGCGGATCTGGCTCAAGCAGATGGTGGGCGGCAGCGAGGTCGCTCTGACGCCGGGCATCGACGACTTCCCCCGCTTCACGCCCGACGGCTCGGCGGTGCTCTACATTCACGGCGGCGCCGACCCGGACAATCGCGTCGGAGCGCTCTGGCGCATCCCGGTGGTCGGCGGCGAGCCGCGGCGCATTCTCGACGACGTCACCAGCGCCGATCTTTCGCCCGACGGGGCGAAGCTCGCCCTCACCCGCAACGTGATCGAGAATGGCGCGGGGCGCAGCGCGGTCTTTCTCGCGAACGCCGACGGCTCGGGCGCGCGCGAGCTGGCGCGCACCGGCGTCGGCACCATCCTTCCCCGCTGGTCGCCGGACGGCAAGCGCATCGCCGTCGTGGCGGCCGAGGCGGGACGGGTTGTCCAGACGGTGCTGATCCTCGACCCGAACGGCGGTGCGCCGAAGCGCCTCTCCACCCCGGCGAAACCGGGGGAAGTGTCGTCGGTGGTGTGGGCCGGGAACGAGCACGTGATCTACGTGCGCGCCGAATCGGTCGAGGCGGTGGTCGGCAGCAGCGCGAAAGTGATGCGCCACCACGTGGTCGACGACGTGGTCGAGGTCATCGGCTGGACGTCGCACAACGGCGTGGTGCTCGACATCCTCGACGACGGCAAGCTCGTGCTCGACGTCCGCAGCCCGCGCGACAACCTGCGCGAGGTCGGCGGGGCAGCCGACCGCTGGATCACCCGCGGCAACTCGAGCGACCGCCAGCCGTCGTATTCGCCCGACGGCAAGGAGGTGCTCTTCTCCTCGAACCGCAGCGGCAACCTCGACCTGTGGATCGCCGCGAATAACGGCACCGTGCGACGCGTGACTGATGACGGCGCGGAGGACTGGGACCCGGGGTTCACGCCGGATGGGAAGAAGATCGTCTGGAGCTCAGGCCGCAGCGGGAACCTGGAGATCTGGATCGCGAACGCCGACGGCAGCGAGGCGAAGCAGATCTCGAAGGACGGAGTCGACGCAGAGAACCCGACCGCGACGAAAGACGGCTGGGTGCTCTACAACTCCTTCAATGAAAAGAGCCCGGGGATCTGGAAGGTCCGCCAGGACGGCAGCCAGGCCACGCACCTCGTGAACGCCCGGACCGCGATCCCCGAGGTTTCTCCCGATGGCCAGTATGTCGCGTACATCGTGGACGGCCGGACGCCGCGCGCGCAGATGCGGGTGGCCCGCGTCTCCGACGGAAAAGACATGGGCTTCACCATCCCGGCCCGGGCGACAAAACGCACCACCGCCATCCTCGGCCGTACACGCTGGCTGCCGGACAGCAGGACGATCGCGTTCCTCGGCCAGAATGAAGACGGAACCAACGGCGTGTTCGTGCAGGACTTTGTCCCGGGGCAGGACACGACGGCCACGCGGCGGGTTTTCGGTGGCTTCGACCGCGAGCGCGCCACGGAGTCGTTCGGCATCGCCCCGGACGGCAAGACTATGACCATCGCAGGCTGGGAACAGCTCTACAGCATCTTTTCGATTGAAGGGGTTCCCGGCGTCGCCAGAGTGAAGAAGGAGAATGGAGCATGAGCGCATCTTCGGTTGTGATTCGCGGCATCGACGCACGGACGTTTTCGGAGATGGAGTCGTTCGTGAAGGACCTGGAAGCCCGCCCGATCGAGCGCCTCCTGCGCGATCTCGAGGAGCTGGCCAGCCTCTCGGCCACGAAGTTCTCGCTGGTGTCGTACGTCATGTCGAGCAAGTTCCGCGGGGCCGACGCCACGGAAAAGCAGAGCATGCGCGAAAGCGTGGCCGCGACGTTCGAGGGGCTGGCGGCGGGGGAGACCCGGGATCGGGTGGGGCAGATTCTGGACCGGATGCGGTAGGGGGCAATAGGACTGATAAGACCTATAGGACTGATAGGACCGATGCGAGCCCGTTTGTCCTATTCGTCCCATAGGTCCTATAGGTCCTATCGGTGCCCCAGCAGTTAGACTGCCCGGCGCATGTCTGACTTTCCCATCGAGAACCTTCCTTTCGGCGTAGTTCGCCGTAACGGCGCGCCGCACATTTGCACCGCTTTCGAAGATCGCATCGTCGACCTGCACGAGCTTGCGGGTCTCGTCGATGAGCCCACGCTGCGCGAGCCGCTGCTGAACGGGCTGATGGCCAAAGGCCGCGCGACGTCGCGCGCGGTGCGCGAGCGCACCGCGGATCTGCTGCGGAACGGCAGCGCGGATAAACACTCCTTCCCGGTGGCCGGCGCGGAGATGCTGCTGCCGATGCGGGTCGGCGATTACACGGACTTTTACGCGAGCGTGTATCACGCCACGAACGTCGGGTCGATGTTCCGGCCGGACAATCCGTTGCTGCCGAATTACAAGTGGATCCCGATCGGCTACCACGGCCGCGCCTCGTCGATCGTGGTGAGCGGTACCGCGGTCCGCCGGCCGCACGGGCAGACGCGCGATGACGCGAATACGCCGCCGCTGTTCGGGCCTTCGAAGCGACTCGATTACGAGATGGAGCTCGGAGTGGTGATCGGCAAGGGGAACGCGCTCGGCGAGAGCATCCCCGTGGCCGAGGCGCTGGACCACGTTTTCGGGTTCTGCCTGGTGAACGACTGGTCGGCGCGCGATATCCAGACGTGGGAGTATCAGCCGCTGGGGCCGTTCCTGGCGAAGAATTTCGCGACGTCGATCTCACCGTGGATCGTGACGATCGACGCGCTGGAGCTATACCGCACGACCGCGTTCGTGCGCGCCGGGGGGGATCCGGAGCCGCTGCCGTATTTGCAGGACAACATCGGTTTCGACATCACGGTCGAGGTGTGGCTGCGGACGGCGAAGATGGTCGAGCCGGTTCGCCTCAGCCGCGGCAATTTCCGCGATATGTACTGGACGGTCGCGCAACTGGTCGCCCATCACTCGTCGAATGGCTGCAATCTCCTCCCGGGCGATCTGCTCGCGAGCGGGACGATCTCCGGCCCCGACAAGGAGTCACGCGGCTGCCTGCTCGAGCGTACCTGGAAGGGGACGGAGCCGATCGAGCTGCCGTCCGGCGAGACGCGCAGGTTTCTGGAGGACGGCGACGAGGTGATTCTCCGCGGCTTCTGCGAGCGCGAAGGTCTCCCCCGCATCAGCCTCGGCGAATGCCGCGGCGTGGTTCTCGCGGCTCATTAGGTTTGTGCGTTTCCCCCACCCACGGGGGGCCTCCGGCGGGCGGGCCCGGCCCGCAGCGTTGGTTGCCATAGGCTGAACGCGCGCTGGTCGCGCTGAACGCGGTCCGAGCGAAAACAAACGCCGCGGGCCGGGCCCGCCCGCCGGAGGCCTCTCGTGGGTGGGGGAACGCACCAATCCTAATTGGCCGAAGAATTAGGCCCGGAACTGCCGCGGCGCTTCTTGGAGAAACAGTGCATCACGGCGACCTGCATCGCCTCGCGCAGCTCCACCGCCATCGTACCGTTGAAGACCACCTCGCGGCCGTCGGCAAAACGGATCTCCGCGACGGCGTTCTCGTGGAAAAGGATCTGCATCACGCGCGCGTTCGGATCGGGAGCAATGGGCATATAGAGATCGTAACCCACCTCCGTCAACGCTGCAGCGCACTCCACTCGATTCCGAACCGGCCGAGATACTTCCGGAGCCGGTCCGCGTCGTTCACGCTCTTCCGCTTCTGGCGCGAGGCGATGAACAGCGCGCGGCCTGCATCCGACAGGGAACGGGCACGCCGCGAAACCTCGACCACATGCTCCAGCTGCACCCGGTCGAACGGATCGAGCGCCGCGAGTGCCTCCTCGTCCATCAGCCCGGCCAGGACCGAGACCCGTACACCTTCGGTGCCGCCCCAGCTCGCCCGCAGCCGCGCGATCTCCTCCTCCACGTCCTCCGCGGTAATGCGGCCGCCGCGCGCCAGGGTCGCCATCCGCACAACTGCGCCGTTCAGGTCGCGGAAGTTTGCGCGCCACTCGGCATCGCCGGCGGAGGCGAAGCGGAGAAAGCGGTCGCGAGCCTCCTTGTTCAGCGTCACCCGGGCGCCATTGCGCCGGGCGAACTGTTCGAGCTCGAAGTTCAGGTTCGGCTCGATGTCTTCCGGCCGCTCGCGGAGGCCGGGGAGCTGGAACGTCCAGAGATTCACGCGCGCAAGGAGATCGTCGCGGAAACGGCGCTCGCGGACCATCTCGCCGAGGTCGCGGTTCGTGCCGGCGATCAGGAGAAAATCGCTGCGCACCTCGCGGTCGCTGCCAAGAGGGAAGAACACCTTCTCCTCGACCGCGCGGAGCAGCATCGCCTGCTCCTCGAGCCCGAGCTCGCCGATCTCGTCGAGAAAGAGCAGTCCGCGATGCGCAGCGCGAAGATGGCCGGGCCGGTCGCGCATCGCCCCCGTGAACGAGCCCCGCACGTGCCCGAACAGCGCCGACATCGCCCCCTCGCCACGGATCGTCGCGCAGTTCACCTCCACGAAATCCCCTTCGATCTGATGCCGCGACTTCTTCAGCTCGTAAATGCGGCGGGCCAGGCGCGACTTGCCGGCGCCGGTGGGGCCGGTGAGGAGGAGCGGCTCGCGCGAGTGGATCGCCACCTGCTCGATCCGGTCGATCAGCCGGTTGAAGCGCTCGTTGCGCGTCTCGATGCCCGACTTGAGGAACGACAGCGCCTCGTCGCGCTCGGCGTGGAAGCGGGAGGCGAGGCGGTCGTAGCGCGAGAGGTCCAGGTCGATGATGCTGGTGACTCCGACCTGGGCGCAGGGCGGAACGGAGTCGTCGCGCTGGACGCGTTCTCCCGGCGG
>DASPHC010000001.1:0-27974 GCA_035629865.1 Thermoanaerobaculia bacterium | reverse complement strand
TGCCCATGCATCGAGCGCGGTTCCGTTCAACAGGCTCTTTCCGCACTCCTGATCCCGCTCCGAACGCCGCCGCTGCAGCTCAGCACGACTCCGCTGCCATCCTACGTCTCGCTCAGGAGTGCGGAAAGAACCTTAAACGTTCGGAGGAAGTGAACGAATCTTCCGAGGAAGTAAGCGGATGCTCGGAGGAAGTGAACGAATCTTCCGAGGAAGAAAACGAATCTTCCGGGGAAGTGGAGGCATGGCGTTCGTCTAGTTCGACGAGAGCGAGAGTGCCGCGCCGAGGACCCCGTCGACGACCCTTGCCATCTTCGTGTAGTCGAGCGTGTCGGCGGTGTCGGCATGTGTGGTAGTTCGGGTTTCGGAGGAACGCCGTGGCCGTGCCGGCAGCCGTGGCTCCAGTAGTGAGCAGAACAGGTTCGTTCTCAGAGAACAGGTTCACTCGGCGAGATTCGAGAGCGGGCGAGTTACACTGAGCTCATGGAGCTGACGCGGGCCGAGGTCGACAGGATGCTTCGTCACGCCGACGAAGTCCGAACGAAATTGCGTCGCGCAACGCGTGAACTGACACGATTCGGTGAGCAGGCCATGGCCGCGCGGGAGGCGAGCCGAACGGCCGCTGCACGCGACGACGCGTCGGCCTCGGCGGAGCGTCCGTCCGATGTCGATCGATCTCGATGATCCTATCGCGCTGATGCTCGTTGCTTCCGCCGCCGCGCGGTCACCGGTTCCTTACGCGGCCAGGAGATTCGCGCAACCTCACCCGAGGACTTCGTGATCCTGAAGGTGCTCGCAACGCGCGAACGAGATCTCGAAGACGCGCGCAGCGTGATCGAGACGCAGCGGACGCGGCTCGACGAGACCCTGATCAGAATGGAGATCCAAACAGCTGATCGAGGAGATCCCCGATCACGATATCCACATGCGCTACGCAAGACTTTCCTAAAGCGAATCACGTGGAACAGACTAAAAGTCTGGGCCACATATAGGGCGCCTGCCAAGACCGAGTCCAATGCCACGGCGCGTTCTTTCGCCGCTCCGCGGCTGCCTGCACAGTTCGCGAACCATGCGGCCGGGTCTAAGCAGAACCGTTTCACGTCAGCCGACGAAAAGACGACGGGAGGCCTCCGGCGGGCGGTCCGGCCGACAACGTTGGTTTCCGCTCGGACCACGTTCCGGCGAGAGGCGTCCGTTCAGCCTGGGGCAACCAACGCTGCCGGCCGTGCCGGCCCGGAGGCCTCCCGTCGTCTTTTCGTCTGGCCGACTGAGGTCCGCCGGCAGGCCCCCGCGTTGCAGTATCCTTTCGGGCGGTGCCGACTTACGACGACGAGGATACGGACCGGTTTGACCGGACGCTGTCGATGCGGCGGCTTCCGCCGCGTCAGCAGCCGGAGCCTGCCCCGGACAAGCGAGTGGTGGAGCGGCGGCAGGGGAATGCCCGGATTCTCGTCGGGACGATCATCGTCATCGCCGTGCTGCACCTGGCGCGGCCGGTGGTGGTGCCGGTGGCGCTGGCGATCCTGTTCTCCTTCCTGCTGACGCCGATCGTGGTGCGGCTAGAGCGGACGTTCATCCGCCGCTCGGGGGCGATCGTCCTCTCGCTCGGGCTGACCACCGTTCTGCTCGGGTTCGGCGGCTGGTGGATCTACGAACAGTTCAATGCGGTGGCGAAGGAGATCTCGAGCGCGGCGACGAACAAGAACGTCGAGGACAAGCTCAAGTTCCTGCGGAGCACGGGCGGGAGCACGCTGGAAGTGGTGGAGCGGACGCTGCAGCGGGTCGCCGAGGTGCGCGACCGGCCGGAGCGGGCGGACCTGAAGGTGCGGGTGATCCCGGAGCGGAAGACGCTCACGGAGCGCTATGAAGAGGTCGCGCCGAGCGTCGAAGGGGTTGCGGCGACGTTCCTCGTCGTGGTGGTGGTCTTCTTTCTGTTGCGCGACCGCGAGCAGTTGCGCGACAAGCTCCTGCGCATCGCCGGGCGTGCGCACCTCACGGTGACCACGCAGGCCATCGGCGAGACGTCGCAGCGCATCAGCCGCTACCTGCTGACCATCTCCCTCCTCAACGTCGGGTTCGGACTGCTGATCGGCCTCGGATTGTGGGCGTTGCGCGTGCCGCATGCGGCGCTGTGGGGGGTGCTGGCCGGGCTGCTGCGGTTCGTGCCGTACATCGGTGCGGTGCTGAGCGCGGCGGCGCCGACGTTCCTGGCCTTCGCGGTCTTTCCGAGCTGGTGGTCGGCGCTGGCGGTGTTGTTCCTGTTCGTCTTCAGCGATCAGTTGATCGGCGGGTTCATCGAGCCGATCGTGGTCGGTCATCGGGTCGGCGTCTCGCCGATCGCGCTGCTGCTGGCGGCAATTTTCTGGGGCTGGCTGTGGGGCCCTGTAGGGCTGCTGCTGGCGACGCCGATCACGGTCTGCCTGACCGTGGGCGGCGAGTTCATTCCGGCGCTGCGGATCTTCTCGATCATGTTCGGGAGCGAGGACCCGCTGGAGGGCTATCTCAGCTTCTACAACCGCCTCCTGCTGCGCGACCGCACCGGCGCGATCGCGATCGCCGACCGCTACGCGGAGACGGCGTCGATGGAGGAGATGTTCACCGATCTCTTCATCCCGACGCTGACGTTCGCGCAGGAGGAGCTGGACCGGAAGCGGATCACCCAGGCGCACGATCACTTCATCAAGGACGTGGTGCGCGAGCTGATCGTCCGTTTCGGCGATCGCAATGCCGGGACGCCGAACCCGGAGCGGCACATCGTGGCGGTCTCGGTCGCCGGCGAGCGTCTCTCCCTCGGTACGCTGATGCTCACGCAGCTCCTGCGCAGCGAGGGGTATACGTCGGACTACTTCACCGACCTGCCGGAGCAGGAGCTGGTGGCGTTCATCAACGAGGTGAAGCCGGAGGCGGTGTTCGTCTCCTGCGCGCACCCAGATCACGTCGAGCAGGGCTACGCTCTGCTGCAACTCCTCTCCGCCAACTTCCCGGACCTGGCCATCGTCGCGGGCGGCTCCGGGTTCTCGCGCGATCGCGCCCGTACCCTGGCGGCCGGAGCGACCTACGTCCCCTCCACGCTCAAGGAAGCGAAGGACGACTTCCTCGGCCAGAGGCGTGGGGCGCGGCGGAAGAGCGGGCGGCTTTCGTCGACGTTCTCGGGGACGAGGTTCCGGGTTCCGCCGCCGGCGTAGGAGCAGCGCAAGTCCGTCGCTTCTCTGCTGCCGTAGGCAGCGAAAGATCTGTAGGCCCGGCCTCCAGGCCGGGTTCACCGGGACCCACCAAGTGAGCCCGCGTAGCGGGCGACAGAAAAGACCATCGCACGTTTTCTCGTCTGTCGCCCGCTACGCGGGCTCGCAAATTCATCCACGCTGTACCCGGCCTAAAGGCCGGGCCTACAGTTCTTGAGCTGCCTACGGCAGCAGAGGGCTGATCGACTGCCTCGGCTTTCTGAATGCGTCCTACTGAGCGTTCCTCCTACTGCTTGACCAGTGTCGCCACCGAGATGTGCGGCCAGTTGATCAGCGGGTTGTCCGGTCCGATCGGGCCACCCCTGCCGGGGAAGGCGAGCATGACGGTCTGGGTGTACTGCAGTTGCAGGAACGGGTCGCCCTGATCCGGGGGCGGGACGACGGTCTCGATCCAGAAGACGGCGTCGAGGGAGATGGCGTTGGCGTTGGTGGTGACGAAGGGGATGTTCAGGATGCCGCCGCCGAAGGGTCCGGGGAGGAGTCCCTGGCCGGGAGGGGGTGTGTTGGTGGAGACCTGCAGCACCACCATGTTCGCGATGTTCTGTCCCTGGATGGCGTCGGTGAGGGCGGCGTTCGGGTTGTTGAGGTTGAAGCCGGCCGGGAGCGGAAAGGGGGTGACCTGAGGAGGTTCCATAGGTTCCGGCGGGAAATACCCGAGACCCGTCGGCTGTCCGGTCGCGGCGAAGGTGGGCTGCGGACTGACGGCCTCGATATGCGGTCCGCCCTGCACGGCGAGCGCGGTTCCCTGTGCGAGCAGCGAGTCGCCGTGAGGGACGGTGGAGAGGCGGGCGACGGTCTGCGGCTGGGGCGGCTGTGTGGTCGGAGGCACGTTGATCCACATGCCCTTCTCGACATGCAGCAGGGAGAGCGACGCAGCGTCGGTGACCTGCTGGGTATAGGTCATCCCGAAGATGTTGATGTCATTCTGCTGCGACCCCCGGTCGGGAATCTGGCCGCCGATCGGCTCGAAGGTCAGCACTTCGAGGGTGGCGTTGACCTGCAGGACGAACGGCAGCTTCAGTTGGAACGCCGGCTTGGAGATGAGGTTGAAGCCTCTTCCGACCCACGTGCCGGCCAGTTCGGCGATCGGCCCGAATCGATCCGCCTGAATGGCCACCGGGGCGCCGGCGCGCATTTCGAACGGTTGAGCAGTCATGTCTACTCCTTCTCCGTGCGGGCGCACAAACAGCGGTCGCACGACGTCGTCGATAGGAAGTGACCTTTCGGAACCGAGGGCTTACTTGTTAAGACGAAGTGCCCGGTGTTATGTGAATTTTGTTCACCCCGGAGGCCAGCCGAATGCCCGTCCGCCCAGCAGATGGAAGTGGATGTGGAAGACGGTCTGGCCGGCGCCCTCGCCGTTGTTCACGACGAGGCGGTAGCCGTCGTCGTGGAGGCGGAGGTTGCGGGCGATCTCCGTCGCGCGGAGGACCGTCGTGCCGATGGTGGCGGCGTCGGCTTCGGTCATGTCGTCGAGCGAGGGGATGTGCTTGCGCGGGATGACCAGGACGTGTGTCGGCGCCTGGGGGTTGATGTCGTGGAACGCCACGACGTCGGCGTCCTCGTGGACCTTCTTGGCCGGAATCTCGCCGCCGGCGATGCGGCAGAAGAGGCAGTTCGCGTTACTCGGCATGTGCCGATAATACGACGACGCGCGGGATGCCGGCGAGGTCGGGGAGGAAGGCGTCGACGTGGAACTTCATCGACGCCGCCAGCGCCCGGATGGATTCCTCCTGGCCGTACCCCACCTCCAGGATCACGTGGCCGTCATCCGCGAGGCGCGTGTGCGCCTCGTCCAGGATGCGCTCGATGATCTCCGTGCCGAGGGGGCCGGGGGTGAGGGCCATGCGCGGCTCGTGGATCCGGACCTCGACCGCCAGCTCTTCGTACTCCCCCTGCGGGACGTAGGGCGGGTTGGAGACAATCACGTCGAACGTGGCATCGATGCCCGACATCAGGTCCGACGCCGCCAGCGCGACGTGCGAGTCGAGGCGGGTGCGGTTCAGCGCCGCGACCGCCAGCGCTTCCATGGAACGGTCGACGCTGATGACCTTCAGGTCGGGGCGCTCGCGGTCGAGGGTGATGCCGATGCAGCCGCTGCCGCTGCCGATGTCGATCACCCGGCCGCCGCGCGGGGCGTGCTCCATCGCCGTTTCGACCAGCAGCTCGGTCTCGGGGCGCGGGATCAGGACGCGCTCGTCGACGTAGAACTCGCGCGAGTAGAACTCGGTACGCCGGCGGATGTACTGGAGCGGCTCACCTTCGTAGCGCCGCGCAAGAAGCGCTACGAACGGCGCCGGGTCGACCGGGGTCTCGCCGTAGGCGAGCAGCCAGGAGATGGGCTTGCCGAGGAGGTCGGAGAGGAGGAGGTCGACGTCGCGTGGGTTGATCCCGCGCTGCAGCGCGTCTTCGCGATACCGCGAGCGCACGTCATCCAGCCGCTGCGTCGTCATACGTCAACTCGAGGAAGACGTCTTCCAGGGCACTGTTGCGCTTCAGCTCGGCGGTGGTCCCGCTGGCGATGATCCGTCCGCGGTTGATGATCGCGATCCGGTCGCAGACCGCTTCGGCCACCGAAAGAGTGTGAGTGGTCAGGAAGATGGTTTTCCCCTCGTCGGCCAGGCGGCGGAAGAGGCGTTTCACCTGCCGCTGCGCCAGGGCGTCGAGGCCGACCATCGGCTCGTCGATGACCAGGACGGCGGGGTCGTGAACGAGGGCGGAGACGATCACCAGCTTCTGCTTCATCCCGTGGGAGAGGTTTTCGATGCGGGCGTCGACCCAGTCGGCGAGGTCGAAGTAGCGGAGGAGCTCCAGCGCCCGCGGCTCGCAGACGCTCCACTCTTTCCTGTAGAGGTCGGCCACGAAGTGCAGCAGCTCCCGGCCGGTGAGCTTCTCGTAGAGGTAGGGTCGATCGGGGACGTAGCCCATGACCGACTTGGCGCGGACGGGATCGGCGGCGACGTCGGCGCCGTTGACGCGCACGGTCCCGCTCGTTGGGAGGGAGAGACCGGAGATGATCCGGATGGTGGTGGTTTTTCCGGCGCCGTTCGGTCCGAGGAAGCCGAAGATCTCGCCCGGGGCGGCGTGGAGCGTGAGGCGGTCGACCGCCGTGAAATCGCCGTATCTCTTTGTGAGATCGTGGATTTCGATCATTCAGGAGAGAGGGTATCATCTGGCCCGCAGGGCCATCCCGACCGAAGGGGAGGGATCTCGGGCAACCTTCGCGGAGCGCACCCGTAAAATCAATGGCAGAACGTGACCAGCTCGATGACCGCGCCCTGGTGGAGCGGATCCTCGGCGGCGACCGGGACCGGTTCGGCGTGCTGGTGACACGCTACGAGAAGCGCGTCATCAACTACGTCTACCGGATCACGCATCGCTATGAAGAAGCCCACGATCTGGCGCAGGAAATTTTCGTGAAGGTCTACCTCGCACTCGATCGATACGACCCGAAGTACCAGTTTTCGACGTGGCTGTTCCGCATCGCGCAGAACAGCGCGATCGATGCGTTGCGGAAGAAGTCGATTGCCGAGGTGCCGCTGGCCCGTCCGACCGAGGAAGAGCCGGCCGGAAAAGAGCGCGAGTTCGCGGACGGCGGCGTGTCCCCTTACCGGGCCCTCAAGAACAAGCAGCTCAGCGCCGCGATCGACGTCGCCGTGGAGAAGCTCCCGGCCGATTACCGCGAGCTCATTCAGCTCCGCCACTTCGCGGAGCTTTCGTACGAGGAGATCGCTTCGATGAAGAAGCTGCCCCTCGGCACCGTCAAAAATAAGTTGTTTCGAGCGCGGAATTTGCTGAAGGATGCGCTCGGCTCGTTCGTGGAACCGTTATGAAGCCGACCTGCGAGGACTATTTCGAAGATCCGGAGAAGCACGCCGCTCACCTCGAGTCGTGCGAGCTGTGCCGCGCCCTCGAGGAAGGAATGGGCGACGCGGACGTGCCGGTGGAGGTGCCGCACCGGCCGATCCCTGTCGCCATCAGCATCGACGAGCTGCCGATGGCGCACTGGGAAGGGGCCTCGCACCGCACCTGGCCGCTCGTCGCGGCCGGCACGGTCTCGGTGCTGATCCTCGCAGTAGTCCTGTTCCTCGCGGCCGGTACGCCGCCGCTGCGTGGCATCGCCCGGGCGGTGACGACCAGCATCACCTCGTTCGAGGCCGCCTCCAAGTTCTTCCAGCTCTTCGGCAACGGCCTGCACAGCGCGCCGGCGCTCGTGCATGTGACGATCGCGGTGCTGTTCGTGGTCATCAACACGCTCCTCTTCCTCCTGCTCCGGCGGGCGCCGAAAGGAATCGATGTATAGGCGCCTGGTGATCCCGCTGATGGTGCTGGTGGCGCTGCTGTCGCTGTTCGCGGTGGTGCTGCCGACCGATGCGACGGGGGAGGAGCGGCATCTCGCCGGCGATACGTACGTCTTCAACGACGAGGCGACGATCGAGCAGCCGCTCCCCGGCAGCCTGCAGGTGTACGGCGGAAATGTCACCATCGCCGCGGCGATCGCGGGGGACTTGCTGGTCGCCGGCGGCACGGTGCGGTTCATCCGCAACGGCCGCGTCAACGGCAACCTGATCTACGCCGCCAGCAGGATTGAGGGCGCGGACGACCGGGTGCGCGGGCACATCTACCCGCTGCTTTCGCTCGAAGGGGCGGCGGCGTCGATGACCAAGAGCGCCGTCGTGGCGTCGCTGATGCTGGCCTGGATGATCGCCTCGATCGTGGTGACGCTGATGAACGGCCGCGAGATCCGGCTGTCATCGCTGGAAGTGCGCACCAGTGCGCTGCATTGTTTCGTGCTGGGCCTGGTCGCGCTGACGAGCCTCGTGCTGACGGCGATCGCGTTCAGTTACCTCGTGCCGTACATGATCGGCATCCCGCTGCTGGCCGCGCTCGGAGTGTTCGGGGTACTGGCGAAGGCTTACGGGATGATCGCGGTCTTCCACGCCGTCGGCACCATTGTCGCCGGCGCCCGCAACCGCAAGCAGCTCGCCGGACGGAAGTGGCTCCGCGGCGATCTGGCGATGGTGGTGATCGGGTTGCTGATTCTCGGGGCGATCCGGTTCGTGCCGGGGGTGGGGACGATCGTGTGGAGCCTGGCCAGCGTGTTTGGAGTGGGGGTGGCGCTGGCCACGCGCTTCGGGCGGCGGGAACCGTGGTTCCTGGAGTTTCGGGCGGCTGAGGCCTGACAGTTGCTGGTGGCGCGGTCACATTCACGCGGCGCGGGATCACTCAAGAGTGATCCCCGATCGGATTCACTGTCCTCCAGGCGAGACTAAATGACCCATGGACACTTTTAAATGATCCGGGATCAGAAAGAAATGATCCGGGATCACTTTTAAATGATCCAGGATCAGAAAGAAATGATCCATGGACACTTTTAAATGATCCGGGATCGGAAAGAAATGATCTGGGATCACTTTCAGATGATCCGGGATCAGAAAAAAGTGATCCCGGGCCGGCGCGCCGTGCACCGCCTGCAGCGAGTCCCGGGAGCGATACTCAGATGTTCTCCACGATCGCCTTGGCAAACTCGCTCGTCTTTACCTTCGTGGCCCCTTCCATCTGCCGCTCCAGGTCGTAGGTCACCTTCTTCTGGGCGATGGTTTTGGCGATGCCGGTCTCGATGGCGTCGGCGGCTTCGAACCACTTCAGGTGGCGGAGCATCATCACGCCGCTGAGGATGAGGGAGCCGGGATTGATGACGTCCTGGTTGGCGTATTTCGGGGCCGTGCCGTGGGTGGCTTCGAAGATGGCGACTTCGTCGGATTCGTTGGAGCCTGGGGCCATGCCGAGGCCGCCGACCTGGGCGGCGAGGGCGTCGGAGATGTAGTCGCCGTTGAGGTTCGTGGTGGCGATGACGGAGTATTCGGCGGGACGCAGCAGGACCTGCTGGAACATCGAGTCGGCGATGCGGTCCTTGATCACGATCTTGCCGGCCGGGGCGGCGCCGGTGAGCTCGGACTCGGGGATGGTGACGTCGCCGAATTCGTCCTTCGCGAGCTGGTAGCCCCAGTCCTTGAAGGCCCCCTCGGTGAATTTCATGATGTTGCCTTTGTGGACGAGCGTGACCGAGTCGCGGCCGGTGGCGATGGCGTACTCGATGGCCTTGCGCACCAGGCGCTTCGAGCCGAATTCGGACATCGGCTTGATGCCGATCGCCGAGTTCTCGCGGATCTGCGCGGTCGTCCGGCGCTCCATCGAGTTGAGGAACTCGATGACCTGGTTCGACAGTTCCGACCCCGCCGGCCACTCGATCCCCGCGTACACGTCCTCGGTGTTCTCGCGGAAGATGACCATGTTCACCTTCTCGGGATGCCGCACGGGCGAGGGGACGCCGTCGAAGTAGCGCACCGGACGGACGCAGGCGTAGAGGTCGAGGACCTGCCGCATGGTCACGTTCAGCGAGCGGATACCGCCGCCCACCGGCGTCGAGAGCGGTCCCTTGATCGAGACACGGTAGTGGGAGACGTGGTCGAGCGTCTCCTGCGGCAGGTATTCGCCGAACTGCTCGAAGGCTTTCTCGCCGGCGAACACCTCGTGCCAGTGGATGCGCCGCTTGCCGCCGTAGATCTTCTCCACGGCGCCGTCGATCGTGTATCGCGTGGCGCGCCAGATGTCCGGCCCGGTGCCATCCCCCTCGATGTAGGGGATGATCGGGTCGTCGGGAACGACCAGGCGGTTGTTCTCGTAGCCGATGCGGGTGCCGGAAGAGGGGTTCGCGATACGATCAGCCATAGCGCGGGGACTTTAGACGAAACGTCTAAGCCGTCGCAATACGCGCCGCACGCGGCCGGGTGACGCGGCGCACGCGCGGCCGTTCGGCCGGCTGGCCGATCAGGGAGCGAAGCAAGGTCAGATTCTTCACGTCCGACACCGTTTCGATCGTCTTCGGCGTCTCGATGACCTTGGGGATCCGGGTGAAACGGGGGTCATTCAGGAGGAAGCGGAACGCGGCCAGGCCGATCTCCCCTTCGCCGATGTGCTGGTGGCGGTCGACGCGCGAGCCGAGGGGCTTCTTCGAGTCGTTGAGGTGGAATGCGCCGACGTTCTCGAGGCCGACGTGGCGTTCCATCTCGTCGATGGTCCGCAGGTAGCCGTCCCGCGTCCGGATCTCGTAGCCGGCGGCGAAGACGTGGCAGGTGTCGAAGCAGATGCCGACCCGGCGCTTGTCGTCGACGCGGCGGATCATCTCTCCGAGCTCCTCGAACGTACAGCCGACGCAGGAGCCCTGGCCGGCCCCGGTCTCCAGCAGCGTGACCACGCGGTGATTGGGGATCGCGGCATGGACCTGGTCGAGCGAGCGGGCGATCTGGTCGATGCCCTGATGCGCGCCCGCTCCCAGGTGGGAGCCGGGATGGAGCACGACGGCGTGGATGCCGAGGCGCTCGGCGCGGTCGAGCTCGTCGATCAGCGCGGCGATCGACTTGCGATGGAACTCCGGGTTCGTCGTGGCCAGGTTGATCAGGTACGAAGCATGGGTGAGCAGCGGCCGGACCGTCCGCTGCGCGGTGAACGACGCGCAGTCCTCGTCCGTCAGGACCTTTCCCTTCCACTGGCTCCCGTTCTTGGCGAACAGCGCCACGGCGGAGGCGTCGACCGCGGCGGCGCGCTCGAAGATGGTGTGCAGCCCTCCCTGAGTGGAGAGATGCGCGCCGATGAGATCGCCCGGGGCGTCCGGGAAGGTAAAGCGGGTCATAGGTCGCTTCAGAACATCAGAAGCCGCAGCCCTGTTTCCCGCTTTCCCGTTTTCCGCTTACTTACACCCGTTGCGGAGCTGTTGCACGTGGGCGGCTTTGATCTTCGTGACGCTGGCGGTGATCGTCGGATCGGTATAACTGATTGCCGGGACGCCGATGGCTGTGCGGGCCTCGTTGAGCGGCGCGCGCAGCCCCTCGATGTGGACGGCCAGAATGGGGCCGCCCACTACCAGTGGGGGCGAGGGGACGATCGGTGGGAGGCCGGCCGAGGCGCGCATGGCGTTGACGGCCGTGCGCAGTTCCAGGATGTCCACGGCTTTCACGACGTGGACTCCCGGGACCAGCGGATCGCGGTTGAACATCACGGTTGTGGCCGGGTCGCTGCCGCTGTACGGCGACGACTGTCCGTTGGATCGCACGGCGCGGACCTGGTAGAGATAGGTGAGGTTCGCGCTGACCGTCGTATCGGGATACGACGTCGTGGTGGGGCTGGCGATCACGGCGAACGGGCCGTTGTTGACGCTGCGGGCGAGGTCGTAGTGATGGGCGTTCGTGACCGCCGACCAGGTGATCGCGACCGTCGAGGCCGACGTTGCAGTGGCCGTCAACGACGTCGGCGTCGCGATCGGGAGGACCTGCTGCATCACGACGTTGGACGTGCTGCCGTCGATGTGCGCTGTGCCGAGGTAGACCGCGGTGATGGAGTGCGTGCCGACCGAAAGAGTCGCCGTCGATAACGTCGCGCGGCCGTTGCTGAGCGTCCGGCTGGCGATCACCGTGGCGCCGTCCCTGAACTGAACGGAGCCGCCGGGCGGGGAGGAGCTCTCGTCGATCGTGACGGTGGCGGTGAAGGTGGCGGCGCTTCCGGAGACCGAGGGATTCGGCGTCGAGGTCAGAGTCGTGGTGGAGGTCGCATTTACGACCTGGATGATCGGCGCCGATTCGCTCCAGGCGAAATCGTCATCGCCGCCGTAGACCGCGACGATGCTCCGGTCTCCCGGAACGGTCATGGTCGTCGTGATCGCGGCGACGCCTCCCGAAAGGGTCGCGGACCCGAGGACGCCCGACGCCGGGTCCTTGAACACGACCAGGCCGGTCGCTGTGCTTTCGGATACGGTGGCGGTGAAGGTGACGCTGTCGCCGGGCATCGTGGGGCTTCCCGAAGAGACGAGGGTGATGGTCGTCGGCGTTCCCGCCTCGCCGATGAGGAAGAGGGTTCGTCCGAGGGCGACATGCCAGACGCCGTCGATCAGGTGGGTCTTGCCGAGCTCCGAGTTGATCCGGTCCGGAGGCGGTGCAGTCGAGCCGAAATAGCGGCCCTCGAGGGTGGTGAAGGCCACCGTGCCGTCCGGCGCGAAGGTCTCGATGAAGCTGTGCGTGGGGACGAAGCTCATCTGCTGCGCCGCTTCCCCGGCCTCGGCCGTGTAGACCTTCCGCTCGCCGCTCGCGCCCGGCTTGGTGAATGCCACCCAGCCGTTGTTGACCTGGTAGTCGGTACGCGGAAGCGGAGCCAACGTGCTCGGCGGCGCAAGCTCGGTCTCGACGCCGCTGTCATTGCGGATGATCGAAAAAAGCTGCGGAGCGGTGCAGCAGGTCTGTTTCCGGTAGACGACGGTGGTGCCGTCGATGACCGGATAGAGGTACTGAGTCGAGGCCGTGGCGGTGACCAGCGGAGTGGCGACGCCCGCGTCCCAGAGGTAGATGTCGTAGTCGGCGGTCCACACCGCCACGGTACCGTCGTCGTCGACGTCGTGCAGGGAGTGGCCCGGCGTTTCGCCGACGTCCACGACCGTGGTCGTGCCGGCGACGATGTCGCGGAAGAGCAACTGCTTCGGAGAGAGCGACGGGCCCATCCAGATGGCGTACTGGCCGGCCGCCCTCAGCGAGTCCTGGCTGATCGTGTTCCCGTGCAGGATCGGGGCGGAGTCCTGCCATTCGAGGATCGCGTCTGCGCCCGAGCTCATATGCCTGATGACGAGGATCGCTCCGCGCGGGGTGAGGTAACCGTACTGAGGCCGGTATACGGGCGACGGCAGCGAGATGACCGTATCGATGCTGGTGTCGCGGTCGCGGATCGTCGGGACCCGGTCGGCGTTTACGTAGAGAATGCGGTCGGCGTCGATGTCGAAGATGACGTCGTCGTCGTCGGGGCTGGAGCCGAGGGCCACGCTGACGCCCGGGACGTCCAGTACGTGCTCGAGACGCGAGCTGGCGTCGGCGTAGATCACCCGAATGATCCCGGGAGCCGCCGGCGGAACCTTTCCGGGCGCGAGGGCGGCCTGTCCGGCCGAGTCGGTTCCGGTGACGATCAGGTTTACCTGCTTCCCGTCGAAGTTCTCGAGCGAAACGTACTCGTCTATGGATTCGAATCCGACGGCAAGCGTCTCCGACTCCTCCTCGACGGCGGTGGCCCGGACCACGATCTTGCATGGCGTGACCGGATCGTCGTCCTCACAGGAGGCGACCACCCGGATGAGCGGACGGGCGCCGGACGCTTCGAGCGGCTCGGTAAGCTCGATGACCGGCAGCGTGTCGTAGATGAATGTGACCTGGTCGGTGGCCGTGGCCGAGTTCACGTCTTCGGCCGTCACGGTCAGCACGTGAGAGCCGTGCGCGAGTCCGGCGAGGGAGAGGGAGCCCTTCCAGACGCTGCCGATGAGGCTGAGCGAGACCTCGCGTCCCTCGACGTTGCCTTTCACGCTGGCGATGTCCCAGACGGACGTCACGGCTGCCTGGATGTTGAGCGTATCGCCGTTGAGGCTGTTCGGCAGCGGCGCCTGAATGTCGACGGTGACGTCCTGGGCGAACAGCGACGCGCCGAAGCAGGCAACCAGGAGCGTCAGAATGATTCGACGAAGCTTCATTCCACGGCGCGGGGCCGCGGCTGGCATGTCGTGGGTCATCGATCTCTCTCTCTTATATAGCCTACTGCATACCCGGGGCGTTCCGGACCCTGCTGGACGGAGGTATGTCCACTGGTGAAGACGTGCATTTTCGGGGGATAGGACCACCCGCTGTCACTGTAACCGGAAGTTCACCGTCACCGTGTAGTACACGTCGATCGGCTCGCCGCGGAACGTCGCCGGGCGGAACCGCCAGCGGCTTACGGCGCGGCGGGCTTCCTCGCCGAGGCCGTAGGGGAGGTCTTTGATGATCTCGAGGTTGTCGATCGTGCCGTCGCGGCGGACGATGCCGCGCACGACCACCGGTCCCTGCACTCCCTGCCGCCGTGCGGCCGAAGGGTAGCGCGGGATGACCCGGTCGAGCTCCTCGGGCTGCGTGCCTCCGGGCGGCACTGCGCTGTAGACGCCGGTCGTGCGCTCCACCGGTTCCGGCTCCGGCTCCGGTGTTGGAACGGGGTCAGTCAGCGGCGGCGGTTCGGTGACCGCGGTGTCGGCCACCGCGGGAGGAAGCATGGTGTCGGTCGTTGGGGCGGCGGTGTCGCTGGACGTCTGGACGTCGAGTTGATGCGTCCCCGAGGCGCTGATGTCGATCGCGTCGACGTCGGCGTAGGCGATGGCCTTGCCGTGCTGAATGGCGAAGAAGTCGTGGTCGCGGGTGTAGACCGTGACGTCGCTGCCGTCGGCGAGGTCGCCGACCAGCGGATAGAAGATCCCGGGACCGGCGTAGAGCGGGGTCGATGCCGTGGCCACTCCCTTGAGCGACGGCAGGTTGCGGATCGCTGCCTGCCGTGCGAGGCGGCGCTGGTTCTCGATGGTCCGCTCGAGATTTGCCCGCTCCGCCCAGCCGGAAAGTCCGTCGCCCGTATGCACGCGCACCCAGGCGCCGCGGTCTTCGACCATGAGCACCCGGTCGCCGCTCGCGGCCGTGGCCACGACCGGCGCCCGGGCGTGCGGCTCGGTGCGGATGCGGATGCGCACCGGCAGCACGGTCAGAGTCTCATTGGCGGCGGCCTCCTCGCCCGTCCGGCCGTCGTCATTCTTGAGAATGATCAGGCCGAGGAGCGTGAAGAAGATCACGGCCAGGAGAATGACCACCGCGAGTCCGCGGCCGTGCCGGGTTTGGGAGTCCGCCATGTGTGGGCTGTCGCTTCGCTACTTCTTCTTCATGAGGGCGACCATGATCGCCTTCTGGATGTGCAGGCGGTTTTCCGCCTCGTCGTAGATGACCGACTGCGTGCCGTCGATGACGTCGGCTGAGACTTCCTCGCCGCGATGGGCCGGCAGGCAGTGCATGAAGATCGCGTCCTTCTTTCCTTTGGTCATCATCGCCGCGTCGACCATCCATCCTTCGAAGTCGCGGCGCCGCTTGTCGGCTTCCTCTTCCTGTCCCATCGAGGCCCAGACGTCGGTCTCGATCACGTCGGCGTCGCGTACCGCCTCGTCGATCGAGGTGGTGACGATCACCTTCGTGCCGGCCTGCTGCGCGTCGACCTGCGCCTCGGCGACGACCATCGGGTCGGGCGCGTAGCCGGCGGGAGTGGCGATGGCGATATCCATGCCGACCTTCGAGGCGCCGTACATCAGCGAGTGGGCCATGTTGTTGCCGTCGCCGACGTAAGCAATCTTGCGTCCCTTCAGCCGGCCGCCGAATTTCTCCCAGGCCGTGAAGTAGTCGGTCATCGCCTGGCAGGGGTGGGAGAGGTCGGTGAGGCCGTTGATGACCGGCACGGTGGCGTACTGGGCGAGGTCGGTCACGGTCTTGTGCGCGAACGTGCGGGCCATGATGCCGTCGACGTAGCGCGAGAGCACCTTGGCGGTGTCGTAGATCGGCTCCCCGCGGCCGAGCTGGATGTCGCGCGCGGAAAGGAAGAGGGCGTGGCCCCCGAGCTGGAACATCCCCACCTCGAACGACACGCGGGTGCGGGTCGACGATTTCTCGAAGATCATCGCCAGCGTCTGCCCCTCGAGGGTGTCGCGGAACTTCTTCGGGGCGGCCTTGATGTCGCGGGCCAGCTCGAAGATCTCGTTCACCTCGGCGGCCGTGTAGTCGTGAATCTCGATGAAGTCTTTATGTCGCATACCCGGCGCATTGTAGCCGCCCGCGTTTATCATCTCCGCCGTGGGCTATCAGGTTCCGATGATCGAGGTGGCCGTCGTGGTGGCCATGACGGGTCTCGATCCCCAGGAACACTTCCTCTACCTCGCCCCCTACTCCGAGCGCCGCGAGGGCCCCGAATCGGTCGCCGACTACGTCAACGGCACCCGCCGCTTCTTCCCCATGCTCTCCGACGGCGTCCCGAAGATCCTCAACCGCGAGCAGATCCTCTGGATGCGCTACGAAAAGCTCCCGCCGGTCGTGGACATGGAGATGACGGTCATCGAGAAACTCACCATCGTCGAGCTCTCCGACGGCACCCGCATCGAAGGCATCGTCCCGATCGACCGCCCCCGCGAGCAATCGCGGCTGTCGGACGTGCTGAACGACGCGAAGGAGGCGTTCCTGCGAATGGACACGGAGGAGGAGACGTACTTTGTGAACAAGGTGTTCATCCGGCGGGTGATCCCGCGGTAAGTGGAGCTACCGCGCTTCGAGCAGCGCGCGCTCCGCGCGCCCTTCCTCGACCAGCTTGATGAGGTGCGCGGTGAGTTGGATCTCCGCGGCGCCGTGGAGGCGCTCGTCGAGGTCGGGGTAGATCCGCTTGCGCATGTCGTTGACGGTGGATGCGCCGGCGGCGATCACCTCCAGCACCTGCCGCTCGCGTTGGAGGCGATGAGCGATGTATTCGTCGATCAGCGCGACGGCGTCCTCGCGAATCGGCCCATGGGCGGGGAAGATGCGCCGCGGCTCTCGCGCTCTGAGCGTTTCGAGCGAGCGGAGGTAATCGCCCATATGCCCGTCGGGCGGGAAGATCGCGGTGGTCCCGAAGCCGAGGACCGTGTCGCCGGTGAAGAGATCGCCGTCGGCGGTGAGGAAGCAAACGTGCTCGTTCGTGTGGCCGGGAGTGGCGATGACTTCGACTGGCGTTCCTTCCACATCGACCGACTCCCCGCCGGCGATGCGGACGTCGACCGTGGCGTCGTTGAGAACTCCCCGAGGCGCGTAGACCATCGCGCCGGTGGCTTTCTTCAGTGGGACGGAAGCCGGCGCATGGTCCCCATGCCGATGCGTAATCAAAATCGTCCGCAGTTTCGGCATCGCCGCGTGAATCGCCTCGATGTGCGAATCGATCGCCGGACCGGGGTCGATCACCGCCGTCTCGCCCAAGAGATAGGTCTGCGTCCCGTCGAGCGTGAACGGGCCGGGATTGGGGGCGGTGATGGATCGGATTTGCATGGTCTTCCCCCAATCACTGTCATCCTGAGCCGCAGGAACTTCCCCAGGAAGCGGAAAGCATGGCGGCGAAGGACCCCCTCCGACTGGACGCTACTCGTTCAACTGAAGGGGGTCCTTCGCCGCCTTGCTTGCTGTTCATGGGGAGCCCCTGCGGCTCAGGATGACAGTGCTTTTCTTTCTCCCAAGTATTACCGCAATGTCGGTTTCCCATTCACCAGCACCGGCTGAATCGGCACTATCACGGCCCCCCGCCGCGACTCCATCAACTCCGCCGCACTAGCAAACCCCACGAGCGCCTCGAGGTTGCGCGCCGTCGGAAACATGATCTGCATCGAACGCTCCGCATGCTTCGCCAGCGCCTCGGGGGGGGAGATCCACACGGCATCCACGAGCTCGTTCAGCTCCGCCGTCGCCACGACGTCGCGAGAGACGGCGGCCAGGTAGAACCACGTATCGAAACGCTTCGGCACTCCGACCGGCGTGATCCACCGCGAGGTGGGAACCAGTTGATCGAGATCGACCGGTCCCTCGGCGAGCAGCTCGCCGAAGGCGATCTCACCAGCCAGGAGCCGCCGCCGCTTTTCCTCGGCGTCTGCGAGCGGAGCGCCGAGCCAGATGCCGCTCTCTTCGAACGTCTCCCGGACCGCGGTGACGCGCATGTCCATGTCCGTCTTTTCGGCAATGCCGCCGGGGAAGACCCACGCTCCGGGCATGAACGAGCTCTTTTCGTGGCGGCGGAGCATCAGCACCTCCAGCGGGCCGTCGCGGAGCAGGAGCACGCTCGCGGCCGGAAGAGGGATCACTTCATCCATCAACACCTCCCCTGCCAGATCTGCCCTGCCAGCCTAGCCACTCCTCGCCGTCCGGGCCGCGCTCTTTCTTCCAGATCGGGACGGTCTCTTTGACGCGGTCGATGATCGTCCGGCAGGCCGCGAAGGCCTCGGCGCGATGCGGGGAGGCGGCTGCGATGGCGATCGACGAGTCGCCCACCACGAGCTGGCCGAGGCGGTGGACGACGGCCACGGCGGTGTCAGGAAACTGCGCCTCGACCTCCCGGACGATCTTCTCCATCTCTTTCTCGGCCATCGGACGGTAGGCGTCGTAGAAGATCGACTCCACCGCTTTGCCGTCGTGGTGGTTGCGGACCACTCCTTCGAAGAGGACATAGGCCCCGTCCGAGCGCCGGATCACCCGCCGCACCAGCGCCTGCGCGTCGATCGGCGCGTCCGTCAGGTAGCTCATCCTCCCGCCACCGGTGGGATGAACGCCAGCTCGTCCCCCTCGGTGAGGACGGCGTCGGGCGTGGCGTAGGTCTCGTTGATGGCGATCATCGGCGGCTGGGTGTAATCGGCAAGCGTGTCGTACGACGCCCGCAATTCCTGCCACACCTCGGACGCGGTCGTGCCGTCGGCGAGGGTCAGTTCCCGCTCGTCCGCGCCGGCGATGTCGCGGAGGACGGCAAAAAAGAGGAGCCGGACCTTCATCGCCGGCATTCTAGCCCGCTAGAATGGCGCGGCCATGTTCGAGCCCCGGACCGTCGTCGCCGAAGCGCTGGCCCTGCACCCGAAGGCGCGGTGGGTCTTCGCCGCCTACCACGTCGGCGGCTGCTCCGGCTGCGACCGGTCCTCCGAGGAGACGCTCGAACAACTGGCGGACGGGTACCGGATTCCGCTGGATGAGCTCCTGAAGGACCTGAACTCGCTGATCTCCTAGGTCAGAACTTCCACCGCACTCCCACCGTCGTGTGCACGTTGTGCGGTCTGGGGATGTCGATCCCCGGCACATCCGGAAAGTCTTCCCGGCTGAAGGGGGAGCTGGTGATGGTGTCGGTGAGGTTCCCTTCGATTGCGAAGCGGTCGCTGATCCACCAGCCGACGCCGCCTCCGAACGCGGCGCCCCATTCAGACTGGGTCTCGTCAAAGACCGGCTCCCCACCTCCCTCGGCGCGGTAGAACGCGAGGGCAGGTCCGGCCAGGAGGTGGAAGCGGAAGGTGCCGCGGGGATTGATGCGGAAGACCACCGGGAGCATCCAGGTGCTGACATCGAGGTCGCCGGCGTCGATCGTGACCCCGCCGCCGTCTTCCTGCTCGACCGACAGCGGCGCGCGGGTGAAGGTCCCTTCGAGCCGGATGGCCCAGCGGTCGGAAAAGCGCCGTTCGATGTCGAGAGCGACACCGGCGCTGGTTTCCGCGGAGAGGACGAGCTTTCCCGCATCCTCCGACCCCCCTCCGTTGCCCACCCGAAGGCTGCGCTCGACGAAGTCGCCGAAGACGAAGGGGCCGGTGGCGGCACCGAAACTCCAATCTTGAGCGGTCAGGGAAGGGGCTCCGGCAAGCATGAGAGCGGCTATGGTCAAAATTTTCTTCATGGCGGTGGTCAGAATTGCAACCGGAGAGCCAGCCATGGAAAAACTTTCCTCAGAAAACGTCGCCTGCCCTCATGCGCCTTTTTTCACAAGCGAAACGCGTATCTCTCTTGATTGCTGAGACTTCGACGCTTGTGCCCGGCGGAAGAGGGCGTTTTGGGCCGTTATTCAGAGGCGGAAGGGAAAGTTGGCCTGTCCTTCGCAATGATAGAGAGCACGATGAAACAGGTTTCGACAGAAATGAAGAAACCGCACTTGCGCGGGTCCCATCCAACCTGCCTGCGCAAAGTGGCTGCTGCGGGCTCCCTCCTTGACTATTGGACCGATTTTGGACGATTACTCACTTAGCTTCCTTGAACCCTACCAACTGGCCGCAGCGGTCCTACACTGATGTACCACAACGGAGCCGAAAGGCTCCGTTAGTGCTTTCAGGGGCATATAGAATCGCCCGCGCAAATGCCCGCCCCGAAACGCCCAAGCCTCTTCATCATCGACGGCTCGAATAACGTCTACCGCTCCTACTACGCCATTCGCCACCTGACGAACTCGGACGGGTTCGCCACGAATGCCGTCTACGGGTTCGTGACCACCCTCCGGAAGCTGCTGAAGGACCACAACCCGGATTGCATCGCGGTGGCGTTCGACGAGGGGCGGGAGACGGCGCGCACGACGCAGTTCGCCGATTACAAGAAGGACCGTAAGCCGATGCCGGACGACCTGTCCGTGCAGATCCCGCTGGTGTACGAGGTCCTGGACGGCTTCCGCATCCCGGTCATCCGCTCGGTGGAGTGGGAGGCCGACGATTTCATCGGCTCGCTCGCCTGCACCGCCCGCGACCGCGGCTACGACGTCGTCATCGCCACCAGCGACAAGGACTTCTTCCAGCTCGTCGGCGACGGCATCCGCCTCTACCACACCGGCCGCGACGTTCTGTACGACACGAAGGGAGTGGAGGAGGCGTTCGGCCTGCCGCCGGAAAAGGTCGTCGACGTCATGGCCATCTGGGGGGATGCCATCGACAACATCCCCGGCGTCCCGGGGATCGGCGAGAAGGGGGCGAAGGGGCTGATCCAGCAGTTCGGCTCCCTCGACGGCGTCTACGAGAACCTCGACCAGATCAAGAAGGCCGCACAGCGGAAGACGCTCGAGGAGAACAAAGACAAGGCCTATCTGTCGAAGGACTTGGCCCGGATCAAGTGCGACCTCGACCTGGAGATCGACTTCGAGACCCTGAAGCGCACCGATCCCGACCGTCCGAAGCTGCACGACATCTTCTCCCGGCTCGAGTTCGCGTCGCTGATGCAGGAGTTCCTCCCCGAGGCGCCGCCGCAGCAGAAGGAGTTCCGGGTGGCCGTGTCGGCCGAGGACATCCGGGAGTACGTCAGAGACGCGAAAGAGCTGGCGATCTGGCTCGAGCCGAAGACCATCGAAGGCTTCGACGCCCCGATGGCGGCCGCGCTTTCGATCAAGCCGTCGGACTCGCTTCTCGTTCCGCTCGAACGTTCCCTCGGCGCCACCGACGACATGACCGCGGCCTTGCGCGAGCTCCTCGCGTCCGACCGGACCTTCATCACCTACGACGCCAAGGCCCAGACCCGCCGCCTGCACGCCGCGGAGATGCCCGTGCCGGCGAAATGGTCGGACGTGATGCTGATGTCGTACGTCATCAACCCCGGCCTCCCCAGCCACGCGCTCGGCAATATCGTCCGCGACCGGCTGAAGCAGGACGTCCAGGTGCGGAAGGACGTGGCCAAGACAGCGCCACTGTTCGCGCTCGACCACGAGATCGGCGCCACGGCGCTCGGCGCCTACCAGCAGTACCTCGGCGAAAAGTCCGACTTTACGTTCGCGCTGCGGGACATGCTCGAGCCGGAGCTGCGCCGCGACGCCGCGCTGATGGATATCTACGACCGGATCGAGATGCCGCTCTTCCCGGTGCTGGGGCGGATGGAGGAGCGCGGCATCCGCATCGATGCGGGGCTTCTCCGCACCATGTCGCGCTCCTTCGGCGAGCAGCTCGCCGAGATCGAGAAGCGCGTCTACGAGGAGGCCGGCCAGGAGTTCAACCTCAACTCCCCGCAGCAGCTCGGGCACATCCTCTTCGAGAAGATGAACTACCCGGCGCTCAAGAAGACCAAGACGACCAAGAGCTACTCGACCAGCGTCGAGGTGCTGCAGGAGCTCGCCTCCCACGGTTTTGCGGTGCCGCAGCTCATCCTCCAGCATCGCGAGCTGCACAAATTGAAGGGGACGTACATCGACGCGCTGCCGCAGATCGTCGGCAGCGACGGCCGCGTGCACACGACGTTCAACCAGGCCGTCGCGGCGACGGGGCGGCTGTCGTCATCCGACCCGAACCTGCAGAACATCCCCATCCGCACGCAGACCGGCCGCGAGATCCGCAAAGCCTTCATCGCCGACGAGGGATGGGTGCTGCTGTCGGCCGACTATTCACAAGTCGAATTGCGCATCCTCGCGCACATCTCCGGCGACGAGTCGCTGATCGAGACGTTCCAGCGCGGCGCCGACATCCACCGCGCCACGGCGTCGAAGATGTTCAACATCCCGGAGGACGAGTTGACCGTCGAGCAGCGCCGCGCGGCGAAGACGATCAACTTCGGCGTGCTGTACGGGATGTCGTCGTTCCGCCTGTCGAACGAGCTCAATATCTCGACCGCGCAGGCGAAGGACTGGATCGACGCCTACTTCTCCCGCTATCCGAAGATCCAGGAGTACCTCGACAGGACGCTCGACGAGGCCCGCCGCACCGGCAAGGTGACGACGCTGTTCGGGCGCGTCCGTTACATCCCCGAGATCCACAACCGCTCGTTCACCGTCCGCGGCAATGCGGAGCGGATGGCCACGAACGCGCCGATCCAGGGGACGGCGGCCGACATCCTGAAGATGGCCATGATCGCGCTCGACAAGAACCTCGGCGCCCATCGCGACGGTCCTCGGATGTTGCTGACAGTACACGACGAAATCGTCATCGAGGCGCCGGAGGCGAGCGCTGCCGACGTGGCGGGGATCGTGAAAGAGACGATGGAGAACGTCTTCCCGCTCGCGGTGCCGCTGGCCGTGGATGCGCACTACGGGAAGAGCTGGTTCGACGCGAAAGAGTAGTGATCACCCGACGCCCTGCATTCCTCGCCGTCCTGCTCTGCGTTCTGCTCGGCACGGCGTGCAAGAAGCCCGCGCCGCAGCCCGGCAAGCCGGCCGCCGCCGGTCCGCAGGTCCGCGCCACCGTCGTGACGCTGAAGACCACCCTCCAGCCCGGCGACAAGACCTTCACCCGGACGCTCGTCATCGCCGGCAAGCGCGCCCGCAACACCGGCGAACAGGACGTCTGGCATTTCTACGACACCGAGGCCAACACCATTACGTTCGTCGACGACGTGGCGAAGACCTTTCGCACCGAGCCGCTGGCGTCGATCGCCCGCCAGCGCCGCACGTCGCTGGCCCGTTCGCTGCCGTCCCACTACCCGGAGCTGACGCTGAAGCGGACCGGAAAGAAACGCTCCATCCAGAACGTGACTGCCGAGCAAAGCGTGATCGAAGCCGGCGCCTACAAACGCGAGCTCTGGCTTGCCGACCACCCCGCCATCCCCCGCACCCTCTTCGCCCTGATGCACGCCGCCGAAGGGCCGGTCGGCCCGCTCGCCCCGATGATGAAAGACGCCGACGAAGCCCTCCTCAACACCCGCGGCTTTCCCCTCCTCGACCACGCCGAGATCGCCTTCGGCAGGCAGAAGATGATGGTGGAGAGGTCGGTGGTGTCGATCGGCCAGCAGGAAGTGGGCGAGTCGGTGCTGGCGGTGCCGAAGGGATATAGGGATGTGACGCCCAAACCGGCGGGGGCAAAGAAGCGACCGTAGCTTGTCATCCTGAGCCCGCCGCACTTCCCACGAAGCAAAAAGCACGACGGCGAAGGATCTGGGCGGGTGGGGGTGGGATGAGCGTGATTCGCTCCCCCGCCCCCCAGGTCCTTCGCCGCCATGCTTTCGGCTTCGTGGGAAGGGGCGGCGGGCTCAGGATGACAATCCGATCCCTACCGGATCTCCGCCACTCCCCACGTCTCCGGATCGAACGAGTACTCCCGATCCGTATACCCGCCGGCCAGATCCAGCTCCCCGCACCCGTCCGGCAGCTTTTCCGGCCAGGACGAGAGGTCGAACTCGCCTTTGCGGATAAAGCCCATGAAGCCGAGGGTCAGGGGGATCTCGCCGCGGCCGCCGATGCGGATCTGGAACTCGCGCTTCGGCGAGCCTACCGGCTGCGCGTTAGCGAACCATCCTTCCGTGTCGAGGAACTTCTTCCGGTCCGCCATGGCAGCCTCGGAGGCGCTGGTGTCGCGGTTGGTCCAGGCGAAGGGGCGGTTGGAGACCCACTTCGTGCCGTCGCGCTTGAAGGTCGCTGTGCCGAGGGCGGCCGAGGCGTGGAGGACCTGAACCTCGTCCTTGTTCATCGTGCAGAGGCTGCCGATGCCGGAGCGGCGGCCGACCAGGGCAACGAAGAGATAGGTGCCGTTGTGCTGCAGCATGGCGTGGCCGCCGGTGCCGAGCGGGACGCGCACCGCGTCCTTCCACTCCTTCGACGTGATCACGCCATCGACTTTCGGGCTGGCGGGGACGCGCGGCACCTGAACCTTCGGCGCGGCGTGGACGGAGAGCGAGAGCAGGAGCACGAGGGGGACCAGGGGACGCATATCGGCTGTCAGAGTACCAGCCTTGTGTCGCCGATGCGTTTCGTGGCCCCTTCCTTGTCGAAAAACTCCAGTAACGGAATCGCCACCTTGCGGGAGATGCCGAACAGGTCCTTGAAGTCGGAGACGTCGATGGTCTCCCCCTTCTTTTCCGCCAGCTTCTGCCGCGCCGCGTCGATGACGTCGCGGTGCAGGTAGACGCCTTCGGCGAGGCGGACCAGCGTTCCCTGTTTCACCAGGAAGCCGATCACCCCCTCGATCACCTTCGGCTTCTGCGGGATGGCCTTGATGATCTGCGAGGTGGCAGGAGTCTGCAGGCCGGCCTCGAGATAGATGGCCTCGATGCCGCGGGCGAGCTCGCCTTCCGCGCCGCCGAGGGTCTTCGAACGGCCGGGGATGTCGAGCGCGTCGCCCTGCAGGTTGGCGATCTGCTCCTTCCCGAGATCGTGCAATAGATAGTTGACCGGCGCGCCATTGGGGATGAGCTTCTGGACGAACTCCCCCTTCGGGACGTTCACCGCCATCTTGTTCGACTGGAAGTAGGCCTGCATGAACTCCATCGCCCGGCGGCGGAAGTCGGCCACCACGTCGTTGTGGAGGAAGGTCGTGCCGGTCTTCTGGACGTTCGGGACGGTGCGCAGCTCCTTCGCCAGCGTCTCGGCGCGGATGCCGGTGCGTGCCTGCAGCTCTTCGATCGATACGCCGCGCAGCCCCTGCAGCTTCGCCATCAGCTCGACGCGCTGCGGCAACGTGCCGTTGCCGAGGGTGTCGAGGATCTCGCCGCGCGTCCCGCGGCTCAGCTTCGAAAGATGCGCGTCGAGAATCACCCCGCCGCCGATGGTCGTGGCGGGGGAGTAACGGCGGATCACGAAACGGTCGCCCGCGGCGGCGACGATCTCCGCCTCCAGCCGCACCTGCGCGTACGCGCTCATCCCGCCCGGCAGCTCGCCGCCGGTGCCGTCGACGAAGCGGAGCGTGCCGAGGAGCTCCGCGGAGAGATGGTGGAAACGGATGCGGGTCTGTTCCTTCAGCGGCTTCGCGTCATCCAGCAGGTCGAGCTTCACCGTGATGACCTGCGACGGCCGCAGCGTGCCGGGATGCAGCACCTGCTGCCCGCGCTGCAGCTCTTCGAGCGGGATGTCGGAGAGATTCATCGACGTCCGCTCGCCGGCCGAAGCCCCGTCGCGCGGCTCGCCGTGCACCTGGATGGCGCGGGCGCGGCTGCGCTTCCCGCCGGGCAGTACCTCCACCTCGTCTTCCACCCGCACGCGTCCGGAGTAGGTCGTGCCGGTGATCACCGACCCGAAGCCTTTCATCGTGAAGACGCGATCGATCGGGAGACGGAAGACGCGGGTCGTGGCGTCGCGGTCGTCCACTGCCGCGACCGACTGCAGAATCGCCGCGCGCAAATCGCCGAGACCCGCTCCGGTCGTGCTGCTGACAGGCACGATTGGCTGCCCTTCCAGGAAACTGCCGGCCACGAGCTCCTCGATCTCCAGCTTCACCAGCTCCAGGATGTCGCGCTCCACGAGATCGCTCTTGGTGATGGCGACCACGCCCGTGGGGATGCCGAGCAGCCGGCAGATGGCGAAATGCTCGCGCGTCTGCGGTTTGATCGACTCATCGGCGGCGACGATCAACAGGACGCTGTCGATCCCGCCGATCCCGGCCAGCATGTTCTTCACGAACCGTTCGTGGCCGGGGACGTCGACGAAGCCGATCTGGTACTCGTCGGTGAACCAGCTCGCAAAGCCGAGGTCGATCGTGATCCCGCGCCGCTTCTCCTCGGGGAGCCGGTCCGTGTCGATCCCGGTCAGCGCCCGGACGAGGGAGGTTTTGCCGTGATCGATGTGACCGGCGGTCCCGACCACGCGCTTTTTTCGCGTCATTTGCGGGCGCATCCTACATGGGACGACAGCGTGGAACGAGAGATGAGAGATGAACGATGAGAGATGAGTTGAACGTCCGTAATCTCTCGTCGTTCATCGTTCATCGTTCATCGCTCATCGCTCATCGCTCCTTTTATGCGATCCCCGTAAACCTCTCTCAACTGCGGCGGCATCTTGTTCTCCAGCCCGAGCGACTCCCGGATATCCCCGGCATTCACGATGGCCTGTCCTCGGAAGTGGTTGTTCGTGACGACGAAGGTGTCGCGGCTCTTCGCCAGCCCCTCGATCCGCTTCACCCACGGCTCGAGCTCTTCCTCGGAGTAGAGATAGTTGTAGCGCTCCCATGCCTCCTCGTGGGCGAACCACTTCTCGTAGTTGCGGCCGTGGAAGCGGGCGTAGGCGATCGGGCCGGTGGCGATGTCGGCCGGTTTCACCGAGTCGTTGAAGAGTGGCTGGTCGACGTTCACCCACGACACCCGGTGCTCGTCGAGGAAGGTGTAGAACTCCTCTTTCTGGAAGGTCGAGTGGCGGACTTCGAGCGCCTTCGGATACTCCGCGAACGAGGCGAAGAGTGCCTCCAGCTTGTCGCACGACTCCGGCGTGTTCTTGAAGCTCCACGGGAACTGCAGCAGGATCGCCCCGAGGCGGTTTGCCTCCATCAGCGGGTCGAGATAGTTGCGAAACGCCGTCACGTCGGCGTCGGCGAGCTCCGCCTTCTCGTGCGTGAAGCCGCGGAAGACCTTCGTCGTGAAGAGGAAGTCCGGATTCGCGGCGACGCGCCGCACCCAGCTCTTCGCGTGCGTGGACGGAGGGATGCGGTAGAAGGGCGAGTTGATCTCGATGGTGTCGAAGAATTCGGAGAGGTAGGCGAGGTGATCGAATTTCGAGCCGTGCGGCGGGTAGACGACCTTTTCCCAATCGGTGTAGCTCCAGCCGGCCGGTCCGACCCTTATTTTATTGGCCTTTTTCAATGGTCAACACCTTGACGTTCTTATTTTGAGTTCCGTCTTTCCGCGTTGCCTTACGCGAGAAAACTATGCTAAAACGACTGGCATCGGGATCAATTTCGACACTCCAGACCGGACAGCGGCGTTCGCTCGGGGGTGTTTTGTTTCCGACGTTCGGAAGGGGGTCGATTCGCACCAACCCAGCAGTAACCAGCCAAAAAGCGGGGGCAGTGTCGCGGCACCCCGCACCCACTCTCGCTGCGGCAATTCGACGTTTCACGCAACAATCGCTTAGGAGATCAAGGTTTCATGGACACTTTCAACGACAAAAGCCTCAACTGCGCAGACTGCGGCCAGGAGTTCATCTTCAGCCGGAATGAACAGGCGTTTTACGCAGAGCGCGGATTTACCAACGAACCGAAACGTTGCAAGAACTGCCGCGACAAGAGAAAGACCTCCCGTGACGGCAACGGCGGCGAAGGCCGCTCGCGCCAGATGGTGAGCGTCACCTGCGACGGCTGCGGTGTCGGAACCGAGGTTCCGTTCACCCCGGTCAGTGGTAAGCCGGTGTATTGCCGCGATTGCTACAACCAGCGCCGCTCGGGCAGCCGCAGCTCGAGCTGGGCGTAAACGACTCTTCCGAACAAACTCGACCCGAACGAACTCACGGCCGGCGCGCAAGCGCCGGCCGTTTTCGTTACTGGTTACTGGTTGCTTGGGATTACGGGCTTACGGCCCAGGCGCTGCCTCACAAGCAACAACGTGGAAACGGCAGTTAAAAAGAAGCACCGTCTTGTAACTCCTCTCGCTACGATGGTTTCGACGAAAAAATCACGTTTACGAGGGGGACAAAACGGTGCACGAACAGAGTATCAGGAAAGGCGAACTGCCAATCGAGTAC